>NZ_CP053351.1:2842500-3442500 GCF_013394655.1 Winogradskyella schleiferi
CCTTCTTCTAGAAAAGGACTTGCCACGATAATATCTTGAACACAGGAGGCTATGGTTTTCATAGATTTAAAATTTTAATAGATAAGTACATGACTAATTTTGAAGCGAATGTTTTTTTCGCCACGAATCCACGAATCTTAAATTGTAATAGACTGAAAGTCTGTAAAATTTTTAGCAGACTATAGTTTGTTTCATTTGTGAAATAGATAGTCCATTATTTAGTCTTAATTTCCAAGAACGAGTGAATTCGTGTATTCGTGACAAAATTCATTGAGGGTAAAACGAAATGCTACCTTTCCCTTTGGAAAATTAACCATATACATGACATGAAAAAAAAATCAACTTTTTAATACTCGTTTAAATTGTTAATTATTTAACAATTTGTGCAAAAATAGCAATATTTTATCATTTTTATGTTTATTCTTGGGATTACATTTACTTTCGTCACTTCAAATAAATCGAATCTCAAGAATTACAATAGATGAAAGATAACACCTTATTACAAATTGCGAAGGATTTTGGAAGTCCTGTATACGTCTACGATGCTGAAAAAATTGAATCTCAGTACAAACGTTTAAATAAAGCATTCAGTAAGGTAAAGCAGTTGAAACTAAATTACGCTGTAAAGGCATTGTCGAACATTTCAGTCTTAAAATTATTTAACAAATTGGGGTCTGGCATTGATACGGTTTCCATTCAGGAATTAAAATTAGGCTTGAAAGCAGGTTTTAAACCAGAAGATATCATTTTTACACCAAATGGCGTATCGCTTGAAGAGATCGAAGAGGCCGCAAAATTAGGTGTTCAAATTAATATTGATAATCTTTCCATATTAGAACAATTTGGTACTAAACATCCTAAAGTTCCTGTTTGTATTCGTATAAATCCGCACGTTATGGCTGGTGGAAATACTAATATTTCCGTTGGACATATTGATAGTAAATTTGGGATTTCGATTCATCAGATTCCTTTATTGCTTCGTATTGTGGAGAATACAAAAATGAATATCAACGGAATTCACATGCATACGGGAAGTGATATTCTCGATATTGATGTCTTTTTATATGCAAGTGAAATACTTTTTGAAACGGCTAAAAACTTTAAAACACTTGAATTTATAGATTTTGGTTCTGGATTTAAAGTACCCTATAAAAAAGGTGATATTGAAACTAATATTGAGGAATTGGGCGAAAAACTATCTCAACGTTTCAATGAATTTTGTAAAGAATATGGCAAAGATTTAACCTTAGCTTTTGAACCTGGAAAGTTTTTAGTCAGCGAAGCCGGTGTGTTTTTGGCCAAAGTGAATGTAGTGAAACAAACCACCTCAACGGTTTTTGCACAAATTGACTCAGGATTTAACCATCTAATTAGACCGATGTTATATGGTTCTCAGCACGACATTCTTAATATTTCCAATCCAAAAGGTCGGGAGCGTTTTTACTCAGTAGTTGGTTATATCTGTGAAACAGACACCTTTGCAAACAACAGACGTATTTCGGAAATAAACGAAGGTGACATTCTTTGCTTTAAAAATGCTGGTGCCTATTGTTATTCTATGGCTAGCAATTATAATTCACGATACCGACCTGCAGAAGTCTTACTGTATAAAGGCAATGCCCATCTCATTAGAAAACGTGAAACTTTTGACGATATTTTAAGTAATCAAGTGGAACTATCTTTATAAAAACCAGAGCGTTGTAATTCACAACGCTTTTTTTTATACCTTTAGCATTACCCTAAGTCTTTTTATTCAACCATTAAAGACTTATGAATAAAACCATATCCACATGTCTAATTGTATGTTTTTCAACATGCCTTAGTTTTTCACAATCAAATATATCAAGTTCAGAAGATTTCAAAACAGTTTCTATAGACTCCTGTTTATCTTGGATGCGCCAAAATACTTTTATAGGTAAGGATTTAGATATTTTTCATAGCATAGGATTACAAACGCTTAAGCGAAGTCGAAACGAATCAGACATAAAAACCATTGCAGAAGTACATGAAGAATTAGCCAATTGGCATGGATATAATGGTACATTTTCGCCAGATTCTGTAGTGCATCATACCGAAAAAGCATTAGACTACTACCTAAAAGGCGATGATAAAATTAAAATTGCGGACACTTACAGAACCCTATCCATAGATTATATGAATGTGCAAGCATTAGACAAAGCACAAGATGTGCTGTTTAAATCCATTGCAATTTACGAAGAACTAAAAAGCCAAGAAGGTTTAGGAAATGCTTACCGATCTTTGGGTGTCCTCTATCGTGTAACGGAAGATTTTGAAAAATCCATTGCATACACCCTCAAAGCCATTCCAATTTTAGAAAAGACCGAAAATTATGCTGCCACTGCCATTGCTCAGTTTAGTCTTATACTCGGTTATGGCGAACTTGGAGACTATGAAAAAGCCTATAAAGCCACCGATTATTGTTTAGAACTTGTAAAAACGAAAGTACCGGAAGAAGTCTTTATTCCTGTGAGAGCACATTCTTACAGAGGGGACATTTACCTAAAAGTTAAAGATTACACCAATGCATTAAAAGATTACATTAAGGCTTGGGAACTGTGCAAAGTTAATATTGGCGAAGAACGTTGCGCCACTTACCGTACCGAAATTGGACAGGTATATTTACATCTCACTGACTATAATGAAGCTTTAAATCATCTTTCTGCTGGTGTGAAAGCTTACGAAACAAAAGGTCAAGACGGAATTATAAAACCCTATGAAGATTTATCTGCCACCTATGCGAAACTTGGTGATTTTGAAAATGCCATGCGCTATAAGGATAAAGCAACAATGAATTCGACAAAAATTCTTGAGGACAAAGTTGCCAATCTTGAAACTGAAGCCGTTATTAAATATGAAACTGGTAAGAAAGATGAAGCATTAGCCTCACAAGCGCTTTTACTTGAGCAAAAAAGTAAAACCCAAAATTTAATTATTGCCATAACAGTGTTATTGGGACTATTACTTTTATCGCTACTCTATTTCTTCAATAAAAACAAAAAAGCCACTAGAATCATTCAAGCAAAGAATGCTGAAAATGAATTGTTGTTGAAGGAAATTCATCATCGTGTTAAAAATAATCTCGAAATGGTAAAAAGCCTCATCTCATTACAATCTGCCCAAATGGAGGATTCAGCGAGTAGAGATGCTATGATTGCGAGTCAAAACAGAGTGCAATCTATGGGAATTATACATCAGAAATTATATCAAGGCACAAATTTAGGAAGTATAGAAATGAAAGATTATTTCTTAAACCTTAGCGAAGGCATTTTGGATACGTTTGATGCTGATGACAAAGTGAAAATTGAATGTGCTATGAACAACTTAGACTTGGATGTGGATACTGCTGTTCCGATAGGTTTAATTGTAAATGAATTATTGACCAACGCATTGAAATATGCCTTCCCAGACGATAAAAAAGGTTTAATTTCTATAAGTTTAGAAAAAACGCAGGATAATCATTTAAAATTGAAAGTATCTGATAATGGCATAGGAAAAATTGATGGACTGGTACCAAAAGGAACAGGATTTGGCACCCAACTAGTCAGTTTATTGACCCAACAACTCAACGGAAAAATGATAGAACTTAATAAAAATGGTACCTTCTTAGAGTTTGACTTTTTAATTGGTGCTGCAGCATAACCAACCCCAAACCAAAATATTAATAAGAAAGAAATGAATATTGCAATGACTATGTCTTATGAGTATTTTACTCATTCATTCTTTAGGATCTCAAATCAATGAAATCGCAACGTCTCCTATCGTTATTTAGAAAAAGTGATTTCTATTTATGATGCATTTACAAGCCATTTAGTTGGCTATATATCTTCAAAATAGGCTTCGGTAAACAATTCGTATCATTCGGGTAAGATAAATAGAGACTCGTCCTATATCAGTTTTATTTCTCATTGATTATCACTTACTTGTGTCGAATCCTAAGTAGGAATTCGTTTTATCTAATCATTTAAAGCTATTAATTATGAAGATCTTAAAAACAATTTTGTTCGTAGCATGTTTTGCTCTATTGCTACCAACAACAACACAAGCTCAAGAAGACGAAAGTTTCATCATGGAGCTAACTGAGTACACTATTAAATTTGGGGAAAATTCAAAATTTACTGAAGGGGTAAAAAAATGGAATAAATGTTACAAAGACAATGAGGGAACTAACACTTGGAATGTTTGGCATCGTTTACAAGGAAAAGGTAATGTATATGTTTTGGCCTCGAGTTTAAAAAATTGGGCAGAAATGGATGAAAGTGATGCGGCAGGAAAAGCGTGTCGTTCAATGGCTATGGAATTCATACTACCTTATATTGAAAGTACCGAGGTAAACACAACACGTTCTATGCCAGAGTTTAGTCGTAAAGAGGGATTAGGAGATAACACGATTGTTTGGGTTACCAATTTTGATGTAAATGATGGCGAGCTTTTTAGAGAAGCTGTGAAAGAAATGAGCTCTGCAATAAGCAAAAAAGAAGGCGACAATCGTGGTTACTGGTATCGTGTTATGGGTGGAGAAGGTGCTGATTATTTTGTGTCTACACCTTTTAAGGATTTTGCGGATTTAGATACCGATAGAGAAGGTATTTGGAAACTGTATGAAGATGCACATGGTAAAGCTAAAGCCCAAGATTTAAAAGAAAAATTTAAGACTGTTATTGATGAGCAATGGAGCTACACCTACACATTAGAAACTGACTTGAGTATGAGTTCAAAATAATTCCTTAAAAGCTATAATTATGAAGATATTTAAACCTATGCTGCTTCTAGCACTAGTGTTGCTATTAGCACCAAAAAGTATGACGGCACAACAAAAGTTTCATGTGCATGAAGACGTTGTAAAACCAGCTATGACTGCGGAATACGAAGCCGTTTTAAAAGAATTTGGAGAACTTATTAAAGAATATCCACTAGATGATATTAATCTGTTAGTTCTGCGCAACAATAATAATCATTATTATTTTTTAAGCCCAGTCAGTTCAATGGCAGATTTAGATAAACCGGGACCTATTGCTCAACTCTACAAAAAAGCAGGTGCCGAAAAAGTAAGACCACTTTTGACCCGAATGGATAAGTGCTATGATATTGAAAAAGATTACATCATTACCTTAGATGAAGAACTTTCATATATGCCAAATGGTATGACACAGACACCTGAAGGTGAAAACTACAGAGAGCAATATAAAATTTATATTACTCCAGAAAACAGAACTATTGTAAAGGAAAAGTTGACAGCCGTTAAAAAACTTTATTCAGATAAAGATTCTAAGCTTCATTACAGGGTCTATAAGAGTGGATTTGGTACTGAATCTGAATATTATTTGGTTTCTGTAGCTTCTAAAGACGAATCCCATATGGCTGCCAAAGCAACAGCAAATGACGATCTATTAGGTGACGAAAGAAAAAAGTTGATGTCAGAATTATTTGAAAAGGTCTCAAGAATAGAAGAACTTGAAGGTAATATACGACCAGATTTAGGAATATAATCGAATTAAAAAAAGCCAAAGATGAAAAAATTATTTTTATTAGGTCTTGTTATATTGCTCTTTGCAGCATGTGAACAAAAAGACACACGATATACACAGAATTCGCCGGAAATTGACATGGTAAAAAAAGTTATTGAAGACTATAACTCTAAAGATTATAATATGAATGTTATAGCTGACACAAGCAAAACGTTTTTCAATAACAAAAAGAATCCGATGTCAAAGACAGAACTTGTGGCCTACCATAAAGCCAATGATGCTAATTATTCCAAAAGAGGATTTACAGGGGAAGACCCAGAATACGAAATGGTAGTTACTGACGATGGCGAAACTTGGGTAAATGCTTGGTTAGATTGGCAAGCTACGCTTAAAGGTAGTGGTAAAGTTATAGACATGCCTGTACATTTGACCTATAGATTTGCTGATGGTAAAATTGTAAGACAAGTTGGTATGTGGGATCCTACCGAAGTTATTTTGGGGCTACAGGAAATTGAAGCGGAAAAAGCGATGTCTGTAGATGAAAAAACAATAAAATCTACAATAGATGCTGTAGTCAAGGCATGGAATGCAAATGACCAAAAGACTATGGCTACATTAATGACTGATGATATGGTGAGAACAGCAAACGGAACTGTAGTTGCAAAAAGTCCCGCAGAATACGGTTCAAATTTAATGGATGTATTCTTTACTGGTTTCCCAGATTTTAAAGTAACATTAGATGACTATAAAATTATTGGAAACAAAGCCATTATTAATTGGACTTGTACTGGCACTAACACAGGAACTTTTCAAGGCAAATCAACCAACAAACCCATAAAAACACATGGCTTAAGCATTTGGACGATTGAAAAAGATGGCAGAGCATCAAGAGAAGATGCGTATTATGATAATCTAACACTTTTTCAGCAATTAGGCTACATGCCAGAATTACAATAAATTTATAAACAGGCACTATGTGGAGATAGTATCAGTAATAACAACAATTACTTTAAAAGGTTTTAGAGTCTTTGCTATTAATTAGGGAAATCGTTATTACTGATCTGCCTGTTTATTATTTCATATCATATGCTTTCATATTAACATCTGCGCTTCTTACATTAAAAACCATTTGATATTACGTTTTATAAAAGATTAGAATCTTTTATGCCCATTAGACCTACTCTACAAAATTTCAACAACGTATTTTAAATCAACAAATCTCATGTTCAACCGAAAAGCCAAAAGTAGCCTTACCTCTAATGTTTTAACCCGGTATTTTTCATTTTCTGCGCTATATACAGCACAAGGTATTCCAGAGGGTATAACTTTTTTTGCTATTCCTGCCTGGTTGGCCATGAACGGTAAATCGCCTTTAGAAATCGCAGCTTTCGTTGGTGTTATTGGTATTCCTTGGAGTTTTAAAATATTTATTGCGCCTCTAATGGATCGTTTTACATTTCTCGATATGGGAAGAAAGCGACCTTGGGTGATTTTTGGGCAACTCGGTCTGATATTAAGTTTCTTAAGTATCGGTTTTGTTTCTGATCCATTAAATAATCAGTCAGGTCTTATGATTACTGGTTTTTTAATTAGTTTTTTTGGAGCTTTTCAGGACGTTGCCACAGACGGCATGGCTGTTGATGTGATTCCTGCTGTTGAACAAGCTAGGGCCAACGGATTAATGTGGGGAAGTAAAACTATTGGAATTTCCTTATCATTAGTAATAGGTACGGCCTTAATAAACAGTATTGGATTTACATTGGCCATCGCCTCGTTATCCATAGTCGTCGCATTAATTATGCTGGTTCCAGTTTGCTTTACTGAACGGCCTGGCGAAAAAATAATGCCTTGGTCAAAAGGACAGGCCGCTGAAGAATCGAAACAAACGCAATTAAGAAGTTGGTCGCAAATATTGAAAAGTTTATATCGCGTTGTTAAACTAAGATCCAGTATCATTTTTTGCATAGCTTCTTTTATAATCGGTACTATGTATGGATTAATGGATACGCTACTCCCTATATTCACGATTCAAGAGTTGGGATGGACCAATACTTCCTTTTCTCAGGTGTATTCCATTACTTCAATTATAGCCGGCTTTTTAGGCATGTTTATTGGTGGCTACTTAGTAGATTTTTTCGGGAAGCTAAAAATGTTAATGCTTTATTTGGCACTTATAACCATTCTTATTGCCGTATTTGCATTTTCAACTAATTTATGGAGCAGTATTACTGTGATGTACGGATTTATAGTAATCTACTTAACCTTGTATACCTTTTTATGCATTGCTATTTTTGCTTCAGCGATGCATCTGTGTTGGAAAACAGTAGCTGCGACACAATTCACGTTGTATATGGCGATTTCTAACATGGGAAGAGCGGCAGGAGCAACATTATTAGGGGTATTAAAAACCAGTTTTAGTTGGGACCAGGTGTTTCTCTTTATAGCTGTACTTCCATTTATAATGGGTGTTATGATGCAATTTATCAGTTTTACCAAACACAGGATAAAAGTAGATAGCTTTAAAATTTTCAATAAAGTTCTAGTTACACCTCATATTATTAAAGATTAAAAATTAAGAATCTCTACAATGTAAATATCTATATTGATGATTTCTCAGGTCTTTTATTTTCAAAACTTAAGACTCATGCCATCAATCAAAAATAACAGAATAGAATCCATTGATAGTCTAAATACAATTCGAAAATAAAATGAATGTAAAGCGTATCTTATTAGAAAACGCGAATTTTTCATTATGATTTATGAATAATCAGGTTGAAGTGAATTTATAATTCCATTTAAATTATTTCTAACTGCGTTAATTATTTGCTGGATTAAAGTACGTTCGAATAAGGTTTACAATTATCTTTGAAGAAGCTTTATTGAACACTTATGAAACAAATTGCGCCTAAAATAATACGTCAAATTTTTGTTTTACTTTTAATCGTACTCATTGGAAGTTTGATTTTTCGTGAAGTGATACCTTATTTAAGTGGCGTATTAGGTGCCATTACATTTTATATCTTACTTAGGAATTTAATGAAAAAACTGGTCACTAAACACCAATGGAAACCAACTTTGGCAGCAATAACGCTGATGTTAGGATCGTTTATAATTATTCTTGTTCCCCTTTCTGGTTTCGGGTTAATGTTGGGCAATAAAATTTCCAATACCGCAAGTAATAGTAAAAAAGTAATAAATGCTTTTAAGGATCAAATAGGGCGTCTTGAAAACCAAACTGGCGTGGATATCAATTCGCAAATTGACACACAAGGTATAACATCTTGGTTAACGAACGGAGTACAAAGTATGGCTGGCGATACCTTTAACCTATTCATCGCCATTGGTTTAATGTATTTTATGTTGTATTATATGCTGACTAATCGTAAAGAATTACGCCAATCTTTACGCGATTATATTCCCATGGATACTGATAACCTCAATGATATCGGTAAAGAGATACAAGCAATGGTAAGGTCTAATGCCATTGGTATTCCTCTCGTTGCATTGGCACAAGGTATAATTGCTTTGATTGGTTTTATAATTTTTGGAATTGAAGATCCGCTCTTCTGGTTTGTTATTGTCACCATCGGTTCCATGATTCCATTTGTTGGTACTTTTGTAGGTATCCTACCTGTTTTTATCTTAACCTTATCTACTGGTCATGTCTTTCAGGCATGGGGAATCTTAATCTATGGAATTGTCGTGGTTGGATCTACGGATAACATCATTCGGTTATATGTTCTGAAAAAATTGGACAATGTGCATCCTTTGGTCACTTTAATTGGCGTTATTGTCGGTGTTCCCCTTTTTGGATTTATCGGCTTAATTTTTGGGCCTTTACTGATCAGTATTTTTATGGCATTGGTTAAAATCTATAAAGAAGAATATGGGCGTTCTGTGGAAAGCCAGTCGGAAGATCGTTTATAACTATCACTATTACATGATTTGATCCCTTAATACACAAATCCATCTAGTTGTTCAGCTTTTTTTTCAATACTTTAGCTTCTCCCTAAGTCTTTTAATTTCAACAATTAAGACTCATGACATCAATCAAATCAACCAGAATTGAATCCATAGATATTCTTAGAGGTCTAGTTATGGTCATTATGGCTTTAGACCATGTAAGGGATTATACATATACAGGATATATGTTTGATGACCCAACCAACTTAGAAACAACCACGCCCTTTTTATTTTTTACACGATGGATTACCCATTTTTGCGCTCCAGTTTTTGTCTTTCTTGCCGGAACATCAGCATTTCTCTATGGTTGTAAAAAGAAATCTAAAAACGAACTTGCCATTTTTTTATTTAGTAGAGGGCTTTGGCTAGTTTTTATTGAGCTAACCGTCGTTAACTTTTCTTGGACTTTTGATATTGGTCTAAACGTACATATTTTTCAAGTCATTTGGGCTATTGGTATTTGTATGACACTTTTAGCTGCTTTAATTTATTTACCAAAAAAACTACTTTTAGCTCTAGGACTCATTATTGTCTTTGGCCATAATTTATTAGATGGAATGACGCAACAAGGGACCGAACCCTTATCTCTATTGTAGTATTATATTCATCAATTTAATTTTCAGGTCATTAATAATGGTCAAAGCTTGCTCGCTATTGCCTATCCTTTTTTGCCGTGGCTCGGCATTATGATATTAGGCTATTGCTTTGGTCATTTTTATCAAAGCGGTTTTAATGTAAAAGTTAGAAAAATATGGTTGCTTAGATTGGGGATTGGAACACTAACCCTATTTATTGTTTTAAGGTATCTAAATGTTTATGGCGATTTACAACCATGGTCTTCACAACACAGCTTTACCTATACAGTTTTGTCATTTTTTAATACAACAAAATATCCACCATCGTTAATCTACACTTTGATGACGCTTGCACCTGCACTCTTGTTTCTATACGGAATAGAATCGATTAAAAACAGATTCACGAATATTATGATTGTATTTGGCCGCGTTCCTTTCTTCTATTACATTCTTCATTTATATGTTATACATGTAATCGGAATGATTGGGCTGGTAATTCTTGGAGAGCATTGGCAAGAACTTATATTAACCGTCGACCGGTTCAAAGCTGGTTATTTGTTAACTATCGGATTTGATCTTTGGGTAACCTATGTGGTGTGGCTCCTAGTTATTATTATTCTCTATCCTATCTGTAATGCATACATGAAGTATAAAGCTAATCATAAAGACAAATGGTGGTTAAGTTATTTGTAACGTTTATCAATTAATATCGACTCATCAAGTAAATATATTTGATTTATATCGGGACTTAATATAGTTATGGTTTTTGCCATTATCCTGTTTGCCAAATTGGGAATTAGATTGGTATCCAAGTATATTAGGATGAAAATAAAAGATAAATATGATGACGACAATTAAATCCTATACGGTCGTAGAAAATGTTAAGCCATTTCCATACAAATCATAAAAAGCAAACTCTTTTGTTCCCCAAGGTGTTTCTTTTAATGATGTGTTATCATGAAAAACTTCTTGAGTTTTATAAGCGTCGTATAAGGCTTCAATATGTTCTACATAAATGCGCAACATAAGCCTGTCCAAGCCATTTACCCATTCTTTAGCATCGTGCCATTGTAAATGAATTTCGATACCATCTCGAGTCACTCCTGCATAGCCATTAGCGTCTTTAGTATCCGTAAATGCTAATTTAAACCCTAATTTATCGACATAAAACTCAACAGCTTTAGTAACATCCTTAACGGGAAGTACGGGATAAATTTGTTTTAGATAACCTTTAGAATTCATTAGACTTTAATTTTTCCTGAGAAAAAATTTACCTTAGGATTTATCGGATTTCCAGCAGTGCGTCGGTAAATTGACAATTGTCCGCAATGCCATATCGCATCTGCTATTGGACCGTTAACTTGATTCCAAAAAGGAATTTCCCGTTCTCCAAATATGATTTTAAATTGCGAAATATCATCACTTTCCCTTAAAATATCTGCTGCTGTTTTAAGATTTTGTAATGTTTTAGAGCGTAGTTCTGAATAACTTAAATCTTCTTTATATTTTAAATTTGACTGCTTTAAAGTTGAATTGACTATAACCCTAGACAAATCATAAATATGCTGAATGGTTTCCAAAGACGATCTACCAACATCATTAGCTTTATAAGCCAAATCTTTTTCAGTTAAACCATCTGAAGCCCAATAAAAGCGAAAACCCAAAGCATCTACCATTCTTGCTGCCATTGTGCCTGCAGAGAATTCTTCTGAAGATTCTGGAATTTCGTAGTATGGTAATTTTTCGTCTGTTTGAGAAAACGATAGTTGTGTGACTAGTATTATTAAAAGAAGTACGAAATGTTTCATGTTTACTATTACAATTTTATATCATCATCAGTGTGCAGTTTTCCATCTTTTCCTTTAGAAATGAGTATATAATTTAAATCATCATTACTCAATTCATAATGAAAATGATTATTCCAAGAATCGGTAAGTAAATTTTTATGTAATGGATTATTTCTTATAATCTTACTTAAATCTGAAGGATACTTTTGAAATGTTTTCTTTTCTGCTTCCAAAAGCGTCTGAATGGTTGTTAATCGTTTTACCGTTTTATTTTCATCTGTATCTCTTGTAAACAAATAGAAAAACAGTCCGCCAGAAATTGACAATACAACAAGCGCAATGACATAAATTTTAGTCGAAGGATAAACCATGGTCTTTTTGGGCAGGTTATTCTCCTTTTCATATTTACGCCGTGCTTTTTTCTTCTTCCAAAACTTATAGTCTTCAAAAATTAATAATAGCTCTGCAAATAGTTCAGCAAACCACATTTCAATCTTTTATTTCTGATTTGTTCTGTATGGGATTAATTCCATATTTATCAAACAAATACACCAAAGCCGTCATGGTTGCCGCACCTAGTTCCAATTCGCGTTTATTAACATGTTCAAAAGTATCGTTTGCTGCATGATGATGGTCAAAATACCGTTGTGAATCTGGTCGTAAACCTGCCAACACATTTGTATCCGATTTTAAAGGGCCAACATCGGCTCCACTCCCACCCAATTCAAAATAGTGAATTAGATAAGGTTTGAACAAGGATTTCCAACCTAAAACTTGATTGAAGTTTGCATCATTGGTCGCAAAAGAAAATCCTCTTGGTGTAAATCCACCAGCATCACTTTCTAAAGCAAAAATATGATTCTCGTTTTTTTCTTTAGCCACTTTCGCATATTCCGTAGCACCTCGTAGTCCGTTTTCTTCATTCATAAATAAAACGACCCTTATGCTTCGTTTCGGTTTGATTCCGCTTGCCATCAATAATCTTAAAACATCCATAGATTGCACGACGCCTGCGCCATCATCGTGTGCACCATCTCCCAAATCCCAAGAATCTAAATGGCCGCCAACTAAGATATATTCATTCGGAAATTTACTTCCCGTAATTTCCCCTATAACATTGTAGGATTGCACATCTTCAAATTGCTGACAACTTTGCTTGAAGTAAAATTGAAGTGCTTTATTTTTCTTTAATGCCTTACTTAATTGATCAGCATCATTTGTGCTTATGGCCGCAGAAGGAATGCGTTGCTCTACTGGTAAATCGCCATAACTCATACTGCCAGTATGCGGCAAATTATCTTGGCGTAAATTCATTGAGCGCACAACGACACCAACGGCTCCAAACTTTCCTGCTTCCATGGCGCCAGCGTAGCGCTGATCCACACAACCTCCATAAGCATTGAATGTGCTTATTAAATCGGCTTGCATAGGCCTGTTGAAAAACACAATTTTTCCTTCAATCTTTTCTTTTCCTAATTCGGCTAATTCGTCCAAACCCTGTACTTCGATGACTTTTGCAGAAATGCCGTCTTCTGGTGTCGCAATGGAGCCACCTAAAGCACAAATATTGACTTCTTTCACAAAACCCGAAACCTCAAAAAAGGCTTTTTCCTTTTTGCCTCTTTCCCATTTTGGTACCATGACAGGTTGTAACCATACCTTATCCAAACCTAATTTTTCAAGTTCTGCTTTAGTATATTGAACTGCTAATTCTGCATTTTTAGAACCCGATAATCGTCCACCGATTTCATTAGACAAATGGTCTAACCAATCGTAACTTTTACCATTGATTAATGATGTTGTGTAAACTGTTTTTAAAACAGCTTCATCATCTTGTGCATAATTGAATGTCACAAAGCCACAAAAAATTAGAATCAATAGTTTAGTCTTCATTTTTTAGTTGTGCTTTATAGGAATCTATATTCTCTTTTTGATGGTCTGGCAATTCCGGTTCCTTAATATCATCGTATTCCTTTAGTGTATCATAGAGAATTTTAGCTACAATATATCTTGCTGTTGGTTTATCGTCAGCAGGAATATTGTACCACGGCGCATGTGGTTTGGATGTTCTATTTAGCGCATCTTCATAACACGTTTGGTAAGTATCCCAATGTTCACGTTCGTCTAAATCATCTGGAGAGAATTTCCAATTTTTGCTTGGCTTGTTGAGACGTCTTAGTAGTCTGTTTTTTTGTTCACCTTTGGATAGGTTCAAAAAAAACTTAAGAACGATAGTGCCATTATCTGCGATATGCTTTTCAAAATTATTTATTTCGTTGAACCTTCTGTTCCAAAACGCATCATCAACATCATCTAAACTATTAATGTTTGGCATGTTCTCATACATTAAGTATTCAGGATGTACTCTTGTGACCAAAACATTTTCGTAGTGTGTTCTATTAAATATTCCGAATTTTCCCCTAGCTGGTAGTGCTTTTATATGCCTCCAAAGGTAATCGTGTTTCAACTCCAATTCCGTTGGTTTTTTAAAACTGTGTGCTACAATTCCCCTTACATTAAATTCCTTAAAAACTTCACGAATCAAACTATCCTTACCTGCTGTATCCATACCTTGAATACAAAATAATACGGCATATTTTCCATGTGCGTACATGGTGTTTTGGATGTCTGCTAAATCTTCACTTACTTTTCTGAGTTCTTTTTCAATTTTCTTTTCTTTTTCCTCTAGATCAAATGTCGTTGGTAAATCCTCGATGTTGATTTTCGATGAAATTTTAAAATCGTCTATATGAATGTCTTTCATTGGTAATTGTTATAATTTTTCGGATAATCTATGAAACTAGTTGAATAACTTTTAGACACGAATTTCACTAATTAACACGAATAAATACGTGAATAGTAAATTAGGAAAAAAGTCAGAAACAGAAAAATCCGAAGATTTTTATATTTGTGAAAATTCGTGAAATTCGTGTCTAACTATTTCAACTCATTTCTATTTTTAATTTATTTCGAAGCAAAAGCCTTTACATCACTTTCACTAACTTCCTTTTCGCCTAAGATAATTAAACGTTCGACCACATTTCGTAACTCACGAATATTCCCGGTCCAATCGTAATTTTGAAGTAATTTCACAGCTTTATCCGAAAATGTTTTTTTTGCAGTCCCTTGTTCCTTAGAAATTTTTTCAGCGAAATAATTGATTAAAAGTGGAATATCATTTCGTCTTTCATTCAAAGCAGGCACTTCAATTAAAATAACGGCTAATCTGTGGTATAAATCTTCTCTAAATTTGCCGTCTTCAATTTCCTTTTTAAGATTTTTGTTTGTCGCAGCGACAACCCTAACATTTACCTTAATATCCTTATCACTTCCCACACGTTGAATTCTACTTTCTTGCAAGGCACGCAAAACTTTTGCCTGAGCCGACAGACTCATATCGCCAATTTCATCTAAGAAAATAGTACCTCCATTTGCGGCTTCAAACTTACCTGCTCTATCTTTTGCTGCCGAGGTAAATGCGCCTTTTACGTGTCCGAATAATTCACTTTCTATCAATTCTGAAGGAATTGCGGCACAATTTACTTCAATCATTGGTCCTTTAGAGCGTTCGCTCTTTTGATGCAGCCAATGTGCCACGAGTTCTTTTCCTGTGCCGTTTGGTCCAGTAATCAACACACGAGCATCCGTTGGTGCCACTTTGTCAATCATATCTTTAATACGTGCAATACCATCACTTTCTCCGACCATTTCGTAGTTTTTACTGACTTTCTTCTTCAGCATTTTATTTTCAACGACGAGTTCTTTTCGGTCTAAAGCAATTCTAACTGTATTTAATAATCGGTTTAAATCCGGTGGTTTGGAGATATAATCAAAAGCTCCTAAACGCATGGTGTTTACCGCTGTATCTAAATCGCCATGACCAGATATCATAACCATTGGTATTTCTGGTTTTATCTTTTTTACGGCTTCAAGTACTTCAACACCATCCATTTTTGGCATCTTTATATCACAGAGAACCAAGTCGTAATCTTCCTTTTTTATTTTTTCAATGCCCTCTAAACCGTCTTGTGCTTCTTCAACTTCATAGGAATCGTTTTCCTCCGAAAGTATCTTAAACAACACTCGGCGGATGGCAGCTTCATCTTCTATTATTAATATTTTTGGCATAATTATATTTTAATTTTTATTCCTGTTCTAAAGTAGAATGTTCCTTTATCGTCGATGGTATATATATCCTCTCGTTCATTATCCCTTAATCGATAATCATTGGAAATGGTGTAAGCCGCATAACCATAGTACATAATATGATCCGTAAAATAATGCTCATAACCCAAACCTCCTAAAATAGTCGTCATTGAAATATTCTCAGCAACTCTGCCATTGACCATTTTATTGCCTTGAATATTGGCAAAGAAATTATCTAAGGTTAAAAATGCTTGAACATGGTTAACATAATCAAATTTATAGCGAACATTGGTTTTGGGCACACCCAAGGTGTAGGTCCAATCTGGATGGAACTCCCTATAATAATTTAAAATGGGTAAAGGGTAATTTCTACCAGGTGTAGTACTATATTGCAACCCAATAATTAGACGATCTGGTTTTCCTCCATCCTCTCTATTTTTTGTTCTATCTTTTATGGCGTAAATATTACCGACATAAATATAATCATCTGAAGTTAGCTTGGTCTCAAAATTAGATTGCAGTCGCATCGCTGCTTTAATAGCGTATATCCAAGCACCTGAACTACTATACAGATATCCCAAGGAAGCCTCTATACGCTGTACACTTTTAAGGTCTTCAGTTGAAAACGGCACATCATGCAAGCCCAAATCTATGTAACGATATTCGCCTCCAACGACTATATAATTGTCTTTTTTAAATTCTAAAGGCAATTGAAAAAACGTGCGAAAGCGATTGATACTATTTTCAGAGTTATTATTCGGTATATTTAGATATTCAATTCTAAATAAATCCGATGATTGTGCTTGTACTGCAAACACCATCATGATCAAACTTATAGTTAGAATTGAATTTTTATTTTTTATTGACATTTTATATTTAATTCTTTGAAATTATTTTTCCTTTCCGATAATATGAATATCGCGCTGTGGAAAAGGAATGGTAACATTATGCGCTCTGAATAATTTATCAATTTCAAATCGAATATCACTTTTTGGATGTTGTGCCGTAAAACTATCCGCTAATGTAAATACCAGTTTAAAATTTAATGAACTATCGCCAAAGTCAGTAAAAACAACAGTTGGCTCTGGTTCTGAAATAACGGCCTCATGAGTTCTTGCAGCTTGCAACAACAACTTTTTTACGAGTTGCACATCACTTCCGTAGGCTACGCCTACAGTTACATTTTCGCGGGTAATCATACCATTTTGGGTCCAATTGTAAAGGCTGTTTTCCAAGTACAAATGATTAGGAATAATAAGTACTTTATTATCTATAGTCACGGCCCTTGTAGTTCTTAATTTTATTTCTTCGACCCTTCCAATCTTGCCTTCAATTTCAATAATATCTCCAACATGTACGGTTTGATCTACCAATATAAATACACCCGAAATAATATCTTGAAACAAGGTTTGCAGTGCTAAACCAATACCAATTAAAAGCGCAGCAGAAGCCGCAAAAACAGCGGTTACATTTACACCAACACTATGTAACGTTACCAACAGAATGATGACGTAAATCAGCCATCTAAAATAGCCATAGACTACACTGAATTTTCCTTTGTCATCAGCTGGAAGATTCCGCGTAATTAACCTTAGCACTAACCTTAAAATTAAGGTGGTTATAAATATGACCGTAATTACGATAAGGATATCAAAAATTGAAATACTGATATCTTTACCAATATCGAGATGCATTCCTAAGAATTCCTTTGTATTTTTCCAAACCGAACTCTCAGTTATCTTTTCTTCAATATGTTCTATATCCTGAACCATCATTTAATATTTCAACCATTTAAATAGTTCCTTATAAGTCGGTTTTTTACCGTACATTAAAATACCTACACGGTAGATTTTAGCCGCAAACCAAACCGCAAAAATAAATGTACCTATCAAAAGCAATAAGGATAAACCTTGCTGCCATATCGGTACACCAAATGGAATTCGCATAAGCATAACTACAGGAGATGTCAACGGAATAAATGAAAACACCGTTGAAACGGTACCATGTGGATCTTCAATAACCGTAAAGACACCAACATAAACCGCTAGAATTAATGGCATAAGGATGGGTAGCATAAATTGCTGTGTATCTGTTTCGTTATCCACTGCAGCACCAATTGCTGCATAAAGAGAGCTATAAAGCAAATAACCTCCAATGAAGAAAAACATAAACGCTATGATAAGATTAGTTATTGGTAAATTCCCAATGGCAGCTATTAAATTCTCTGCCATAGCTTGTGCGCCGTCCGCTTGCATCGCTTGGTTCATCATTTCCTGTTGCGGTGTATTGACTTGGGTTAAATCGATTCCGAAAATTGAAGATACCACTATCAATAAAACCCCTCCCAAAATTACCCAAATAGCGAATTGGGTGATACCTGCCAGTGATGTGCCTATTATTTTCCCCATCATTAACTGAATGGGTTTAACCGATGAAATAATGACTTCAATAATCCGACTTGTTTTTTCCTCAATAACACTCCGCATTATCATATTTCCATAAATAATGATAAACATGAATAATAAATAACCGGCCGCACCTCCAAATGCAAGTTTCACAATATTATCTATTTTCGAAGTCTTTTCACCTTCAAAACTCTCTTGGGCAATTTCGATATCTGTTCTAGACGCTTCAATCTGGGCAAGTGTGACGCCATCTTTTTGAAGCTTTATATCTCTTAAACGCTTTTCAATCTTTTGTTCTAATCCAGATATAATGCTTATGGAAGGGGATTCTTCTGAATAAAATTTTAAGTTATTTGAAAACACATCTGACGTATCAACACTAGTTACATAAAGCAATCCATAATCTTCTTTTTCTTTAACAAGTTCTATTGCATCGTCAAAACTTAGACCTTTTAAATTGGAATAAGTTGTATTATCGGTATTCTCAAACACATCCTTTAAATAACCTGTTTCGTCCAATACCGAAATGGTGCGCTGCTTATCGTTATTTAATTGCGACAAATAAGCCACGACCGCAATGAGTGCAATCATTATTAGAGGACTTAAAAACGTCATTACAATAAATGATTTGTTCTTCACTTTAGTAAGATACTCGCGCTTTATAATTAATGGTAAATGATTCATTCTTAATTATTTTGTACAGTTTGAATAAAAATATCGCTAGCGGAAGGAACCACTTCCATAAAGTGATGTACCTCTGCTTTTGAGGTTAGAAATGAGAGTAAATCATTTGGCGAAGTCTGTTCTCCCAATTTAATATTCAATTTAATATCATCATTCAAATTCTTAAAGGTTGCCGGAAGCACTTCGAACGTATTTTGAATTTCAGATAATACCTTTTCTCTATTCAAAGATTGTAACCCAACTTCAAATGTGTTGGTTTTATATTGACGTTTTATATCATTTAATTTTCCATCCAATACCTTATTGGACTTATGGATCAAGGCAATATGGTCACAAAGTTCTTCAACGGATTCCATTCGATGTGTTGAAAAAATTACCGTTGCACCTTCATCTCTTAACTGTAAGATTTCATCTTTTATCAAATTCGCATTTATGGGGTCGAAACCCGAAAATGGTTCATCAAATATCAATAATTTTGGCTGATGCAAAACCGTGACGATGAACTGTATTTTTTGTGCTTGTCCTTTACTTAATTCTTGAATTTTCTTGTTCCACCAGTCACCAATCTCTAACTTCTCGAACCAGTATTTTAACCGCATCCGTGCTTCAGATTTACTCAAGCCTTTTAATTGCGCTAGATACAGGCATTGTTCGCCAACTTTCATGGACTTATACAATCCGCGCTCTTCTGGTAAATAGCCAATATCCCTAATATGTTCTGGTTTCAACGGCTGACCATCTAAATGGACAGTCCCCTCGTCTGGCATTGTGATTTGATTGATAATACGTATCAGCGTGGTTTTTCCTGCGCCATTTGGACCGAGCAAACCAAAGATACTACCTTTTGGCACAGCTATAGATACTTGATTTAGTGCTTTAAATTTTCCGAAATTTTTAGAAACGGAATTAGCAACTAATAAGTCATTCATATATAATTAAGTTTTTAAGGTATGGTTATGATGTAAAGATATTAAATGAAATAGATTCTGAATAAAAATGCCTTAATATTTGTATAACTATTCCATTTTTCCTTAACTCGTTTGAAATATGGTTAGGTCATTGGTAATTATAATGAAGAAATAGACTGATTGATTACCAAATTAGATGATTCGATGAGGTAAATTAGGACTTCTTAGAAAGCCTTTTAACCGATAAAACATTAAAAATAAGATTTCTAGTGATGAGCACCAAAGTCCTAAAGACAAGTTTGCTAAACTATTTTTTATTAATTTTATAAGACTCTGAAACGAATTCAATAAAATGATTTAGAAAATTTGAGAGTCCCTGAAATAAGTTTAGGGTAATAGATTTGAGATCCCGATTTACATCGGGATTAGTTCAACTTCGTATTTTGTCTGAAGTTTTTCAACTTCACAAAATTCTGTTTCACTAAAAAACAAAACCCACCCTTATAACTAAATAAGGATGGGAAAAAATTGCTATGAAAAAGAAAAATTACCGCTAATTAGATTAGCGATAATTCAAATATAGTATTTTTTATTAAAAAGAGCGCTTTTATGAAAACATATCTTTTACTTTTTCAAAAAAAGATTTATCAGAGCTCTCTGGTTTAGGCTCAAAATGCTCGTCCTCCTTCATACTTTCAAAAAACGCCTTCTGTTTTTTATTCAAAGTCTTTGGTGTCCAAACATTTACATGCACTAACAAATCCCCTTTACCATAACCATTGATGCTAGGGATTCCTTTACCACGCAATCTTAATATTTTACCAGACTGCACGCCTGGTTCAATTTTTATTCTCACTTTTCCGGTTACTGTGTCAATCTCCTTGGAGTTTCCTAGAACAGCATCTGGTATACTAACGTACATATCGTAATGCAAATTATCCCCTTCTCGCTTTAAGGTTGGGTGATCTTCTTCTTGAATTGCGACTAATAAATCACCAGCAATACCATTACCTGGTGCATCATTGCCTTTACCTGTTACCTTAAGTTGCATACCATCCACTACACCAGCTGGTATTTTAACGGTTACGGTTTCTTCCGAAACTTTCAATCCATTGGCATCAGCATCAGAAGGTTTTTTATCTATACTCTGGCCAGCTCCTCCACACGTTGGACAAGCAGTTGCAGTTTGCATTCTTCCTAAAATGGTATTGGTCACTCTAGTTACCTGACCTGAACCATTACAAGTACTGCAGGTTTTATAGGTAGTTCCTGGCGCTTGAACTTTTCGTTTTACTTTTATCTTCTTTTCTACACCATTCGCCACATCTTCTAAGGATAAAGTAACGCGAATCCGTAAATTGCTTCCTTTAACAACACGTTGTCTGCCGCCTCCACCGAAACCGCTGAAGCCTCCGCCTCCACCACCGAAAGCGCCTCCAAAAATATCTCCGAACTGACTGAAGATATCATCCATGTTCATTCCGCCACCGCCGAAGCCTCCATTTCCTTCAAAGGCTTGATGGCCAAATTGGTCGTAACGTGCCTTTTTATCGGCATTACTTAAAACTTCGTAAGCCTCAGCCGCTTTTTTGAACTTTTCTTCTGCTTCTTTGTCATCAGGATTTTTATCGGGATGATGCTTTAAAGCCATCTTTCGATAGGCTTTTTTAATTTCGGCATCAGATGCTCCTTTACTAATTCCTAATATGTCGTAATAATCTTCTTTCATATGCATTGCCCTAGAAATCGGGTATCTTTATTATTTGTTCCCACGACGGTGGTAATCTAATTTTTTATTGGCCAATAACTACTTTCGGAAATCGAATGACCTTATCACCCAATTTATAACCACGTTCAACAACATCGATTATTTTTCCTTTTAATTCTTCATTAGGCGCAGGAATTTGAGTTATCGCTTCATGCTCATCGGCATTGAACGTGTCTCCTTGTTTGATCTCAATCTTCGATAAACCTTTTTGCTCAAGAGTGTTCACTAACTTGTTGTAAATTAACAACACCCCTTTTCTTAATTCCTCAGCTTCTTTATCATCTTCAATATGCATTAAGGCGCGCTCAAAATCATCTAAAATAGGCAACATTGACACCATAACATCTTGGCTCGCTGTTTTAAATAATTCTATACGCTCTTTAGTCGTTCGCTTTTTATAGTTTTCAAATTCTGCGAACAAACGCATAAATTTATCTTTCTCAGCGACCAATTGATCTTGCAATTGTTCTTCTGGAGATCTTATTTCTTTTGGAGCATCCGCTTCTGCTTCTGCTGTGGTCGTTGTTTGATCTTTAACTTGAGGATCTTCAACCTTACTGTCTTTATCTTTTTTACTCATTTTCGAGTTCTTTTTTAGCTTTCAACCTTAGTTCGCAAAAGTACTGCCATTATTATAAAAATGTCAAAATGTCATTAACATTTTTTTATCATTTTTTCATCCGTCTAATCGTTATATTTGTAAGCGTAACACTAAAACTTAAAAACACTAACATGAAAACTTATTTTTTACAAATTTTTACACTAGTTGCTTTAATTTCATTTTCAAGCTGTGGCGAAAAAGCAAAAGAAGCGGAAACAAAAGATGCTAAAGAGGCTGCTGTGGCAAAAGAAACGGCAGTAACTTACATGGTAAACACCGACAACTCCACCATACATTGGACAGGATCTAAGCCAACCGGAACTCACAATGGTACTATTGCTATTAAGGAAGGACAATTTAGCCTTACAGATGGTTCTATTGAAAGTGGTAATTTTACAATTGACATGAATAGTATTGTGGTTAATGATATACCTGCTGAAGACGAAAAGAATGCGGAATTAACAGGTCACTTAAAAAGTGCTGACTTTTTTAACGTAGAATCACATCCTGCGGCTATGTTTGAAGTCACTGGCATGTCTACCGTTGATGGAAAAACGATGCTTTCTGGTAACTTAACACTAAAAGAAAAAACCAATAATATTAGTATTCCAGTAAGTACTGAAATGAAAGATGGAATGATGACACTAACAAGTGAGACTTTCACCATTGACCGTTCTAAGTGGAATGTAGAATATGGGTCTAAATCATTTTTTGATAATTTAGGTGATAAATTCATTAGTGACGATATTGAACTGAAAGTAGATGTAGTGGCTAGTAAAGCTTAATATTTTTGAAAATTATAATTTGGAGAGCAGCCATTAAAATGGCTGCTTTTTTTACTATTAATTTTTTTAAAACTTATCTTATTAATCTGTTCTTTGTTCTGTTTGTCTATGCTCATTATATTTTAACAAAATAGATTTGACGAACATGAATATGGCTATAAATATCATAGGTGCTGTGTTTAATTAATTATCGTATAGTTTTAAAATTGTCATCATTTATCAGCATTTATATTGTGAACTGAACTATGTTATACTATTTTATTCGTTTTTCAATTTTAGCATAAGCTTAGAAATCTTTTTCACTGCTATTTTAATAGATTCTGAAATCACTTAAAATTACGTAAGTAAGGTTCACAAAAAAATCCCCAATAAAGGGGATTTTAAAATATAGTATTACTTTCAACTATTATCTATCAACTATTATCTATAGAGCGGAATCTTTAAGCCCAAATACACATCTGTAGTTTTAGAACTGTCGGATAACAAGTTTGTAAAAATCGAACCAGACCCAACTGTTAAAGGCCCTAAACGAATACCGCCTCCAAATGAAACATCTCCATATTCCCTAAAACTCAATGGGGCATAAAAGCTAAACCATTTCGTCTCTAATCGTGGTGCAACGGTCACTGTATTAATTACGGACGTACTTAAATCTGCGTTTTTCTTAACCATGGATAAATTGGCTTGTGCACTCACAAACCATTTTTTGGCCAATCTGTAATCTACAAGCAAATGCAAAGCTGTAGGTAGATTTATTTTTGCCGTTTCCCTAGTTTCTACGCCGTTATAATTAGATTCTAAAAAATCTTCGACGTCCTCTTCGTAATTTGCTGTACTGACATTAGCATTCAGATCATAGTTATTGATAACAGCCTCGTCGTAACTTATGGATCCAATATCCGTAACCGACACGCCTACTTTCAATTTGTAAGGCTTCTGGTAATTAAGTAAACTGTCTGTATCAGTCTTAGAATTCCATTGGTATGAAAAGCCAACATCAAAGCCAAAGCCTGCAGTTAGGCTACTAAAGTCAAAATCATCCTCTCCGTCAACATCATGGGTTACGCCATAATTTAATTCTCCTTGACTATCAAGTGTTTCTGCAGAAGCGTCATAATTACCCTGTAATCCTGGACTGCTCATAAATACACTCCCTGCACCTTGAAGATATTTTATAGTCACACCACCTTTTAAAAGATGATTTGGTTGATCTATAAGTATTCGTCCATAGGTTAACCCTACTTCTGCCCAAGCGTGAATGGTACCGTTAAGATTTTGGGAATCAAAATCAAAATCATCATCAGAATCAAAATCGTCTGCAACAGCTTCATAGAGCTCACCGTTTATATTATTAATGTTTAGATTTGCCCTTACTCTACTAATAATTCCGATGCTACTTTTTTCGCTCAAATTGAACATAAAGGAAGGTCCAAGTATATCTGCATTAAAGAAAAAGTTATTGGCATTACTGGAAAATGTTTCTGCGTCATCTTCAAAATCAAATCCACCATCGGAATTTATAATGTCACTGATATTTATACCAAAATAATCACTGCCACCAAAAATACTGGCAGAAACAAGGTTGATATCAGCTTTTACTTTAGATCCTACAATATTAGCCGGATTATAAATGACGCCATGCACTCCTGAATAATTATCTATGGAATGACCAACGTAGCTTTGGGCGAAAGACAGATTAAGCGATAATAAAAATAAAAAAGCGGTTAAGAGTTTAGTATACTTCATAATATATAAGAGTTAGTTAATAGTGGGCTCAATATATAAATCATACCATGATTTGAGTATTTTTATAGATATAATGCCGCTTTCAAAGATTAAAATTAAAATGGGTTAATAATATACCTGATATTAGGTATTTCCATATTTGACTTTCCTAAGACCTGATATACTTAATGAAAGACAAAAATCTCCAACAAAGGGCCTTATTGAAGAACACTCTATCATTAACCAACGGATTCGATTTTTTTTTATCGAGTGAACAATATGCCTAACATTGCTTAAAAGTAATAGTTATAGATGGTGCTCCATCAGCTTCGATAAATGCGTCTTGTCTTCAAGATTTAATGTTTCTTTTTTTTGAGATGAATAAAAAAATAGACAATGCAATTACTTAATAATGGTTTGTATTATCATAATATCTAGGTTCAACTAACGCTTTCAAATATCGATAATTGAGTTTGTTAAAAGTATACCCAATAAGGTATCTTCTAAAACCGATATTTCTTTTGCAAAGCATAGCGCATCAATTCCCCTTTACCGTGAAGACCGAGTATTCTGATCATATTTTTACGATGCGTGTCCACGGTATGTATACCAATAAAAAGGTCGTCGGCAATTTCTCGAGAAGTTTTGCCTTGTGCCACGAGTCCTAATATTTCTATTTGCCGTTTAGTAAGTAAACCTTTAGATTGTTTTTGGGTATTGGAATCAATATTATATTCAATGTTAGAATCAAAATAGGGAACGCCATTGGCTACAGACCTTATTGCAATTAATAACTCTTCGAGAGGAGAGTTTTTAAGTAAATAACCTGAAGCACCTGCATCTAACATCTGCCTTATGGCATCCTTCTGATCATACATGGTAAATCCAATTACCTTGGTGTGAGGAAACTCTTCTTTTATTATTTTTGTAGCCACAATGCCATCCATTTTAGGCATTCTAATATCTGTAATCACAACTTTAGGTTCTTTTAAACGTACGAGTTCAAGTAATTTCTCGCCATCATTGGCAGTACCAACAATTTCGATATCTTCTTCATATTTTATTAATAATTTTATACCATCAATTAAAGATTGATGATCTTCGGCTATGGCTAATCGTATCATAATGGAATGTCTATTATTACTGTAGTTCCTTTATTCTTCTCGGACTCAATCGTCAAAGTACCTTCTAAATGTTCAACACGTCTATCTATACTATTGATTCCCATACCATTATTTTTTCTGTTAATCTGCTTTGGATTGAAACCTACACCATTATCCTCTATCATTATATTTAAATTTTCTTCATGATTGGTTAAGTGAACATAGCCTTTCGTTGCATTGGCATGCTTAATAATATTGGTGACTAATTCTTGAATGATCCTAAATATTGAAATTTCCAACGAATTGTCCAAACGTTGTTCTAAACCAAAACTTTGGACCTCAATGGTCAGCCCGTTGATTCCCGATGCGTTTGAAGATAATTTTTCTACAGCTGGCAATAATCCGTTTTTGGCCATTACACCAGAATTTTTTACATGTGCCATAGATCTTATTTCTACGTAAGCGTCTTCTAAAAGGGTACTTGTCTTTTTAATTAATTCTTCAGATTGCTCAGTATTCATTTGATTTTTCATAAGATAATCGAATTGTAACTTTGCAGCCGCCAAAGTTGCTCCAACACTATCGTGTAAATCTGCTGCTAAGCGTTCTCTCTCTTTTTCCTGACCTTTTACCATAGCATCAATAGTTGATATTTCAAGATCTTTTAAAATCTTTTCTTTTTCTTCAATCTGCTCTTGGCGTTCTCGCTCTGCTTTTTGTTGTTTTCTTTTAACGTTTCGGAAAATAAAAACCGCAAAAATTGATATTGCCGATAAGCTTCCTCCCCAAGCCATGATCAGATTTGATTTTTCTTTCTGATAGATCATTTCTGATTTAAGCGTATGAGTTAGGTTGACTAAACTATCTTGTGCCCTTTGTTTGTCTATTTTAATTCGTTCGAGCGTATTTGAGGACGTGATGTCGTCAATTGTAGTGCGTTGTTGCTTTCTTAAGTCGTAATATTTAATCGTATTATCAAAGTCCTTTTTGAATTTGTAAGCGTGAAAAAGAAAATAATAAGCGCCATCAATTTCGTTTGTTAAGGAAATTTTTTCTGCATAGCTTAGCATTTGATAAGCCGACACTAATAAGCTATCAGGCATTTTCTTCTTATAATAGATTTGGGACAAATTTCTATATGCATTTGCCAAAACATTATAATTTTCTATGTCCTTACCTATACTTAGTGCTTTTTTGATTTCCTTTTTAGATAGTTCATATTCCTTTTTCTGACTAAGAGCTGCAGCCATATTTATTGTAATTAACGCTTCTTGAAACTTATCTTTTGAAGCAATGGCGAAAACCTTGCTTTTTTCATAATATTCTAGAGCTTCATCATTTTTATAACGCCATAGATAAATACCTCCAATATTAGTTAATGCCTTAGATATGAGTAATGTATCATTTATTTCTTGACTGAGCTTCAAGCTTCTTTCGAAATATTCCTTGGCTTCATCCAGTTTATAGATTCTTCTGTAGGCAACTCCCAAGCCGTTAATTGCCATAGCTATACCTTTTTTGTCATTTAGCGTTTTGTATAAATTTAAACTTTCTGTTAAGCATTTAGTGGACTTATCGTTATTACCAAACATCCGCTCAATATCACTCAATAATATCAAGGCGTCTGCTCTTTGTTTAGAAAGTTTGTGCCTCTTTGTAAAATCGAGCAAATTTAAAGTCATGGCGTAGGCACTATCTGTTTTGTTGCCAATGTAATCCGCATATATATGATTTCTATAAGCGTCAGCTCTGATTGAGTTATCTAAGTTTGTGTTGTTCCATTGCGTAAATAAGCTTTCAGTAGTTTCTTGAGCGTATCCAAAGGATGTGAAAAGGAGAATTATAAAAGATCTCAGAAATATGGTCATAATTGCTATAGTTTAAGTTGAATAGATAAACTTAAATACATATACGGATTTTATCCAAACACAAAAATCAATATAAATATGAATAGAAAACATACCCAGTGGAAGGTATATTTAAGTGATTAAGTTAAAAAATAATCGGTAATTAAAAGGAATTTATGACCAAATAAAAATAAGCTTACATAAAAATAAACTTAATAGCGGCAATCATAGCTATAAAACCAATAAATGCAATAAGTATCCAAACTGTTCCTTTATAGTGAAGCTTATGAAGTCGAAGATCTTTACGGTATTGATAAGCGATCACTATAACAAAGGCAATAAAAAATAATATTCCAAAAATCAATTGACCAGTACTAAACATCTTCTTATTTTTATGCAAAAATAAGGATTAAAAATAGAACTATGCAAGACAAAATAAATGCGGTAAAAGCATTTCACACCGCTTTTAAAATTGGCCACCGCGAAACACCTAAAGCCAACTTAGGCATCGAAAAAAATATGTTACGCTATAAACTGATGCGCGAGGAAAATGAAGAATATCTCGAAGCTGCCAACGATAATGACTTGGTTGAAGTTGCTGATGCTTTAGGAGATATGCTCTACATTTTATGCGGCACAATTATAGAACATGGTATGCAACATAAAATTGAGGAAGTCTTTGAAGAAATACAACGCAGCAACATGAGCAAATTAGGTGCTGATGGCGAACCTATTTACAGAGAAGACGGTAAAGTATTGAAAGGACCAAACTATTTTAAACCGCATATAAAGGAAATTTTGGAGCGATAGAAATAGTTTGAAGTTTGAAGTTGGAAGCACAAAGTAAATAAGTAAGATGTTCGAAGATTTTCAGAAAAAAGGTTAAAACAAAATGGTTTAGTAAATTCTTACAACTACTTTTTAATATAAGTTTTAACCAAGATTATATTATTCATACGAAATTATACAAAGAAAATGCCATAATAATTTTTCCCTTGGGGAACTAAAGGGGCTTTTTATTTCACCTCGTATCTCCAATCATGGACATCATCGGCCAAATTATGTTGAATATCCAATAAGGATTTCTTAAAAAGTTTCGCATAAGAATCTTCGGCACCAACGCCATGGATTTCAAATAAATCATTATGATGTTGAAATGCTGAAATTGGACTAATAACAGCTGCTGTTCCTGCACCAAAAATTTCTTTTAAACTTCCATCTTTAGCGGCATTTTTGATTTCTTCAACCGTAACTTGTCTTACCTCACAGGTAATTCCTAAATCTTCAGCTAATTGAACGATACTTTTTCTGGTAATACCATCTAAAATCCGGTCACTTGTAGGTGCTGTAATCAACTTGTCATTGACTCTAAAAAACACATTCATGGTTCCCGCTTCTTCAAGAAATGAATGGGTATCAGCATCTGTCCAAACCACTTGCTGAAAGCCTTTTTGTTGGGCCAAACTCGTTGGATAAAACTGCGCTGCATAATTACCAGCTGCTTTTGCTGCTCCAACGCCACCATTGGCAGAACGACTATAATGATCGGCGATCAACACACGTACGGCAGCATTATAATAAGACTGAGCAGGTGAACAAATAATCATGAACCTGTACATACTTGCAGGTGAAGCCGAAATTGCGGGTTCGGTTGCGATGACAAACGGACGAATGTACAATGAATTACCTACGCCTGGTTTTATCCATTCATTATCTAATTTTAATAAGGTTTCTAAACCCTCAAAGAAATAATTCTCCGGAAAAGCAGGCATAGCTAAACGTTCTGCAGATTTGTTGAGTCTATCAAAATTTTGTTTCGGTCTAAACAGAAATACATTTCCGTCATCATCTTTATACGCTTTCATACCTTCAAAAACAGCTTGACCATAATGAAAGACACGAGCTGAAGGCTCTAAAGTCATAGCTTGATAAGGCGTGATTTTTGGCGTTTGCCATATACCATCTTTATAATCACAGACAAACATATGATCCGTAAACACACGACCAAAGTCTAATTTACTAAAGTCAACAGCAGTGATTTTAGACGTTTCTGCTTTTTCAACATGGATGTTTTGTGTATTAATCGCCATAAATAATTCGATTTAGAAATGAACTGATGTCAACAAAAATACATAATCGATACCGTTAAAAAAAAGTTACATTCCCTTAAATTGCGTAAATTTGTAATTCAATAAATAATTCAATTAAAAATCTTTAATAATGAAAAAAAACATTCTTCTTCTCGCCATTTGTTTTGCTATACTATCTTGTAAAAACGAAACAAAGACTACAGAAACAGAAATGAAAACTGAAGAAGCAAAACAAGATATTGCTTATGCGTCTTTTGGGAATGAAATCAATGATGCTGATGCTTTAACCTCCGAACGCATGATGGAGCATTATAAAACCATGAAAGAAGGTGATACTATTAATTCTAAAATAAAAGCCAAAATAATCGAAGTTTGCTCTGCCAAAGGCTGTTGGATGACTTTGGATATGGATGGTGAAAATGAAGTGATGGTAAAATTTAAGGATTATGGGTTTTTTATGCCTTTAAACGCTGAAGGAGACGTTGTAGTTAATGGAAAAGCATTTGTGTCAGAAACTTCAGTTGAAGAATTAAGACATTATGCCGAAGATGCTGGTAAAACCAAAGAAGAAATCGAAGCTATTACAGAGCCAAAACGCACCTATTCTTTTGAGGCTGATGGAGTTTTACTTAAACAATAAGTTTTTAATCATAGCCACGTTTTCATTTCTATTACTCACAAGTTGTAAAAATGAAGAAAAGGTAGTAGAAGAACCGACCAAAAAGAAGGTGTCATACGAGATGTATCAACCTTCTGAAATGGCAGGTTTTATGAATGCGATGTACGCTTACAACCAGCAGTTGAAAACACAAATTATGGCTGGTGAAACTCCAAGCCAGTTACCATTGGATTTATTAAAGTTACACTCGGCAGAAATGACTAAGGGTAAGTCTAGAACCGAAAATTGGCAAAGTTTCGTGACTGTTTTTATAGCATCACAGAAAGCTGTGGTAGACACCCTTTCCCATATCGAATTAAAAAACCGTTACAATACTGCGATTAATAATTGTTTAAGTTGTCATAAAAAGGAATGCACAGGACCGATTTCTAAGATTAAAAAACTACTGATTCAATAAAATTTGAAGCGAAAAATCATTACCACATCAGATGGTTCCAAAACCATACAGATAGAAGACTGGAACGAGCAATACCATTCCATTCATGGTGCCATTCAAGAAGCAAACCACGTGTTTTTAAAACATGGTTTGCTTTTTTATTGTAACCTAAATCCAGTATCGGTTGAAGCGGATTGTCATTCTGAACGCAGTGAAGAATCTCATCAGTCAATGTCAATTCTGGAAATAGGTTTCGGTACAGGACTCAACGCTTTTCTAACTCTAATCGAAGCCGAAAAATTGAATTTGAATGTTGATTATGTAGGTATTGAAGCCTATCCTGTTCAAATGGAAGAAATTAATCAGCTTAATTATGTTGAACTTATTTCCAACAATCATAAAGCAATTTTTGAAAAGCTCCATGAAACGTCTTGGGAGAAACCTCATCCTATTAGGCCAAATTTTCAATTAGAAAAACAACAAAAATTCTTTAAGGAGATCACAGCCAAAGATAAATTTGATATCATTTATTTTGATGCTTTTGGCGCACGCGTCCAACCTGAATTATGGACTGAAGCTATTTTTGAAATCATGTTTAATGCGTTGAAAGAAAACGGTGTTTTAGTCACTTATTCTGCCAAAGGAAGCGTGAGACGAGCCATGCAAGCGGTTGGTTTTACGGTTGAGCGCTTACCTGGACCGCCTGGAAAGAGAGAAATGTTGAGAGCAACGAAACATTCAGCCAATAATCTTTAAGTTTATTGGAGGACAAAATATCCACATTGTAAATCCTCAATATTTTCATAACACATAACGTCACTTCGAGTGAAATTCCTTTTTCTGGAATTTTGTATCGAGAAGTATCAAATTTACAAAAGGTTCTCGATACATTTCTCGCATACTCGAAACACTCGAACTGACGAAATAACCCCAAACGTTAAATCAAAACTAAACTTCACCCAAATGCCCCTTCCCTTTTGTATCTTTAAATAAAAAGCAAAAATGACCGTTTTAATAACAGGAGCAACAGGATTAATTGGACAGGAAATTGTAAAGAAATGTCATGCCGAAGGGATCAAGGTGCACTACTTAACTACTTCAAAATCTAAACTAGATACAGAACCCGATTACAAAGGTTTTTATTGGGATCCGGATAACAATGACATCGATCACCATTGTTTTGAGGGCGTTACTAAAATCATCAATATGGTTGGTGCAACCATATCTAAGCGTTGGACGGAGAGCTACAAGAAAATAATTCTTGAAAGCCGTACCAAAACCGCACAGCTATTACAAGACACTATAAAAAAGCACAACTACAAAATTGATCAAGTGGTTTCGGCAAGTGCTATTGGTATTTACCCAACGAGTTTGATCAACTACTACGAAGAAGATAACACCGAGATTTCAGAAACATTCTTGGGTAAAGTGGTGCATGAATGGGAAGCTGCTGTAGATGACTTTAAACCTTTAGGCGCAAAAGTAGCCAAAATCAGAATTGGTTTGGTACTCGCTGAAGATGGTGGTGCCTTACCAGAAATCGTTAAACCCATGAAATTCGGCGCAGGCGCTGCATTTGGAAGTGGTAAGCAATGGCAAAGCTGGATTCATGTGGAAGATTTAGCAGCGCTCTTTGTTTTTGCCATACAAAATGATTTTGAAGGTGTTTACAATGGCGTCGCACCAAATCCTGTTAATAATAATGAGTTGACCAAATCGGCGGCTAGTGTTTTAAACAAACCGCTAATTTTACCTAATATTCCAAAGTTTGCCATGAAACTGGTTTTGGGCGAGATGCATATCCTATTATTTGAAAGCCAACGTGTCAGTTCCCAAAAAGTAGAAGGAGAAGGTTTTGGTTTTAAATATGCGAATCTAAGGCCTGCTTTGGAAGATTTGTTGTAGAGACAACTCGCGAGTTGGCCTTACGCGTAATTTTATTCCAGAATCTCGTAATCAATATCCAGTTTTCGCAACGCCCTCAAAGCCGAACCTGAGTTTTTATCATTCACTTCAATATCTACAGCATCGCCTTCTAAAAGTATGTCCGTAAGTTCATGAGCCAAGGACGCATTTATGGATGTTGAAATTTCCATTATACAGTGAGCGATCGCTCTTTTATCTGGTCGCTGCGCATAGCAGGATATTAAGTTTAGTTTCATCACGAAGATTTGTTGTAAGATACAAGTTAAAAATTGATATCATTCGCTTCGCAACCAATCATTAATTCATTTGTTTCTGACTAGCTCTCGTCAGTGAAGAATGTTGAATTAATAATCTCAAACAAGTGAAAGTAAGTGGACTTTACTTATAATGAAGCGATTATAACGAATTGGGTGTAGTAATACGAATTTTATTGTAGATATTAACTTATATATTTTTACTCAGATTTATGAACTTTTTCTACCTTTTTTACATAGTATTTGGTGTCACCTAACCAGAAAAAGGTCTGATAGCGCTCTATATAAGTGAGTTTTACAAACGTACCCTGAAGATTTTGTAGTTCATTGATCACCGTTTGGTCACCTTTCTCAACAGAAAAATCGAATTGCAACTCTTCTGATACGCCTTGACTTAATTTTCCTTCCCAAGTTTTAAAAATCACCCCTTTTTTACTGAATTTAACTAAATCACCTGATCTAACGCCTTCGCTGTAGGTGACAAAGTAAGCAAAACATAAGTACGCCACTAAAATAAGTATTGCACCAATAAATATTTTAAATAAGAATTTCATGATCAGTTCTATTGAAAATTGATTCAAATTTAAACTATTTTCAGGGATTCCATTGTTATTTTAGATTAATGATTAATATGACCTTAATGATTTTATTTTGGTCTTAAAGTTATGAGCTAGCGCTCGTATATGACGAGTGCATCCCAGTTACTTTCTTTGGTCCTATTCGCCCAGAACGAATATCAGCGAGGATGTTTCAACACCGCTTGCAGAGGTTTATATGAGCGAATTGTGGCCAAGGGTAAGCGAAAAAAACTAGCATTACTAGCAGTATGCAATAAACTACTAAGACAAGCTTTTGCAATAGCCAAATCAGCCTTAATATACGATGTAGAATACAAAAGTCCGTTAGTGAAAAATTAAAGGGATTTTACTTGTTTTTTATCTCAGTTATTTGTTTTAACACGTTCTTCATTGAACAATTATAAGATTAATTCTCCTACTAGCTCATAATGTTCAGCTTTCTTGTCATATCTTTTCAATACACGTTTTGCGTTGTTAGGTATATAGGCCATTTCATAATTTTCACCAGCAAACTTCTTCACTGATTTTAATGAGTCAAATTGGAGCACTAGAAAAAATTCCATTTCATCATTAACGTCCTTTGTTGATATACTAACTTTTTCCAAGCCATCGACTCCATTCTTTTTTACAGTTGGAAATACCTCATTTATAAGCATATTTTCATAAATGGTTGCATTTTCGATTGTGGTCCAACCTTTCCAAGTTCTAATTATTTTTGGTTTTTCATCCATTATTTATTTGCTTTCAACAATTTTAAATGCGTTTTTTTGCCTACTCTTATTATTATATCAATTATTTCTTCTATATCTTTTTTTGAAGTCCTGAAATTAACAACACAAGCTCTTAAACAATACATTTCATTTATAATGGCATTTGATAAAAATAACTCACCACCAGTTTGTAGTTCATTCAATAATTCCTCATTTAGTTTATTCAGATAATCGTTACCTTTTTTATAATTGAATGGTATATACCTAAAAGTAGTAATACTTAAATTTTGAGAAATGGCCTCTAATTCAGGATTTTTTTCAGCTAATCCAAATAGCATTTCAGAGAGTTCAATGTCTTCGTTAATTAGTTTTTTATAACCACTTCGACCTATTTGCTGTAATAATAACCAAACCTTTAAAGCCCTAAAGCCGCGTGAGTTTTGAAGTCCATATTCGTAATAATTTTGAGCAAATTCATTTTCACTTTTACTAAAGTTATAATATTCTGGATGTGAACTATAAGTATCTATTAGGTGCTGAGGATTCTTAACTAAAGTGCAACCTGCCTCAAGTGGACTATATAACCACTTATGTGGGTCAAGAGCAATAGAGTCAGCTTCTGATAGACCATCAAATAGGTCTTTATATTTTGGAATAACTGTAGCTGGAACACCATAAGCTCCATCGATGTGAAACCATAAATCATAATCTTTGCAAATAGTTGAAATGCCTTTCAAATCATCAACTACACCAGTACTAACGTCACCAGCGGTGCCAATAACCATTATTGGTTTAAAACCATTTTCTATATCTTCTTTAATTGTTTCTGCTAGTAATTTATTGTTCATTTTATTAGAAGAATCAGTTTGAATCCAACGAACAGAATTTGTACCTAACCCAAATAAAATTGCAGCTTTGTCAATCCATGTGTGTGTGGATTTAGAACAATAAACTGTAAGCTTTTGGGATGTGTTTGAAAGTCCATCTTCTTTTATGCTTTTAGCTGCTTTAGCTGTTCTAGCTGCTAAAAATGCTGTGAAATTTGCCATATTTCCTCCACTGACTAAAATTCCGCCGTAGTGAGGCGAAACACCAATAAACTCTGCTAGCCATTGAATAGTTTGTTTCTCAATTTCAGTAGCTATTGGACTCAATATATGTGCTCCAACATTTGGGTTTACAGAGGCTGCTAATAAATCGGCTAAGGCTCCAATTGGTGCAGCAGAAGAAGTAATATAACCTAAGAATTTAGGATGTCCATTAAATAATGAATGGTTTAGCAACAAGTTCGTTGCGCTGGAAATTAGTTCAGTTGCGGATGTTCCTTTTTCTGGCAAGCGAGTGTTTCCCAATATGCTTTGTAATTGACTTGGGTTTTCATTTACAGTGACAGGTTTTTTATCAATGGTTGAAATAAATTCAGAAATATCATCTATTAATTGATGTCCAATTTTTCGAAACTCTTCTTTGTTGATTTCTATTGAATTAACTCTATTTCCCGTCATAATATTATGGTTGTCCAAATGTCACGTCCTAAAATAGGTCTACAAATTATTGATTAAAATTAAGCTGCCTTTTTTGTACGTGTCATTAGGAGTTTTATAGTCTAAAGATAGATGTAATCTTTTAGAGTTTATAATTTGATTTCATTTTTGATTGTTCTTTTTGCTTCTCCCAAGCTGGCAAAGATCTGGTAAAGATAAAATTCATCTTTTAAGATACCGTTTACTCGTTCTGCGAGCGCATTCTAATAACAATAGTTTTCTTTGGTCTTACTAATTGCCATTTTTCACTTAAGTCCGTTGGTGTATACATTACAACAATTCTGCATTCCTCTGGTGTGTTAGGTTTCTTGCTCCTTCTTAAGTTTTTAATTCACTAAGTATAGATCAGAAAGAACAAAAAAAGAGGATTAAGGTTAATATACACGTAGAAGCTTTTGACTTCGTCAACATTGAAAACCCCTCTCTTTTTGTTCATTTTTTAATATTTTTTTTGGATTTTCAAGAAACTTATTCTTCGGTATTTACTCAGATTTTCGTAAAACATGCCTGCCCTCAAGCAGATTCTATGAGGTCTTTCGGACCTCGATTTTAAGTTGTTGAAACTCGCATAGGTTGTCCTTTCAAAAAAGACATTTTCTCATGAATAAAAGTATTAAAATTTTGAACTGTGAAGTGCATCATAAATACCTATAAAAAAATAATAAATATTCTCATATTAAAAATAAAAAAGCCTCATCAGTTGATGAGGCTTATGTGTATTAAATTTTGGATTTATTTTACTAATAGTTTTTTAGAAAGTCCTTTGGAATTGTTAACCATGTATATTCCAGGTGCTAAACCTTCAACATTAATAGATGACGAATTTTTAACCTGCTTTACCATACGACCAGAGAAATCGTAAAGCTTATAATCATCCGCTTTACTGAAATTCACTTTTGTATTCGCAGGATTTGGGAACATACTAAAGTTGTTATTATAATTATATTCCTCTAAACCTAAGGTTACATTGTCTAAAGAATAGATAGATAATGTAGCACTCACTTCGTTAGATACAACGAGTAAGGCAGTTTCTGTTGGACTATCGTTTTTATCTACAAAAACAATACCTTCTGGTCCTAAATCACCACCTTCAGTTCCTCCTGCAACGGCATCTCTACTATTAAGATACTGAAGAAACACTGGTGCAGATGGCACAGTAACGTCATAAATCATAACACCTCCTACACGTTCTAATAATATAAATGCATAAAAAGAGCCATCTATTTCTTTTACCAGAACAGCTTCTGGTTCCGGACCTTTATTATCACTTCTATTTTTAAAACTGTTATTGCTATTACTCGCATTAAAAATAGCTCCATATGTTGGATGAGCAGCTGTAATCACTTCGAAATCATTACCACTGTCTGAAACAATATTTCCTGTACTAGCATTAAATATACTGAAAGAACGACCGCCAAAAACATGAATTTCTTCATACTCAGCATCACCATCCGTGTTACCAGAAGCGTTAGTGATTCCTATATCTCCAAGATTAGTGTCAATAGCTAAAATATCTGCATCACTAAATACTGCTGGATCTAAAATATAATCACTATCCCCTAACTTGCGCTCTTCTTCAAATCCGTTATATTCTCTGGCATCACCTTCGTTTGCTGTGATAATATAGCTTGTTCCGCCAACATTAAAATAATCTATAGCATCTGGCATGTACATTCCATAAATTGGCCAAGATGCATTAAATACAAAATCTGTTTCGTCACTTGTATCTAAGGAGTTTTGTATCAAACTATGATCTTTTACTCCGAAAGAAGACACGCTTATAATCGTATTTGACGTTAAGTCCATAGTCGCTAATGCATTGTTTTCTTGAAGTGCTACGTAAGCCATTAAGTTATCGTCTGAAACTGCAATGTACTCAGGCTCTAAATCTTGTGAAACCGTTGCACCAGGTCCAAAAATTCTAACACCATCTGCCAATAATGTTGCCAATTGAGCATCAAAAGCATTGAAGTTTAATGTTGTTACATCACTTTGGTCTATGCCTGCCAAACCGCCTGTAACATCAATAATTGAAATACTTCCTTCTGGGTCAATGCTATAATCACTATTTGGCTCTCCTTCATTAGCAGATAATAATTTTGTGCCGTCTGGTGTAAAAGTTATCATATCTGGTAATGCTCCTACTGTAACGATAACCTGATTATTACCATCAGTATCAGCAAACATTACAAAACCTGGATCTGTTAATGGGTTTGCTGAAATTGCTGCAGCAAACACACCATTACTTACCGCAACACTTTGCACACCACTTGTATTAGCAGGCAAGCTTAGAGATGATATTGATGAAATATTACTTGGATCTGAAAAATCTAAAATTTCGATACTAGAACTATTTGTAACAAATAATCTTTGAGACGTTGGATCATAAGCGGTAATTTCCGCTGTTCCACTTGCATCAACCAAATAACTAGTTAGATAATTAGCATCTAAAACTGATGTGTTTTCTGTTGGCACAATTGTATCATCATCTAAAATATATACTGAAAATTCTGATTCACTTCCTATTGAAACTCCTACAGGATTTTGAAGATTCACCATAAAATATAAGTCACTTCCATCTTCGGTATTATCTAAAACAGGAATTGTTATAGTTTGACTATCTGTATTTCCTGAAAGGAATGTTAGTGTTTGCGCAGAGGCTAACGTAAAATCGGTTCCTTCAACCGCAGTACCTCCTACCATTACATCGATATCTACAGTAACATCTGTTGTCGGTGCTTCGGAAATTGAAACTGTTAAAGTAATACTACCTTCGTTTTCCATTACTGAATCGTAAACCTCAGTAAATTCTACTTCTACAACAGTACCTGTTACAATAGCGTTTCCTGGAGAACCTATATTTGGAACATCCGTTACATCTCCACCTAAAGCGTTTGTTGCAACCGCATTATTGGCATTACTAATTGTGCTAAAAGCACTAAGTTGCACGTCGTAAGTTTGTCCATCATTAGCAGCTGTATCGGGATAAGATGCTGTATCTATTGGTATGGACAATGTTGGGTCTCCTAACCAAATATTAACCGCATCGCCACCTCCACCAAGGCCAGCTCCATCAGTATAACCAACTGCTACACCAGTGAGGTCTAGAACTTCACTCCAAACTGTAATAAAGGTATTAACTTCTCCACCAGTATTGTCTGTAATCAAAACAATAGCATATCCACCAGGTGGAATCACTGATATCCCTTGAATTAGGTCTGCAGCACTAACATCTGCTGATTCATCATCGTAATATAAATTGTCATTTAAACCAGACGTCCAAGCAACCGTACCTACATTATAAATCTCAAACCAATCTGCAGTTAAATCATCGCCTTCCTGGCCAGAGAAAATTTCTGTAATCACTAAATTAGGTGCTGCAGGTGGCACATTACCAGGAGAACCAATATTTGGAACGTCACTGGCACTTCCGCCTAAAGCAGTAGTTTCTACCGCGTAACTTATATTACCAACGGCACTAAATTCAGCAAGTTCTAAATCGTAAGATTGTCCGTCATTAGAAGCGGTATCCGGATAAGTACCAGAAGCTACAGGCATTGTAGTTAATGGATCTCCCATCCACAACGTTACAGCATCACCTCCACCTCCAAGGCCTGAGCCATCAGTGAAACCAATTTCGATTCCTGTTAAATCCACAACGTCTCCCCAAACTGTTATAAAGTTTGCTACTTCACCAGCTGTGTTATCAGTTATTAATACAATAACACGTTCTCCTGGTTGAATATCTGTAAGCCCTTGAATAGGATCTGCTGCTGTTCCGTCTGATGAATCATCATCATAATATAAATCGGCATCTACACCAGACGTCCAAGCTGCAATACCAGAATTGTATATTTCAAACCAATCCTCGGTTAAATCGTCGCCTTCCTGACCCGAAAAAATCTCAGTAATTTCTAATACAGGAACAGAAGGAATTACATTTCCTGGTGATGCTACATTAGGCACATCGCTTGCGCTTCCACCTAAAGCATTTGTAGCTACAGCATAACTTGCATTACCAACTGAACTAAATTCGGCTAATTCATTATCGTAAGATTGTCCGTCGTTAGAAGCCGTATCTGGATAAGAACCTGAAGCTATTGGAGAAGTCGTTAAAGGATCTCCCATCCATAATGTTACAGCATCACCTCCACCACCAAGGCCTGAGCCATCGGTGAAACCAATTTCAATACCAGTTAAATCCACAACATCTCCCCAGACTGTGGCAAAGTTGGTTACTTCGCCAGCTGTGTTATCGGTTATTAACACAATAACACGTTCTCCAGGTTGAATATCTGTAAGCCCTTGAATAAGATCTGCGGCTGTTCCATCTGCCGAATCATCGTCGTAATATAAATTATCAGTAACACCAGAAACCCAAGGAATAGATCCTGAATTATAAATCTCAAACCAATCTTCTGTTAAGTCATCCCCTTCTTGACCTGAAAAAATCTCAGTAATTTCCAAGGTTGGTGATAATGGCTCTGCATTTGCAGGAGAAGCAATATTTGGAACATCATTGGCACTTCCGCCAAGCGCAAGTGTTGTAGTAGCATTGCTCATATTTCCTGAAACACTGAAAGCCGCTAATTCTACATCGTAGGATTGTCCATCATTTGAAGCTGTATCTGGATAGGATTCGGTATCAATGATAGTTCCTGTAGTTAGAGGATCTCCTAGCCATACAACTACGGTATCACCACCAGCACCTAAACCAGCACCATCTGTGTAACCAACTTCTACATTTGTAAGGTCTACGACTTCACCCCAAACTGAGATAAACGTACTAACCTCACCTGCGGTATTATCAGCCACTAAAACAATAGCACGCTCTCCTGGCTGTAAATCTGTAATACCTTGAATAAGATCTGCTGCTGTTGCATCGGCAGATTCATCATCATAATACAAATCTGCATCTACACCAGATACCCATGCTGTGTCTCCTGTGTTATGAATTTCGAACCAGTCTGCTGTAAGATCGGTTCCTGATTGTCCTGAAAATATTTCTGTAATTTGAAGATTTGCTTGTACAGTTACAATTCTTGAATCCTGATCAGCATCAGTTTCTGCAATGTCATAAGCAGCCGCATTGTTTGGGTGAAACGTTGACATAAACTCAGCAACTGCATCTTGCTCACCACCAGTGTAACTAAATGAAAGGTTATTTCCAGGATCATTATTAAGTTCTCCATCAGGAAAATCTGCTGTTTCACCAAAGCCCATACCATTATAATAATTTATTCGGTTTGGAGCACTCAACTGATCAAACGGATAACTATCGCCACCATTTGCCAAAAAGTTCAGGGTTACCATATTAAAGGTAACTCCGATTGGTGCAACATTTACACCATTATCAACAATCACAACATCATTGGTTAGGTCGGTATCACCTCTATCTACAACCAAATCAACAATTCTGCTGCCTGCTGGCTGGTTAGGATCATATACAAAACTCATACCGCCTACTTGTGGAAAACGCCCAGGCTCATTACCAGCTGACACATCAGCAAGACCATGCTCTATAATGCTAATCAGTTCTTCAGCCGTTAACGTCAGCCTAACAAGTCCGTTATCAAAACGAAGTGTAGCTCTGAGGTGGCCTTCAGAAACGCCATTATTAGCTGGCGGAGAAAATACAATATCATTTGGGTCGTTTGAACCGCCAGGAAGCACTGCCGAACCGATTTCAGTTCTTAGTCCGCCTCCATTTTTGAGTGAAATATCTACGTCTGCATCTGAAGCAGGATTAAGAAGATTAGCATACCAAAGGTTAGCGTCGGCAGTCAAATTCCCAAGGTTGGTTTCTTGTGTTCTTACCTGTGATCTTCTACCATCAAGGTAAACGCTTGAAAATCCAACGACATTATTATACTGAGCAGAGATAACACCTTGTACAGCATCCCTAAGGGCTACAACTGTTGGATTTGGTGTAGCACTAAGCGACGTGACTAAAGATTCATTTGCTGGATATGCACCACTAAGTATATCATCTAGCTCACTAAGATCTATTACACCATTATTATCAAATTCTACCACAAGTCTTCCAAGATATTTGTAATCGCCGTCAACATTAACTACCAGTACAGGATCACCAGAAGCATCTGTAGACTGAAATGGATAAGGCTCGTCAAAAGCGGTATCTGTAACCAATGCGTTACTAAAAAGTGTATCGTTGCTGTCTCCCATTCTCGTATTAGATCCTCCAGCTACAATGATATCAACACCGTCTAAAAGCGTTGCAAGCTGTTTCTCTATACTAATAGACTGCATATGTGCTAATAGGATAATTTTGTTTACTCCAGCGTTTGTAAGTGCATCTACGCTGGGCTGAATCGCTGCAGCCAATTGCGCAACACTTGAATTTGGAGCAGGTGTTATTGTTAAATCACCTATACTCGTAATGTCAGGAAAACTTGGTGCAACTGCACCAACAAGTCCGATAGTCTCACCATCTATAGTCACTATTGCATACTTAGCAACTTGACTGTTTAGATTAGTAACATTGTCGCCGTCAGTGCCAACAACACCAGAGAAATCTCCATCTGCTGTGAAATCTATATTCGCAGATAACCATGGGAAATTAGATCCAGGAAAGGTCACACCATTGGACGACTCACTGCTAAAAGCCGCATAGAACAATTCACCAGGACCTTGATCAAACTCATGGTTACCAAAACCAGAAGCATTAACACCAAAAGCATTAGCAAAGGCAATATCTAAATGGCCAGGCTCATTACTACCTGACAGTGAACGTACTGCTGTATTCTCCGCAGCATAAAATCGAGGACCTGGAATAATCAAATCCCCAGAGGTAAGCGTAAGCGTATTGTTTGCATAAATTGGGTCGTTTTGGAAAAAGTCTACCAAAGCAGAGAACTCGTCTACGGCATCAAGAGCACTCTCCTCGTTGCCGTCAACGTCGGCATAGTGTAACAATTGTAATTCGAAATTTTGGGCAATCAAAGTTGCACCAGAACACATAAAAAAAATCATGGCTAAAGCCCTGACTTTCTTGAAGTAATAGTTTTTCATTGGATTTGTTTTTTGTTGGATTAATTTTCTATTCAATAAAACTACTACATGTTCAACAGTAGGATGTTAGCTGTAGATTAATATATTGTAAAAGAAAAAACACCTTTAATAAGGTGCTTTTTTTTATGCCTATAATAAATCTAAATTTTTATGTGTGGTGTTAAGTTATTGAATAAGGCCAGGAATGAGCAAAATGAAGCACAATAGTTTATGCATGATTTCGTTGCATGTTCTAGCACCGTATTTAGGAAATACAAACCGCATAGAAATTCTGTTAGGATTTATAAAAGTAGTTGAGAACAACAATTACTAATAGCCAATGTTAACTGCTGACTTTTATGTTTAATGATGACGTTTCTGTTTATGTTGTTTCAATAAATCTTTTCCGTAATCATTTCCGTTTGGTGTTCTAACAACTGTATGAATATGATTTTTTGATGGTTTTCCGTCATCTGCGTTCGGAACTCCAACTACTCTCTGATGGTCAAATTCAATAAGTACAACTGGACTGTGAATTCGATAGTAAAATACAGCATCCTCATTAGTTTCTCCGACCCAAGAAAACCAAGTATTATCTATATGTGCGGAAATCTCCTCCATTTTAACTTTATCGTGTCCTTGTCGGATATGGCTTATATATAAATAAATCAAGTCTAATAATTTTTGTCTTTGTTCAATAGAAAACATTGAGACCTTAATCCCTTGATAATTGAGAGTTAAATTATCCTTGTTAGCTTCAGCCACATTGTTATTGCCCGTTTTTACATTTGAAACTGTAGCCTCTTCCTGTTGCTCTTGCGTTAGAGATTGCATTAAGGCTAACCCAAAATTCTGTTCGTCTTGAAACAGGGTATTTCCTTTATATTTTCCAGAAGTCGTAATTATTGGTTCACCACCCATAAAAACTGGCGACATTACAACTTGATCTCCTAATATAAAGTAATTAATAACCAAATGATGTCCATCTAATTGCCAGCCCCAAGGTTCGATACTTGAAGGTTGCCCCATAATAGTAAAGAAATACAATTCTTCATCATAATCCGATGAACCATTGTTCAGTTCTTTAAGGGTTTGGTCCGTCTTCATAATGTCCTCACTCAATTGAAGCCCCTTGGCACTTAATGACTCTTGAATTAATTTAAAAGCATTTTTCTTTTGAGTCTCGGTCAATTCTTTGATACTAACTCCTCGTCGGTCATATATTCCATTGTCTACGTTACACCATTTCCTCCATTCCTTAGCATTTATGTCAAAAGTTGTACGTTGCCGTTGTGAAGGAGATAAGTCATTTAAAAAAATTTCAGCAGCTTTTTGAATTGGCAATGTTGAAACTCCAGTAGAACGGATTTGAAATAAATCTGTCGCATCTCGCTTTTCTGTAAAAATTCCAGCATAAGGTTCTTTTAGGGCATCAGCCTCCATTTTGGCAAAATGATCTTTTACAAGATTAACTTCCTCAACGGTGTCCGTTGCATTGGTATTTTCCATTTGCTCTGCTTTCTCTTTGCAACCAATACAACCGAGTAATAATATTAATATAATTATATGCTTCATAATGTTTTTTTTCAGCTTGCAGCTTACTGGTTATATAAAATCTTTTACCAGTCCTATCACTTCAGATAAATAAAATTCTTTTTCTAGGTTGTACTGGATATAACACAAAATGAATAGGACGCTTATAGGTAAAGTTACGCATATTTTCATAAACAATGAGATTGGTAGGTCACTGTAGCATTGTCTGTATCCTATGCTATAAGACATCCTAGACTAATAAAATCCTGATTTTTTCAAACTAAAAAAGCACCTACAAAACTGTAAATGCTTTTAAAATATATAAATTTTCTAAACGTTTTTATTAAGCAAGCAAAGGAGTATCTGTTTCTTTTTTTACCAATTGCAACATAGCAATAATAAAACTTTATTTTCTACCCATCATACATTACTTCACACTTCCAAAAACAAATCTTGAAGATCAGCAAAATTATCGACAACTATGGTCGGTTTGAAGTCCGCAATGTCTTGGTTATAGTTATAACCGTAACTTACGCCAATGCTTTCCATAGCCGCATTTTGAGCTGCTAGAATGTCATTTTTAGAGTCACCGACCATGATGCTTTTTTCAATCGTTGCATTCAGTTCTTTTGTTAAGTATAACAGCGGTGCTGCACTTGGTTTTTTCTCGGCTAATGAATCTTCACCTATCCAACATTTAAAATATTTTGTGATTTTTAAGGCCTCTAAAATAGGTAATATAAATCCATAAGGTTTGTTAGTACATATCGCCATTTTATAACCCGCTTTATCTAATTTGATCAAGGTGTCCAAAACACCAGGATACAAATACGTATCGATACATCTTATGTCTTTGTAAGCTGACAAATACATCTTAAAAGCCTCTTCTAGTAACCTACCAGACCGCTCTTGATTTGGCATCCTATACTCTAGAGACCTACGTACCAAGGGTTTTGCGCCATTTCCTATAAAAGGTGTTACCTGTTCAGTGGTTAAGGCTTGTAGGTTGTAATGCGCCAACATTTTATTTACTGCCAAAGTAAGATCTGGAATACTATTAATAAGCGTTCCATCAAAATCGAATATAATAAGTTCTTTTTCTTTAAAATTCACAATAGTACATTTAAGACAAAGGTGCAGAAGTTTTAAGAAAATAGTCTTTATGACAATCAAAATATTTATGAAAAGCTGAGTAATTGACTAAAAAAAGCACCTACAATACTGTAAGTGCTTTTTAAAATTTATCATTTTCAGAACATTAATTCTCATCTGGCAAATGGCTATAGTTAGAGCTATAGTTTAACATCTGCTGCGCAAAAGCGTTGGGTTGCGTGACGTTAATCGCTGTAATTTCACCTGCATCATTCATTTCAGGCACTAAAACAGGGTTCACAAAACCACTATAAGGTGGCGAAGGAAATTGTTCATTACGCGCCTTCACTTCCTTGTGTATGGCTTGATCTACTTTTACACCATAACCTTCAACCAAGTCTTCAACGGCTTTATAATCACCTTCAGACTTAATACGCTGTGTCTCTCTTAATAACTGACCGAAAAGCTCCTGCAACTTTTCATAATCATTGATATTGAAATAGGTTTTGCCGTCTTTGGTGACTTTTTCAATCACGTTATCTTCCTTGCCTTTTTCGTAAGCCCAAGCTGAAACCCATTGTCTGTTTCTCATGTGTGCTTCTTCAACATCGTCACCAACATCCAAACGGATCAATTGCGTCATCAATCCATTTCTGATATAACCATCGTAAGCTGCTTTTCCTACTTTTTTCCAATCGTCAACCAAGCCTAATTCCTGTAATTTCGGATTGTATAAATAATATAAACCTACTAAATCGGCGCGTCCTTCTTCTAAAGTGGAAGCATAGTTCTTTAAGGTTTCCTTAGTCTCACCAACACCAGGATTTAATTGTCCTGAGGCATGACCGATCACTTCGTGCAAGGCCGTGTGTAATTTGTCCGCTAGTTGTCCGTATTCTTCTTCGAGTAGGATTTCCTCTGCATCGTGTGCAAATTCTTTTAGTCGTCCAGTTCCACCTGCATTATTGTAGGCATTGATAATGTTTCCTAAAGACACTGATTTACTTCCTACGGCAGCTCTAATCCAGTTGGCATTTGGTAAATTCACACCAATTGGTGTGCTTGGCGAGGCATCACCAGCTTCACCTGCAACGTTCACGACTTTATAAGTCACACCGACCACATTCTTCTTTTTGTGCTCATCCATAAGCGGTGAACTATCTTCAAACCATTGTGCGTTTTCAGAAAGCACCGCCATTTTTTCAGACATGTCAAAATCATTGATCTGAACAATAGTTTCGTAAGAGCCTGTGTAACCCAATGGATCGTTATAAACTTCAATAAAACTGTTTATATAGTCAATATTACCTTCCGTTGCAGCCGTCCAAGCAACGTTATAATCGTCCCAAGTTTGCAGATCGCCTGTTTTGTAATAGTCTATGAGCAGTCCAAGTGCATCACCTTGTGCTTTATTTTCGGCAACAACTTGTGCTTTTTCCAACCACTTTACGATTTCATCAATGGCTTCACCATATAAGCCGCCTGATTTGTAAACGCGCTCTTTTAACTCACCGTTTTCTTTGACCAGTTTAGAATTTAAACCAAATGATAAGGGCTTTTCTGGATTAGGCGATGTTTTCTTTTTGTAGAAATTAGCTACATCTGCATTGGTCACATCTGGACCGTAAAAGTTCACTGCAGACTCCAAAACATTGTCAACCCCTTTGGCTTGATTTACTTTTTTCGCATCCTTATCGTTAAAAATGACATCGAACGCTTCGCCATCTAATTTGGTGTTCGTTGCTAAGAACAATTCGTTAAGATATTCTTTTGAGAATTCCGGTTTTAACTTAGCATTGGAATAATGATGATGAATACCATTACTGAACCAAACGCGTTTAAGATAGGTTTCGAAATTTTTCCAATCGTCCGTGGTTTTGTCGCCACTAAACTGTGTGTACACATTTTCTAGCGCACGTCTAATTTTTAAGTTATGTCTGTAATTCTGATCCCACATAATATCACGACCAGCCAAACCTGCTTGGGTTAAATAATACACTAATTTTTGTTCTTTCAAACTCAGATTGTCCCAACCAGGAATCTGATAGCGTAAGATTTTAATATCTGCAAATTCTTCAACATTATAGTTGAAATCAGCTTGCGCAGTTTCAACGGTTTCCGTTGGTTCTTGTTTTACATCGTTTTTACATGCCACAATGAACAAGGCAAAAAGACATATTTTAAATAATGATTTCAAATTCATTTGTTTAGTTTTTAGTTGTAGACAAATGTAATATATATATCACATATCATAAAATGATTATATTTGATATACTACAACTGATAAAACCAAAAAATGAAAATTCTAAAATATGTGTTATTGTTACTGCTAATTCTTGTGATTGGCGTTTCAATTTATATTGCAGTACAACCAAATTCGTTTGAAGTCACGCGAACCAAAACCATAAATGCACCGCAATCTGTGGTGTATAACAACGTGATTGATTTTAAGAACTGGGAAGCTTGGAGTCCTTGGATTGAAGCCAAACCAGAAACCGTAGTTACCTTAGGCGACAAAACAAAAGGTGTAGGCGGTTCTTATAAATGGAACGACGATGGCGAAATTGGACGTATGTCCACCACTGCTGCCAATCCAACGAGCTCAATTTCCCAAGATATGCAATTTGGTGATTTTCCAAAATCTGATGTGACCTGGAAATTTGAACCCAATGAAAATGGCACCACTGATGTCACTTGGTCCATTTCTGGTAAGGATTTGCCTTTTGGCTTTAAAATGTTTTCCGCATTTATGGGAGGCATGGAAGAGCAAATAGGTCCAGATTATGAAAGGGGATTAACCTTATTGGATAGTGTGGTTCAAGCTGAAATGAAAGTCTATAGCATCAATGTCCAAGGGGTCACTCAGCATAGTGGCGGTTATTACATCTACAATACCACCTCTAGTAAGTTTAGTGATTTTGAACAAAATATGACAACCATGTTACCCAAAGTTGGTGCCTATGCTATGACGCATAATATTACCATGGCTGGACCACCTTTTATCTTGTACCATAAATGGGATGAAGAGAATGATGCGGTTATTTTTTCGTGTTGCGTACCGACAAACTCTAAAGTGGTTACTGACGATGCCGATATCTTAACAGGAAAACTGGAATCTTTCAAAACTGTAAAAACCGTTTTAAAAGGTAACTATTCCAATCTGAAAGAAGCTTGGGAAACCACTATGACTTATATTGCTGATAATAATTTAGAAATGGTTGAAGGTGGCGCGATGCTCGAAACTTATATTACAGATCCAATGAGTGAGCCGAATCCCGCGAATTGGCTTACTGAAATTTATGTGGAGGTGGAATGAGTTGGAAGTTTGAAGCTTGAAGTTTGAAGCTTGAATTTTGAAGTTGGAAGCTTGAAGTTGGAAGTTGGAAGTTTGGAGTTTGGAGTATGGAGTGTGGAGTGTGGAGTGTGGAGTGTGAAACTAAAAAATTGACGGAGGACGGAAGATGGATGACAGATGACGGATAACTACCTACTGCAGAATTCCAACTGAACACTGAAGACCCGCCCGAACGTGCCTTTTCGGTACGGGCAGGCTGAACACTGAGCACTGAACACTTAACACTGAATAAAAAAAAACTAAAATTTGAAACAATTAATACTAGTCTTCCTTGGTGGTGGTTTTGGAAGTGTACTACGTTTTATCATTGGGAAATGGCTCAATAATTCTGAAAACGGAATTCCTTATGGTACGTTTGCGGCTAATATTTTGGGGAGTTTATTAATAGGTCTTATTCTTGGTTTGGCGGCTAAAAACGAAACGCTTTCCCAAAGTCAGACTTTACTTTTAGCGACTGGTTTTTGTGGTGGGCTTACGACCTTTTCTACTTTTGCGTATGAGAATCATGTGTTTTTGAAATCGGGTGACTTTATGAGTTTTGCCATTTATACGGTTGCTAGTTTTGTGATTGGGTTTTTGGCTGTTTTTTTGGGGATGTTTTTGGTAAAGTAAATTCCAAACTTTGAATGACAAATTTCAATTGGTTAACTAAAGTTGTTATACAAAGTTTCACAAAGAAAAAACTACGCGGAGATACGCAGAGATTACACAGAGATTCACAGAGAAGTTTGAGATATCAACGTATTATAACTCAATAACTTGTTTTCCTGACTGTGACTGCCAACTGAATACTGAATACTGAATACTGCAAAATGCCAACTAAAACTCTCACGCAATACCAAAAGCTTTCGGTAGCAAAGACGTAAAGAAACTACGCAGAGATACTCAGAGGTTTCACGGAGATTCACAGAGGCTTATAGAGTTTCGACTAAATAACTCAATAACATAATAACCTCTTTTCCTTAACTGTGACTGCCGACTGTAGACTGCCGACTGCCGACTGCCGACTGTGGACTGTGGACTGTGGACTGTGGACTGAAACTACCCTTTTTTATAAAACCCCTTCTCCTTAAGCCCTTCTACTTCTTTTAAAATTGAAATAAAAACGGTATCGTCAATGTCTTCAAGTGTTTTGTATCGTAATGATTTTACCACTTTTCGTTTTTCGGTAACTAAATAGGCGTCCCATTTTTTTGATAATTGTGCGGAATGCCAAAATCCTACATCCACGTAATCTTTACTTTGATGAATGTAACACATTGGTCGTTTATCTATGTAATAACAGGGCATTCGCCATTTGTATAATAAATCTGCGTCAGGTAAAGTATGTTCTATTAATACTTGCAAATGCAAATAAATCGATTTGTAAGGTTCAGGCTGTTTTAGAATATGTGCTTCGGCTGGATTCACAAAATTAAATTTAATACTAAAAGGTTCTCAAATTTAAAACTAATTATTAACCTAAAAAGACCTCAACGGTTAATAATAACGTTTGAGGTCTTCGGTTTGTTTAAGTAGATGTATATTTATGATTCAGATTGCTGCGTTCGCAGAAGTTTTATCCACATTTAGAATACCCACAACTTTTACACTTCAAACAACCTTCTTCAAAAATCAAACCTTCTGGATCATTGCAATTTGAACATTTTTTATCCAAAGCTTCTGTTCCTTCTGGCACAAAGCGTTTTAATGCTCTTGCCACACCGTTTTTCCAGGTATTGATGTGATCGTCATATAAGTTTAAATTCTGAACTAAATCCACCACATAAGGAATTGGCATCCCGTGACGCAACACTCCTGAAATTAATTTCGCATAGTTCCAAAATTCTTTATCAAAGGACCGCGACAAGCCTTCTATCGTAATTTTATAACCTTCACTATCGATATACTGAAAATCGTATCGCGACGACCCATCCTCATTTCTATTCTTTATTACCCAACCTTTTTCTACCCACTGTGGTAAATTAAAAGCATCTTTCATTTGACCTGTAAAGATTTCATAAGGTCGTCCGTCTACAAGACCAATAACGGCTAACCATTTTTCAGATTCATTATGGAATCGTACAATTTCTGCCTCAATTTTATCTGGTCGTTTGGCGATTAACGTTTCTGTAGACGTCACTGTTTCTTCCTTTGTTTTTTGATCGGTTGACACTAAAATGCCACTACGCGAACCATCCCTGTAAACGGTAATGCCTTTTAAACCCTTTTGCCAAGAATCAACATAAATATCTCCAACTAAATCAACAGTAACATCAGAAGCTAAGTTTATGGTAGAGCTAATGGAATGTGTGGTATATTTTTGAACTAAAGCTTGCATTTCAACGCGCTTTTTCCAATCTATTTCTGGTGCTGTTGCTCCGGCATAAGGACTTTCGGCTACCTCTGTTTTACCAGTAGTATTCATCCAAGTTTCATACTTTTTATGATAAACGGTAAATTCTTCAAAAGCATCACCTAAATCGTCAACAAAATCTACCTTAGAGTTGTCGTCATTGGTATTTACTTTTCTTCGTCTTACGTAAGATAGGAGAAATACAGGCTCAATTCCAGAGGATACTTGTGCCAACATACTCAACGAACCAGTTGGAGCAACCGTACTTATGGAAATATTTCTTCTTCCATGTTCCATCATTCTTTCATAAGTTTCAGGAAATTCGTCTGCCATCATTTGTACAAATTCTGAGGTATCTTCAATATTTCTATTAAACACTTCAAACTGACCTCTTGTGATGGCCATATCGATACTACTCTCAAACTCGGCTGTCATCTTTATTCTCATAATATCATTGACTACAGTCAAAGCATCGTCGGTATCGAACTTAATCCCTAAGGCAGCAACAGCATCAGCCAAAGCTGTAAATCCTAAACCTGTACGTCGTCCCTTTTTACCAGTTTCTGCCAATAGATTCCAGATCTCTTTTTCGGTTCTTTTAATAGCATCTGGTTCTGGGTCTGCATCGATTTTAGCCAAAATACGTTTCACGGCTTCTAGTTCTAAATCGACCAAATCATCCATAAGACGTTGGGTTTCGTAAACCACTTCATAGAATTTTTTAAAGTTGAATTTGGCTTTTTTAGTAAAAGGCGCATCCACAAAACTGAATAAATTAACGGCAATCAATCGGCAACTGTCACCACCTTGCATTGCAATTTCCGAACAAGGATTGGTAGAACTATTCTTAAACTCAGGATAAACAGAAGAGGTCGAATATTGATGCTGTCTATCCCAGAAAATCAAACCAGGTTCTGCAGAATTATGAGCACAGGTAATAATTTTATCCCATAAATCCCTAGCGTCAATTTCCTTAGTGTATTTAGGGGATTTACTTTCAATTGGCCATTGCAATGTAAATTGCGTATCGTTGACTATGGCTTCCATAAATTCGTCTGACAACCGAATTGAAATATTAGCGCCTGTAATCTTAGTTAAATCTTGTTTTACGGTAATAAAATCCTCAATATCTGGATGCTTTACATCCATTGTCAACATTAAGGCACCACGTCTTCCGTTTTGAGCAACTTCTCTTGTGGTGTTTGAAAAACGATTCATAAACGAAACCGCTCCTGTTGTAGAACCCGCTGCATTAGATACCAAAGCATCTTTTGGACGCAGTTCGGATAAGTCCACTCCTACGCCACAACGCCTTTTAAATAATTGTGCTAATTGCTCATCGGTATAACAAACACCGCCATACGAATCTATAACTGAAGGCACCACAATACAATTTGATAGCGACGCAATGACCTCATCGTTACCTAAACCAAACATGACGCTACCTTGCGGAATCACATATTTAAAATCTTTAAAAAGTTGGTAAATTTTAGATTCGTCTAATGCTGTTCTGTTTTTTCCGTAATCGGATAAATGTTCTGAAATGCTTTCGGTAAGTGCATACTTATTTTCAATTCGACCAAATTCTTTTGCCATTCTCAGATGCATATCATCTGGTGATTTTTCTAAATAATGACCATGTTTATCTTTTAAACAATACTTATTAATCCACGTGGTTGCGGCAAGTTCATCGTGGTGAAAGTAGTCTAGTGCTGTGTTTAAAACTTCATCGTAAGTAAATGATTTTGAAGACGAAAGCGTTTGGTTCATGATAGTGAAGATTTTGAAATATTAATAGAATAGATACAAAGCTAGCCAACACAAATCTCTAAAATATGACAATTGTCATACTTGTTAATAAGTCGGAAAGATTGTTAATTAATGAAAATAGCCCGATTTTCTTCGAGCTAATTTTGTGTTATTTTGAATTCATTAATGCTTTTGAAATAAGAAGAACACTTTGGTTCAGTATGAAAAGTTAGTTCGAAATTTTATTGTGAAACATAAAAAAAATATACGTTCAGGGTAATTAAAAAATACCTAAAATGCCTACCACAAGTAAAGCGATTCCGATAATCGCTTTAAAGGGCATGAGCTTCGCAGAGAGTTTTCTGAGGCTTGTTTCTAAAGCAGGCACTTTCCAGAAGACATGTGTTAAAAGTAAAATTCCGCCTAGAATACTTACGATGTTAAATAATAAACCATCCCAAAATTCTAGTATTGCCAAAATAATAAGTGCGAGTCCGATGATGGTATCAAAAGGCGTTAAAAATCCCGCAATTTTATTAAAAAAGTTATGCTCTCCATCCCACTTATCTAGGGTAGCAAGACCAAGTAAAATGCCTCCAGAAATATTGGCTATAGCTAAAAGTAATTCAATCATTGCTTTGTTTTTTTATTAGTTTATAGTCGGCAATCAGCAGTGTTCAGTGTTCACATCATGAACTAACGTGTTTTTAGAAATACCTTATACTGGATACTAGTTACATTTTACTTTACACCTCTTAGGCTTCACTTAGCACGTTCTACGACAAATTTTGTGTCATAAAAATAATCAAAACTTGAAAATAAATTTGCGTAAACCAAATAATTAATTTTACTTTGTATTTCAAAGTACTTTTAATTATGAGCGAAAAAGATTATCTAAAAGACATCAGTGAGATTAAAAATCTTATGAATAAATCGTCTCGATTTATTTCTTTGAGTGGATTGTCGGGAATCCTCGCAGGAATTTACGCTTTAATAGGCGCCGCAATTGCCTATTGGCTCGTTATTAATTTTAGTGATGGTACCTTGTACATTTTTTATGGTTGGGTATTTTGGACGGTTATGTTTGTACTGTTCATGGTCGCAGTTTTAAGTGCAGTTACTGGTATTATACTGACCACACGAAAGGCAAAAACAAATAATGAGAAAATATGGGATAGTTCCTCTAAACGATTACTTTATAATTTTCTAATTCCACTTGCAGTTGGCGGTGTCTATTGCCTGATCATTTTGAGCCAAGGCAGATACGGACAAACGGGAGGTTTAATGCTTATTTTTTACGGTTTAGCTTTAGTCAGTGCTTCAAAATATAGTATAGGCGACATTAAATATTTAGGTTTTATTCAAATAATATTAGGATTAATTGCGAGTTATTATCCAGGTTATGGCTTTTGGCTTTGGGTCATTGGCTTTGGAATTATGCACATTGTTTATGGCACTTGGATGCATTTTAAGTATGACGTTGAATGAGTTTTCAGTCGCAGTCTCAGTTAGCAGTTTATAAGATAAAAACAGCAAAGCAATTTTTACTTTGCAGCATAATGATTACGCTATTCTCTTCATGTAGCCAATATGAAGGAAAGTTTACGGTTTCTAATCAAAGTGATTTTGATATTGATTCGTTGACCATTTTACCAGATACTAAACAGCAATCAATTCGTTTAGAAAAGGGAGAAAAAATTAATTATTATTCATCGATGGGAGAAAAAATCCCTGAAGGTTCATATAGCATAAGTTTTAGAAATTCTAAAAATAAAGAAATGAGCTCAAAAAAATTTGGGTATTATTCAAGCGGGATGCAACTTGAAGATAAAATTAACATTATAATCTTAAATGACGATATTGAAATTGAATATGTATTTGACAAATATGATAATAAATGACGTCTATGAGTAAGCGGCAGTTGAGAAACCATGCAGTTATACATTTATAAAATTTTCTCACAAAGGCGCAAAGCGAACACTGAATACTGAACACTGAACACTGAACACTGAACACTGAAATTTGAGCATAATAACCAACATAAATAAACTTTTCGACCATAGAATAAGACTCGGCATCATGTCAGTCCTTATGGTAAATGAGTATGCCGATTTTAATATGCTGAAGGAATTGTTGGGCGCAACGGACGGAAATTTAGCAAGCCATACAAAAGCTTTGGAAAAAGCAGAGTACATTTTGGTCGAAAAACAATTTATTGGTCGGAAACCAAACACTAGATATAGCGTTACAAAACTCGGGAAAGCAGAGTTTAAAAAACATATTGAAGCACTGGAAAAATTAATCAATAAAACAGAATAGGAACAAAATGCCATCAGAACTATTTGTAAATAAAGATTCAATCGTCAGGGAGATCTGGGGAACAAGCGATACCATTCTTTTGGTTTTTGCTGGTGCTTCTGCAGAATTTGCTTTGAACAAGGCTGTGGATTGGCTTTATTTTACGGGTAAGTTACCGTCGGATCCATTGGGCAGATTGTTTTCAACCGTGAATTATGCAAAAGCCATTGTGTTTTCAGAAAAAGAAGCTGCCGTAAAAGCTATTGATCATATTACGGCAATTCACACTGCTGTTGAAAATAAACGAGGCACAAAAATTCCGGAATGGGCTTATAAGGATGTCTTGTTTATGTTGATCGATTATTCCATTCGTTCTTATGAAATCTTAGAGCGACCATTACATATACATGAAAAGCAAGAAGTACTCCATGTATTCGGCAATGTTGGTCAAAGGATGGGATTGAAAAACCTTCCCCTCTCCTATGCCGACTTTGAAACAACACGAAATGAGCATTTGAATCATAACTTGAAAAACGGACATTACACCAAGGATTTGTATAAGCAATACCGAAAACATTTAGGTATTTTTAGATATCGCCTATTATTGGAGTCGCAGATACTTTTATTACCAAATACCGTAAGGGAATTACTTAAGCTTAGAAAACAATCGTTACTAGCACCATTTATTCCTATATATAAAATTTGTCGAAGTTTGAAAATCGATTGGGTATTAAAAGATATGATTTTACCATCAGCCTATAAACAAGAAATCAAAAGATTGAATATAACATCATCATAAATTAACGCAACAATACGTCGACTACGCTCAGTACGTCGCATTTTTTTTAACCATTTACTTTGTATTTCAAAGTACTTTAATACAATCAACCATGAAAAAATTAATGCTCTTCATTTCAGCCCTTTTATTTAGTACCTTCTTCTACGACCAAAGTATTGGACTCAACCTATTTCTATTTAGCATACTTACAGTTGTGATTCTTTACATCAATAATCAATCACAATTTAAGAATCGGAAAACCCTCATCTACGCTATCGCTTACCTAATTACGGGTTTAACCATATTTTTTCATAATTCTACGCTTTCGGTAATTGCTAATTTGGTAGCATTCTTCACATTAATCGGCCATCTTTCTGAAGTTAAATCTTCCATTTATGTCAATTGGTTGAATGGTTTGTACACCACAATAGCCGGTTTTTTTCATCGGAATTTCGCCCTACCAAAACCAGAAACAAAAGCTGAAGAAAAAACTCAAATCGATCATTTGCATTGGGCAAAAATCATCCTGATTCCTGCAGTTATTGTTGTGGCCTTTATTGCACTTTACAAAGATGGAAATCCTGTTTTCAGTAACTTAATTGAAGCCATAGATTTCGGATTTATAAATGTGCAATGGGTATTAATTGCAGGTTTGGGCTATTATTTATTCAACAATATTTATGCACCAATCGAAGTGGAACCTGCAACGGAAATCGATTTAAAAACTGATAATAATTTATTCAAAACGGATACGTTTTCCATTCCAAAATTAAAACAAGAAAACCAACTAGGTGTTATTCTAATTTCACTTTTAAACGCCTTAATCGTACTGTATTTAATTACTGATATCGCTTTTATAACAGCTCAAGAAGATATTAGAGCTTCTGTGTATTCAGCACAAGTTCATAGTGGCATCAATGCCTTAATTGCTTCCATTGTTATTGCCATAATGATTCTACTCTATGTGTTTCGAGGTAATCTTAATTTTTATGAAGACAACACAATCCTTAAACGCCTCGCCTTCACATGGATTATCTTAAATATGTTATTGGTGCTGAGTATCGTTTTTAAAAACGGTCAGTACATCTATTATTTTGGTTTGACCTATAAGCGTATTGGGGTTTTAGTTTATCTCATGCTTACCAGCATCGGACTTGTAACTACCCTTTTAAAAATTAATAGTGTAAAAAACATATGGTACTTGTTCCGTATAAATACGCAAGCTGCTTTTATCATCCTCATCTTGTCCAGCACTATAAATTGGGATTATCATATTACCAATTACAATTTTAATTATGCGCAATCCATGGATTTTGGTTATCTCATAGAGTTATCGGATAACAACACCTTATTACTAAATGAACAGCTTCAACATAAAAAATTAGACGATGACGCCATTCAACGTATAGAATCGAAATACAATAAATATGTGTACCAATTGCGAACCAACAATTGGCAAGAATTGAAGTGCGATAATCTAAAAATAAAAACGAAATAAAATGGCTGGATTATTCCTTATCGCGCTCGTAATTGTTGGTGGCTTCACATTTGTAATTTTAAGACTAAGCGTCTCGTGTATGTTTTGGTCAGCCAAAACTTCAGAAGATAGAATGAAAATATTTAAGCTTTATTTTCCGTATTACATTATCTGTTTATTCACACTCTGTATTTTAGCCATTATAGGATTAGACCAAAGCATATTTGCGATTTACTATTTCTGTTCAGTGTTCTTTATCTCACTTTTTATATGGAGCGGTAAAATAAAGTACCCTTCAAGATTCAAGAAAAACCTCAATAACACTTTAGAACCTCAACAACCCGAATTACCATGAACCACCTCTTCAAAATCGTAAAGCAAAAACGAAAGCAACTTATCATTTGGCTATTTGAACATTCGCAACGTATATATACGTCGTTGTTTAAAAATCATAAGCCTTGGGACGTTAGCAAGTCCGAATTACTTAAGTTCCCTGAACCCAGTTTCGGTCGCCATTTGGGAGAATTCTTGGATAAAAATAATTTCGAATTGATACCGAAAGTAGAACGTCACGATTGTTACCATGTGCTTTGTGGCTACAGCACCAAAGTAGAAGATGAAATTGCGTTACAATGTTTGTGCTATGGCAACGGAAAACGCAGTCCGTATTTGTATGGCGCCATACTACTTGGTATTGCTATTTTGCCGGATTATTATAAATACTACTATAAATCTTTCAAAACAGGAAAGGCAGCACATGCGTTTCATCATTTTGATTTTCAGAAACTTTTAACGGTTTCCATTTCAGATTTTAGAGCTGCCATTTTTCCGAAGCATGAATTAGTAAACCTAGAACTAGCATAATGATAAAACTTTTTTATAAAGAACGATTAATTATGAACTACATAGTCTTAATTATAACTAATAAAATTCCTTCCCATTGGGAAGGTTAGGATGGGAATGAAAAAATTAAAAATCTTAATCCTATCAGGAGTTTGTGTGGCCATTGGTGTGTTTTTAACCTTCCATTGGGTTAGTTATAAAGCCAAAGGACTGAACTATAATGACATCGATACTATTCCTAAAAACAAAGTCGGACTTGTTCTTGGCGCAAGTAAATACGCGCCAAGTGGAAACATCAACTTGTTTTATAAATACAGAGTTGAAGCAGCGGTTGACCTATACAAAGCTGGAAAAATAGATTACATTTTAGTCAGTGGCGATAATGGCCGAAAAGGCTACGACGAACCCACGGATTTTAAAAACGATTTAATCGAAAAAGGTATTCCCGCCGAACGTATATTTTTAGATTATGCAGGTTTTAGAACTTTGGATTCCATAGTTAGAGCGAAGGAAATTTTTGGTCAGAATTCCATCACTATTATTTCACAGCGATTTCATAACCAGCGAGCCATTTACATCGCTCAACATTTTGAAATTGATGCTGTGGCTTACAACGCCAAAGACGTTTACAAAACACCTGCAAGAGAATATTTGGCACGTGCCAAAGCGAGTTTAGATGTACTGTTTAATGTAGAACCAAAATTTTTAGGCGATAAAATCGTCATCAAATGAATTTAAAATTATTTCAACATGAAAATTCAATTCAACAAAAATTATTTGGCCTTGGCACACTTTCTGTTATTAGTGGAATTGGCCATCGCTTTCATCATAAAAACCGGATTTATTCGCTACACTTTTGGAGATTATCTCGTGGTTATTTTACTGTATGCAATTATAAGAGGATGCACCAACTTGAATGTGAGGGCTTCAAGTTTGGTCGTCCTCTTGATTGCTTATGGGATTGAGTTTCTTCAGCTCACACCATTCTTAAGCTACTTTAATTTAGAAGATAGTTTTACGGCAAAACTCATTTTCGGCAGTACATTTCATGTTATGGATTTATTAGCTTATACCTTGGGAATTCTAACAGTTTTAGGCATTGAATCTTCAATTTCCAAATTACAAAACTCAAAAAATATCAGATTATGGAAACACTAAAAACACTCGTTCAAACACGGTTTAGAACCTTATCACTTCTTAGTGTCGCCTTAGCATTTAGCGTTATTTTATTGATGCTACGCATGAAACTCAACAAATCCTTTTTCTTTTTGTTTTTAATCTGGAATGTGTTTTTGGCCATCATACCTTATACCATAACCATGTACCTCAGCACCAAACCCAATCTCAGTAAATTAAAACTCACTTTTGGCTTGATGATTTGGCTTATATTTCTGCCAAATGCACCCTATATCGTAACAGACCTTGTTCATATTAGAATAGGTAACGACTCGCTTTTATGGCTAGATATTTTAGTGATTTTATCTTTCGCGCTGAGCGGCTTATTACTCTTTTATATCTCGATTTTAGATATGCAAAAAATCGTTAAATCTAAATTTGAAAAATTGCCCATTGAAGCAATTAGCATTAGCATTCTCTTTTTATGCGGATTTGGTGTTTATTTAGGTCGTTTTTTACGCTATAATTCTTGGGAAATTATCAGTCAGCCACAACTATTGTTTTTAGATATTTTGAATATTATTATAGCACCATTTCAGAACTATGAAGCTTGGTTGTTTACCTTAGGTTTTGGACTATTTTTGGTAGTTGGTTATTGGGTGTTTAGGAATTTGAATCAAAACTCAACACATGAATTCTAAAAACACGTTTTTCTTCAGTATTCTATTTTCAATAGTAATAGTAGCCAAAACTGCTTATACTTTTGCCACTAACGATGCATTAATTTTTATTCTGAAACCAATAAGTAAAGCGGTTTCATTAGTGTCCAATGTTAACTTTCAGTATGCAAATGAATTTGGATTTTACTTTGAAGAGCTTAATATAACTATAGATAAATCGTGTTCAGGCATTAACTTTTGGCTAATAAGCTTTGTCGTTTTTGCGACGCTACTTGTTAAAATTTGTAATTCAAATTTTCAGAAAATTATAGTCATTCCATTATCATTATTAGCAACTTATATCCTAACACTATTTGCAAATACATCTCGGATTTTAACTTCAATCTTTATTGAAAAACAAACCAATTTTAACTACTCATGGTTACACCAAGCAGAAGGTGTTTTTATCTATTTATCATTTTTAATTCTTGTTTATATGATTCTTAATTATACACTAACCAAATACTATAGTCACGATGAAAAACTTACTTAATCCAAAATGGCTTTTAGTCATAAATACCTTACCTATAGTTTTATTATTCCTACTGTTTTTAAGTGATTACAACATTATTAAAACACTTTTATCTGAAGAAAACATAACATACTGGAAAGGGTTTGGCTTTACTTTATTTGCTTTAGCAAGTGTGAATCTGATATATACAATTTACTGTATTCTTAAAAAACAAAACATTTCCATTTACTACGCTTTTATAAGCCTTGTGTTGTACATCATATTTATTTATCAGTATAATATACATTCTACCTCAATTTTACCTTGGGATATCCCAAGGTGGATGCTTTCAGGAGATTTACTGCTATACGTTGGTACTTTTTTAATGCCAACTTTGGCGCATTCCCTGTTTATAATAGTTATTAAGTTAACCTCAACGAATAAGAATCATAAGGCATGGCATAGCTTTTTATTGTCTTTAGCAGTGCCTTTGGTTTGGTTTATATTCTTTCAGCTTATACTTCCTTTTTGGCGTAATGTGAGTTACGGTTTTAATGAACACGCTTTAATAATATCCATGGTTATTGGAGTTATAGTATTTCTGTTTTTTCTTATCAGAGGAATATATATTTTATCCATAAAAAAAGGAGTGCAGTGGAAAAAATATCAGCTCGTATGGAAAATTCCTATTGCTATACTTTTTCCACTTTTAGGACTTTTAGTAAATAGAGGGTTTTTATTAGATGGTTTTTCCACTGGAAGCACTGGGATATTTGGCGATTTCAACTCTGCATGGTTTTATATCATTGCTGTTGTAAATGGACTATTTATCTGTTTACCAAATACAGAAAACAAAATCTATAGACTCACATTATACTTTGGTCGCAGTATCACTTTGGCCTACACGTTATATTTCTTCATTGTCTTCTTACCCTTTTTGCCCCTTTCCGTAATTGCCATTATTGCTGTTGGCGTTGGTTTTTTAATGCTAACACCTTTAGTGCTTTTTGTAATTCATCTTCAAGAATTGGTTTCGGATTATTCGTTTCTAAAACAGCATTTTTCAAAACAATTACTAATTACTGCTTCTGTTATTGGATTTCTTATTATTCCAATGGGTTTAACCCTATCTTATCATAATGACAAATTGGTTATTCATGAAACCTTAAATTATATCTACAATCCAGATTATTCTAAAGATTACATTATTGATACGGAATCTTTACGGAAAACATTAGATGTTGTATTGACTAACAAAGACCGAAGAGATGATTTTATATTCGGAAAACAAACGCCTTACCTGTCTCCTTTTTTCAATTGGATTGTTTTAGACAATTTAACGCTATCTGATGCCAAAATTAACAACATTGAACGTGTTTTTTTCAATGCTGAATCTTTCAATCTTAGGTCAGAAAACATCAGAAATAGCAACGTTGATATATCTAATATTTCTTCAACAAGTACTTTTAATAAAGCTGAAAACAATTGGACAAGTTGGATAAATATCGAAATTACAAATGCTAATTCTAATAATTTCATGTCAGAATATGCTACAACAATTGACTTGCCAAATGGCTGTTGGATTAATGATTACTATCTCTATGTTGGAGATAAAAAAGAAATGGGAATTTTGGCCGAAAAGAAATCTGCAATGTGGGTTTTCTCACAGATTAGAAACGAAAATAGAGACCCAGGATTGTTATATTATTTAACCGGAAACAAAGTCTCTTTCAGGGTTTTTCCTTTTGCCGAAAATGAAGTTAGAAGAACAGGTATTCAATTTATACACAAAGAACCAGTTACAATAAATATCGACAATCACGAATTAGTTTTAGGAAACATCACTAACGCAGCAATTGATTATTCTTCACAAAATGAACATGTTGCTTATGTTTCTTTAGATGAAAAGAAAACACTTACACCAGTAAAAAGACAACCCTATTATCATTTTGTTATTGATGCTTCTGCAGAAAAACAGAACTTAAAGGACACTTATGTGAAAACCATTGAGCAATTCTTAAATCAATACCCATTGAATTCAAATCATAAGGTAAGTTTTACAAATAGCTATTCTCATACAATCAATATGAATAAAACATGGAAAACTAAACTCGATGAACAAGTTTTTGATGGAGGATTCTATTTAGAGCGTGGTATAAAGAAAATTCTATTTGAAGCTTTTGATAATATGACCAATAGCTATCCGATTATTGTTGTGCTTACAGATGATATGTTAAGTTCAATAATTTCTAAAGATTTTAAGGATTTCAAAATTACATTTCCAGAAAGCGACCTTTTTTATCATTTAAATACATTAGGATATGTTGCCTCTCATGATTTATCAAACCATCCGAAAAAATTCATTCAAGATGATACCAAAATAGAAACTGGTCAATCTGTATTGGCATGGCCAGACACAACTAAAACGCTGGCATATTTACCTAATAATAAGCAACCAGATATAGTTTTAAAATCTTCAAGTTTTGAAATAAATGAAGCCAAAATTAAACCTAAAAATTGGAATTCTGGTTTACTACTTCAAGGTAGATGGTTGTCAAATATTTTACATCCTGAACACTCTGAAAACGAATGGAATCAAAACGTTAAATACAGTTTTATATCTAAAATAATGACACCATTAACTTCTTACATTGTGGTTGAAAATGAAGCACAAAAGGCCATTCTAAAAAAGAAACAAAAGGAAGTACTCTCTGGTAAAAAATCTTTGGATTTAAATGATGACACTCAGCGAATGTCTGAACCAGAGTTATTTATACTACTAATACTATTTGGACTGTTCTTAATGCATAGAAAAATGCGGCTAAAATTAAATAATTATTAAGCATCCCGATTCTTATCCTGAATCTTTCGGACAATTTTGGTCGCTCTATTTCGCGTTAACATTCGAGGTAAAATGGACAAGAACTTATTGAATGTTCCAGGTATGGCAACCACTCTCCCATTTTGCATCGCTTTGTAACCATAAGCCGCTACACGTTTAGGACAAGCCATATTAAACGCTATTTTATTTTCTACATTATCTTGGGAAATCACGCTTTGAAATGCTGTTTTTGTTGGTCCAGGACATAAGGCCGTGACGGTAACACCAGTGCCTTTTAATTCATTGGAAATAGCCTGGGAAAAGGATAAAAGATACGATTTAGAGGCATAGTATAAAGCCATCATTGGACCAGGCTGAAAAGCTGCTAAGGATGATAAATTTAAGATTTTACCCGAACCACGTTTTACCATATCTGGTAAAAGTAATTTAATTAAATGTGTTGCCGTTAATACATGTAGGTGTAACATCTGTGATTCGCGCTCCCAATCCGTATCACAGAAGGTTCCAAAAAGCCCAAAGCCGGCATTATTAATAACAACATCTATAGAAATATCGCTAATAGCTTCATAGATATCATTAGCCACGTTGGCCACACTCAAATCTTTTAGTAACAGCGTAATCTCAATAGAATAGGTATCTAAAATATAGGATTTTGTATGCTCCAGCTTTTCTGAATCAACATCAATTAAAATAAGATTATAACCATCCTTAGCCAACAGAAGCGCCAACTCCATACCCAATCCGGACGCTGCACCTGTCACTAAAGCCGTTTTATTTTTACTCGTTTCCATCGATATAATCTTGCAAATAACCAAAACGCTTAGTTAATTTACCATTTTCGGTGATCTTAGCACGTTTTAAAATTTCCCTTTCGTCATTATTGAAAAACGCAGGAATCACGTGTTCTAAAAATGTTTCCCCAAATCCTTCACTAGCATCTTTAGGCAATTCGCATGGCAAATTATCAACGGCCATAACGGTTATGGTATTCTTCGCATCAAAAGCCACTTCTTTTTCGGTTTGCGGATCATAGCCATAAAAAGGATCTGCAATCGTTGAAGGCCTAATGGTACTTGCCACTGGACCATCGATATCACAAGAAACATCAGCCACTAAATTGATTCTGAAGTCTGGATGTTTGGCATCTTCCCTTGTAAACAAATAAGGCGCATTATTACCATAAAAATGACCAGCAATAAAATAATCGGTTTCTTTGGCATAAGGCATAAAATTGCTTTCGTATCCTGATGGGTCTTTATAAAATTTGTACTTCTCTCCTACCTTACCGTCTTTTCGTTTGGCATATTCCATCACATCTGCCATGACATAAACGGGCTCAGTAAACTGTGACGTTAAGTATAAAGCGTCAGTAATTTCCTTAACACCCAAATGATCCAGAATTTCTTTGGCACCAAAGGCTACTTTTCCTGTTCCTGTAAGTAGAATTTTTAGATTTGGAATCGTGATTTTATCTAATTCCGCTTTAACCTCATTTAAATCCGCCAAGGTTTCTACTTTCGGTAAATTAAATGCACCATCTCGTAAGCCTAAAGCTCTAAAACCATTATAAGCACCGACTAATCCTGCATAACGACCAAAGCCAATTAAACGTGCCCCATTTTTTTTAACAATGGTTTCATGATCGAATAGTTCAATGTTTTTTTCCAACATAGCCACTAGAAGCGCTCTGTTGTAAGGTTGCTTTTTTATGGTATGTGAAAAGAAAAAATATTTTTTATTAGGGATAAGATTATCAATTGGAACTTCTTTTACACCAATCATCACATCAGCTTCAGAGACATCTTCCAAAACTTCGAAGCCTTTATTTCTATAGGCTTCATCAGGAAAAATCCTGATATCAGAAGCTTCTACAATGAACCGTACATTTGGATAGGTCAATTGTGCTTCTGCTAAATGTTCTGGCGAAAAAACCACACGTCTATCTGGTGGATTTTTTCGTTCTTTTATGATGGCGAATGTCATGATACGCAATAAAAATTTAAATTAATTTAAAACAAGTTGTTTTACACAGCTTGTCACGATTTTATTTCTGGAATTCCTCAAAGGAGGCTTTGAATTTACGGATTGCAACTTACAAATTACTAGCTGAATATAGCAATAACTTTTTCACGAAAATAATTTCATTCTATAGCTCAAACTTCATTAGTACACCAATAACTAATCGGCTCGCTCTACCTCACTTTCAAGTTTAAGGACATAATCTCCATCTTCTTGCTTAATATATAGTGCTTTGTTACCTTCTTCTCCGTGTCGTGTTACCTCGTTGCCCTTAATGGTTTTGGTCACTTTTTTTGAATAGGTCTCCATGACTTTACCTTCTGCGGTGCCGTTGCCCCATTTCCATTTCACTTTCGTTCCTTCTTTAATCATGGTTTCATAGAATTTATAGTTCCTACAAAAATATAAAGTTATTTAGGAATTCCGAAAAAAACCTTCGCTTTAAAAAACGAATCCAGTTAACATAAACTTCGATAGAACAACTATTTATGATGGTTTTTTATTTTATTGATGCAATATTAATCAACTAAAAAAAATAATATGAGCTCAAAAAAAGAAATGATCTCCCGTATAGGGATGGCTGCAAAAGGAATTGTCTATCTGCTTATTGGCGTATTGACGGCTATGGCTGCTTTTGGACAAGGAGGAAGCAAAAGTGGTAAGGACGGCATATTAAAGTTTTTGGCACAACAATCTTACGGTAAAATATTGCTTATTGCTCTCGGTTTAGGCCTAATTGCTTATACATTTTATAGATTCTATCAAGGATTTGGTAATATAAAAAATCACGATGATGATGCTAAAGGCTATTTTAAGCGAACTGCTTATGTGGTGAGTGGATTGATTTACGGTTATTTCGCATTCTCTGCAATAAAATTGGCTTTTGGAAGCTCTTCTGGTGATTCCGGATCTTCTTCCAAATTACTGAATTCAGAGTACGGAGATATAATTGCAATTGTTATTGCCATTATATTATTAGGAAAAGCCATATATGAATTCTATGTTGCTTATTCTGGAAAATACAAAGAAGACATTGAACATGCAGGCATTGACCCAGATGCCCAGAGTTTATTGACCAAAGCAGGAAAAATGGGCTTTACGGCTAGAGGTATTGTAGCTGGTATCATGGCTTTTTTATTTTTCAAGACTGGCATGGGAAATTCTGGTGGCGACATCAACAGAGCTGATGCCTTTAGTTTATTACAAAATGAATTTGGATCTATAGTTATGGGGCTTGTGGCTTTAGGGGTTGCACTCTACGGCGTTTTTATGTTGATAAAGTCCAAATATCCTGACACAAATGTGAGATAAATTTAAACTGACATATTTTCTTAATGTTATTATAAAAGTATTTTGGTATAGCATTTGCACAACTATTTTTAGTAATTTCGCAGACCTTGGAGCAATAATTACTGTTTCTTGGTATGGTGCGTTAGGGATGGAAGCGGCATCCTTTTGCTTTTTTGCAAAAGATATAGCGGACAGCCCGACTGAAGCGTTTCCTGCAAGGCTTGTACCAAACTTGTTTTGGTATCTAAACCTTGTAGGTATTAAGCGGAAGGAACGCCCGAAAAAAATATTATCATTTATTGATTGATGAGATCCTGAAACAAGTTCAGGATTAATTCGATTACGCAAATTAAAATTTGCTATCTCATTAAGGGGTCGACTGGTTTTGACAGCGAGATTAATTGAATGGTAAGCACGTCGTGTAATGGCATTGAAACACGTAAAAGGCTAGACCAAATTTTAAACGGCGAGAATAACTACGCTTTAGCTGCATAATCTGAATTATAGTAAGATTCGTGCTTATTCCTACTAGGTAGGAAGGCTAAATGTCTCCGAAAAGCCCTAGTCAGTGGCGTTTCTATTTGAGGCATCGTAAAAATTGACTAAGATCGTGTAGCGCTTCGATGCACTTTCGAGATTAAGAAGCTAAGTTGTAAGTAGGTTGTCTTTAACCAGCTTGCAATCGAAAACCCAAGAAAAGAATAAACGTGTAGAAAGCCCTTTGGTTACTTGTTTGGACGAGAGTTCGATTCTCTCCGACTCCACTTTTTAAAACCTCAACTTATTGTTCTCCAATTTGTTGAGGTTTTCACTAGTTTTAATAATTGTTTTGTAATCTACCATAGTCTCAATACTAGTTTCAAAGTGGTCTTACTTAAAAAGTCCGATATTCTTATCTTTAATATCTTTCATCGCTTTTATGAATTCACTGCACTCATCACTGTAATCCTTTGTGTAAGATATTCGAATACATCTGCATTATTATTTATTTAAGCTTTTACAAGGCTCTCAATTTCATCTTCGGTTAAACCATATAATTATTAAACCAGACCATTTATCTCTTTATCAATTTGGTTAATTCGGTTTTGATTTTTTGTGAGATTTTTATTAATTTTCTTCGGATAGGTCAAACGAGTCAAACTCGAATTTTTAATTAATGATTCTATTTCTTAAGACCTAAATTTTTATAATTTCTTGTTTGAACTAATAGCTAGATGAAGTCCTTTGATAAAATCTCCATAATCCAAATATTGCCAATTCTGAAGCTTTTTCAACAACTCGCTTGAGGCACATTTTTGCATATTGTTTAAAATCAGATTTTAGACATTTACGCCAAATACCATCAGAAATAAGAAAAACAACATTATCATTTTAATAAATGATTTATGGTGCTTTATTTTCATGGTTATATTTATAAATAAATCTCAAGAATTTCTGAAGAATCCGAAGTCAATTCCACGGCATCAGTCATGGCAGGTAGTAATATGGTTTCTCCAATATTTAAATTATAAGATTGCCTATTATAGGTAAGTTCTAAACTACCATTGACGCACATATAAATTACAAACGAATCGAGCTGTGCATAATCTTTTACCAACGTTCCAGACACTTTAATGAAATTGGTCTTAAAGTATGGGGAATGCACCAAAACATTTGAAGTATTAACCGCTTTGCCGTAATCCGTTTTATAATTGTTATAGTGTTTAAAATCAATCGCATCTAAGGCTAATTCAGTATGCAATTCTCGCTCTTTACCTGTGACTTTATCTTTTCGTTTATAGTCATAAATACGATACGTTACATCCGATGTTTGTTGGATTTCGGCCAACAACACTCCAGCTCCAATAGCATGTACACGACCTGTTGGGATATAAAACGTATCTCCTTTAGTTACGTTTTCATGATGCAATACTTCTAATATGGTGTTATCGCTTAAATGGTTTTGATACTTGGTTTTATCCATTTCAGAATCAAAACCAACAATAAGTTCAGCATCCTTGTCAGCACCTATAACGTACCACATTTCGTTCTTTCCAAACGAATTATGACGCTCTTTAGCCAATTCATTGCTTGGATGAACTTGTATTGACAACGGCGCTTCTGCATCGATAAACTTTATAAGTATCGGGAAATCAGTTCCGAAGTCTTTATAAACCGCTTCGCCAACAAAATCGCCTTTATATATTGATATGAGTTCTTTAAGTGTTTTACCTTTTAAAGCCCCATTTGATACTTTGGTTTCATCACCTTCAACATCAGAAATCTCCCAAGATTCACCAATGTTTTCACCTTCATAATCTTTTTTGAGATCCGTTTTCAATTTATTGCCTCCCCAAAGTCTGTATTTAAAAATGGGGTCGAATTTTATAGGATATAGTTCCTGTTTACTCATGTTTTAATCGTATTCTTTATTAAATATTACTTCTTATATTATTACTCTTTCAATGTTCAGATTTTATAGAAACCATGCTCCTAAGCACTAATCCCTTGATAGACATAGACGTTAATCATAGTAAAAAATGATAGTCGGTTTCTGTTTTTTTTGCTCCACTTCTTTAACTTATCTTTTACAATTTAAATCAAAAAATCACATAAGACTAAATTTACTCTTAATGTTTTCTTTGAATTTAGAAATGACATCTTAATTTTATAAAATAGTTGTTCTTATGTTTTTCCAAACATTTTTTAGCAAGACTCCAGAAATTGCGGCGACAACAGTTAATCCTATGGCATAATTATAGTCACCGTAAATCCAATAACCTGTTGCGAACATGCAACTGTAAATAAGAACACAGCCAATGAGCATAGCTGCTATACCAGAAGGTACGCTCCATTTTTCGTCTGAGGTTTTTAACGAAACACCTTCCGCATTAGCTTCTGATATTACTTTTTCCCAGCCTGGACCACCGGGTTGTATTTTTCTGTAAAAACTTTGTAAGACTTCTTTACTTTCGGGTTGCGTCGCATAAGTGGCCATAAGCCAAATAACCGTCGTTGTCAACACCACAAGTGGATATTCCCAATAACTTACAAAAACACTTTCTTCTGATTTAAACAAATAGTCTCCAAGCGGTGTTAGTTTTAATAGTATTGATAAAATACCAGACGCAAACATTGCTGTGATTTCACTCCATGCGTTGATGCGCCACCAGAACCAACGTAAGATAAATATTAGTCCAGTTCCTGCTCCAAAAACGAGTAACAATTCAAATAGTTGAAGGGCATTTTGTAATAACAGTGCAAACAATGCACTTATAACCATGAGTACTACAGTTGATAATCTACCTACTGCAACCAAACGCTTTTCAGATGCTTTTGGGTTTATTTGTTGCTTATAAAAATCGTAAACAATATAAGAAGATCCCCAATTTAACTGTGTAGAAATTGTACTCATATACGCTGCAATTAGCGATGCCAATACCAATCCTAATAATCCGCTTGGCAGTTTTGTAAGCATGGCAGAATAGGCTAAATCATGGCCCAGCTTATCATCTGTTATATTCGGAAAAGCTTCTTGTATACTTGCTAAATCTGGAAACACGACTAATGAAGCCAATGCAACCAAAATCCACGGCCAAGGTCGTAATGCATAGTGCATAATATTAAAGAAAAATGTGGCTCCTATAGCATGATTTTCATCTTTGGCTGCCAACATTCGTTGTGCAATATAACCACCACCACCAGGTTCTGCACCTGGATACCAAGAACTCCACCATTGGACCGCCAAGGGTATAATAAAAAGTGTAATTAGTGCATTTTTATTACTAAAATCTGGTAATATCGATAATTTATCCATTACGTTCTCATTTAGCATAATAGCTTCAATACCGCCGACTTCAGGTAAATTAACTAAATAATATGCTGCGCCAATTGCACCACCCATCGCAACAAAAAATAGTATGAAGTCTGTGTAAACAACACCTTTGAAGCCACCCAGAGCACTAAATGCAACTGTAATAAATCCTGCACTTACAACAGTTTGCCAAGGCTCTAAACCGAGCATAATACCACCAATCTTAATTGCCGCTAGCGTTACTGCAGACATAGTGATTACATTAAAAATCACACCTAAGTAAATAGCTCTAAACTTTCTTAAAAATGTAGCTGGTTTTCCGCCATATCTGAATTCATAAAACTCAATATCTGTATTGACATTGGATTTTCTCCAAAGCTTGGCATAAACAAAAACGGTCAATAATCCTGTAATTAAAAAAGCCCACCATACCCAGTTTCCCGATACACCATTAGTTCTAACTATATCTGTAACCAAATTTGGTGTATCTGTAGAAAAAGTTGTGGCAACCATTGAAACCCCTAATAACCACCAAGGCATCGTTTTTCCAGAAAGAAAGAATTCTGATGAACTCCTACCCGCTTTCTTAGACACGTAAACACCTATGGACAGGGTTATTATAAAAAAAGCTATAATTAAGATATAATCGAGAATGCTTAAAGACACCATTTATTTTGTTGGTTAAAAACGTTGTAAATAAATTAAAAGCAGAAATTAACTAAAAAATTTCCTTTCAAAAATTATTAACCAACTATTTTAATGAAAATAAATAAAAAAGATACCTTATTAAATTTTATTCGAAAAATAACCCATCTTAAAAGATATTATTAGAATACTCAATATTACTATATCCAAATATCTATAATAGGCTCCTAAATACTCAAACCATATCTATTATGTGTTTTCTATCCTTCTTCTGCCCTATCATTTTTCCTAGTGATATAAGTCAGCTCGCCAGATATTAAATTTAAATGAAGAACAACATCAATATATAATAAATCTGCCATTTTCGTTTTTAGATGTTCATTGGCAGGTTATTGATGTACCGTTAAAACTGTATTGCTATTTAATTTGTTCAATGTTGAAATTACTTTCGATTTTACAATGCCTATTTTTCTGAACAAATCAGGTTTATTATCAACTACACACATAATTTCGTCGTTGTGAGCGGAAGCATAATCCTTAAGTTTATAAGCTGGCTTTAAAAATTCCAAACCTATTGAATTACACGAAAATTGCTTGAGATATCCTAAAAAAGTTTCTATGTTATCTGCTGCCTTCTCTGTTAATGTACTTTGTTCTTTTAGCACCAATATGCCAATTTGGGTATTGGTGTTTTCCAATGCTTTAATAAAGCGCTCTATCTCGCTCGTATTAATTTTATTTTGAAAATCTGAGGCTACAGTTAAAGTGATCCCGTTACAAGTTGTGGCATGTGGTGGCACAATTAAAACAGGACAAGACCTTACTTTTTCTAATATATTTTCGGTCTTTGCACCTAATGTGGATAGCCCTTTACTGGTTAAAACAATAATATCAATTCCTATTTTGTCAACATTGTCCTTAAGTCCATCTACAATATTTCTATTTTCTGAAATGGCATGAAATGAATGCTTTATGTTATTGGATTTTATAGTGTAATTTGTTACTAATTTTCCAAGGCTTTTTAAAGATTGCTCTTTTGGTCTTTCAAACCATTCGTCATCTGCCTGAAGCATTTCTATAGCACTCAAACCAGTCATTTCATAACGATATGTATTCAAAAAGTAAAACTCACAATTTTCATTTTTGAAGAGATTAATAATGTAATCTACAGTCTGGCAACTTTTTAGCGAAAAATCTGTTGGAATTAAAATTTTTTTCATCTTTTTTTACATTTTGAATTAATTATATTTATGGTGTTCCCGCTTAAATTTGATGGAACATCGAAAGGCTACTTAATTTGATACTTTTTTAGTATCGTGTAAAATTCAATTTTAAATCTTTGGTGCTCTTCAACCAATTTTAAATAAATATGACGTTTATGCTCGTGTACTTTTAACCTATTAGCATCATATTCAACTTTTCCGTATTCATATTCCGTTTTAAGTTCTTGCTCGTACTTGTATAAATTAGCCATAGTAAGCACAATTTTTCTACGTATAGCTTGAATGGTTTGCGAAACCGAAATCATCTTTACAAGCTGTTTTTCAATAATGCCAAAATAATCTAACTCCGTATTAAAATCTTCTAGCATAGTTGTCCATAGTTTTAGTTCGCTTAAATCTTTTTTAATACACAAGCGTCTATGGACATCTATTTTATATTCAAAAATTGTACTCAATTATTTTTGTTTTAGCTACGTTTAATCATTTTTTGAAAGTGAAAATTTACCGTGTACTTTATTGAAAAAAGCATCTTTTAACCTTCGGTATTTATCTAAATGATAGAGATAGCTTCTTCGGTAACTTTCATGCTCTGCTATGTAAATCATATCACATTGGGTGTCTTCACATTCTGCAATATCCATTCTAGAGTTTGCATATTTTAAAAGTGCTTTAAGCAAAGTTTCATTTTCAGTTTGCTTCTTATCAAATCGCTCTACGATATCATGATCTTCCAGATTATTTTTTAAACCCTTATTACAGATACCTATAAGATTATTGAGCTCCTTTTTAATGTATTTTAAATGATTGATCCAATTATCCAATTCCATCGTATTAATTTTGTGCGTTACATCAATACTGGTGTCGTGATCAAATATGTCTATATTTAGAGTTTCCATAGTTTTAAATTTTATATTATAATATCCATACCACTATAGGTTTCTTGTTGCTGAACCTTTGCAATGGTAATTTGCTGTATCCCATTAGGGAAATCCCATATAATGGAATCTCCCTCTGAGTAACCGATCAAAGCCGATCCCATTGGTGTTAGTACAGAAATCTTGTTGTTTTTAACATCTTTATCCATTGGGATGACCAATTGTACCGTTTTTTCTATGCCATTATTAAAAGCAACCTTTACTATTGAGTTAAAGCGTATGACATCTTTGGGAATATCTTCTTCGTCAACAATATGTGCCGATTTTAGCTCTTCGAATAATGCCAGTAAACACTTCTGAATTTCATGGTTTTCAGCATATCCCGAAATATTAAGTATGCGTTTTAAATAGACATACTCCTTTTTTTCTAATATTAAACTTCCGTACTTCATGTCTATGAGTTTTTGATTTTTTTATGGAAAAATCCCTCTTTGTATATATGCTTTTTCAATGCGTTCTATAGCTATACAAAATGCTGCGGTTCGCATATCTATACCTTCATTTTTAGAATAGTCAAATACCTTATCAAAAGATTCTTTCATCTTTTTGTCTAGTTTCCCCATAACTTCATCTAACTGCCAAATTTCTCCGTTTCTGTTTTGAAGCCATTCAAAATAACTACCAACGACGCCTCCTGAATTGCAAAGGATATCTGGAATGATAGTGATGCCTCTATCTAACAATATTTTCTCTCCTTCAACATTTGTTGGCCCATTAGCTCCTTCGGCAATAAGCCTAGCTTTTATACAAGGTGCGTTTTCTTTAGTAATCTGGTTGCCTAAAGCTGCAGGAATACAGATGTCACAATCTAAAGTGAAAAATTTGTTTTTATCCACAGGTTTTGCATTTGGAAAATCGACTATACTACCATCATTAATTTGAGAGTACTTGAATAAATCTTCAACCTTAATGCCTCTTTGGTTTTGAATACTACCGTAAGCATCCTGTACAGCAACTAATTTAGCACCATCTTTCTCTAAGAAATGCGCTGCCCAATACCCAACATTACCAAAACCTTGTACAATGAATTTTTTTCCCTCTAGATTTTTATTGTTTTTTTCTGCCCAAAATTTAATGGACAAATACACACCGTAACCTGTTGCTCTATCACGTCCTTCCAATCCGCCACTTCCATCTGGCTTCCCTGTAACAACGTGCTGATTTGCCGTACGTTCTGCTGGTGGACGCGTACTCATATAGGTATCTGCTATCCATGCCATAGTTTGACTATTGGTGTTGACATCTGGCGCAGGAATATCATGCTCTGGTCCAATATTGTCAGCCAATGCAAATGTGAAACGTCTGGTAATTCGCTCTAACTCGTTTTTAGAATATTTTGTTGGATCTAGTTTTATACCTCCCTTACCGCCTCCATAAGGCAAACCTGCCAAGGAAGTTTTCCAAGTCATCCACATTGCAAGTGCGCGAGCTGCATCAATATCTACTGTTGGGTGATAACGCAAACCGCCTTTATATGGACCTAATGCGTTGTTGTGTTGAACTCTATAACCAGTGAATATCTCAACATCGCCATTATCCATTTTTACAGGAAAATTTACAATGATCTCATTGTTGGTAATGCTCAGAATTCTTCTGATGTTTGGATGGAGATTAATTTGGTCTGCAGCACTGTTAAACTGCTCCATAACGTTATCCATCATACCTCTTACAGGTAATTTTTTAGGTGTTTTTTTCAAATCTGCTGTTAATGTTGCCATTGTCTATTTTTAATTTTTTAATTTTTGAAATAAGGGTTCTATTAAATCGTTTCTGTCATTTTCTGTCAAAAAATCTATAAGGACTTGTTCTAATGGTTTCAAATCTTACTTTGCTTGGCGTTGTCCTTAGTTTTATAAATTCGTTTATTTGCTATTTAAAGTCACCATGAGCACAATTGAATTACTATTTATTGCCCAACTATTATACTGTTAGCTTTAATTGTACCCAAAGTGACTATTTTTCGTTCTACGCTAAAGTCCTTGCTAATAGGTTTTTAATTAAAATATCTATTGACAATAGATCGCTCATTGTATTTCTGAGTGATGTATTTGTTTCGTGATGCTCTATCGGACTTTTTAGGTCTTAAATTTTTACACGTAATTGCTGAAATAAATGCATTAAAAATCATGATGTTATTTTTTTTGTTGTTAAACTAATTCTAGCTTTTTATTTAAATTTTTCTGTGGTTTATGCACAGTCTCTAGCGCGCACACTTCCGCAATAAAAGGATCATACTCGCTGCAGGACCAGACCTTGTCTTTTTGCATTGTTAGGACGCAATTATTGAGATGTATGCAACTCGGACAAATATTAATGTGGTTCATAGTAAAATGTATCAAAGTTATACACCTACCAAAAGGCAATGCTTATGCCAAAGACATTATACTATTTATATAAAAAACCTCAAAACCCTTATGAATATTGGATCTTGAGGTTTTTTACAAAGAATGCAGTGAATTAAAAACTGGCACTTATTTACCCATACGGGTAAATTCTATCTTATCGTTAAAGGTAAGAATTCAGTGTTCCAAGAATATTAAAATAGAAAATTCCCTTATAATATCTACAAGGGAATCTTTTCTAATGATATCAATTAATTTTAATTATAATACCTTAAGCTCTCCTGTTCTTATGGCATCGTCAAAATCGACCTTTACACTTCTTAAGGCATTGTAAAACTTACCTCCATTTTTAGGTTTTATGCGGATCTCTGCACTACCATCTTTGGTAAGAGTTACGCTTGTAACTACAACCTCCTCTCCATAGACCAATTTATCATTAGCGATGCCACCACGTTTTATGATAAAGTTCTTTTTAGGAAAATTGATATGTTTAAATTCTTGTCCTGAAGGGCTGGCAATTTCAAAAACATCCCCTTTTTTTACATCAATTTTTTTCTCTTGGGCGCTTACACCCAAGGTTACAAAAGCAAAAATACATACTACTATAAGTTTTTTCATTTTAAGAAATTTTATATTAAACATTCCATGATTCTAATAATTACTAATCAAGAAGCAAGTCATGTGCCACAAGAACTGGGCTACATAGTTTAATTTATAAATACCTAAATGTCAGGTATTTAATTATTCAATAGAATTTGAAGCTAAGTAAAACACTGGGTAAAAAAGTATCAAGTGCGTAATATTTACCCAGTTTAATTGTCCAATTTTTGACGAAGCGTTTTACGAGTAATTCCTAAAATTTCTGCAGCCTTGGTTTTGTTATTTCCTGTCGCTCGCAATACTTTTTCTATGTATTGCTTTTCTACAACTTTGAGTGGCACCAATGCTTCCGCAGAAAAAGCTATGGTATGTTTTAAATGATCTGGTAGATGTGCTACATCCACAACCTTGTCGCACATAATTACAGCACGTTGAATGATGTTTTCTAATTCTCTGATATTACCCGGCCAATTATAACGGTTTAAAATATCTAAAGCCTCAGGTGTTATTTTTAAAAATCGGTCTTTGTATTCAATACCGTATTTAAACAGAAATTTATCGACCAATAAAGCAATATCCTCTTTTCTTTCTCTCAATGGAGCTACGTTGATTTCTACAACAGTCAATCTATAATATAAATCCTCTCTAAAAGTTTGTTTTTGTATCATATCTCGCAAATCACTATTTGTAGCTGCTATAATACGTACATCTACTTTTTCTGGTTTTGTTGAGCCTACACGAACCACTTCTTTTTCTTGAAGCACGCGCAATAATCGCGATTGCACGGCTAATGAAGCATTTCCTATTTCATCTAAAAAAATAGTACCTCCATTTGCTGCCTGAAAAAATCCTTCTCTATTGGTTTCAGCACCAGTAAATGCTCCTTTTGTATATCCAAATAGTTCTGCTTCCAATAAATTTTCTGGAATACCACCACAATTAACTGCAATGAATGGTGCCCTAGAAAACTTGCCTTGATAGTGAATGGCACGAGCAACCAACTCCTTTCCTGTACCACTTTCCCCTTTAATAAAAACAGTTGCCTTGTTATCCTTTACTCGCTCTATTACTTGTATAATGTCATTTATTTTTTCCGATTTCCCAATGATTTCTCCATAAGCTTTAGTTTTTTCTTCGGAATGTGTTTTAGACTTAACGTTTTTATCTTCAGAAGAAACCAAAGACTTATCCAATGCAGATTTTAACTCATCTTTTGTAAAAGGTTTAGTTAAATAACCGACCACTCCAGATTTAATTGCTGCTAATGAACCTTGAACCGACGGATAGCCAGTAACAACCAGTTTGGGTAATTTTGGATAGTGCTCTGATACAAATTTTATAAGCTCAAAACCATCAACCTCTGGTATTTTTAAATCTGTAATCAGTAAATCTATCTGAGTGTCTCGTAAAATGACTACTGCTTCTTTAACCGAAATCGCTTTAAAAACGTGATAATTCCATGATTGTAAATGTCGCTGTAGAAGCTCCAGAATATTAACATCATCATCAACAATAAGTATGTTCTCTTTGCGTAATTGCATCGTTTTAATTAGTCTTTAGGAAGTGTTATTGTAAAGATAGCACCTTTATTAGTATTATTTTCTGCAGTTATTGTGCCTTTATGTGATGCCACTATTCCATGAACAACACTTAGTCCTAAGCCTGAACCATCGCCTATTGGTTTTGTAGTGAAAAAAGGTTGAAATACCTTTTGTAATTCATCTGATGTGAACCCTTTACCTTCATCTGATATTTTAATAACCACATCTTTTTTCGTTTTGTAAGCCTCTATAACAATCAGTCCTTCTTTAGGCGAAAAATAAATCGCATTTATCAATAAATTAAAAATAATCTGTGTGAATTGAATTGGATCTGCTTTCAACCAGAGTTCTTCCTCTTCAATTTTAATACGACGTTTTACGTGTTCTTTTTTGAAGGTAGCATCTAATAATTTAACTGCATTTTTTAAATGAGGAACAAGATTAATGTGTTTCATTTCCTGAGGCATTTCGCAAGCAAAAAACATGAGTTTTTTAACAATCTCTCGAGAAAAAATAGCATTATCTATAATTTTATCTAAATCCTTAACAGCCTTCTTCTCAGTTTCCAAATCATTTTTGAGTAATTCTGCAAAACCCAAAATATTTGCTAATGGTGTATTGAGTTCGTGAGCGATACCTGCTGTAATTTCGCCTAAAATATTTAGACGATCAGAGTGCTCCATTTGCCGTTTTAACGAGGTTTCATTCTTTTGGATTTCAATACGCTCTAAAAAATTCCCAACTTTTAAGGCTACATTATCCAGTAGCAATTGTTCTTCTTTTAAAAAATTAATCTCTTTTGAATTTGTTGTCTTTAAATGAACTATTATTTGACCTTTGACGTGATTAAAAATTTTAATATCCGAATGAATAGTTAAATCATCTTCAATAAATTCATTTGTAAAAATTGAAATATCTTCACAATGAATAATCACAACTGTTTTATCAGGATATTGGAATGCTTTTTTCAAACTAAAAACGATGGCTTTTAGGGTGTCATCGACCAATTCTACATTTGCACTGCCAATAATGGATGACACCTCATATAAACACGTTAATTCTTTAATTCTTTCTTTTAATGCTTGCTCAGTACTAGTCATTATTTATTATTTCTTTATCAACTTCAGAATCATTGATATTTTTAATTTCGCTTGAGCTAAACCTCAATATCAAATATCCAATTACGGCAGAAATCAAGGACCCAAGAAGAATGCCTATTTTGGCAGAACTTATATATTCTGGTGAGGATGCAAATGCTAAACTAGCAATAAATATTGCCATTGTAAAGCCAATACCTGCAATGAAAGAAACACCAAAAATTTGCCTTTTATTAATATCTGATGGAATTTCAACTAAATTCAGCTTTTTAGCCAAAAATATTATTGCTGGAATCCCTAAACCTTTACCTAAAACCAGGCAAATTATAATATTTATTATTAAAGGTATTTCTATCCCAACTGAACTGTCTATGATAACTCCTGCATTGGCCAAAGCAAATAATGGTATAATAAAATAGGCTACCCAACCGTGAAAGTTATGTTCTAAATGTTGTAATGGCGACTGAAATTTGTTGCTCCAACTCTCCAAATCATCCATGTGTTCTATTTGCTCTTTAGATAAAATAGGCTTCTTTAAAACACTTGCATTTTTTATGTTATGATATATAGTTTCTAATTGTGAGATAAAGGTCGACGTTTCAATTTTTTGTCTTATTGGAATAGAAAAAGCTAACAAAATACCTGCTACAGTAGGATGTACTCCAGATTTTAAAAACAATAACCAAATGATAATCCCTGTGAAAAATGTTATAAATTTAGAATAGTAACCTTTAAAAGATAATACATATAATATAGCCAATAGACCAAGTCCTATAAGTAATAATGTCATTTTAATAGTTCCACTGTAAAAAATAGCGATGACCAAAACAGCTTCAATATCATCTACAATGGCGAAGGCAATTAAGAATATTTTTAAACTTATTGGCACTCTTTTTCCTAAAGCATTTAATACTGCTAACGAAAAAGCGATATCTGTTGCCATTGGTATTCCCCAGCCTTTAAACGTTTCCGGATTTTGATTTAAGAGCATAAACAAGACTACTGGAACTATTACGCCTCCCAAAGCTCCAAATAAAGGAAATGCCAATTTCTTTGCTGAGTTTAATTCGCCAATTAGCACTTCTCTCTTAATTTCTAATCCTATTAGGAAAAAGAAAATAGCCATGAGACCATCATTTATCCAAAGTATTACCGGTTTTTTAAGCTCAAACCCTTCAGATGTTATACCAATTTTATAATCCCAAAGGGCAGTATAACTATCTCCGAAAACTGAATTAGCCCAAACTAAGGCTACAATTGTGCTTAATAATAGTAAAATACCACTAAATCCTTCAATTTGTACAAACTTTTGGAATGGTGTTAGAAATCTTTTAGTCATGTATAAGTATTTAAATTTTAAAGATTAATGCTTTTCAATTCTGTAGAAAGTTACAGCCAATATAATTATCCCAACTACCAAGAGTGCGTAAATTTCCATAGTGGATAATAATTGGTTAGAATTTAATGACTTTTGCGCAATGGTCATAACGCTTTTACTTTCTGAAACTTGAATGAGCGCCAGGTTATCTAAATCCTTTTGTAATGCAGCCAAATCTTCCTCAAATGGATTTTTATCATTAACCTTATCTGTATGTTCATTATTAAGTTGCGCTTTTATCTTCTTATTAAACCTAGCTTCTTTAGACTTCAACTTTTCGAAACCTGTTCTAAAACTATTGAAGGTATTCAATTCATTGCGCGTAAGTTCTGTTTCAGAAAATAATGCTATTAGCGTTTCAATGTCTTTATTTGTACTCAAGTTTATGGCTCGAGAATCTTCTATGAGCTGGCTTTGTTTTTTATGAATGAGATTATTCATTTTATAGATATAATCTTGTGCCAATACACGATCTTTGTATACAGAGTTGATGGCATTTTGAGCAGTTTCAAAATGGCGCTTATCTATACGGTTTGTTCCATATATTAATAAAAAAACAGCGAGTAAAACTAAAACAATGTTTAATTGACTTGATATGGTCTTTTTTTTGGACATAGTAGTAATGCTTAAGACATCTAAAAGATATTAGGTTTAAAATTCGCTATTTGAGAAGTCAATGATTATGCCTAAAAACCTCAAGTTAATTCTACTTTATTAAGTATCTGAATATTAGGCATTTAATAAAATTATAAATTTTAATACTGGGTAATTTATGCTCGATTGGGTGTTTTTTACCCAATATAAATGGGTTGTTTTGGTTGTATCAGAGCTCGAAATATAAATCGCTTATTCTTTCCTCGTAGATGCTATTTTCTCAATCTACAGTTAATGACGTTCGTTATATAAAAAGTAGAATACTCATTCTGTTTTCCAAGCTTATTCAGTTTGGCAGCTAGTAAAAAAACCAATGATTTTGAGCGTTAATTAAAAACTGGATCTGAAAATACGTTAAAAAACAAAAGACTGTATTAAAACCTGTAATTGTAACTTTGAAGTTACTAAAGCATAACGCAATTAAACGCTCCGATTCCATAAAAAAGCTTTTAAGCTCAAAAAGTCTTATAATTTTTATTCAGCATATAAAACTATTCAAACCCTAAAATCAATTCGCCTTCTGATGAACTCAATGCTATTTGGATAATGGTATGATCTTCATTGCTCACTGGTGTCATTGTACCAGAGTAGGTTATATTTCCATCTTGCCGTTCTATGGTAAACTCTATACTGAGACCATTAAAACTACCCGAAAGAAAATTTTCTGTATTAGGATCATTCGGTCGGTTAAACTCAGCACCTTCAAAAACACCGGATTCCACGCCTCTATTATCATTATCAGGTTGCAGGTCAATGGCATAATCATCTTCTCCCAACACTGGCCAAGTAGCATTAAATGCTGGAATAAATACGGTGTCTTCAGAACTGTCGGATCCGCAACCAACGCTTATAATTATAATAGCAATTGCAATCGACTTTTTCATTATGTTAAACGTTTTCATGGCTATAGTTTTTAATAAATTATTGTTATCATTCTCTCATTTCCGTTTTGATCTTAATAAAAAGTTGGTCGAGCTCATCTTCCACTTTATCAATGGCTACAGTTAATCCCAAAGTTGAATTTTCAGAGTCTCTTATTATCTCTTTTCCTAATCGTTCGCGTTCGTTTTTACTGTTTTGACCACCCCTGAAATCCAAGATTTTTTTTCTTATATTATTAAGTTTTAGAATGTGCTTTTTATGGATATCATTAAGAATGCCATTATATGCCGTTTCCAAATCTCTACCGTAGGCCTTACCAAAAACAGATTCAAAATCTAAAAGGTGTTTTTCTTGATTAGCATTCAAATCCATAAAAATTTTATTGTAGGCATTGATTGTATTTTCTAATTCTTTAAAGTAATCTTCATTTTTTAGTGCCAGATTAATAATATCTTCAAAAGCTGTTTGAACATCTTTTACCCGAACCATATAAGTGTCCATTTTTTTTGAAATAAAACCTAGCTGTTCGTTTTTAGCTTCCAATATTTCTTTGGCATGAAGTTTCATTATTAAACTTTTCATGTATTTTTTTCGATGCGAATTGCTCTTTATCAAAGCCTTCTCAATGATGATACTTTCTTTTTTCGGAATTTCGCCGTTATCTAGATTTTGAAAAAAAACAATGACCTCGTAAATACCACTTTCTTCATCTTCCATTAATTCCCCAAACACGACCATTTCAGCTTTAATCGTTTTTAATTTATCAACAGTATCAGTAGACAAATTCTCAACATTAGATATCCTATTTTCCATATCTCTATGCATTAAAACCTGACTGTGGTTCCGACGTTGCAAGACCGTGTATTTTTCTAATTTAATGAGTTCTGTTTCGAAGTCTTCCGTAAATTTTTCAGCAAATTTTTCAATCGTATCATCGTTGGTTTTAAAATCCCAAACGTAGACATTTGTTTTAGAGTTCTGTGCATGTACATTTGCCATAAACTGTACAATAGTAAGCCCTATAAGAATTAAGTTTTTGATAAAATTTCTAAAATTATTTTTCATGGTCCCCTTACGTTTTAATATTCAAAACTTCATTCTTTTCAGATTTAAGAATCACATACAATCGGTAATTCCATATTATTTTTTGTTATTAATTTATCAATGGCACATTCCTTAGTTCCATTTTTTATGACAAAACGATGACTGCTATTTTTTTTAAGGACTTTTACCGTTATAAAGATTCCAGATTTGTCAGTAATAATGGCCTGTTTTCCATCGACATAGATTTTAGCGTTTACCATATTTGAGGGCACTACCAATTTCACAGTATAAATATTGGTCCTATTTAATATGTTGGCATTTACTAATTTGTCCGATTTGATTCGCAAGTCTTCATTGGTATTAAGGATTTTAGTGACTTGTGCATTGAATTGCATGGAGGTTTCTTGGGCATTTGGACATTCGGCCAAATCTTTTTCCAGTTGTACCTTAAGCTGATCCAGCTCGTTTATTTTATATTGTTGACTGGTTAATTGGTTGGATAAAGCTGCAATGGTAGTTTCAAAATTCTGAATGGAATCTTGCAGTTTATGTGCTTTTTCTTTGCTCGCTTTTATTTCAATACCAAAAAGGCTCAATTCTTGGGTATTGCCCAAAAAAACTTTTAGTTCGGTTTTGAACAATAGAATTGCCAGAATAGCAAATACTGCCCAAATTAAGGTTTTGTACGGAAAAATTGGTTTGCTTTCCATAATTTTTAATTCTTATAATGAGGCTATTAATTCTTCGTTTATATGCAATTCCCTATCAGCTAAACCGATATCTTTTAAAAACTGATTTGAAAACAATTCAGCCATATCACCACTTAACAAAGCGCTTCTACAAGCTATCCATTCGTTAATTTTTGAGGCATCAAACATGTGGTTTACTAAATCCGGAAACGTCCAATCACTATTTTTTCCCCAATGTATTGTAAACGGAATATTGTTTTGTTTTAAGACCTCAATCATTCGTCTTGAAAATTCTGTTAAGCTCATAATTTTTCTGGTCTTATTCCAATGTACACCGTCAATTTCTAGCATACAGGTGATAGGAAACTTGGTGAACGCCAAAGTAGCCTTAGATTGTTTTACAAAACGCATAGCGAATATTCCAGGAATTGGTCCTTCGTTTTTTGTTAAGTCTGCCATCAGTTTTAAAGCTTTTGAAGCATTTTTATGATCTACCCCAACTGAGCAGGCAAAGGCTGGACCTTGATAAGGTGCATCCCAAAAAATTTGAGGCAGTGTACCAATCAATTCTTCATCAACTTTTGGTAAAATTGTCTTTTCTAATCGTTTGACCAACCACGGAATACTTTTTGGAAATTTTTCTGCCATTTTAGTAAACAAATGAATTAAATCCCGATATAGAGATTGTTTGATTATTGGAAAAGGATCTTTATAATCTGCTACATAAGGTTTTTTGTACATCAATTCTACAACATAGTCCGATTCATCACTATATTGATTAATAAATACTTTAAAGTGGTAAGGCGTAATACCGAAACCTTGATCATCTGTTTCTTCAGGAATTTTGAACGTTGAATTTTTAAAATCCATTGTATCAGATAATTGAAGCGCAGTAGTCTTATCTATTTTTTTGACGTAACGTTTAAGCAAAAATCGAGGTTCGGACTCTAACACAATTCCATGTATAAACCCGAATGAACCTAGCCCAACTAAAGCGGCATTGAAAAGTTTATCATTCCTTATGATTCTGTTGCTTATTTTATTGGCAAATTCGTCATTCAATGCTGGCTCTGTATGACGTTCCAAATAAACAATATCATTATCATTCGGTCCAATAATTAAATTGAGACCGACTACATAATCTTGCACTGATCCAACCTGTAATGCAGAACCATGAACTCCCGTTGAAATACAGCCTGCAATAGTTTGTCCGTTGCTTGCTCCTGTCGTTTTTAAGGATTTGCCGTGAGCGGAAAGGACTTCGGACACACGTTTAATAATGGTGCCGCATTCAAATAAAAATAGATTTGATGCTTCAAAACTAGTATTAGCATGAAGGTTTTCTTGAACGATTGGTATATGAATATTCATAAATCCATTGTAGTGCATCCTGTCTTTTTGACTCGCAATATGGTTCATGGACCATGCTGAACCATACGCTCTAAAACCATGGTCAGTATCATTTGTTTCATTGATAAGTCTTTGAATTTCCTGAGCAGCATCATTATAACGGTCTATTTTATCTGGCATATTACCATCACCTTCCAACTCAGTCACGTAAAGTTTTTTCAACGGAAATGGTCCATTGTTATGTAAGGTATCCCATTTGTTTAATGTATGTGTTTTTGTTGTTGCCATAGCTTTAATTTGTTGGTTTCATACAAACATATTTTACTTTCAGCTTGCGTTTTTTACCAAAGGTTACGACACTTAAAAGCGATCCACCAAAAGTGTTTTTAAACTCTATGGTGTGTAGTTTCCCCGATTTGCATTTCTCTGTCTCTTTTATTAAATAAGTAAAGTCTTTTGAGGTGGCATCAATTTTAATAACTGTGTCTAGCTCCACTACTTCCATACCTCTATAATAATCATCCCGTACCATTAATGGGTCTGGCTGCATTGCTCCATTGATGCTTCTAAGCCTCACGGAATAACAAGACGCCAGAAGAAGACAGACGGAAAGAAGTACTAATTTTTTGGTGATGTTATTCATAATTACTTATTTTTTTGGTTGGTCATTATGCTCTAAAAAAAATCTCTAAACCGATTTTAATTTTTCTAAGGTTTCAGTTGCATATTGTGCGCCGAAACTTTCGGATAAACCCAAAGATTCCTCTCTTCCCAAAGTGTAATATAAATTCGTTACATTTTGTGGCGCATAGCACAATACCAAATCCGTAAATACATTATAAGCCCCTTTCGTTTTTTTATTTGAGCTCGTTAATCCACTATAACTTGTGGATGCAAATTTGGAACAGTCCTGCAATTTATTTTTATGGTTTAAATAACTTTTGCCAGCAATAACCTGACAACCCGCTGAAAAATTAGAATTTCCGATGCCTGTCCAATGAATATTTATAGACGGATTTACCCGAAGTCCTTTAACGCTGCCTGAACGGTCTGTGAACATGACATCCTTAGCTGTATAAGCGTTATCATTGTCCCAATCCCTTATGATCATCACGCCATTCCAGTTGGCTGGTTTTAATGCCCTGTATATTTTCTTTTCCACGGATATTTTGTGCCATCCAAAGCGATAACGATGTTGCCCTTCAATTAAAAACGCTTCATCTTTTCGTCCTGCCATATTTACGCTGGCATCTGTTGAGCCCCAAAATGTGAATGCCATTCCATTGATGAGTAATACGAATAAGTCATCATTTTCTCGTCGTATAGCACTTTCTGTCTGTTTTCTCCTGATGCCAACAAGATGAATATCATTAGTATCAAATTTCCATTCTGAAGGTTTTTTTGTGGAATAGGTTTTCGATAAACTATTCAGATGTTTTAAAATTGGACCAGGATTATTGGTGTAATGCTCTTTGGCATTATGTAATAATTGCATCCAATTGGCATAAGCTTCCGAAGGTTTTTTACTTGTTGAACTTCCCCATTCCGACACTTTATTTTCTTTCTGCCAACGTTCAATGTGGCTCATGGTACCACTTCCCACAATACCATCTGGCACCATGTTATCTTCACTTTCCATAGTGCGGACATATTCTTGAAATAATCGTACAGCAGCTTGGGTCACGTAACCAAAAACACCATCAAAAGCAGCGCGTGGCATAAACCCTGCCTTAAATAGAAACTGCTGTAATTTTAAAACGCTATTATCTGTACCTTCTCTAAAAGTGCGCCATTTCGTTCGGTCATCATCCCGAAACGTTACTTTATTAATAAGTAGACCATCAATATGGTAAGGTTTCAAAAAATCCTTTCTGTTCTTTGGTCTTTTATTCTTATCGCAACTTCCTAAATATAATGCAGCCATGTTTCAATTATTTAATAGATTTTCCAATTCGATTTTTATAGCATCCAAACATTCTAAAAGCTCAGCATCCTTTACATAATGACGCAAGAAATCGATTTGTAAAATTTCTATCTTAATATATCTCGGACTATAAATTTGATTGAATATTTCATTGTACCAACCTAATATTTTTTGATCGTGATGCGTGTCGTTGGTATTTGAAATCAATAAAATCGCATAGCTCATTTCGGTCATTCCTATAAGGACAGAAATGTCTAAATCAGCTTTATCAAAGTCATCCAATTCTTGGCGATAATCCGTTAAATGTTTTACCAAGTCCGTAACATCTTCAAATGCTTTGTTAGTTTTCAATCGGTCTTTTAATTTTATATCACCTAAGGTTTCCAAAATATGACCGACCATCAAAATGTTGGATAAAGCGTCCAAATACTGTCCACTGTATTTATCACTTGCCATTTCCATGGCTTCGTTATAATAACTATAGGCTATTTTTAATTGCTCAATTTCTTCTTTTTCGTCTAAGTGTTTTGCTGTTAATTTATAGGCATTTCCTACGATATTCAATCGGCTGGCATTTCGGCCAGCGAGTGTAAGCAATCGAATTTCATTTAGATAGTCTACAATAACGTTTCCGACCGCATCTTTCTTTTTGGATTTTTTAGCGGCTTCAACGCTACCTTCTAATCGGTAGGATTGCACCAAACAATATTGCTCTAAGGCTTTTATGGAATAATTGCCATTATCAAACTGAAATAAGCCCTTATATTTTTGAAAGGCGACTTCAATATTTCCCAATTCATCGTAAATAAGTGCTTCTTTTTCCAGCACCATGGCATCCAATAAATTTGAAGCTTCTGCCCTATCAATGTAGGTATCGAGCTTCGCCAATGCTGATTTTTCTTCTTCTTTTTTATCACGAATTAAAATCAACAAATTATCCAAATCGGTATGCACTTGAGACGACACTACGTACTCTTGATTGTTTCGATCTAATTTTTGTCTGTCATTGAATTTATAGAATTGGTTGCCATAACATTGATACGCTCCCCAAGTATTACTATGTTTATGTTGCTGATAACATTCCAATCTGGCAAATTGTACCGCACTTCCAAAATCGTAACCTTGCAGCATGCGCTCATAAAAGGTTTCGGAGAACACTTTGGCGGCAGAATCATCCACACCCCAACCTGCTATTACAATCGCTTTGACACCCATTTCAATCAATTGTGTTCCTATATTGGCAGCCAAGCGATAACGATTTTGGCTATATTTATCATCCTTTCCATTTACAACGCCCGAAAAACAACAGTTGATAAAGACAAATTCCGGTACATAGCCCAACTGGTTGATCATCGCAGGATCGATACAAATTCCGCTTCCTATGGCGATTCCAATATTATTATTTTCAGGATCATAAATACCGTGTCCCGCAAAATGCATCATCATATAATGCTTGCTGAACAATTCCATCATAATGTTTTTGGCATTGGAATGTAATAACGAATTAACCTTATAACCTTCCTTTGTCAATTTGCTAGACACCCATTCCGCTTCTGCCTTAGCTGCTGGAAGTGGCGACAAACCTTCTTGGTCATAAACTGGATCACCAACTACAAATGCTTCCTTATTCTGAAATCCAACTTGATTAAAACGCGTGGTATCTTCCGAAATCAATTGCCTTATAAAACTCGATGTTACCGAAGCTGGAATTTCAGTAGTGGTATTGTCATGCAATAATTCCCATGGAATTTGGGCTGCAGATTTATCTAACTTTAAAACGAGGTTATTTTGATTTCTGAAGGTGTTTTTGAAATCATTAGGAATCAACATTTCAAACAAGGATTTTGATAGGCGCTCATCCCAATTTGATGAGACAGACATTTCTTTCAATAGATGGTTAATTTTATTCAATCCGATGCCAACCATTTCCTGTTCTACTCTTGCCAAACCGTTTGAAGCAAAATATCTGAATCCGCTTACCGCTTCTTCGTCTTTTCTAGATTCATCGGTGACTTTCACGCTATTAATGTGAAGGTTAAACCACCAATCATAACTATAGTTTGCGAATATTTTTTTCTTTTTCGCACCTGGTCTTCTGGCAATACCTTTATCATAATTAAATGTTACCCGATTATCGGTTCTATATAATCGTGTTAAACTAAAATAAGCCTCACTTGCCACAGATTCATAGTAGTTGACAATTTCGATGTCTTTTATCAATTTTAAACCTTCACCTGTTTCCTTGATCTGTTTATTCGCCTCTGCAACACCCAATAAAATACCTTTCATGGAATCTTCAATAGGTAGTTTTCCGTAACCGATTCCCATTAGCACGAAGGAAATTCCGGTCGCATACTTTTTGGCACTAGGTAATGTATAATTATCGCGCATAAACATGGCATATTTTAGCACAGCCTGCTTTACGGTTTTGGACAGCACATAAGACGTTAAACTACCTGTGCTTCCTAATCCACATACTATGGCACCTTTAGGTTTTGTTTTGAGGTTGAAAAACACCTCACTCTCGCCAATTTCGCCAGGATAGTAGCCAATACTTAAGCGTTGGGACAATCGATTATCCAAATAAGAGTCCAGCGCTTTTTCAGAACTTAGAATTAAATCCATAAAGAAATGTCCAACCATTACTGGATAGGATGACATCTTTAAATCGCCATGAATAATCTTTACATTGAAAAATTCAGCTTCTGGCTCAATGGTTTTATGCGTACCAAATAAAGCATCTACAACGGCTTTGGAATCGTAAAGGGGTTCTGGCGATTCAAATACTTCAGAGATGATTTCTCCACTTCGGGATGCTGGTTGCTGATTGCTCAATCTATTGGTAGCACCTGTTTCCAGTATATCTGAAATCCCATGAAAAATATAATCTTCATTCGCTAAATCGCCATGAGAGGTATGCGTATAATATAAATTTGGTGTGTTGAGCAATTGCTTAGGAATTCCTGTTTTCCATGTCACGCTGCCATCACCATGCGACGTGGCTTTGTAAACTAATTTTTCGTTTTTTGAAAGCCAACGATCTTTAAATTCATAATCAAAAACCGTTTGATCCGACTGGCCACAGATGTAATAAATATTCCTAAAATCATCGTTGTCCAATTTCGAATTCAAAAATGTTCTGATATTATCCCTATAGGTTTTAAAATCCTTTAAGGCTTGCGCATTGTCCTTTGGATCTGGCATGTGCTTTAGATCCGTCTTAGCATCCAAATTTTTCCAAAAGTTTTGTTGCCAAAATGGACGCTGTGTGTCATCACCTTCTATTGGCAACAATTCGAAAACCCCTGGATAATTCCAAAACACCTCTAAAAGTTCTTTACGGTTGTGTTTAAAATCTATAAAAGCTAACTGTTTTACACGTTTACTGTGACCAGTCAGCACTTCCATAATCAAATAAGACCCTAACCATGGCGTACCCAACATAATGAATCTATTATGTACATTTTCCTTGAATTTAGACCAGGTATCTTCATAATCCATCATACATTGTCTTACCACCAAACCACCCATGGAATGCGCTACGATGTGAATTTTTGCGCTGCTGGTCTGCAAATACTCTTCCAATTGTTTTTTCAAATCCTCTGCAGCACCTTTGACCGACTTTCTCCAATCAAACTGAAAAGTAACCACATCATATTTTTCCGATAAATGATCGGCCAAGCCGTAATAGTATTTTTTTATGATCCCACTAGCGGCAACTTTTTTCGCATTAATACCTAACTTTTTTACAATGGCGCCTCGATTCAACTCAGGCATATCTACCCATTGCTCTTCGTTATTGTTAGCAATGGTCGATCCAATGATGCCTGGCACAATAATGACGATATCCTTGGTAATGGTTTCTGGTTTTTTCTTGAAACCTTCCATGGATAAGGGATCGAGCAGAATACCGCGTTCGCCTTCAGTATAAATGTGCTTTTTAAATAAAGTCGTCGGGTTATTGTCATTGGCATTTAAAGCCTCGACTATGGCGACACTTGAATTATCCGCAGAAAAATAATTGAAATGGCTCGTTGTTCCTCCTTTTGCCAAAAATTTGTAAATCCCCTCTTTTCTTTTAATACCGTGTTTCATGCGATGTGTATCCACGACCAAATCATTATCCACACGATAAAACAGATTTGCCAAAATAACTTTTAAGGAATTGAAATTGATACCTCCAACATCTGCATCACCAGAAATATTATACAGATCACTTACTACTGAAGTATCCGACGCATTCATCATTTTTTGAAAAAGCGATTCAGGCATCATGGCATTCAGTCCTGGTAAAACTTCAGGATTTTCCTTTTGGCTTACCAGTTCCAATAAAAATGCTTTTACCGCATGATAAATCGGGTTTCCTGCGCCAACTGCCAATACAACTGCATTTAAAAAGAGATTGAAAAAATGATCTACACGACGTGATAAAATCGTAGTACCGCTTGCAGGTGCAGCCACACGGACGACTTTATTTACGGTGATTTTTTTCTTTTTGGCCATCTCATTGATGGCATTCATTAATTTGTGATTGTCTTCTTCATTGTCATCATCATCCAGAATACCTATTTCAGTTTTACTAAAACCTATAATTGGATTTCTACGATCACATTTCGCCAAAATATCGGCAACCAACCCACCTCTGGAATGACTCAATATATCCAAATTGCATTCTTTAGTACAGTCCTTTAGAAAATCCAATGCATTTTGAAGCGGACTAACAGAAAGCGTATAATGTTCTAAAGCCAAAATTTTGTTGTCGTAAATGCTCACCATATCATTCCATGCCTCGTTATTGTCGTTCAGTTTATGAAAGGCATCAATTGTGGTGGACAAAGTGCCATGCAACAGAAGTAAAATAGGTTGCGTAATATCAAAACTATTGGTGTTTTCGACCCTAGTAAATTTCGCATCTATTTGATACAAACCAGGATGGGATTGTACGCGTTTATCATAAGCTTTTGCCAGCTCTTTAATCCCTAATTTTGCGATATCTTGTTTGGTCACTTTAGGTTTAAAAACGCTAAACACTTTGACCATGGCCCGTTTTATAATGCCACGACTTTCATTTTCGGATAAGATTTGAATGTCAAAAACATAATCATCACTTGAAAGTGAACGTTTTGCCAATACCTTTTTTCCATAGATGTCCTGTACATCTTCAGGATGACCTATCCACTCTGTATCGTCAGCAAATTGAAGTGCCACAATATCGTGTTCATCAAAATGAACTTCATTCACTTGATTTTCAGAACGTGTTGAAGACACCTCTATATATGATTTAAGTTCATATTTCTGGTCGAGTGTTTTTGGGACGATGTAATCAATGGATGACACCTCACGCTCTACTCCTGTTATTTTTGCTATTTTGCTCATGGCTAGTTTTTTATGGTATTCACTGGCAATCCCGGAAGATTAAATGGCAGGTTAATGCCAAAAAACCAATAGAAGTTATCAATGGTTGTGTTATAGTTGATGCCAACACTTATGATATCTTTAAAAGCGGTTGTGATTACTCCGACGCCAAATTCGGGCGAGCCGTCGGTATTAAAATCGGGCGAAGCGAAATTGAGTCCGACTCCAAAATCCAAGAATTCATTATAGAAATACGATTTACTAGAACCGAATTTTAGCAGTATAGCTGCGGAAGGTGCATAAAAGAAATCCCGATCGGATTGAAGATTTAAATCATTTTTATGGAACGGATTAGCAAAAATTAATCCGACAGCGACTTCCGAACGTGCACCGATAAGTTGCATGGTAAATTCCCGTTGTTCTAAAGTAAAAATTTGTTCTGGTGCATTTTCAACTGTAGAAGGCAATCGTAAAATCATTTCAATCAACAATTCATCACCATTTTGGCGATTCCCTGTGCCTTTAAGATTTATGTATCCTTTTTCAGGAAGATTGTCCAAGGAAAAAGAAATCACTTCGTCTCCTATTGATTTATTGGCGATATAGTTGGACTGTAATCCAAAAAGTAAGGCTATGCCGTTTTCGAGTTTTTTAATGTTGGCTTGCACTTCTCCATAACAACTATTAAACTCATTCATTAAGGGTGCAAAATCAGAAGCAAGATTGGTTTGACTGACTAAGGTCTTAAAATCTGAAATGGTTGTATCTATATTTTTTAGACTTTCAACTACAGACAACACCTGATCTTTAATAGTCAACAACGCCGCAATATTCCATTGACTTAATTCTGTTTTCAAAAGGTGATAAAGCGTTTCAAATTGATTGATTACGGCCTGAATCTCTATAATTTTGGCTTTTATTTCAGCAGGAACGACATCATTTAACTCTATATTTTGAACAAACTGAATGCTATTATTTTTAAACGAGACGACACAAGAAATACTTCCAAATTCGTTTAATAACTTCGCTTTTAGCGTTTGGAAGAGCTGAAATTCCCTTTCATTATTTTCCCTTGCAATTTCTGTAAGGGCTTCTAGTTGTTGTTGCTCTTCAACAGACAGACTTGTCACCCATCGTTCTACGGTAAAATAATCGCGATTGGAATACGTATCGTAATTTTGAATATGAACGCGGTCGCCTCCACTTTCGTCTTTTTTATAGGCCACGACGCTGACTTTATATTTGTCCGCTTCAATCGTCTTTAACTCTGATTCAATACTCAATATGTCATTATTTAAGTTTGAAAGAATATAAGGTTCAGGAAGATTTCCTTCTGCAAAGGCTTGGGTAGTAAAAAATTCTGCAGTTAATTCATTATATCGAGAAGATAGAAAGGGGTCTGATTGTATGTCGTTTAAAAATCCGTCCATAATCTCAAAGAAGGTCTTTTGTTCTTCTGCCGTTGTCATTTGGTTTTCTAGAATTGAAATTACGGCACTCTGGTTGCGAAGTGCCTGTTGTAAGCTTATTAACTTAGATTCTAATTCTACAGTCTCATTGAGTTGTGGAAATTGACTTTTTATAATCTCAAGTAGCTTCGATTTTGAAACCTCAACTTCTAGCGTACTGTTAATTTCAACAATTTGAGCCGCAACAATAGGAATTGCACGCGAATCTCCTCTGTATGTTTCTGTTACTGACAGAATTTGTCCATACATATTCGCAAACAAGCCAAATAAAACAAGTGTTACTGTATATTTTGAAAAATTCATAAGACTTGTGTTTAAGAGGTTACAAATGGGATATCATGAGATTGCGCCCTAAAAAAAGATTGCTGCAAACTGGCATAGGAGAGCTGGCCATTTTTTAGAATAATACCATCGATCTGATCTAATATTGGCGAAAAGCAAAAGCATTTGATGTTATCGTAAGATTCATCAGAATTGTCAGCATCAGAAGCTTTAAGATGCTTTTTTAAGGTTTTGGATAATGTATCGTGATTTCTTAACCAAAGTAACCAACGCTCCATTTTAAAATATGAGAGTTGTGCCAAATTATCGGCTTTGATTATCGCTTCCCGAACCGTTTCTGTATCTCCGATAATGACCATAATGATCATCATCTCTTTTTCTATAAAGGATTTAAAAATTGATTCTGCCAGAGCGGCATCATCCAGTGGAATAATGGTAGTGCGCTTGAGATTCATAGTATATAGATTTAAACATATTTAACTATTTTTCAGCGTTGAATTCAGTTTATAATTTGTCCAAAATTTAGATCATCATCCTATTAAAAGATGAAAATGATACTTTATAAATGGATTATTTTAAGGCTAAAATAATTTTATAATAAATTCAATATGTAGTTAGATGCTTTACTAGGGATACTAATCAGCGAGCTAAATTTAGTAAAAAATAACTAATATTCAAACAGTTACAGGACTATTTGTTGTTAAAATTTAAATGTATTGTTGTAAATGAAATGGGAAAAGTGCTATTGAAATGTTCATATTTGTGTATTAGTATACCATAAATCTGTACAAATTGTGCAGTTGTTATGAGGTAGGTTGACAATGATTAATTTAAACATTTCAACTTTGACGATTTTAAGAATTTTTCACAAGAATGATTCTACTAGACTATGTAATTTTCAATAAAGAGATGTCAAACTTTAGACTTTTTGATTTTAATATTTAATGTTAATCCAGCGATTATGAGTAATATTCCCACCAAACTCCAAAGTGTATAAATTTCCTTAAAATAGACCATACCTATGATTATGGTAAAAATAACTTCAAGATACTTCAAAGGTGCTACCTGATTGGTTTCACCCACTTGCATGGCTTTGGTCATGTATAATTGGGCAAAATATCCAAAGACACCTAAACTTAATAACATTAGCCATTCTTTTCCTACTGGATTTATCCAATCATTAATGGCTAAGAGTCCACCAATAACTGCTGAAATAATCATAAAATAATTCACTACAACAACTGGATGATCATTATTTCCGATTTTTCTAATGGTAATGTAAACCAGTCCTACAAAAACTGCAGAAACTAAAGCAAATACAATTCCCTTAATTTCCAACTCAGTATCAAATCCTTTTAAAACTAAAACCCCTAAAAATGCCATCAGAAAAAAGAACCATTGAATGGGTTTTATTTTTTCTTTAAGGAACAATAAGGCAAAAACTGCAGCAAATATTGGACCTATATACCGAATGGAAACTGCTGTACCCATGGCAATATATTTTATTGACAAAAAGAATAAGGTCATTGAAATGAGACCGAATATACTGCGCATTACAAGTAAACCTTTTTTATTTCCTACAAAAGAGATTTTATTCTTTAACAAAAATGGGATTGTAAAAAACAATGATCCAATTGATCTAAAAAAGACAATTTGATAGACACTAAAACTGTTCAATGATTTTACAAATGCATTCATAAATGTAAATGCTAAAGCACTTATTATCATGTATTGTATTGCTTTTTTCAGAATATAGTTTTTTTTATGTTGATTATTGATTAACGCGCATTAATGACTAAAGGTACATATAAACCGCGTTTATAAATAGAAAATAGCTGCTTCATAATAAGCTTATATACTTACAAAAGGACCTGCTATAATAAATTAAAAAGGACAACTTAAACTATAAGTTGTCCTTTTTGCTATTAATCAGTTACAAATTACTATTCAATTATAATACGTTTAGTTACAGAATTAGAACTTGAATTTACTTTTAATACGTAAATACCACTTGTAATATCTGAAACATCTATGGCGTCATTTACTAAGTTAGATGATGTAAACACTCTTTTGCCTAAAACAGAATATAATTCAACAGAATCAATTTGAATTTGATCTGCTGATTTAATTGTAATTGTTGTTTTAGCCGGGTTTGGATATATAGTCAAATTTGAATCGTATGTATTAGCTTCAACTGAAAGCACAACACTATCTGAATCATCAGTCGGATCTACATTTGGTCCAGCAATATTTGAGCTTGGTAATTGACTACCCGCTAATTCGCTTGGTGAACTTTTGGAATCAGTACCCGAAAAATCCCAATTTGGAACAACTGAAGATGAATTAGTTTGACCACCCATCCAATCAGATGCGCCATCATAACCAGTTGAAACACCTTGTCTAGCTATATAATAAATTCTACTTTCAGAACCGGTATCACTATCATTCAAACTAATATTTTGAGTGGCTATAGGATCAAAAAAATAAGTATATGCACCATCAGCACCAGGTATAACAATATTTTGTGCAAAATTAATTTGTCCATATCCATATGATTGACCTGATGAATCTTCATCATCTAAGTTACTTGTTGAATCATAAATTGTCCAAGAGTTATGAGCACCTGTTGCATCAATAATGCCATCATCATCAGTATCAATATCTACACCATCGGGATTTGTTGCAGACAATATTAACATATAAGTAACACTTTGATCCATAAAATCCCCATCATAAGTTGTCACCATAGTTTCATCGACCATGTTACCGTCAGGATCAATCCCTGTTGCAGTCGCGTATCCACTTGCTACTGTAGCTAAACCTAAGAAACCGTTAACTCCAAAAGATTGTGTGCTTAAATCTATAACATCCTTTACTTCACCTGGATTTGAACTCCCATCGCCTTCAATACCAATAAAATAAATATTCATTGGAAGACTACCAGAGGTTGGGCCTCTAAATTCTAAATATTCTTTTCCTTCATCAGTACCAGAAACTGTGGTGATTAATTCGCTAATGTAATAAGGTCCAATGGAATAGGTCTGCGCATACCCTAAAGCGGATATAAATAATAACGCAAAAAGTAATTTTGTTTTCATAATTGTTGTTTTCGAGTGTATTAATAGTTAATTCCTCAACTGGTTAACCAATTTGGTTTACCAAATATAGCAAAGAAGTTTTAAGATAACGTTTGCGAAAATAAACTTATCATAAAAAAGAAAACCTAAGTACCTAATTACAAACATCTATTATATAAAACTCGAAGTCATTGTTTGACATTATACATTCACATCTTTTTTTATTGATCCTATTATAAAAATTTATATTATTTAAACCACTTAGTGCTTAAAAATTAAACAGACTTATGAAAAGAAAATTATTTGTTTCACTCGCGCTCTCCTAATAATTCAAACCATAAATGGACAAGTTATACTAAACGCCAATGGTCCGGGGAATACCTATGAGGATATTAACACCGTTTTGGCTCCTAGCTATAATGTAATAGAAGTTCCCGACTGTGTACACTCGGAATTTGGTCGTCATATTGATGCGTTTTTGATAATGAATTAAATGCTAATGTGTTCCGCTTTTTTGCGCATAAAACTCCAGATAATGATCGTTGCATAAATTTTGACCGGCAACGCACCGAAATAAAAACTTACAATCAATCACCAGATAATTTAAAGGCGGTTGAAGCGGAAACCGTTGAGTATAAGTGGAAATTTAAGATACCTAGTAATTTTCAGGTGTCGTCAAACTTTACATATTTGCATCAAATTAAATCCGTAGATGGTGCATTTGCATCAATTCCCATGATAACCTTGACAGCCAGAAAAGCATCTCCAGATCGTTTGGAATTGAGATATACGCCAACCAATAATCAAAATACCATTCAAACTGCGGAAGTAAATTTGTTTAGAGGGTATTAGGTAGAAGTTACAGAGTTAATTACTTATAGAAACACAGGAAGTTATTCAATAATAATTAATCGTACTTCTGACGGTATCACACTTCTAAGCTATTCAAATGCTTCTATGGACATGTGGCAAGATGGCGCGACTTTTGCCAGACCAAAATGGGGAATTTATAGAAGCCTAAATAACATTGATGACCTACAAGATGAAGCTGCTTTATTCAACAATTTTAGTATTGAAGAAATTAATCCATTAGCCAATTCAGATTTAGAATCGCAAGCTAAAATGGTACCACTATTTCCCAATCCGTTAAAAGACTTTGTAACTTTTAATCATTTGGAAGCTAAGTCTTATGATGGTATTCAACTATTTGATAGCTCTGGTAAAAAAATAAAGATATCGAATCGATATAAGACGGATACACTCGATGTTACTGGTTTGGCCTCTGGATTATACTATATTACTTTACTAAAATCCAAGCGACCCATTAAAATCTTGAAATGTATTGTTGACTAATTTTCAGAAGTTGAATTAACCTTTCAAAACATTTATCAAACTGCTATATGAAAGTTGCTTAATTTCTTCGAGAGGTTGATTTCTATTAATATTAAGTAATTCAATAGGAAATGAATTATTTATATAGTGTGATTTTTGTTTATTTTCTGATGAAACGACAATGATGCCATCAATAGAACCATCACTAAGACTCTTAATGTAATTCAATTCTTTAGTGTTACAATTAAAAGATTGATATAACAGAATTCTATATCCAAAGTTTTCAGCCGTCTTTTGCAAGTGACACAGTGAATGACTATAGCAGGTTTTAGTAACTTCTGGTAAAATTACAGCAATAGAACCTGTTTTTTGCATTCGAAGTGAAACAGCATAATTATTAGGAACATAATTATGCTGTTTAGCTATTGTTTTAATTGTGTCTCGCGTCGCCTTACTAATTTCATGCTTATTATTTAAAGCTTTTGATACCGTGGATATTGAATATCCAGATAGAGATGAAAGTTGTTTAATGGTTACCGCCGACGCTTTCAATTATTTATATTTTAAGTCACTTATTATACTAAGTGCATTCCTTGTATCGGATTCAATGTTAGCTAAATCATAGTTACCATCTGCACCCTTTGCTATTAATTTAGAACCCATACCAACGCAAGTTACTCCAGCTTTAAACCAGCCTTCTAAGTTTTCTCTATTTGGAGACACACCACCTGTTGGCATAATACTTGTCCAAGGTTGAGGGCCTTTAATAGCCTTAACGAAATCTGGTCCATAAATTCCACCTGGAAAAAGTTTTACAACCTCACAACCCAATTCTTCCGCTCTACAGATTTCCGTCAAAGAACCACATCCTGGAGACCATGCTACTTTACGTCTATTACAAACTATTGCAATATCTTCTCTTAAAACTGGAGTTACAATAAAGTTGGCACCCAATGCCATAAAACGCGAAGCAGATGCTGCATCTGTAACAGAGCCAACTCCCATTATCATACCAGGTAATTCTTTAAGTACCCACTTATTAAGCTCGCCAAAAACTTCATGAGCAAAATCACCTCTTGCAGTAAATTCCAATAATCGCGCACCACCATCGTATGTCGCTTTGATTACTTTTTTACTAATTTCTAAATCTGAGTTATAAAACAATGGCACCATGCCAGTTTCTTTCATAACATTTACCACTTCTATTCTTGTATAATTTGCCATAATCCTATCCTAAATCCTTCCCAAGGGAAAGATTTTTTATTTTAATTATTAATATTTATTTAAATCCAATTTAATATTTTTTTGAAATCATAATCTTCAGGGTTCGGTAGGTATTTTTTTGCTTTTTCATAGTCTTTCTCTTTAATGAAGAATAGATTATCTATAAATAATTGCGCCATATCCGAATTTATATCTACCAATCGTGGTGGGATTTTACCATTTTCGTCTTCAAAGTCTTTTAAAAATAAAGGCTTAATGTCTCCACTTGAATTTGCACTGACGATGCAGCCCGTAATGCCTTGATCGTATAATTTTTTAACGCCAATGCCCAATAACGTGCATAAGGTTAAATCGAAAGCAATAGGATTACAACATCTTAATTCGTAACCCAATTCTACTGGTCTCGATTTTATTTCCAAACCAATTTCCTTCAACTTAACTTGAAGCAAATAATTAAAAATATGAGATTTACTAACGTTTCCTAATTCAGGATGTCCATGATCGTCATATGTAAAATTGATGCCTGAATTGATAATTTCGTCTTCATCCATAAAATGAAAAACTCCTTCACTCACTAAAGCCACACCATATTCTATACCTTGAATCTTACATTTAACGATGGAAGATATAATCATATTGATTAACTTATCGAATGTAATGTTCGTTTTGTTAAACATTTCAGGAATAATCATCATTTGAAAATGACATGCCGAAGCAATTCCAAATGCTAAGTGACCAGCTGAACGTCCCATGGCCGACACCACAAACCAATTTTCACTAGTACGCGCATCTTCATATATCGTATTTCCTATTCTAACGCCTTCATCTTTTGCTGTATGAAATCCAAAAGTTGGGTTTCTATCAGGTAAAGGCAAATCGTTATCTATGGTTTTAGGTACATGTATATGAACCACATCCAAACTCTGGGTGTGAAGATATTTGGTTAATCTATTGGCAGTAGATGCAGTATCATCACCACCAATAGTGACCAATAATTTTACATTATTGTTCTTGAAAAAATCAGCTTTAAAATCGCTATCTTTTGGCTTGAATCTACTCATGATTAAGGTAGAACCTCCACGACTAAAAATACGGTCGGCATGATGAAAATCGAAAATTTTCACTTCTGGTTCGTCAGATAATAAGCCTTGATAACCATGATGAACACCAATGACTTCATAGCCAACTTTCAAAAATGTCTTGGCTAAAGTGCTTATTACGGTATTGATACCAGGAGCAGGACCACCTCCACAAATTATTGCTATTGATTTTTTCAAAATTAGAGGGTCTTAAATTATCGTGCTACACGTCCAGAGGCATCTCCACCCATTAATTTTTCTACTTCAGAAACTGTTACTAAGTTGGCATCACCTTTAATAGTGTGCTTTAAACAGGAGGCAGCAACTGCGAAATCCAATGCATTTTGATCATCTTCAGGATATTTCAATAATCCGTAAATTAATCCACCCATAAATGAATCTCCACCACCTACTCTATCTACAATATCAGTGATTTGATATTGACGTGTTTCGTACATTTTTTTACCATCGTATAGAACTCCTGCCCAAGTATTATGAGATGCAGAAATAGAACCTCTCAATGTTGTAATTACCTTTTTAGCTCTTGGGAATTTCTCCATCATTTGCTTACAAACGGATAAAAATGCTTCCGCCTTTACATCGTGTCCGTGCTTGTGAACATCTAAGCCTTCTGGATGAATACCAAAGTGCTTTTCAGCATCTTCTTCGTTTCCTAAAACAACATCACAATACGATGTTAATTCAGTCATTATTTTTTCTCTGTGCTTGTCATCACAAAATGTCCAAAGTTTAGCTCTGTAATTTAAATCCGTAGAAATAGTTACGCCCATATCACTAGCCACTTTTACAGCTTCTAAACATGCATCTGCTGCACCTTGTGAAATTGCAGGTGTAATACCTGTCCAATGGAACCAAGCTACATCTTTGAATACTGCTTTCCAATCGACCATTCCTGGTTCAATTTCTGAAATTGCAGAATGTGCTCTATCGTATACGACTTTGGATCCTCGACTAACTGCACCAGTTTCTAAGAAATAAATACCTAATCGGTCTCCTCCATAAATAATTTTATCTACTCCAACACCTCTTTTACGCATTTCCATCATGGCACATTCACCAATATCATTTTTTGGCAAACGGGTTACAAAATCTACAGGAACTCCGTAGTTGGCCAAAGACACAGCTACGTTAGATTCTCCGCCACCATAAATGGCATCAAAATTATTTGCTTGTGAAAATCTTAAAAAACCTTGTGGTGCTAATCTTAGCATAATTTCTCCAAAAGTGACTACTTTTTTCATTCTGAATAGTTGTTTATTTAGTTATAAAATTCTGTTTTGCTTAATCGATTAAGCAATTTTTTTAAAAATAAATCAAAACATATTCGCTTTGATTCTTATCGCTAAAAGATTATATTTGCTTAATCGATTAAGCAAATATATAAAAACTTGGCGAATAAAAAAAGAACAACATTAAAAGACATCGGAAATGTATTAAACATTTCTCCTGCGGCCGTTTCCAAAGCTATGAACGACGACTCTCGTATCAGTGATAAAACAAAGACAGCCGTTAAACGTGTTGCCAAAGATTTAAACTATCAACCAAACCATTTAGCGAGTGCTCTAAGAAAAGGGAAAAGTAATTTGGTTGGTGTTATTGTACCCAGAACCAACAGTAATTTCTTTTCTTCCGTTTTAGAAAATATGGAAGCTGTGCTTAATAAAGCTGGCTATAATATTATTATTACGCAATCCAATGAATCGTTTGAAAAGGAATGTCAAAATATAGATACTTTATTATACACTCAAGTCGATGGCATAATAGCTTCTATGGCAAACGAAACTGTTGACTTATCCCATTATGAAAAAATTAAGGCGAATGGTATTCCATTAATACTTTTTGATCGCGGTGAGAATGATCTCAATGTTGATTATGTAGGTATCAATGATTATGACAGTAGCCATATTATTGTAAAGCATTTAGTTGAAAAAGGTTGTAAACGTATCGCACATATTGGTGGATTCCGACGAACACGGATTTTTAATAACAGAATAAAAGGTTATGTGGATGCTTTAAAGAAAAACGAATTACCAATAGATGATAGTCTTATTATTGAAAGCTCGTTGACGCTTGAAGATGGCAGAAGAGAAATGCAACGTCTTCTTGAATTGGCAAACAGACCAGATGCTGTTTATGTGGCTAGTGATTATGCCGCTTTAGGTGCATTACAAGTTTTAAATGAGCGCCAAATACATGTCCCAAATGATATTAGATTAGTTGGTTTTGGTAATGAACCTTTCACTTCTTTAGTAAGTCCATCAATTACAAGTGTAGCTCAACACAGTAAAGATATTGGTCGGTTAGCAGCTGAGGCCTTTCTTATGCACGCTTCTAAAGACGAAATTAAACAAAGCCTAAATAAAATAATCTTGGATGCTGAATTGATCGTTAGGGATTCTTCAAGATAATAATTTGAGGTATAAAAAAGTGGTTAAACCTAAGTCTAACCACTTTCTTTTAAAATTATATAAAAATTAGCTAAATGCTAACGCTTAATTAGATACCTAAAGCTTGTCCACCTCCAATTTGGATAGTTTCAGCTGTAATAAATGCGGCATCTTTACTTGCCAAGAAAGAAATAACTCCAGCAACATCCTCTGGCTGACCTAATCTTCCTAGCATGATATTATTTGCCCAAGACGCAAACACTTCTGGTTTTGTCGCTTTAATTTGTGCATGAAACGGTGTATCAATTGTACCTGGCGATACAGCGTTGACTCTGATTCCATATTCAGCTAAATCTTTCGCCAAGGCTCTAGTGATGGCATGTACTCCAGCTTTAGATGTTCCATAGATTCCGGCTCCAGGTCCACCTGCAGTCCAACCTGCATTTGAAGTATAATTTATAATTGAAGGATGGTCTCCTTTTTTAAGATAAGGTATAGCGGCTCTTGATGCAAAAAATACAGAATCAAGGTTAAGTGCCATTACTTTTCTGTAAAATTCGGTTGTCATTTCCTCAAAACGAGATCGGCCACCTAATCCACCAGCATTGTTTACCAGTACATCAATTCTACCATACTTGTCACCTATTTTTTTAATATTGGAAGTCACAGCTTCATCACTTGTAACATCAAATCCGTAATATTCAGCAGTGATACCTTCATCAGTCAACTGTTTTACTCTATCTGCTCCTGCGCTATCTTCTATACCGTTTAAAACTACCGTATAGCCATCTTTACCTAATCTTTTTGCGACTTCAAAACCTATTCCTCCTGTAGCTCCTGTTACGACTGCTACTTTTCCTTTGTTACTCATTTTTTTTGTTTTATTCTAATTAAGTTATACTTGTTTTTAATTATGTTTTATTTATTCTAATAATCTTTAGGTTTTAACGGTTCAATTTTTGGACATAAGAACCAGACGGCAGAAAGTGCTATTATCGCTAATGCTCCACCGATTATAAATGCAGGCGTGTAGTTTCCTCCAGTTGTTATGAATGCAACTACATAAGTAAGACCTGCTGCGCCTAATTTGGCTGCCATACCAGAAAAGCCAGATAATGTACCGACTATTTTTCCGCTGAATAGATCACTCGGCAATGTTTGTATATTTCCGATTGCTATTTGAAATCCGAATAACAAAACCGCCATGATAAGTACGGCGCTCATTGCTGACGCAGGAGCTTTAAGCAAGAAGAAGCAAGGAATCATAATTAAACACCCCAGAGTGATGGTCATTTTCCGAGTTTTATCTACAGTCCATCCTGCTTTTATTCTGTTTTTGGCAAGTAAACCACCAAAGATAGCTCCGATCATTGCACCAACATAGGGTACCCAAGCTGAGAACGCTATTTCCTTAACATCCATTCCGAAAACTTCTGACAAATAAATCGGTATCCAGACAATAAATAGCCACCAAATGGGATCAATTGCAGCAGAAGCGATTACAACTCCCCAACTCTCTTTATGACTAAACAATTCGCCAGTACTAGGCGCATATCCTTGATCATAAGTTCCATCCTCATTAATATCTTGGTTTCTTTGTCCGGATAAGATATACTTTTTTTCATCATCTGTTAGCCATGGATGAGTTTTCGGTGGACTTTTAACCACATAAAACCAAGGAATTAGCCATAGGAATCCGAGTACAGCCACCACAATAAATATGGCTTTCCAATCAAAATAAACAGCTAACAATCCAATAATTGGATAGGCCACTATACCTCCTATCGCTGCTCCTGAATTGAAGATTCCCTGTGCAAGTGCTCTCTCTGTAGTTGGAAACCATTCTGCGTTTGCTTTAGCAGCACCAGGCCAGTTTCCAGCTTCTGCAATCCCTAATATAGATCTGAAGATTGAAAAACTTAACATGCCCTGTGCGAATGCATGCAACATTGTAGCAATAGACCATACACCAATAGAAAGTGCAAAACCCAATCTGGTGCCGATCCAATCAAAAATTTTACCAAAAAGTGCTTGGCCTCCAGCATAGGATAGAATAAAAACGGTTGATATAGTACCGTAAATGGCTTTATGACCATCCTTATCCATTTCAGGAAATAAGTCATTGGCAATATCTGGCCATAATGCTCCAAAAGCTTGTCTATCTATATAATTTATAATTGCGGCTAGAGCCACAAGCCCAACTACCCACCATCTTAAGCCATTTATTTTCTTACCTATTTGCATATTTATTTGAATTTAAGATGATTTTTTAACATTATAACAATATTGATACAACACAGTAAAGTGATCTTTCATTTTTTGCTTTGCCAATTTAGGGTCTTGATTCTTTATGGCGCTATATATAGCATTGTGCTCTTCAATTCCTTGGCGAGCTAAGCTTTTATCACAAACATGGTACTTTTCAAAATTTGTAATTATTTCTGGTGTAATTAACAGCATGAAATTATTTAATGTGGCATTACCACTCGCTTTAGCAATCGCTAAGTGAAATAATAAATCCTCCTGTACCGCTTCTTCTCCTCTAAGTACTTTATCTGAATAAGCATCCAAGGCTGATTTTATTTTTGTTAAATCCTCATCTGACCTTCTAAGAGACGCTAAGCGTACTGTTTTTAGTTCCAACAGAATTCGTGTTTCAACTAAAGATTTAAAGTTTGGTTCTTGCAGGCTTAAGATTTCATCTATCATTCCATTCATGGCAATAACGCCGATATTGGCAACAAAAGTTCCGCTTTGAGGAATAGAATCCAATAATCCGTAAGTTTCTAATTTTTGAATGGCCTGTCTGACATTACTTCTAGTGACGCCGAATTTTTCGGATAAGGTTCGCTCTGAAGGTAATTTATCACCTGGCTCAAGATTTTTGAAATTTATGAGATCCTTAATTTTTGAAATAATTGTATTCTGAATATCTATACTGTCTGCTTTTGCTAATATTTCTAATTTCATACCTAAAAATTTATAAATTGGTTACCCAGATTAAACCTGATAAAGTTATATAAATAATAAACAAACACTATAAAAAATAAGGACTATTTAATAGTGCTTAAAGAATTCTACCAGTAAAGGTAATTTGGCAGAATTCAATAAGCGACTAACTCAAATAAACTTATTAATGACTGATTTCTAATTCGTAAAACCTCACTTTAGCGTAAGCACCTTCGTCTCTGGATTGAAAGTAATTTCCTGCTTTAAAATAATTTTCAAATATGCCCCATTTTTTGATGTGGATACTTTCATAAGATTTAAATTCACTATCATTTAAAATAATAAGCATTTTTCCGTCCGTAACTTGAACTTCTAATTTGAATTTTCTGAAATCTACTTTTTGCTTAAAATTAAATCCTTCATCATCATCCCAAGCATCCTCATGCAATATCTCCGTATCTGAAGCATTTAAATTTTTCAGTATTTTAGTCTTAACCCTAATCTTTCCTTTATCCCAATAGATTTTTAATATTGGTGGCGCATTGTTATCATCTTCTCCAATAAGATCGCGCTGTTCGTTGGTTAATCTTCCATGGATTTGCATAATGATGACACGATGGTATTTGCCATCTTCGTCCCTAGTAACTTCATCCATGGCCAATTTGGCCATCATGGTGCCACCTTGCTCAAAGGTCCAGTTTACATTATTCTCTCCAGGCACCATTTGCTCTCTTAACTCTGACCTTGAATATTTAGTGTTTCTAGTCGTGGAACTGGTTGGCATGGCATGAAAGACTATAGCTCCTTTTGTAGAGTCTATATAAATATATGGCTTTGCAACCTCTACACTAGCAAAATTTGAAATCTCTGGCGGTTCTATTTCGTAAGGCTTCCCTTCTTCGTTAGTTACCGGTAAAGTGACTTTCCAATGACTGAGGTCGATTTCTGGAAGTTTTACTTTTTTCCGTTTCTTTCGTTTCTTCTTTTTTTTGTCCTTTTTTTCAACTTTAGTTTCCGAGTCTGTAACACTACTTCCCTTGTTCTGGGAAGTAGCATTAACAGATAGGAATGCTATCATCAATACTGACAATAAAAATTGTTTTGAGGAAACTTTGCTCATTATAACTAAATTATAAAATAGATCTAGTTTGCATATACCTTAACATTATCAATCCATGCATCTTTTGGAGTAACGGCATAAAACAATACAGAAACTTCTCCACTATCGTTAGAGGTAAATGGAATCTGAACTAATGTCCCAACCGTATCAGAGAATTTCCCTTGAGCTATGGTTCCAACATGATTACCTAAATTAGAATCAATATCAGCGATAGCATCGGCACCATCAATATAGTGACCATCTAAAACTATACCTACAATTCTTCTTCCACCAATAGGATCGTCTGCAGTATCATCTTTTATAGCATATTCATATTCCAAGATATAATCCGTATTAGGTGTTAACGTAACTGCTTGGTATGCATTTCTCGAGCTAGAACCTTGTTGCGGCCCACCAGATTGACTTGAAGTCCACTTTGCACCTCTTGTTTTAGACCCGTTATCGGTTCCATCATAATTTGTCCAAGAACCATCAGAACTTGATCCAAAAGGCGTTGTGGTTCCGTCTGTAAAAGTAGCAAACCTCCATTGAGCCGTACTTAAATCGAAACCACCATTTAAAATTGTTGCACTAGGATCCTTAGTTAAAATAATATTATCTACACTAATAGTTGCATGATCGTTAGCTGTACCACCTGCTCCTACTTCAAATTTAATTTCATCTATTCTAACAACTGGTGCTGAAAAATCTGTAGCTAAATCATAGCTGAGATTAGCCCATTCACTATCAACTAAATCTATACCATCTAAAACATACTCATCATCATTATCACCATTTATCAAAGTTATTTTTAGTTTATTAATACCTTCCGCAAAAACTGAATGAACATCAAAGTGAATATCCGTTGCACCAATACCATCTGGGTTATCGTTTGCTGGCGATGCAAAAGCATGTGCCACGACAACTTCTTCATCTAATTCAACGACTCCAGCTTCAGCGCCCAATCTTGAAATTTGAATGATGTCATTTCCATCAATTGGTATAATGTTAGCTATAACATCTGCTACATCTATTCTGTTTTCCCAAGAAAGTAAACTGCCATCGAAATCCATGCCGTTACTAAAAATAGCGAATACATCAGAATCATTACCGTCTGGTGATGTAGGTGTTGTACTTACAGTCGGTGGCGTATGAATAACTGTTACATTCTCTGATTTAGTAACGTCCGATTGACCTGTTGCTTTTGCAGTAACTGTTATGGTATACGAAACCTCCTCTACTTCATTAGGGTAGTCATACGTAGCAGAACCATTCTGCTCCGAAATAGTAGCAGTACTGCCGTTATGTCCAAAATCTACTACATAAGAATCAACACCAACAGACAATGGTGTTACCGTAACAACAGTTCCATCACCACTTGGAGTCACTTCAAAACTTGACAAAACGATACTTGTCATACCAGGTGAAGCAATATTATCATCATCACTACAAGATGATACCATAAGTCCTGCTATTAGCAAAGTACCTATTCCTTTTTTTATTAAATTCATAATTATTTAATTTATCTGTTTATTGAATACTAATTAAATCAACTCTCAATTCAAAACCTGCATAGTCAAGTCTAAATCTCAAATTCTCTGTTTCAGACCCTGTTGTAAATGTGTATGATATCTCATAATACTGTCCAGAAGTAGCAGAGGCTGGAATATCTTCATTAACGAAATTTTGTCCACTATCTGCATCTTGAATTAAAAGCGCACCACTATTGGTACTACCAGGAACACTTACATGCCAAAAAGTAATTGTATAGGTTGTAGCAGGGCTTACTAATATAGTTTGATCCAGCCATTGCGAACTACTAGATAGTTTAGCACCTGTACTGCCATCTGGAGGCGTTGGACCTGAAGACCCTGTAAAAGTACTTGTTTCCCCTCCGTTTCCTGCCCAAGGTGTTCTAGGACTGCATTCAAAACTAGGACATTGAAATATTGGCACTAATTGATCTATAACTTCTACATCAATTGTAATTGTTGATGACTGACCATTAGAATCACTGGCAGTTAGACTAACAGGGTAAGTCCCTACTCCGGCAAAGGTATGTGATGGATCTTTCAAATTAGAAGTTACTCCTCCACCAAAATCCCATAAATACGTATTAGCTTCAATAGAAAGATCTGTAAAATTGACGATTCTAAAATCCTCTTGATCCGATGCATAGCTAAAATTTGCAGATGGAGGCACTGTATCTGCCTTTGAATTTGCATCTGGTAAATCATCTCTAAAAAGTTCATCACCGACACAGCTAACCAAAACACTAGATGTTGCAATTAAAGTTAACAGCAGCAATGTTGTTTTACGGAAAATATTCATTTTATTTTTCATATTTTAAATATTTATATATTAATTTAATAACCTGGGTTTTGCCCTAAAAGACCACCACTTATATTTCTTTCTCTTTGTGGGATTGGCAGAAATAAAGCCTGTCTCGGATCATAGGTATACCCCATTTCTACAGAATGATCGCTTAAAATATCATCTAGAACACCAAATCGCTTTAAGTCAAAATAGCGTTGATTCTCAAAAGCTAATTCTACACGTCTTTCACGTAAAAGTTCTGCTTTAGTAACAGCAGTTACAACATCGGTTAAACCCGCTCTGTCTCTAACTCTCTGAAAAGAAGTTAAAGCAGCAGAATTATTAGTTGAGGTCGTCAACGGACCAGCTCCCAAAATCGATTCTACGTGCATTAAAAGTACATCCGCAAATCGTATGGCAATATAATCATTACCAGCATTACGTGCATTATCTCCATAATTTGAGCTACTATCAAATCCATCTGGGAAAAATTTAGCTACTTCGTTTTCATCAGGTGGAAGCGATCCATTGATATCTGTTATAGAAGTTGCTGTTCTATTTCCACCATACATTTCAAAATCTAATCTAAGATTAGCATTTACTATATTTTGACCATCTTCTCTACCTGCACGAACCGAAGAGGTAAATTCAGATGAAAAACTTTGACTTTCTTCTGCAACTCCTGATTGGTATTCTATAGCAAAAATGATTTCATCATTTAATTCTGAATAAAAAACATCATTATAATTACTTAATAAATCATATTCCATACTGTTAATAATAGCTTCACACAACTGTTGTGCCCCACTGTAATTAGGACTTGGTTGTGTCATATACACCTTTGCTAACAAAGCTTGAGCAGCAGCTCTTGAAGCTCTTCCTTTGTATGAATTATCTAAAACATTAACTGCTTCTTGCAAATCTTCTACAATTTGTAAATAAATTTGATCTGAAGATATTCTTGTGAAAAGTGCTTCGTTATCTGTAGGACCTATCACTGATGTCACTAATGGCACATCTCCAAACAACCTAACCAATTTAAAATAAGCATAAGCTCTTAAAAATTTAGCCTCAGCAGTGTAACTTGCTTGATTCTCTTGATCTGCTATATTTATAAAATTTAAGATATTGTTCGCTCTAAAAATCACTTCGTACATGGATTGATAGTAGTCTTCAGATTCCACATTGTTCGCATTAACTACATATCTGTGAAAATCAGATTTTGAACCCTCTAATGTTGAATTTCTTGTATTATCAGTACGATGCTCCGTTAATAAATGTTCAAATTGAACTCCTCTATTAGATTCACCAATATTAGTTGTCGTATTTTCATTTGTCCCTTGAAGCGCATCATAGATTCCTATTATGCCTGACAAAACATCATCATCGGTTTGAAAAAATGAATCTACCGTAATGGCTGAATCTGGCAATGGATTTAAAAATTCGTCAGTGTCACAGGAAACAATAAAGAGTCCTGTCAATGTTAAAATTAAATATTTTATATGTTTCATAATTTATTTTTTTTTAAGATTAAAAATCAACATTCATACCGAATGATATAGTTTGAAAAATCGGGTTACCTGCTCTTTGCGAACCATATGCTCTTGGATTATCTCCGTCTATATGCTCTGGATTAAAGCCATGGTAATCATCAGCAGTAACGTACAACAAATTTTGACCTGTTGCATAAATTCTTAGCCCATTGACACCTATTTTTGATGTTAAGTTTTCTGGCATATTATACCCAAGGGTAACATTACGCAATGAAAAGTAATCTGCACTCGCAATAACTTCGCTTGTTAACACCTTTTCTTGAATAAAAGATTCATCGGGTACTAGTCCGTCTGCAACTGCTTGAGCTTCTCCACCACTTCTGGTTCTATTTCCAAACCAATTGTAAAAATATTGATCTCCTATATTATTTACCTGTGCACCCAAACTTCCCTGAACCATAAATGAGAAATCAAAGTCACCTATTTTAAATTCATTAGTAAAACTATACACTAAATCTGGATATGGGTCACCTAAAATAGTTTTGTCTTCTTCAGTAATTAGTCCATCACCATTTAAATCTTTTACGATAGTATCATCTGCTTGGCCATTAATTCTATTCCAAGGATTGTCAACATAGGTTGTTCTAAACGTAGTATCATCATACGCCTCTTCATCTACAACGTAACCCCAAAAAGATGATATAGGCTCACCTATTCTATTAATCCATTGAGAATTTCTACCATAAGTATCTTCGATTAGTGCATTATTAGAATCACCAAAACTCAGTAATTCATTTTGATTTGTAGAAGCAATGAACGTTGTATTCCATGAAAATTTCTCTCTTGAAATATTTCTTGTTCTCAATTCAAGCTCCCAACCTCTATTTTGCACTTCACCTAAATTTACTATACCACTTGCAAAGCCAGTAATATAAGATGTAGGATTTTCTAGTAACAATTCATCACTGGTTCTTTGATAATAATCTATTGATCCTGAAATTTTATTATTAAGAAAACCAAAATCTATTGCTGGGTTAATTTCCTCGGAAGCTTCCCATTGTAATAAAGCGTTTGCAATATTACGCGCTGAAACACCTGGGACTATACTTCCGTTAACAATAGCATTTGATCCCTGTAACAAAGCTAGATAAGGCCATGAATTAACTATGTCATCACCGACATTAAAGTTCTCGGCACCAGTACGCCCATAACTAGCTCTAAACTTTAATCTACTTATAAGATCACTATCAGCTAAGAACTCTTCATTATGTAAATTCCAACCTATTGAAGCTGCCGGGAAATTTCCCCACTTAGAATCTATTCCAAAAACTGAACTACCATCACGTCTGAAAGAAACTGACGCTAAATATTTATCAGCATAAGCATACGAAGCTCTAGCAAAATAACCTATTTTTTTCAGTTCCGTATTGATTTCTGAAAATTCAGAGATTGCGGTTGCACCTTCTAAATTTGGAAGCAAATCATTGGTATATCCATTACCTATAACTTGGCTATTTTCACTTTTTCTTTGCTGTATAGTTACTCCACCAAGTAAACTAACTTCATGATCTGCAATTACCTTATTATACGCTAAAGTGTTATCTGATATAATTCTGATTCTATTTCGATTTTGCAAATCATATTGTGCTCTGCTATTACCATTGGCATGATATTTAGTTCCGTCCCATCGTGTTCTCTTTCGTTGCTCTAAAGTAATACCTAGAGATGTTTTTGCTGTTAATCCATCTAAAATTTCATAACTCAAGTATGTAGCACCATACAACTTTGTATTAAACTCATAATGCTCTCTTTCCACATATTGCGCATAAGGATTTGAATCTCCTGACGTACGAGGTCTACTATCACTTCCATCGTTATCTAAATCTAATTCAACTAGATGATTCTCGAAGAAATAATCACCTACTCCAACATCAGAATATTGACCGCCACCTATGTTTCTATCAATAAATTGTAGTGTTTCTTCAGTATGATATATTGGCAGCCATGGGGATTGACGTGTGGGATTGTGGATTGAGGTAGGTAATCGTCTTTGCTCTGAATAAGATGGAGTGGCACGCAAACCAAATTTAAACCTTTCACCTAATTTTGTATCCAATTTAAGGGCAGCAGTGTATAATTTGTAATCATCTGTAATAACAACGCCTTCATCATGCAAATATCTTAATGATGTGCTAAATTTTGTACTTTCAGAACCCCCACGCGCCGCGAAAGAATGACTTGTAATTGTACCTCCATCAAAGAAAACATCTTGCCAATCTCTATCAACACCTGTTGTAGCTACCAACAATTGTGCATATTGAGTTTCCTCCGAAAGTGTTCCTGTCGCTGCTTGTTCAATTCTAGCCCAATCCGCTACACTCTTTCTATAATCATCACTTCCGTGCGCATCTTTAAATCCTATATAGGTTTGATAACTGAATTTTGTTTTACCTGCCTTACCACTCTTAGTTGTAATCATTATTACTCCATTTGCTCCTTCACTACCATAAATAGCTGCAGATGCCGCATCCTTTAAAACTTCAAAAGATTCAACATCGTTCATATCTAGATTTCCTAAAAAATCAGAACTTACAACTATACCATCAACCACTACCGCAGGACCAGAGTCCGCTGAAATAGACCCAACACCTCTAATTGTTATTGTCGGCGCACCTCCAGCCTCAGCATTTGTAGCTTGGATATTGACCCCAGATACTTGTCCAATAAGAGCATCATCTACCCTAGATACAGTTATTTGATCTAATTTCTCATTCTTTACTTTAGAAATCGCTCCGGTTAAATGACTTTTCTTTTGAGTACCATAACCTACTACCACAACCTCATCCAGTACACTAGTATCTTCTGCTAATTGTACATTGAGTGTTTGTTGAGCGTCAATAATCACAGTTTGTGTCACATAACCAATGTATGAGATTTGCACAACGTCTCCACTTTTGACCTCTAATTGGAAATTACCATCAAAATCGGTTGTTGCTCCTTTTGTGGTTTTAAGAATAATAATATTTGCACCTGGTATGGGCATATTATCAGTTGCAGAAGTAACCGTACCTGTTAAGGTATAGCTATCTTGTGCAAAAATCATTACACTAAAGAGCAGTGCAACAACTGAAGTAATTTTAATTTTTAGATTCATAATTCATTGTTTAGATTAATTGTTAGATACTTATTTTGAATAGTTGATAATTTTCAATAAAAAAATAGGACTTTTTTAACACCAATACTTAGTATATCATCCGTTTTAAATTTGGTAAACCAAACTGGTTTACCAAATTGGTTTACCAAATTGGTTTACCAAATTGGTTTACCAAAGATATATAAAATTTTGTTAATTATAACGTTTTCGTAAAAATTAAATGTTAAAATAGTAAATGTTTAAGTTAAAATAGTAAACATAAAAAAAATCGAACTACTACTTCCTAATACCTCAAATATAACATCGGAACGTTTATTCTTATTACTTTTTATCTCCAAAATAAGATACGCCATCACCACTTAAAAAATCTTCTCTTACAGGACTAAAAGTGTCGATGAGTTCACCCGCTTCCAAGCACACAGCACTATGTAATAAATTGGGCTCAATATATACGCCATCGCCTGCTTCCACTATTTGCTTTACGCCATCAATTTCAAATTCAAATTTACCTGACACACAAAAGGTAGCTTGTGTATGGAAATGTTGATGTGGAGACCCTAATGCGCCTTTGTCAAATTTTACTCTAACCATCATAATTTGGTTATCGTAACCTAAAAATTTTCTAGACACGCCTCCACCAAGTTCTTCCCAATCCATGTTTTTTGTGACAATGTATTTCTCGCTAAATCGTTTCATAATTTTAATTTAATTGTTTTTATTTAAAATAATAAGAACCTGACCACTCATAATTCTTATTATTAATTTCTAATTTATGTGTTGGTTTGTTTGAGGCATTTGTGTTTGCCGTTATAAATATTTTGGTAGTATCATTTATAGTAGTTATTGCGATTGCCGTATAATCTTCTGTATCTAAAACCACTTCTATAGCTTTAATATTACTGTTAGAATTTATTGCTGATTCTGATACTGGACTATAACTACCATGTGCTTCTATTGTAGATACAAATAAAGTATTTTGTGTATTTTCCCGTCTTATCATGAATGCAGCCTCTCGTCTTAAATTGAATTCTGGATCGTTAGCGCCAATTCTTGTAAATAATAGATTGTCATTAGTATTTGTAAGCGTTGTTAGGGTATAGAACTTATTCTTATTTAGCCAAGACAGTTTGGAGTTGTCTGTTGAAGATTTTGTAGAACCTTCCAAAAATAAATGTTGATAACCATTTTTAGTCCCTAAAGCATTTAGGGATTCAGGAGTATTATATTCAAAATTGGCTTTTATGACTTGACCTAAAAAATAAAATGGATAATCATATTGATTTGCTGTGTCTGATGTAATCTTCATTATATCCAGCATAAACGGTTTTTCGAATGCTTCATCTTTTATGATGGCCATAGTACGAAGCAGTTCTGTTCCAGGATATGCATTTTCTTCTTTAGCACTTACAACTTTTACATTTTCATTTTCAGAGGAAAAATAGTTAAGAACGGAATGATGCTGACTGCCAATGTCATACTTCCCAGAAAAATGAGAGGTTTCATTTTGTGTAATTGTATTATGGGCTATGGTTTGTTTTGCCCAAGTTTTGTTTTCCTTTAGATAATTGCCACCACCTTTTTGTTCAATATTTACAAATCGTGCCAAACCATAATCTTGAATAACCTCATCACCATTTTCATATAAGGAATAGGACAGCTTATCATAATGGCCATGACTGGAACCTTGCGCTGCATATTTAAAAACAAGTTCTAAATCTTCATTTCTTAAAATACCAACACCGCCTTGTGTTCCATCTGGTCCATCGGATAAGTTAATTGATTTTTTCTCGAATGGTTTCGCTTCTCCATTTTTAATTCCAAGCGCAACTGCCAAACCTGAATCATCCAACAATACGTGATTCTGTTCTTTGGCAATACTTAATAGACCAGGATCTTGGTCTCCGTAATGGTAAGAAATGTCAACAGCTGTTACCAAAGCATTATTATAATAAGACATTCCTTTTTGCCCATCGTTTAGCGGAAAGAAATCACCATCGGCATCCGATAAGTTTAACAAGGCTTTTATGGACTTAATAAGTACGCCATTTTTATATTCAAATATCTTTAGTTCTGGTTTTACATTATGTAGTCCTTCAGCAAAAATTAAAAACGGATACATGGCATAACGTTGGTAGTAAGGTCCTTCGTTATAATAACCATCGGGCGAAAATGGTTCTTCAATATTGGCTAAAAAACCGGCTTTTCCATCTTTGTTTAAATAACCACCATCATCATCTTTTTCATTGGTATTTAATTTTAAATCTTTAATGCCATATAAAGCACGATCAATTAATTCTTGGTCGTCCATAACCAGACCAATCATACCAACAGCTGCATTTCCCCAAGTACTATGGTTATGAACTCTTTGGTAAAATTTCGGGTTTTCAATCGAAATATAATCAGCAAAAGGTCTAAATAAATTTTTCTCTAGTTTGTTACGTTCTTCCTCGGACAAATACGTATAGATACAATCATAAGCTTGACTCACATACACCAACCAATTAGAATCGTTTAGACATTGCCAAAACAATTTTCCTCTGGCATAAGACCGGGTTTTAGGATGTACTGGCAACGTATTATAGAGCGCTTCATATTGCATCAACATGTCTTTTGCATATTTCGCGTATTTTTCGTCATCTAAAATTTGATATAACACACCCGCTTTTTGTAGCACGACCCAATTTCGTTTGTGTCGTACATGTGTATAACCTCCAGAGTAATCCTTTGGGACAGGCACGTCTATACCTGCTTCAATTTCGGCATCAATTTCTGCTTTTACTTTTTCTAAGGTCTTATCAAAAATTGGAATTGTTCCTAGTTGCGCCCTAATGTCTTTTACGCCTTGAGCTGTTAAAATTAGTTTTGGGTGTTGTTCTTCTTCAGTTGTAACCGTTTTTAAGGCGGATTCTTCTTTGCAAGACAATGCAAAAAGTAGTATCGAAATTACTGAGAATATTTTAAGCTTTTTATTCATTCTTGTTAATCAGAAATTATATTGGTTAACCAATCTGGTTTACCAAATATACGATAATCATTTAATTATGAAATTTTTTTCAGCTTTACATATTATAAACACCTCCATTAATATCTAATGTTGCGCCCGTTATAAAGCCATCAAATTCAGATGCTAAATACAAAACTGCTCTTGCCACATCGTCCGCATTTCCAGAGCGATTGATTGGAATGCCTTCAATGGTTTTCGCTGCAGATTCTTTTGTAGTATGTGTATTGTGAAAAGAAGTCCCCAAAATTAGACCTGGTGCAACTGCGTTAACACGAATACCTTTAGGCCCAACCTCTGTAGATAATGCTCTCGTATAGGTTAAGATAGCTCCTTTACTAGTTGCATACACTAGAGATCCTGGATGACCACCTTTACGTCCTGCTAATGATGCTAAGTTAACAATACTACTATTCTCATTTTTTGCTAAATGAGGCACTCCAGCTCGAGTTACAAATTGCAGTGAGGTCATATTAATATCCATGACTTTATGCCAGAAATCGGCATCCAACTCATCTAGCATTTTACGAGCTACCAATGAACCTGCATTATTAATTAGGATATCTAAACTTCCTAATACTTCAACTGTTTCTTCCACTACCTTATTGGCGTCTGCTTCGTTTGTTAAATCACCTTTAATAGCAATTGCTTTTTGTCCTTTATTTGTTGCATAATCTACCAATGTATTTGCAGTATCAGCACTAGAGAAATAGTGAATTGCAACATTTGCTCCACTATCTATAAAATGTTTTGTTATGGCTTCACCAATACCTTGTGCTCCTGCTGTGATAAGGACATTTTTTCCTGCTAATTTATTATTCATAATAATGTTATTTTACTTTATCGTTTTTACTGAAATACCCTTCGTTGGAAACCGCATTCTTACTTACCGTAATGCTTCCATCTTTAAACCACACTTCTGCATAATTACCTGTTTCATATTGTTTAACAATATTACCTCCATATGTTTCACCACCATTCGTTACACCATTGGTTTGATTGTAACAACCTAGTTTAAAAAAAAGTCCTTCACCAGCATATGCATTTTCGCGCTCAACTCCGTCTCTACCTCTTGGAATGTACAATTTTCTTGTCTGTAAAGGAATATCTCCATTAGTAGTGTATTCCGATTCAATTAAGTTTTTAGTGAAGGTTTTAGTGTCATGACCGTCACTTTTAAAGGTTAAATACATCATACCATCTTTAACCTCAACTTCATAACTAAATTCTTCCCCTAATTCAATACCATCTTTTGGTTCTTCAGAATAGGTGTTTTCGGTTTCACCAACAACTGAAAAATCATGACCCCAAACTGCTGTAGAAAAATCCCATCGTCCGGAATTGTCATCACCTTTTGTATTGATTTCATAATTCCAAAAAACCGAACCTTTGGTATGTCCAGGGAATTTTTTATAAAATATCTTAAGCGGTTCATTCTCATGCCCATCGGCACTGTGAATTTGCCCAACAACTACTGAGTATGCAGACCCTTTTGTGGCATCACCCGAAACGGACACATTCATTATTTTTAATTTTGCTGTTAGCCTATCATCAGCGCTTTTTGGATACCATTTTTTGGTTTGCGCTAATTCTGTTCTCGTGTTTTTTGAAGTACCATGTGTATTTCCCCCATTCGGTGTTTTAAAAACGACCCAATCTATTTGGCTGTTTGTTGTGGTGTAGAAGTAATCGTTATGTTCAAAATCGTTTGCTATTCCGACGTTAGAACCATCTCCTAAAATGAGTTTCCAATGGTCAAAAAATGGAATGACATCACTTGCGTAAGTTGTTTGTTTTGTTTCTACTTCAGCTTCATCTGGTTTTTTAGTTTCATTTTTACAGCTATTTAGCGCAAGTATTACTATTAAAACTAAGGTTGTTGATTTGAAAACTTTATTCATAATTAATGTTTTTAAATTTTAAAAATATTCAGTTAAAGCAACGATTCCGTTATACGAAATGACTAAAGAAAAGAACAATGCTGCGAACAAACCAATGTTTATTCCAAGTCCTGTTTTATAGTCTTTCATCACTTTTTTATTGTTGACAATTAGTATAATGCCTAATATCACAGCTGGCAATACAAACACATTAAACACCTGAGATAAAATTTGAATCTCAATTGGATTTGCGCCAAAAGCAGGACCTATTAGCGCGACTAAACAAGCGATTGCTGTTATAATTCTGAATTGTTTTGAATTGGTGTCTAACTCACCAGATTGATAATCTGCAATTAATAAAGGTGCAATTAACAGGCACGGAAAAATGGAAGATAATCCAGCACTTAAAGCTCCAAAAAAGAAAATGGTTACAGCCCATTTGCCAGCAACTGGTTCTAAGGTATTTGCCATATCCAAAACATGATTCACTTCTTTTCCATCGTAAAATAAAGCTCCAGCAGCTACAGCCATAATGATTCCGCTAATAAAGAAGATTAAGATAGCAGCAGTAATCGAATCTCTTTTTTGTTGTCCTAAGTTTTTAATCGTCCAGCCTTTTCCTTTTACGAATAAGGGACGCGATAAAAAAGTAGCTGCTGCCATAGTGGTACCTACAAACGCAGCGACTAACATTTTTCCGCCAGGTACATCTGGTATGGTTGGAATTAATCCTTTAACGACATCCACAGGTAATGGTTGTACAAAGAATAATGACAATATAAATGATAGTGCCATCATGCTTACAAAAATGACCAGAATCTTTTCAAAAAACGTGTACTTACCAACCAGTAATAATAAATAAAATATGACTATTATGGTAATAGCTGTTGCTAAAACAGTCTCGTATTCATAAGCTGCTAATCCTTCAAAATTTATGGCTAAAATCTCGTAAATGATATTAGAAGAAATTCCTAAAATTCCCATTAACGAATTCCATTGACCGAATGTGACACCAATGATGATTAATATCGCTAATGCTTTACCGTATTTCAAATGTTTTTTAAATCCGAAGAGCGCAGTTTCACCTGTAATTAATCCATAATTACCGTAGACAAACATTAAAATTCCTGAAAACAAACAACTAAGAAAAAGCACCCATAATAATTGCATATTAAACTTGCTGCCTGCAACAATCATAGACGTTACACTACCTGTACCTATGGTGTAACCTATGGCGAAAATACCTGGACCAAAACTTAATATGATGGCAATAATTTTTTTGAGAAAAGATTTCCTTGGTGTTGTTGCATCCATAATATTAGTTAGTTAATTGGTTGGTTATTTTTAATTCCAGTTGGTGTGATAACTCTTTTCAGAATCATCTTTCAGTCTTTGATAGGTGTGGGCTCCAAAATAATCGCGTTGCGCTTGAATAATATTTGCCGAAGCGTACTGTGTCGTTATTCCGTAAAAAAATTGAAGCGCTTCTCCCAACGCAGGCGTTGTAATATCATTCAGTACACCTTCTGAAACCACTTTTTTCGCGGATGGTATATATTGATTAACTCGTTCTATTAATTTTGGACTGGTTAAGATATTAGTAGTATGTTTAAAAACTTCAACTAATTCTTCTATTAAAGTTGATCTAATAATGCAGCCATTAGTCCAAATTCTAGCAATCTCGCTAAGATTTAAATGCCATAAAAACGTATTGGAAGCTTCAGAAATTAATTTAAAACCTTGATAATGGCTTATGATTCTTGCGAATTGATAGGCTTCTAAAATCTCATTGGATGTCAGGTTTAATTCTGAAACATTTTCTTTTTTAAGATTCTTATTTAATTCAACCCTTTCCTCCTTATAAAATGAAATATACCGTGAAAATAGAGCAGAAGCAATTAAGGTACTTGGCACTCCCAATTCCGCAGAAGCAATGGTCGTCCAGTTTCCTGTGCCTTTGTTTTCTGCTTTGTCCAATATTTTATGGACCAACCAATCCTTTCCTTCTTTTTTTCTAAAAATGGCAGTTGTGATTTCCAATAAATAGCTGTTTGCAGCATTTTTCCAAGTCTCTAAAGTGTTAGCTATCTCATCAGGATTTTGACCCAAAGCTTCTAAAATAGTGGCTACTTCAGCCAATAATTGCATTTCTACATATTCCACACCATTATGAACCATTTTGATAAAATGGCCACTGCCTTCTGGACCAACATAAGTACAGCATGGTAAATTGTTCTTGTCCTTAGCAGAAATTTTCTCTAAAAAAGGTGCTATTTTTTTGTACGTGTCTTTATCTCCACTTGGCATGACTGATGGCCCTTTTAAAGCGCCTTCTTCGCCTCCCGAAACGCCTGTACCAATAAAGTGAATACCTTTGGTTTTTAAATAGGCGTTGCGCTCTTTTGTTTTTTTGTAATTTGAATTTCCTCCATCTATAATAATATCATTTACAGATAAATGTGGCAGCAAATCTTCTATGACATAATCAATGGTTTTTCCTGCATTGACCATGAGCATTATGCACCTTGGTTGTTGCAAAGATTTTACAAAAGCCGAAATATCGTCAAAGGCCTCTGCTTGTGATAATTCTGGATATTGTGCTTTAAAATTTTTAGCAATATCTTCTTCTGTGCCTTCAACATGCCTATTGAACATCGAAATTTTGAAACCGTTATTGGCTAAATTTCTACATAGGCTTTTGCCCATAACGCCTAATCCAAATAATCCAAATTCCGAGGTGTTCATTAATTCGTGCTTTATAGATTTTACAATGTTTTCTGGTGTTAAGCTAATATCTATTTGAATAGCTTCTTTTGGTGATTCTAAAATATCGAATTGTGATTTCAATAATTCTGAAGGCATAAAATGTCCTTCACGACTTTGTAATCGTTTTGAAATTTGATTGAAAGTTCCCGATAAATGCACCCATTTTGTTTTGCTCTCAATATCACGATTTAAAATATCACGATACTTTTGTTTTAAAGCTGAACATACAATGACACAACTATTATTTGCTAGTTGTTGTTTTGCTAATTCATTTAAAGTCTCTAGCCAATCTTGTCTGTCATCGTCATTTAAAGGTTGTCCGTTAGCCATTTTTTTGATGTTGTTTTCAGGATGAAAATCGTCTCCATCAAAAAAAGGACTATTTAAATTGTCTGCCAGTAATTGCCCAATAGTGCTTTTTCCACTTCCTGAAACGCCTATTATGAAGATTACTTTGTTCAATGATTTATTTTTTAGTTGGCTCTGTACTTTCGCCTACAGTTGCATCTTTAAACCAAACTTCTGCATAGCTTCCATTTTCATATTGTTTGACTATATCACCACCATAAACTTCCGATTTGGTGCTTTTTGGATTAGCTTGGTTATAGGCACCTTGTTTAAAATAATTGATTTCACCAGCATAAGCAGTTTTACGCTCAACTCCACCACCTTTTTCTCTGTTTGCATAAACTGTTTTGACTTGCTCTGGAATGTCTTTTCTTGTCGCAAATTCTGACTCTATTAAACTTTTTGTGAATGTTATGGTCTCATGACCTTCACTAGTAAAATTCAAATACATAATGCCTTTATGTACGTTGACTTCGTAGCTGAATTCCTCACCTAAAGCTATGCCATTTTCTGGTTCTTCCGGATAGTTTGTTGCATCTGTTCCAACTACAGAAAAATCATGTCCCCAAACTGCAGTAGAATAATCAAATCTTCCAATATTATCACCTTCAGTATTGATTTCGTAATTCCAAAATACAGAGCCTTTTGTATGACTTGGAAATTTTTTATAATAGATTTTTAAAGGTTCATTTTCGTGACCTTCGTCGCTATGAATTTGTCCAATCACTACTGAATACGAAGACGCTTTAGTCGCATCTCCAGTAGTTGAAACGTGCTGAACTTTTAAAGTCCCAGTTAATTTACCACCTTCTTCTGGAATCCAATGTTTCTTTTGACCCATTTCTGTTCTTGTATTACTTGATGTTCTAGACGTAATACCTGAATTCGGTGTTTTGTATACTACCCAATCCGTACTATTTTCATTTTCAACATAGAAAAAACCTTCATGTTCAAAATTAACTAAGTTCTCTTCTTTTGTTCCGTCACCACAAAGTATGCTCCATTTGTTCATAAAAGGAAGCACATCACTTGGATATGTCTTAATTTCTTCAGTTTTTTCAGTAGTGTCTGTAGTTGTATCTGAGTTAGTTTTGGCATTGTCTTTACAAGCCACCAAGGCTAAAACTGTGAATATTGTAAAAAGTGATTTTTTCATATTAATCAATAATTTTATTGGTTTAGTACATTAGTTTTAACTTCAAATTTTCTTCTGTTTTTAATTGACCTGAATTGATCAAAGTGTTTTCAGTTTCTACATTGTTTTTTGCACCCCATAGAATCGAAACAAACTCCACTGGATTATTTTTAAAAGTGTTATTATTGATATTCACATTTACAATACCTCTGTGATTTAACAGAATGTCATTTTTCTCTTTTACGCCACAATTGACAAATGTACTATTGGTTACTAAAAGGTTGCCACCAATGGTTGACTCGTCATAACCACCTCTGTAATAATCGATCACATTTTGTTTCACATTCGTAAATTGGCAATTATCAATGGTTAAATATTCTGTGTTGTAATCACCTCTGTCGTTGGTTTCTTCGGAAAGTTCTATACCATTTTCGCAATTTGAAATTGAGGTGTTTTCAAAAGTGATGCGTTCAGAAAATGATTCTGTGTATACTTTGAGCACATAATTAAAATCGCTGATGTCAGTATTTGAAACTGAAAGACCAAAATGGTTCGACATGTTTTCTTTTAAACTTGCGAACGCGTAGTTTGAAGTATTTCCTTTTAACGTTACATTATTTACTGTTAACTTTCCTTTAGATTCCAATGAAAATAAAGGTGTGTTAGCCGCTCCTGAAAACATAAGTTCAGCTTTTTCGTTACCTTGGGATTGAATTGTGATTGTCTTATTGATTACTACGGACTTTTCAACATTATAAACACCTTCAGCTAAAGCAATAATATCGCCATTTATGGCTTCATCTATTTTAGTTTGCAAGTCTTCTGCTTTAGTTACAGCGTGTATCGTCGGTTCTTTTGCTTCAATTTCATTGGAATACCATGAGGTTCCATATTTTGACTTATCTAAAATATTCGGATTGGAAACATCTACACCAACAGCCGCACCAATACTTTTACTATCTTTTCTTGAAGCACCGAATAAATCGGTTTTAATGGTATTAAAATCGAAACCATTATAGACTTCAATTTCAGAAGGAATTCCTGATGGAAGGAAAATATATTTTGATACTTTTTTCAACTCTAAAGATGCAGTTTTAATTCCGCCATCAAAGTCATTAAATTTTACACCTTGATTATCTACAACATTACTTTTAAATATCACGCCATCAGCTTTGTCGTTTTCAACAACAATCTTTTCTAATCCCTTTTCATTATAAATCACATTATTGGCAACCGTAGTTCTAATGGCTCTAGCTGAGCGGATTTCTGATTTTGGTAACACATCTGATTGTGCAATATTTGTACCCACACCAAACTGCCACGGTGAACTACAATTTACATACGTATTATAAGCCACAACCACATCAGTTACTTGGTTATAGCGGTTTAATGGCGATTTTGGAATACCATTCATTACAGCTAATGGACTTCTGAAACTTGTCCCTATTAGGTTATAGAAGTAGTTGTTTGTAACCCAATGACCAGTATTGATAATTCTAATGCCACCAACGTTTTTATTTACACCATCACCAATAAAATAATTGCCATCGATAGTACAATAATTTCCATGACGTGTAACCAGTGAGCCTTCACTTTTATAAAACACATTATTTCTAAACTCGTTGAAGTTTGTTTTGCTTGAAATGACTTCCACCTCACCATTGCACTCTTCAAATAAATTATTGGCGACCATGGTATAACTTGGTGACATGGAAGTGTAACTGTTTCCTAACTGAATTGTCTCACCACTTGGACCACCTTTAACAGGTCTTGGACCAAAATGATTGTTGATGATTTGGTGGTAATTATTTATACTTTCCCTACCTTCTATACTCACTCTAACGGTTGGGCCTCTGTTTGTCTTTCCTGCGATATAGCAATTGCTTAATTCATTGTGTCTTCCCCAAAACCTAACCCATAAATCATCATCATCTCTTTTAAGTTTGTTAAAATCCTCGATAACACAATTGGTGAATTTACAATGGCTGGCTATTTCGTCCAGTGAATCTTTATGGCTTATTTTAAAATCTATAACAGCACTAGATGGTGAATATCCATTTTTAAAATGCAAACCTTCTACCGTTAAGTATTCGCCTCCAAACTTTAAATAGGACTTACCCTCAATACTAACTTTTCCAGGGGTTTCAGCTTTTAATGTTATAGGATTGTTTTTGGTTCCTTTCCCCCTAAATTTAATTTCAACATCTTTGTAAACACCATTTTTCAAAACGATATCATCACCTGCTTGTGCATTTTTTATGGCATCGTTTAACTCGTCAATATTGGAAATTAATTGACTTGATTCTGTACTTGTAGTAGCCTTTTCCCCACATGAGTAAAGTGCTAAGAACAAAGCGAAAATTAATGGATATGTTTTCATTTAATATAGTATTTGATTTAATTACTGTGTGCCTTTACCATCCAAACCTTAACAGACGAAACCTAGAATTGTATGGAGTAGTATGGTTTAAATTCTTTTTATATTGGTTATTCTATTAATTGGTTAACCAGTTTGGTTAACCAAAAATAAAATAAATATTTCAAATAGAAGAATAAAATAGGTTAATTGTGAATACAATATAGTTAATTGTATATACAAAATGACTAATTATGATCTAAAACGCTCTCTAATCCTATATTTAACTCCAATAAAAACAACTTTGACCAAATTAAAAATAAAAAAATCCCAGATTAATATTTAATCTGGGATTTCAAAATTTTACATAATTTATGAGATACTGACTTATAGATTATTGCTTTTAAGCTTGTCCTGTAGGACCAAAATTTAATGGAATTGGTGGTTGTTCGTAATCTTTAATCTCACCATGTGCCTTTTCAAAACGAACTACATTATCACCTAATGCTTTTAATAAACGCTTGGCATGCTGAGGGGTTAAGATAATACGAGACTTCACCTTACTCTTTGGAGTGCCCGGCATTATACTTACAAAGTCAACTACAAATTCTGAAACAGAATGGTTAATAATTGCCAAGTTGGAGTACGTGCCTTCAGCTACTTTTTCGTCAAGTTCTATGTTTATTTGTCCTTTTTTCGGATTCTTTTTTTCTTCTGCCATTTTAAAAACTGTTTATGCTTCCTTATCAAAGGAAATCTAATTAATAATTTTGATAAACCTATTAGGATTACAACCTTATAGGAAATTGAAATTAAAAAAGCCTTCATGTAAAAATACAAGAAGGCTTTTAGTACTATTATTTATTTTAAAGAAACCTTGAATTAATTAAAATTCATTTCTTCTTTAGCCTTCATCATTTCGTTAAATTCTTGTTTAGAACCTACAATGATATTTTCGTATTCTCTAACACCTGTTCCTGCTGGTATTCTATGACCAACAATTACATTTTCTTTAAGTCCTTCAAGAGAATCGACCTTACCATTTACAGCTGCTTCGTTAAGAACCTTGGTAGTTTCTTGGAACGATGCTGCAGATATAAACGACTTAGTTTGTAACGACGCTCTAGTAATACCTTGTAATATTGGAGTTGCAGTCGCAGGACTCGCATCTCTTGCCGTTACAAGATTCTTATCTTCTCTTCGTAAGCTAGAGTTTTCATCTCTCAGATCTCTAACGGTTACAATTTGACCAGATTTCATATTATCTGAATCACCAGCATCTTCTACCACTTTCATTCCGAAAATCTTATCATTTTCTTCAATGAAATCAGATTTATGAACTAATTGGTTTTCTAAGAAAATAGTATCACCAGAATCAATGATTCTAACTTTACGCATCATTTGTCTTACAACAACTTCAAAGTGCTTATCATTAATCTTTACACCCTGTAAACGATAAACTTCTTGTACTTCGTTTACTAAGTATTGTTGTACGGCTGAAGGGCCTTTAATATTAAGAATATCATTTGGTGTTATAGAACCATCCGATAGAGGCATACCTGCTTTAACGTAATCATTTTCTTGTACAAGAATTTGATTAGATAATTTGACCAAATATTTCTTAACCTCACCTAATTTAGATTCGATAATAATCTCACGGTTACCACGCTTAATTTTACCAAATGAAACCACACCATCAATCGCACTTACTACAGCAGGATTAGAAGGGTTACGTGCTTCAAATAATTCCGTTACACGAGGTAGACCACCAGTAATATCACCAGCTTTAGCAGATTTACGAGGAATCTTAACTAAAATCTTACCGATATCAATTTTGTCGCCATCATCAATCATTATGTGCGCACCAACTGGTAAGTTGTAAGAACGAATAGTTTCCCCTTTCTTATCTTCAATCAATAAGGTCGGAATCAATTTCTTGTTTCTTGATTCTGAAATTACTTTCTCTTGGAAACCTGTTTGTTCGTCAATTTCTACTTGGTAAGTAACACCTTGTTCAATGTTTTCATACTTCACTTTACCAGCGAATTCTGAAATAATTACACCATTATATGGATCCCATGAACAAATAACATCACCTTTCTTAACCTTATCTCCTGGTTTCACATAAATAAATGAACCATAAGGAATATTGTTAGTACTTAAGACAATGCCTGTTTTAGCATCTATTAATTTTAATTCTGAAGTTCTTGAGATAACGACATCAACTTCTTTTCCTTCGCCATCTTTTGATTTTACAGTTTTAAGATCTTCAATTTCTGCAATACCATCAAACTTAACCGTTAACTTATTCTCCTCTGAAATGTTACTTGCAATACCACCTACGTGGAATGTACGTAACGTTAACTGAGTACCCGGTTCTCCAATTGACTGAGCAGCAACTACACCAACAGCTTCTCCACGTTGTACCATCTTACCTGTAGCCAAGTTACGACCGTAACATTTCACACAGATACCTTTTTTGGCTTCACATGATAATGGCGAACGCACCTCTATAGAATCTAGTGGCGAATCACCAATTTTCTTAGCGATAATATCATTAATATGACCACCAGCTTCTACCAATAACTCTTCAGTTAATGGATTGTAAACATCATTAAGTGATGTTCTACCGACGATTCTACCTTCTAAGCTCTCAACTATTTCTTCATTTTTCTTAAGTGCAGAAACTTCGATTCCTCTTAGTGTACCACAATCCTCTTCATATACAATGACATCTTGCGAAACATCTACCAAACGACGGGTTAAGTAACCAGCATCAGCCGTTTTAAGAGCTGTATCTGCAAGTCCTTTACGTGCACCGTGTGTAGAGATAAAGTATTCTAAAATTGAAAGTCCCTCCTTAAAGTTAGAAAGAATTGGATTCTCAATAATTTCTCCACCTGCTGCTGTAGATTTCTTAGGCTTGGCCATTAATCCACGCATACCTGTTAACTGACGAATCTGTTCTTTAGAACCCCTTGCACCAGAATCAAGCATCATAAACACCGAGTTAAACCCTTGTTGATCCTCACGAATACGCTTCATAGACAATTCTGTCAATTCAGCATTTGTTGATGTCCAGATATCAATAACTTGGTTATAACGTTCGTTGTTGGTAATAAGTCCCATATTATAGTTACCCATAATACCATCAACTTCTTTGTTCGCTGCATCAATCATTCCTTGCTTTTCAGAAGGAATAATAATATCACCTAAACTAAAGGATAGTCCACCTTGGAATGCAAATTTGTATCCTTGAGTTTTAATCTCATCAAGGAAATCAGCTGTTTCTGGTACACTTGTCTTTTTGAGGACACCATGAATGATTTCCCTTAAAGACTTTTTAGTTAATACCTCATTGATATAACCTGCTGCTGCTGGTACTTTTTCGTTGAAAAGTACACGACCAACAGTGGTTTCTATAATTTGTTTAGTTAACTCACCTTCTTCATTGAAATCATAAGTTCTTACTTTGATTCCAGCGTTTAAGTCCACTTTCTTCTCATTGTAAGCAATAGTAACTTCTTCAGGAGAGTAGAACGTTAAACCTTCACCTTTAACGGTATAATTTTCATCCGTTTTACGCAACTTAGTCATATAATATAAACCAAGTACCATATCCTGAGAAGGTACAGTAACTGGAGAACCGTTAGCCGGATTCAATATATTATGTGACGCCAACATTAATAATTGACATTCTAAAATCGCTTCTGGACCTAATGGTAAATGTACAGCCATCTGGTCACCATCGAAATCGGCATTAAAAGCCGTACATACTAATGGGTGTAACTGAATTGCTTTACCTTCAATAAGCTTAGGTTGGAAAGCTTGAATACCAAGTCTGTGTAAGGTAGGAGCACGATTTAAAAGTACTGGATGTCCTTTTAAAACATTTTCTAAGATATCCCAAACTACAGGTTCTTTTCTATCTATAATTTTCTTTGCAGATTTAACCGTTTTTACAATGCCTCTTTCAATCAGCTTTCTAATGATAAATGGCTTGTAAAGCTCTGCTGCCATTCCTTTTGGCAATCCACATTCAAATAATTTTAATTCTGGTCCAACAACAATTACAGAACGTGCAGAATAATCAACACGTTTACCCAATAAGTTTTGACGGAAACGTCCTTGCTTACCTTTAAGTGAATCTGATAATGATTTTAATGGTCTGTTAGAATCTGTTTTTACTGCAGATGATTTCCGTGTGTTATCAAATAATGAATCTACTGATTCTTGTAACATACGCTTTTCATTACGTAAAATCACTTCTGGTGCTTTTATCTCTACCAATCGCTTCAAACGATTGTTACGGATAATTACTCGACGATAAAGATCATTTAAATCTGAGGTTGCAAAACGACCACCATCTAAAGGCACTAAAGGTCTTAATTCTGGTGGAATTACAGGAACAGCCTTCATGATCATCCACTCTGGTCTGTTCTCTCTGTTTAAATTTGAATCTCTAAACGCTTCAACAACTTGTAAGCGCTTTAACGCCTCAGTCTTACGTTGTTTAGAGGTTTCATTATTAGCTTTATGTCTTAAATCATAAGATAATTGATCTAAATCAATTCTTGCTAATAAATCGATAAGACACTCAGCACCCATCTTAGCGATGAATTTGTTAGGGTCTGTATCATCTAAATATTGATTCTCTTGAGGAATAGATTCTAAAATGTTTAGGTACTCTTCTTCCGTTAAGAAATCCATTTTTTGCACTGGTTCGCCTTCAGCATTAATAGCAATACCTGGCTGAATTACCACGTAACGCTCATAATAGATTATCATATCTAATTTCTTAGATGGTAATCCAAGAAGGTAACCGATTTTATTTGGTAACGAACGGAAATACCAGATATGCGCTACAGGCACCACTAAGTTGATGTGACCTACACGATCTCTACGTACTTTCTTTTCTGTTACTTCTACACCACAACGGTCACAAACAATACCCTTGTAACGTATTCTTTTATATTTACCACAAGCACATTCAAAATCCTTTACCGGACCAAAAATACGCTCACAGAACAAACCATCTCTTTCTGGTTTGTGAGTTCGATAATTAATAGTTTCTGGCTTTAATACCTCTCCGCGAGATTCTGCTAAAACAGACTCTGGAGAAGCTAAACCAATAGAAATTTTATTAAATTTCTGTACTGTATTCTTATCTTGTCTTCTTGCCATTTCTTTATAGTATTCAGTCGCAGTCGCAGTTTTCAGTTAGCAAATTGTGCTTACTGTAAACTGAGACTGTCAACTATAAAATTATTCTTCTAATCTAATATCTAATCCTAAACCTTTTAATTCGTGCATAAGTACATTAAAAGATTCCGGTAATCCTGGTTCTGGCATTGGCTCTCCCTTAACGATTGCTTCGTAAGTTTTTGCTCTACCAATCACGTCATCTGATTTTACAGTTAAGATCTCACGTAGTGTACTTGATGCGCCATAAGCTTCAAGTGCCCAGACTTCCATCTCTCCAAAACGCTGTCCACCAAATTGTGCTTTACCACCTAACGGCTGTTGCGTAATTAAAGAGTAAGGTCCAATAGAACGTGCGTGCATCTTATCGTCAATCATGTGACCCAGTTTAATCATGTAGATGACACCAACTGTAGCTGGTTGATCGAAACGATCACCTGTTCCACCATCATATAAATAGGTATGACCGAATCTTGGAATACCAGCTTCATCTGTATATTCATTAATCTGATCTAAAGTTGCACCATCGAAAATTGGAGTCGCATACTTTCTTCCTAAATCTTTACCAGCCCAACCTAGAACAGTTTCATAGATTTGACCAATATTCATACGAGAAGGTACACCAAGTGGATTCAATACAATATCAACTGGAGTTCCATCCTCTAAGAAAGGCATATCTTCTTGACGAACGATACGAGCCACAATACCTTTGTTACCGTGACGACCTGCCATTTTATCACCAACTTTAAGTTTACGTTTCTTAGCGATGTAAACCTTAGCCAATTTAATAATACCAGCCGGTAGCTCATCACCAACAGAGATAGTAAACTTCTCACGTCTTAAAGCCCCTTGAAGATCATTTTCCTTTATCTTATAGTTGTGGATTAAATCTGCAACAAGTTCATTTGTATGATCATCAGTTGTCCATTTTCCAGAGGTTAAATGCGTATAATCATCTACAGCATTTAACATCTTTAAGGTATATTTTTTACCTTTTGGAATAATTTCCTCTCCTAAATCATTATAAATTCCTTGAGCTGTTTTTCCGTTAACGATGTTGAATAATTTTTCAACTACGATACTTTTAAGATCATCAAATCTGTTATCGTAAGCATCTTCCAGCTTTTCGATATCTTCTTTGTCTTGTGCTCTTTTGCGCTTATCTTTTACCGCTCTAGCAAATAATTTCTTATCGATAACAACACCATTCAATGAAGGAGACGCTTTTAAAGACGCATCCTTAACATCACCTGCTTTATCACCAAAGATGGCACGAAGCAGTTTTTCTTCAGGCGTTGGATCTGATTCCCCTTTTGGTGTAATTTTACCAATTAAGATATCACCTGGCTTGATTTCCGCACCAATGCGAATCATACCATTTTCATCTAAATCTTTAGTTGCTTCTTCCGAAACGTTAGGAATATCGTTAGTTAATTCTTCGTTACCTAATTTGGTATCTCTAACTTCCAATGAATATTCATCGATATGAATAGATGTAAATACATCCTCCCTTACTACTTTTTCAGAAATTACAATCGCATCCTCAAAGTTATACCCTTTCCAAGGCATAAAGGCTACTTTCATATTTCTACCAAGCGCTAATTCACCATTTTCGGTTGCATAACCTTCACAAAGGACTTGACCTTTTACAACCTTATCACCTTTCACAACAATAGGCTTTAAGTTGATAGAAGTTCCTTGGTTTGTTTTTCTAAATTTAACTAAAGGATAAGTTTTAGTATCACTATCAAAACTAACCATTGCAGCTTCGTCAGTACGTTCGTACTTAATCGTGATTTTTTCAGCATCTACATATTCTACTGTTCCAGCACCTTCAGCATTGATCAATACTCTAGAATCTGATGCTACTTGACGTTCTAAACCTGTACCAACAATTGGCGCTTCAGGACGTAATAAAGGTACAGCCTGACGCATCATGTTAGATCCCATTAATGCACGGTTGGCATCATCATGTTCCAAGAATGGAATTAATGATGCTGAAATAGAGGCAATTTGGTTAGGTGCAACATCGGTATAGTTAACATTTGAAGGATCAATAACAGGGAAATCACCTTCTTGACGAGAAATAATTTTATCTGCTAATATTTTTCCTTTGTCATCTACTTTGATCGTTGCTTGTGCAATTAGCATATCTTCCTCTTCTTCGGCACTTAGATATGTTGGTGCATTTTTAATATCTACAACACCATTTTCTACTTTACGATAAGGCGTTTCAATAAAGCCCATCGCATTTACTTTCGCAAATACAGATAAAGAAGAAATTAAACCAATGTTTGGTCCTTCTGGTGTTTCAATAGGACATAAACGTCCGTAATGTGTATAATGAACATCACGTACCTCGAAACCTGCTCTTTCTCTTGATAAACCACCTGGTCCTAATGCTGACAGACGACGTTTATGCGTAATCTCCGCCAAAGGATTCGTTTGATCCATAAATTGAGATAGCTGATTCGTTCCAAAGAAAGAATTAATAACAGACGATAGCGTCTTCGCATTAATTAAATCTATTGGTGTAAACACTTCGTTATCACGAACGTTCATACGCTCACGAATAGTACGAGCCATACGTGCTAAACCAACACCAAACTGAGAAGATAACTGCTCACCTACTGTACGTACACGACGATTAGATAAGTGATCGATATCATCAATCTCTGCTTTAGAGTTAATTAACTCAATTAAATATTTAATAATAGTTATGATATCTTCTTTAGTAAGCACTTGCTTATCCATTCCAATATCCAACTGTAATTTCTTGTTCATTCTGTAACGACCTACTTCACCTAAAGAGTAACGTTGGTCAGAAAAGAATAATTTGTCAATTATACCACGAGCCGTTTCCTCATCTGGCGGCTCAGCATTACGTAATTGACGGTAGATGTGCTCAACAGCTTCTTTTTCAGAGTTTGTTGGATCTTTTTGTAATGTATTATGGATAATTGCGTAATCGCCTTGTTGCGCACTTTCTTTATGTAAAAGAATCGTTTTAACTTCAGCTTCAAGAATTTCTTCAATATTATCTTTATCGATTTCGGTATCACGATCCAATACAATTTCGTTACGTTCAATAGATACTACTTCACCAGTATCTTCATCAACGAAATCCTCGTGCCATGTATTCAATACACGAGCAGCTAACTTACGACCGATAACTTTCTTTAATCCAGATTTCGAAACCTTTACTTCTTCAGCAAGGTCAAAAATCTCTAAAATATCTTTATCACGTTCAAAACCAATGGCTCTGAACAAAGTAGTAACAGGTAACTTTTTCTTTCTATCAATGTAAGCATACATTACACTATTAATGTCTGTAGCAAATTCTATCCAAGATCCTTTGAAAGGAATTACTCTTGCCGAATATAATTTAGTTCCATTGGCATGGAAAGACTGGCTAAAGAAAACACCAGGCGATCTGTGTAACTGAGAAACCACTACACGTTCTGCACCATTGATACAAAATGTACCACTAGGTGTCATGTAAGGAATAGTACCTAAATATACATCCTGAACGATAGTTTCAAAATCCTCATGTTCTGGATCTGTACAATACAACTTCAATCTTGCTTTTAAAGGCACACTGTAAGTTAACCCTCTTTCAATACATTCTTCTATAGAATATCTTGGAGGATCAATAAAGTAATCTAAAAATTCTAGTACGAATTGATTACGCGTGTCTGTTATTGGGAAGTTCTCCATGAAGGTGTTGTACAAACCTTCAGTACCTCTTTCTTCTGACTTTGTTTCTAATTGGAAAAAATCCTGGAAGGATTTAATTTGGATATCCAAAAAGTCTGGGTAATCTGTTCTATTTACAATAGAAGAGAAATTAATTCTTTCAGCCTTTTTTGCTAACATTGATGAACGAGATTTTAATAAATAAAAACTAAATAATGTATATAACGCTTATATACACAAAATGGTTTAGGTCTTATCCCGCAAAAAATGCGGGATAAAACTAAACCTTAAATTGTTGGAATGAGTAAGCTTACTTAAGCTCCACCTCAGCTCCAGCTTCTTCTAACTGAGCTTTCAATGCTTCAGCTTCGTCTTTTGCTACACCTTCCTTAATTGGGCTTGGTGCATCATCAACTAAACCTTTAGCATCTTTTAAACCTAAACCAGTTAATTCCTTAACTAATTTTACTACAGCTAGTTTAGAACCACCTGCAGCTGTTAAGATAACATCGAATTCAGTTTGCTCCTCAGCAGCTTCTCCACCACCAGCAGCAGGACCAGCCATAGCTACAGCAGCAGCTGCAGGCTCAATACCATACTCATCTTTTAATATAGTTGCTAATTCGTTAACTTCTTTTACTGTAAGGTTAACTAATTGTTCTGCGAAATCTTTTAAATCTGCCATTTTTCTAATGTTTAATAATGTGTGTTATAATTTAATTTTCTATTGTGTGTGCTTATTTTATTATCCTTCTCTTTCGGATAATGTTTTAACGATACCTGCGATAGTTCCACCACTAGATTTAAGCGCAGAGATAACGTTTTTAGCTGGAGATTGTAACAATCCTACAATGTCGCCAATAAGTTCCTCTCTCGACTTAATATCTACTAATGCATCCAGTAAATCGTCGCCGATGTAAATAGACTCCTCAATGAAAGCTCCTTTTAATAAAGGCTTTTCAGATTTCTTGCGGAATTCTTTAATTACTTTAGCAGGTGCGTTTCCTGTTTCAGAATACATTACTGATGTATTGCCTTTTAAAGTCGTTGGTAAATCACCGAATTCTTTGTCCGATGCATCCATTGCTTTCTCTAAAAGTGTATTCTTAACAACGGCTAACTTTATGTTAGACTTGAAACACGCTCTTCTTAAATTTGAAGTTGTTGCTGCATCTAATCCAGAAATATCCGTTAAATAGATATTTGTATTATCTGCTAATTGAGCAGTCAACTCTTCAATTACTTGGGATTTTTCTTCTCTTGTCATAATATTCTAAGTTTAACTACTATCCTATTTTTGTGTCAATTGCTATACTTGGACTCATGGTACTAGACATATAAATGCTCTTTACATAAACTCCTTTTGAAGCAGTTGGCTTTAACTTCATGATTGTAGATAATAATTCTTTTGCATTGCCCACAATCTTGTCTTCACTAAATGAAGCTTTACCAATTGGTGCATGTACAATTCCTGTTTTATCTACTTTAAAATCTATCTTACCAGCTTTTACTTCCGCAACTGCTTTAGCTACGTCCATAGTTACTGTTCCGGTCTTAGGGTTTGGCATAAGACCTCTTGGTCCTAATACTCTACCTAACGGTCCTAACTTACCCATAATGCTTGGCATAGTAACGATAACGTCAACGTCTGTCCAACCATCTTTAATTTTCTGTAAGTATTCATCTAACCCAACATAATCAGCGCCAGCTTCTTTAGCTTCTTCTTCTTTATCTGGAGTTACAAGTGCAAGAACCTTCATATCTTTACCTGTACCGTGTGGTAACGAAACTACACCACGAACCATTTGATTGGCTTTACGTGGATCTACACCTAATCTGATTGCTAAATCGATAGAAGCATCAAACTTTGTGTATGTAATCTCTTTTAGTAATGCTGAAGCTTCTTCTAAAGAGTAAATTTTGTTATTATCTACCTTTGCTTGTGCCTCTTTTTTCTTCTTTGTTAATCTTGCCATTTCTAAAAAATTTAGTTTGGAGCTTCTCCTCCTTTAACAGTGATACCCATCGATCTTGCTGTACCGGCAACCATTTTCATAGCTGATCCGATTTCAAAGGCGTTTAAATCTACCATTTTGTCTTGAGCAATCGCTTTAACTTGATCCCAAGTTACTTTTGCTACTTTACGTCGGTTTGGTTCTCCTGATCCTTTCTTTACTTTGGCCGCTTCTAATAATTGTACTGCTGCTGGTGGAGTTTTGATTACAAAGTCAAATGATTTGTCTTTGAAAACCGAAATTACCACAGGTAATACTTTACCTGGTCTATCTTGTGTTCTAGCATTAAATTGCTTACAGAACTCCATGATATTTACTCCAGCGGCACCTAAAGCGGGTCCTACCGGTGGCGATGGATTCGCAGCACCTCCCCGAACTTGTAGCTTAACTACTTTGTCTATTTCTTTTGCCATTTCTTAATGTTTATTACGATTATCTATAAAGGAAGCATAGATAAATCGCTCTTTATGTAACAATTATTAAACTTTTTCTACTTGCATATAACTTAACTCTAATGGTGTCTTTCTTCCGAAAATCTTTACCATTACCTCAAGCTTACGCTTTTCTTCATTAATCTTTTCGATAGTACCATCAAAACCATTGAATGGTCCATCGATAACTTTTACAGTCTCCCCTTTTGTAAATGGAATCGCTACGTTAGCATCAGCTTCTACAGACAATTCATCTACTTTACCTAACATCCTATTTACTTCAGATTGTCTTAAAGGTACAGGGTCACCACCTTTTGTTTCACCTAAGAAACCAATAACATTTGTAATTGATTTAATAATATGAGGAATCTCACCACTTAAATTAGCTTGAACCATAATGTAACCCGGAAAATAAACTTTCTCTTTGTTTATTTTCTTTCCGTTACGAATTTGGATTACTTTTTCTGTTGGCACTAAGACTTGATCAACAAAATCTTCTAAACCTAATCTTGAAATCTCATTTTCAATATAGCTTTTGATTTTATTTTCTTGACCGCTTACCGCTCTAACAACATACCATTTTTTATCAGACATCTTCTTCTTGTATAATTGTTAGTGAATCATTTCAAAATAAGCCTTTACCGCTCTACTAAAAACAGTATCAACTCCCCAAATGGCCAATGAAAATATAATTGAAAACACAGCAACAATAACTGTTAACTTTTGAGCTTCTGGCCAAGGTGTCCAAGACACGTTATTCTTTAACTCTTCAAACGATTCCTTTATATATGTGATTAATCCTGCCATTTGATTCTTTGTTATTAAAGCTTAAATGAAGCTTATTTTTATTTTGCACGGGTTGAGAGACTCGAACTCACGACACCTGGTTTTGGAGACCAGTGCTCTACCAACTGAGCTAAACCCGTAGAAAAGCTATAATCTCTTAATTAAAACTATGGCTTTAAATGTTATAATTTACTAGTTTGTATAGCGCTCAGCTCTGAGCCCTGTCTGCCGCAGGCAGGTAAACCCGTAAACAATAATCAAGGCGTCCCGAAATATCGAGACACCTTAATTATTTATTTAACTATTTTGATTTAGTCTAAAATCTCAGTAACCTGACCAGCACCAACTGTTCTACCACCTTCACGGATAGCGAAACGTAAACCTACGTTCATTGCAATTGTGTTAATCAACTCAACTGTAATTGTTAAGTTATCTCCAGGCATTACCATTTCAACTCCATCAGGTAATTGGATGTTTCCAGTTACATCAGTTGTACGCACGTAGAACTGAGGACGGTAGTTGTTATGGAATGGCGTGTGACGTCCACCTTCTTCTTTTTTAAGGATATAAACCTCAGCTTTAAACTTAGCGTGTGGTGTTACCGAACCTGGCTTAGTAATTACCATACCTCTAGAGATTTGAGATTTCTCAATACCTCTTAATAAGATACCAGCGTTATCACCAGCTTCACCTCTATCTAATATTTGACGGAACATTTCGATACCTGTAATAGTAGATGTTAATTTCTCAGCACCCATACCGATAATCTCAACTGGATCACCTGTGTTAGCTACACCAGTTTCAATACGACCAGTTGCAACAGTACCACGACCTGTAATTGAGAATACATCTTCAATAGGCATTAAGAATGGCTTGTCCATATCTCTTTCTGGCTCTTCAATCCACTCATCTACGCTCTTCATTAATTCCATTACAGTATCAACCCACTTTTGCTCACCGTTAAGTGCACCTAAAGCAGAACCTGCTACTACAGGACCATTATCACCATCATATTCGTAGAATGATAATAAGTCTCTGATTTCCATTTCAACCAATTCTAATAACTCTTCATCATCAACCATATCCACTTTATTCATGAATACAACGATACGAGGAATACCTACCTGACGACCAAGTAAGATATGCTCACGAGTTTGTGGCATAGGACCATCTGTTGCAGCAACAACTAAGATAGCACCATCCATTTGAGCAGCACCTGTAACCATGTTCTTTACGTAATCCGCGTGACCTGGACAGTCAACGTGAGCGTAATGACGATTTGCAGTTGCATATTCTACGTGAGAAGTATTAATTGTTATACCTCTTTCTTTTTCTTCTGGTGCATTATCAATTTGATCAAATGATCTTGCTTCAGATAAACCTGCATCAGCTAATACTTTAGTAATAGCAGCAGTTAAAGTTGTTTTACCGTGATCTACGTGTCCAATAGTACCAATGTTTAAGTGTGGTTTTGAACGATCGAAAGTTGCCTTTGCCATGTTTAATTTATTTTAATCTTATTTAATAATTAGTGTTCAATTGTTATTCTTTTCTGAACTCAGAAAAAAGAGCCAATGACGAGATTTGAACTCGTGACCTCTTCCTTACCAAGGAAACGCTCTACCCCTGAGCTACACCGGCGTAAAGTGTTTAAGTCCTCATCGCGAAGAATGAGATTCCTGCCTTCGCAGGAATTTTAGAGCGAGAGACCGGGTTTATTTCAACAACGCTCAGCATAAACTTCTCTCACGTTCTTCGCTCTTTTGAGCGAGAGACCGGGTTCGAACCGGCGACATTCAGCTTGGAAGGCTGACGCTCTACCAACTGAGCTACTCTCGCATTTTATCAAAATTTTTACATTTTGAAAGGTTTCAATATTTCAAATTATCATGTTTATTTTAGATTACTTCGCTTTGCAAAATCCTCAATCAAACAAAAATCACCATTAAAGTCTTCAAACTTTAATCCAATTTTTAATTCAGAAAGAAGATTACCTCGCTCCGCTCGGTAATCCTGGATTGGTGACCCAACCCAAAGATTTTTTTAACGCAGTTTTACAAAAGCTAGCTTTTGACAACTCCTTATAAAAATTCTTTGTGGGGAGAGCAGGATTCGAACCTGCGAAGGTGAAACCAACAGATTTACAGTCTGTCCTCGTTGGCCGCTTGAGTATCTCCCCAAATAGTCTCTAAAATTCTAAATAAAAAACTCCAAAATTCTAAAAACAATAATTTCAATTAACGCTCTCAAATTTTTAGATCTGAGACCCTTCTTTAGAAGGAATTTAGAGCCGATGGAGGGACTCGAACCCACGACCTGCTGATTACAAATCAGCTGCTCTAGCCAGCTGAGCTACATCGGCTTTTTCTTACTCTTTTACCGTCGAAAATCGTCTTAAAAAAAGTCCGCTATTTCTAACGGACTGCAAATGTAATGTTTTATTTATTTAATCAAAACATTTTTTAAAAAATTTTATTTAACTATGTGCTCTTAATTTTTCTTTTCGCTTTTTAATCTGTCTTCCCAAAGAGGCAATAGCCGCATCAGCACCTTCTTCAAATGTTTTACATTGTTTCTTTACAACAAAACTATCTCCTGGTACATTTAATTTAACTTCAAATATTTTATTTTCTTTATCACTTGTTTTCTGAACTTTTAAATATACATCGGATTGAATTATTTTATCATAAAACATATCTAATTTATCCATACGCTTCTGAATAAAATTTATCAACTTACTATCTGCTGTAAAATTTACGGATTGAGTGTTTACTTTCATGTGATTATATTTAATGGTTTATAATTGGTCTTATGGAACATTCACAAAAATATTTTAATATGCATTAAAATCTCATGCTAAGAATGTTTCATATACTATTAGTCTAAGTTAAACATCTGTGCTAAAATTTTTTCTTCAACACGGATTACTGAATATTAAGCCAAAGCTTTCGGCCTTCGTAGTTATTGTAGCGAAGTGAGCTATGGTTGGTTTCTTGGATGTGCTTTAGCATGTACTTTTTTTAATTCTGTTATACTGCTATGCGTATACACTTGCGTCGCTGCTAAACTTGTATGCCCAAGAAGTTCTTTTACTGTATTTAAATCCGCACCTTGGTTTAACAAGTGCGTTGCAAACGAATGCCTTAATACATGAGGGCTGCATTTTGCCTTCGTAGATGCTTGACTAAAATACTTATTTATTATTCTGTAAACAAGCTTTTCGTAAACTTTAAGACCATTTTTAGTTAAAAATAGTATCTCTTTATCTTCTATGATAGGTAAATTCTTTCGATAATCTAAATAGCAGTTTAGAGACTTGGACAAGGATTCTATTAAGGGAATATATCTTTCCTTATTTCTTTTACCTAATACTTTTATTTGGGTATTACCTTTATCGATATCTACGAGTCTCAAATTTACGAGTTCGATACGTCTAATTCCTGTGGCATAGAACAACTCAATAATGAAATGATTTCTGGCACTTTCAAAATCATGGACTTCGATAGCGACTTCCAAAACGGTTTTCAATTCTTGTTCAGAAAAAGGCAACTGCACTTTCTTTCCTACTTTTAATGCTTTGTGTTGTTTTAAGGGATTAACCCGAACATCTTCGGTTTTGAGCAAAAATTTAAAATATGTGTTTAATGAAGAAACTTTTCTGTTTATTGTTCGGTTGGAAATATTGCTATCTACCAATTCTACAATCCATTGTCTAATTTCAGAATAGCCAACTTTTCCTAAATCTTGAGAATCGTGATTTAGATTTAAAAAGTTTTGAAAATTTTCGATATCACGAGTGTAGGCTAAAACAGTATGCTTAGAATACTTCTTCTCCAATAATAAATATTCTGAAAAGGCTTTTATACTCATTCAATTTGTTTGGTGGACTACAATCCGAAATATGTATTAGAAAATTTATTCCAGCTAGAATCTTCATAACAAAGTTCCAATACCTAATTCGGATTTAAATATAAGTATAAGCTATGATTAATATTGAATTTTAAACAAAAAAAATCCTGCTCAATGGCAGGATTTTAAAATTTTAGATATCAACTTGATTATTTCACGGACCATACAGAATAGCTCTTGGGTGGTGCTTGGATTTTGACCCATTTTCCATATTGTGTGGTTGGCTCCCAACTGGAATGGCCTGTATAATCTTTTATTACCGTATTGGACCAATTGGTTTCTATCCATCGTTCTTTCCACAAATTTGAATTATTAATATAGACTACAAGGCCTGAATTGTTATACCCATTTCTTCTTGCTACATATTCATCTGTATCTGCATGTAATATATTTGTGGAACCACCTGCCAAATTATTATGTATCCAGATTAAATTATTTAATCGTTCTTTATTTAACCACTCTTCATAATCCTTGTAAAATATAGTTGGATAACCTTCATGTGTTAGGATATAGGCATACGCTAAAATTTTATTATTAATGATTTCATCTGTATCATGGTTCGTGACAAACGTTACTGCTCTGGAAGCATTTTGTTTCCATAGCATGTTATCATTTAAAGCGTTTAGATTATTTCCCATAAAAGCATCTTTCATCTTATAGTAACAGGCAAAATCAAAAGCGCTTGCTTCTGCTGAACTCGTCCAAGAATCTAATAAAGATACATTACTGTCCCATAGTTCTCCAACTGAAAAACCACCAACCTCATCTTTCCAGGCTTTAACAACCCATGGTTCAAAACCTTTTACGTAATCGAAACGCCAGCCATCAAAACCTATAACATCTCTGTAATATTTTGCCACGCTATTTGGGTTTTTCCATAACCAATCCTGAACGTAAGTTTGATTGTGACATAAATCTGGAAAACCACCAAATGCACCACTATCGTTAGAGTGAATATTATTAGCATGAAAATCAGTAGCCGAGCGGTAAAAATTTCCCGACATTGGATTAAAGTCCGTCCAAGTATTGCCACCTGTATATGGATTAGCTTCACTAGCTCCACCACTGTTATGATTAATTACTATGTCTGCAATAACATTCAACCCATTTTGATGTGCCGTATTTATCATATTAGTTAACTCCGTTCGGGAACCAAAACGTGTTTCAGTACTTCCCATTTGATTGTATTCGCCAAAATCGAAATAATCGAAAGGGTCGTAACCCATAGAAAAAGGTCCGTTTTGTGCTTTTGAAACTGGCGGAAGCCAAATAGCATCGATTCCTGAATTACTCCAATCTGCCACTTTGGAATTTATGGTGTTCCACCACGTACCTCCTGCTGGAACATCCCAATAAAATGCTTGCATCATTACGCCTGAACCGATTGGTTTTAGCCCAGCACGTTTAAAATAGTCAATATTAGTTTCAATTGGTTTTACAGATTGTTCTTCATTAATAATTTCGTCTTTGCTACAAGTGAAAAGAAATAGCATTAAACAAGCCATGCCGATAAGTTTGTAATATTTCATAAGTTCTAAGATTTTGTTGTTCCATTTAAAGTTATAGGAATACAGTGCTTATTCAAAATCAGAAATTTTACGAAATCGTTTTCGTGTTGATAAATCACTAATTTTTTGTTAATATAATCGGTAAAACGCAAAAAACCCACCAATATTTTGATGGGTTTTTATTTTTATAGGATAAAACTTACATTTAAAAGTTTTAAGACAATTAATTAAGTTGCCGGCTTATAATCCTTATCATCAATGACCATTCTAGCAATGATTTCTTTGAGGATTTCAGAAGTTCCTCCACCAATTGGCCCTAAACGACTATCTCTTGCCATACGTGCCAATGGATATTCTTCCATATAACCATATCCTCCTAAAAATTGAAGGCATTGGTAAATAACATCATCTGCCATTTTTGTAGATTGTAGCTTAGACATCGTCGCTTCTTTCACGACATAATCGCCCATATCCAATCGTTTTGCCACATAATAATTGAATTGCTTACAAATTTCCATCTGTGTTTCGCAATCGGCATAGGTGTGTCTTAAGGCTTGAAATTTATCGATGGTTCTCCCAAAAGCCGTTCTTTCGGACATGTATTGTTTTGCATATTCTAAAGCATATTCCGCTCTTGCATGGGCATTCACGCCCATGATCAACCTTTCTAAAGAAAAATGTTGCATGATGTATGGAAAACCTTGTCCTTCTTCTCCCATTAAATTTGAAGCAGGAATGACCACATTATCAAAGGCAATTTCTCCAGTATCCGAAGCTCTCCAACCTAACTTGTCTAATTTTGTGGCTGAAATACCTGGTGTATCCCTGTCCATTATAAAAATACTAATGCCTTTATTTCCTAATTCGGGACTAGTCTTCGCTGCAACCACCAAATAATCACTATAAACACCATTGGTTATAAAAGTTTTAGAACCATTGATCACGTAAGTATCTCCTTTTTTAACCGCAGTGGAACGCATACCTGCAACATCACTTCCTCCAAATGGCTCCGTAATACAAAGACAGCCTATGGCATCACCTAAGGCACTTGGTGTTAAATATTTTTCTTTTTGCTCATGATTACCTTCCTTGTTCAGATGCGTCATTGCTAAATAAGCATGTGCCCACATTGCCGCTGCAAAGCCACCAGAATTGATACGTTGCAATTCTTCAAGAAAAATTACCGTGTAAAACAAATCTAAATCCAACCCGCCATAAGCTTCAGGTGTTGCTAGCCCAAAGTAACCCATATCTCCAAATTTCTTCCAGATGAAACGTTCTATATGACCTGTTTCCTCCCATTTATCAATATGTGGTACTACTTCTTTTTTTAAAAATTCCCTAAGGCTTTCCCTGAATAAATTGTGCTCTTCCGTAAAATATAAGTTAGACATAAATTGTTGTTTGTTAATAGAACTCATCTCGACTATTACTTTTTAACCGAAAAGTCAGGATAAATTCATAGCTGCAAATATAACTTAATTATCTCGAATTTTTTGATGGGGAAATCTTCAACTTTTGTTAATTCTTCCAAAGATTTAAAGCCATCCCTTAGCGTTCGTTCTTCAATTATGTTATTCGCAACTTCATAACCAATATATTGAATAGTGACCAATTCGTCTCTAGTGGCCGTATTGAGATTGAACCTGTTAATTGCTCTTGGTGTTTTAACTGTAAAATCGTTTTGAATGCGCTCTATCACTTCTGGTGACAACCCATAGACTTCGCTCAGTTGGATATCGGAAATAAATCCACCTTTATATTTATTTCGGTATTTGATAATACGTTCCGATAGTTTTTCGCCTATACCATAAACTTTTCTCAGTTGACTTGCCGTGGCTTTATTCAAATCTATTTTCTGCTGATAGGTTTTAGGCTTTTTAGTGTTTGAATAAGAATTACTGTAGCCTTGAGATTTTGGTTTCGGGTTAGTGACCCAATCTGGAAATTTGAAATAAGGCGAAATGGTAGCTAAAAATGAATCCGAAACTTTGGTCACCTTCTGAAAATCCTTGGCAGAATTCACCCATTGGTTGGTTGCCCTAAATTTATGAAGTCTATCAATTTCTTCATTGGTCATTCCTAAAGTATAACCTTTATAATCAGTGATATAATTTGGGTTGAACGGATAGATTTTAGGTTTCTTGTTTTCTATTTCAACCATACGCAATGAATCTATTTCTTTTCTAAAGGTTTCAATCTCATCTTTGTCTTCGGGAAAATCTACTTTTGAACTTGCGAAGATTTTTGGAGCAAACCAATATACGCATTGCACCATCACAACAATTGCCAACAATAAAAAAATCCCATTCCGTTGTTTGTTAGAAAACTGGAAATGAGATTTCATATATATAATATTTATTTTTAGAGTCAATACCGCTGCGCTTATAGAATCAAGCTCTATGGTCCTTAACCGATACTATAATTTTTCATTTTACATTAACTCTCGGGATACAATTTCTAAAATTTAAAACAAACTTAAACACCGTTAAATGTCGAATTTCTTAACTATTTTTTAGGTTCAAGTTTTTAGACCTTTCAGGTTTTGAAAACCTGAAAGGTCTTATCATATTAAAATTAAGCATTCCAATTAAAAAATACTCCATTGAAAATAAGTTTCTTTCTATAAAACTTCATTGAGATCATCTGCGCCTTCATCAATCGCTTCTTCTTTTACACTAATGGCTTTATAATATTTAGCTAATTCTTTCTTAATAATTGGCGATAGAATAATTACACCTATAATATTAGGCACAACCATGGCAAAAATCATGGCATCTGAAAAGTTGATTACGGCACCTAAACTAATTGACGCTCCAACAACTACGAAGAATAAAAACAATATTTTATAGGCTAAATCCGAGACTTTACCCTTTCCAAATAAATATACCCAACCTTGCATACCGTAGTAAGACCAAGAAATCATGGTTGAAAACGCAAATAAGATCACAGCAATGGTAAGAATAATTGAGAAATGTGGAATTACAGAATCAAAAGCTGTGGCTGTAATTTCTACACCTTCCTTAATCTCAACACCATATTCCATAAAACCACCATCAAAATTTGTAATTACAATAACCAAAGCGGTCATTGTACAAATCACAACGGTATCTACAAAAGGCTCTAAAAGCGCAACAATACCTTCTGAAGCCGGATATTTTGTACGAACAGCCGAATGCGCAATAGCTGCAGATCCCACGCCTGCTTCATTTGAAAATGCACCTCTTCTAATACCTTGAATCATAACTCCTATCAATCCACCTGCTATTCCCAATCCTGAAAAAGCACCTTCAAATATCAACGCAAATGCATCATCAATTAAAGTAAAATTAGCTCCAAGGATTATTAAAGACGCTAACACATATATACCAGCCATAAAAGGCACTACTTTTTCAGTTACTTTAGCAATACGCTTAATACCACCAATAATTACAACAGCTACTAGAACCGCCATTACAATACCAAAATAAAGGCCTGCATTAGAAGCAGGATCTAAATCAAATACTTTAACAAATTGTGCCGCAGCTTGATTAGCTTGAAACATATTTCCACCACCAAAAGAACCCCCAATGACAAATATGGCAAACAGTACAGCTAAAACTTTACCAAAACCACCCATGCCTTTGGATCTCAGACCCTTGGTTAGGTAATACATCGGTCCGCCGTAAACGGTTCCATCTTCTCCTACATCTCTATATTTAACACCCAATGTACATTCTGCAAATTTTGAAGCCATTCCTAAAAGTCCAGCAACTATCATCCAAAAGGTAGCTCCAGGTCCACCAATGGACAAGGCAACGGCAACACCTGCAATATTACCTAAACCTACAGTTGCGGATAAAGCAGCTGTCAAAGCTTGAAAGTGCGACACTTCTCCATCTGCACTTTCATCCCTTATGGTTTCGGGAAGATCTTCGCCTTCATTTGGTGTACTATCGCCATATAAAGTATCTGCTTGTGATTTATCTGAATCAATTAATTGTCCATCATCAGTTACCGTTACCGCATCATCGCCATATAAAGTATTTGCACCATGTTTCTCAATATCCTCATATTTACCTCTTACAACTCTAATTGCCAATCCAAAGCCTGTAACATTTATGAATTTAAAATAAATGGTAAAGAACAAAGCACCACCTATTAAAACAATCAATACCCAAGGAATACTTATATATGGTGTTTTTGCGATTAGTACAATATCATTTGTATTGTTTATCGAGGCTTGCGGAATAGCAATAGTCGCCTCATCTTTTACGTAAACATTTTGACCCGATTTAATTGTCAGGCTCTTAGCGACCTTAACACTGGGCATTTTTATTTCACTAAAATAAACCGTATCGTTTTTAATTTCTTTCTTAAATGCTTGGATATCTTCAGAAGCAGTGTTTAAAATAACTTCCTCTTCAATTTCGCCAAACGGAATTTCCCAAAAAATACCATCTACAAACCAACCTGTATAATTCTTGAAATTTCTATCGATTTTTTGAGAGGTTGTTTCTTCTGAAACCGGCTCTTGAGCTATAATCGATAAAGGTAATATAAGCGTAAAAAGGATAAGAAGATATTTCTTCATGAGTGTAGTTATTAGTTAGTTTTGGTTAATAAAGTTGACAAGATGCTAAAAAATATTGAACTTTTAAAGTTTGATGCGTTAAAATGGCTATATGAGCTAGACGATATTGTATTCTGAATTTAATTTCTGAATCTGTTCCGGTCGACCCAAAACAATAATCTTAGACCCAGGAATTAATTTTGTATCCGCTTCAGGATTCACAATGTATTCACCTTTATCATCCTTAAAACCAATCACAGTACAACCTGTTTTTTTTCTTAAATCCAAGTCTCTTATAGTTCTTTCTTCGGAAGCGTTATACAATTGTTCAACTTTTACTTCTTCAATATTAATGTTGCGTTGACCTACAATTCCTAAATTATCTATAAACTCTACCAAATCTGGAATTACAACTAAAGATGCCATATGGTCGCCACCAATTCTATCTGGAAGAATAACATTGTTGGCGCCTGCTAATTTCAACTTATCATACGACGTTTCCTCGGACGCTCGACTGATTATGGATAACTTAGGATTAATCTGTCTTGCGGATAACACAATAAACAAATTATTGGCATCGCTTGGCAAAGCGCAAATCAGCGTACTTGCCCTATCTATTCCTGCAAACAATAAGATTTCGTCTTCGCTGGCGTTACCAAAAACAAAGGAAACATCATCATCTTGAAATTTTTCAATAACCTCCTTATTGCGCTCAATGATAATAAAGGGCTTTTCGTAGGCCAATAATTTTTTTGCAGCTTGCTTACCGTTTCGTCCATAGCCACATATAATAATGTGGTTCGTCATGGCTTCTATTTTCTTTTGCATCTTACGTTGTTTTATGTCCTCAATATTATTTCTGCTTAAAATGAATTCTGTAATAATGGATATGGCATAGCCTACGATAACGACACTTGTTAAAATCAGAAAGATGGTAAAAATTTTGGATTGTGTATCCAATGGATTTACTTCTGCAAAACCAACTGTAGTAATGGTAATAACCGTCATGTAGATGGCATCGAGCCATTCGTAACCAGAAATAAACCTATAGCCTAAAAAACCAATTGCCAACAACAAAACCAGCATCAATATGGCGGTGTATATCTTTGATCTATAAAGTCTTAAAAGTGGATTATCCATGCAATACCAGTGTAATTATAAATCGAAAACCGAAGAGCGTTTAGTATAAATAATATCTTTAATTCGCATCCAAAACGCCAAGAATAAATATAATGCAAATCCAAAACCCACAGTGACGAAAGTAAGGTACATAAATGAGGTTCTCACAATTTTAGCCCTTATACCCAAACGGTCGGCAATACGTTGACAAACGTAATAGCCCCGTTTTTGAAAATATAATAATAGCGTATAGAACCAGTTCATGCTGCAATTTAATAATATTACTTAACAATCAAACTATTTCCAACAGCACATTGCAGGCATTTATTTTTATCACAGTAGTACTGCTTTAATTGCAATAAGGCCTGTGAATTTAAGGCGTTTTTTTCTATTGGTTTTAAGTCTAGAAATTTTGAGACGATACTATTGTTTTCAATTTTAAGTTCTTTGATTAGCTGAAACACCGCATCTTCAACCGATTTCCCTTGTGCTTTTGTGTAACTGAATTTTAAAGGGATTAAGGTGTTGATGATGAGTAAATCGATGAATGATTTGGTCAAGGCTTTTTTAGTTACTTTCGAACTTTTAGCAAAGGTGTAATGCGTTCTCCAAAAACCGGTAACTCCCAAATTGAAGAATTTATAAAACTCGTCTCGCGTGTTGAATTGTATCACTTTTGAAAATAAATTCTGCTCTAAACTGTATAAATTTGCAAATTGCGACAAACGAATGGTCGGGAAATTTGGTGGTCGTAATCTAAAAAATTGTAAAGGCAAAACGCTATGACTATCCAAATTGAATTTCTGTTTTAAAAACCCGTAGCGATGTTTCATATTAGTATAATACGCCTCTTCAATATGCTCCTCTGAAAGTAATCCTGATTGTCCAAAAAACAACGCTTCCAGATCTAAAACATTGTTTTGAAGCTTTCGTATAACTGAAAAATCGATTGAATTTGCCAAACTGAGAAACGCTTCTCCATTGACTTTGAGACCGAAGTTCTTTAATAGCATCTTAAACAAAACCGCCTCCCAATCGTTATTGGAATCCTCGAGTAATTGCTGAATGGTTTCAGATTTTAGCTCTAAGCGTTCGATGTACAAGCGTTCTAACCAATTATTAAGTAGAAAATCATCAACTTCAGAGAAACTCGTTTCACAATTGATCCACGTTTTTGATTGTATGAGTTTTTGATAGTTATGGATTAAGTTCTTATCGACATAGTGTTTCAATTCCAAGGTTGGAATTTCAGAATTATCTTGTCTAAATATTTCGGTATCGTGCTCCCAAACTACATGCAAAATCACATTATCGTAAGCTTTATCCGTTTCGTGATGATGAACGTACCAATCCGAAGATTTGATATGAATCTCCACATTGCCAGCCCAAAGCTGTTCTCCAATACTGAGTTGTGCATTAAAAAAATCTGGACCAGCATTATGGTTGTGCTGCCCTAAATTCGATATTACTATAATGTCTCCCTTTGTTGTCTTTAAGTTGGACGCATCAAAGGCTTTATGTTTCCAGATATAGTGAAGGAAATCTTCTTGCATGTACTAAAATAGACATTTGTTGCGAAAGAAAAAAAGCTTTTATATCCTTAGAATTCGAAAATGATAATTTTCTTATTAATCACTTCTATACTTATGCTGTGAGAAGGTTTAAATTGTCAAGGTTTAGATTAAACCATAAAACCAGAGCCACTAAGTGCTCTGGTTTTAAATTTAGATAAGTTATATCTTTTAAAATTGAAACAATATAGCCTATTTACTTCGCTTTTTCATTTAATCTGTTTTCTGCCAATTTATCTAATTTATTATCAGCATTGTATTCCTCATCTAATGTTTTCTGCAATTTAGAGGCAATATCATTATGCCCTAATTCCTTGGCATATCTTACCGCAGTTCCATATCCAGAAATTTCGTAGTGTTCTACACGTTGTGCTTCGGCAATAAGTCCAGCATCCATAACATCATTGTTATCAGCTTCATCCATAAAACCTTCGGCCTCCTTAATTAAGCCTTCCATTGCTTTACACGTTTCACCTGTTGGCTTAATATCCAATTCACTACAGATATCCTCTAAGCGTTGCTTTTGATCCTTTGTTTCTTTTAAATGATCCTCAAACGCATCTTTCAATTTAGAATTTGACGCTTTCTGCGCCATTTTTGGTAAGGCATCCACCAATTGAGATTCTGCACTATGCAAATCTTTTAGTTGATGCTCAAATAATCCTTTTAAATCTTTCATAATATATCTGTTTTTTAATTTATTAATTCAGACTAAAATTAGAATAGAACTTAGTGTTCCATTACCTCAGTTCAATGATTTTTTGACGCATAAAAATTATCGAATTGCAAAGTTTAATATCAGACAATTAAACATTAGTTTAATAATTAAATGAGACAATGTTGCATTTAAATAAGTACATCATTACCATCATTATATTTTATCTTACGACTACAAATTAAACTTAAGGTATTATGAAAATTTTAAAAAATATTATTGGCCTTTCAATTTTAGCGACCAGTGCCTCGCTTTTATACACAGCTTATAAAAAACCAACTCCAAAAAAAAGCTATACTTCTAATAATGACACAGCAGACAACAATGACAAGCGCTCAAATACAAAACGCAATACCTCTAGCGATATTCGTGATTTTGATGCCAGAACCCAAAAAATGATGAAGGAATTGGAAATGACCGAAGCACAACAAAGAAAATTTGAAGCGAGCATAAAAGCAGTTCGTGATGATTTGAATAATGGTAATTCCCAAATGACAGCAGAAGATATCAGAAAAGAAGAAGGTAAACATCTTAATGCCATACTCAATGAAGTACAATACGGAATGTATAGAGATTGGGCGCAACAGAATTAAACAGTTCAACTATATATAGAATTAATCTAAATTCTCGTTGCATTTATTTATTTTCGATGCAATTCTATTGTGCTGTAACTGTATAATGAATAGGTTTAAATGTACCACCATTGCTATCTTCTGCCGAACATGCCGTTAAGCAGACTAACAAATCCATTTGAGCTTGAAATTGCACATAGTCTCCAGCGATTGAATATGGTGGCAACACAGAAATTTTTCCTTCGGAATTAAACTGAACGTTCATAAAAATATTAAATGCGGTCGGAATATCGTCAATAGCGATGCCAAACGGCTCTAAATTTTTTGAAAGATTGTTCAGGCAGCTAGGATGTTCTTCCTTACAATTGTACATAATCTCAAAAGTTTCCTTGCTACATGGTGCCAGCAAAAAATCATTGCGTCCATTGGTATCTTCAATAATTTCTGCCATTTTTTGTGAGCGGTTGCTCCACAGAAAATTTCCTGTTGATAGTAATATGGATTCTTCAAAATCCATAGTTTTACCTGAGGATAATTTCTCTTTGTAATCATTGGCATTAAACAATACCATATCGCTAACTTGTTGTCCCATTGGATCAATAACCGTTAGCACTTCGCCTTTTTTAAGCTTAAAGGCTTTTCCTGTTTGCTTTTCTATTTTATTTACGGTTTTCATGCCCATTGGGATTTAGATTGAAACGGACATTTCCAGTCGTTACCCACTGCTCTTCCACTATATTGCTTGGCTTCAGAATCTTTTCCAAAATCTTTTAGCACCGGATTTATGGTACCTTGCAATTTTTTGTCTCGCTTTCGTATTCGTTTTTTTACTTTTTTATAGGTTCCCATGTCACGCAACCGTTCAAACTGCCAGTGTAAATTAAATACAATTGCAGTGTATGGTGTTTGTCTTGCTTTGCGAGAACTGTTGGGATGCAGCCCAACTATATAAAATGCTTTTCCGTTGAGGCTAAAACTAAAATTAGTATCCTCAGGATTTTCACTTACAGATGTGTCCCATTCCGAATCGTCTAAATAATGTAACTTTTGAAGGGTTTTCCATAAGGCTTTTTCAAAATCGATTTCAGTTTCAAAATGGTTATTCGGAAAAACAGCGATGAACGATTCAAAGGTGTTAGAATCAAAGTTGTATTGGTTAATATATGTTCTCAAATCATCCATTAAAGCGCTTAACGACGTCTCTTTGCCTATATCTTCATATATCTTTAAATGATAGTTTTCTTGTGAAAAAACGGTTTTTGCCATAATGCAAGGATGCTTTTGCTTCAAGATGAATGCTTTATATTCAGATTCTAGTTCCTTTTGAAAATCTTCGGTTATAATAGTGTCTAATGGCATCATATTAAATTCTAACTTTTAATTGATATAATCTTCTAAAAATTGAAGCGCTTCAATCCATACTTCAAAATTATAAGGACTAATTAAAATTTTCTTACTCCATTAAATTAATGATTGACGCATTTAATTTCATGAATTATATCATTTAGATTGTTTGCCTAAATCAGTTATCATTTCGAGCATAAGAATTAACAATATAATTGCCTTTCAACTAAATTTCCTAAAAACAAGAATCATGACTATTGAAGACGCTATTTGGTTAATCCTTTCCGTTTTAGGAATATTTTCAATAATTATTGTGATCACAAGAATATTTGGGCTTAGAACCTTTGCAAAAATGTCGAGTTTCGATTTTGCATCGACCATTGCCGTGGGTTCGGTATTGGCCTCCATTATTTTGAACAATGATTATTCCTTGATGAAAGGCGCCATAGCCTTGGCAACTATTATTGCTTTTCAAACGTTCTTCTCTTTTTTGGTGAGAAAGAATGACACTATAAAAAACCTATTTACCAATAAGCCACAACTGATTATGTATAACGGAAAAATATTATACAAAAAATTAAAACGCTGCAATGTTGGAGAAGATGATTTAATCGCCAAATTAAGAGAAGCCAATGTCCATAATTTCAATGACGTAAGAGCGGTAATTTTTGAAAGCACTGGTGATATTTCCGTTATTCACAATAGTGAGGATTTGAATATGGCAAAAGAAATGTTAACTGATGTAGATACTAGCGATGTTTAATTTTCTGAAAAGCAATAAAAACGCCATTTACGGAGGTCTCATTGCCACCTTATTTACAGGAGCAGGTATTTTTCTCTTGGGCAATGTAACAGGTTACGAAGCCAAACACTTATTAAAGGTTTCACTTAATGGGTTAAACATGCTTTGCAATACTATTGTATTGGCTTCCGCAACTATTCTGGCACTATTGTTAACCTTATTGAGTGTTAGTTATGGCTCGCAAGATACGCTGCGAAAAAAGCATTATAAACAAGTGCTGAGTATTGCAAAATTCGATGTAATCTTATTCATTTCAGCATTGATTTTATTTCAGTTTTTTAATATTCCAATTATTGAATCTGAAGAAGTACCAACCAATTGGTACAAAATTATTTATTGGGCCACCCTTGGTTCCACCTCTATTATCAGCGGTATGATGATTACCGTAATCTTAATGCTATACAATGCCGTTACCAATCTCATTGCTATTATCGGATTAGGCGAAGACCATCCTTTGATTTCCAAAGATGAAGTTGATGGAAAAATTGATGAAGAAAAAGAGAAATTGAAAGATGAATGAGTCGAGGAAAAAACAACAATTAATCCAATGAAAACAGGCCTAGTATGGTTTAAAAATGATTTAAGACTGCACGATAACGAAGCCCTTTGTGCTGCAATTGCAACATGCGATGAACTTGTTTTATGCTATAGTGTTGAACCCTATTTGTTTGAAACGTTGCCTCTAAATTTTAGAAAAGCAAATGCCAATCGGTTTAAGTTTTTAGAACAATCCATTACCAATCTTCAAAAAAACCTCGAAGCTATTGATGGGCATCTCATTATTGGCCATAAAGGCGCTGCTATGGATATTCCGAAGCTTGTTAAAACATTCAATATTTCAACGATTTATGCCGAACAGGAATATGTAAAGGAAGAATTGGATCTCATTCGAAATTTGAAAAATGTCCTGCCAGAAATCAACTTTCAATTATATTGGGGAAAAACGCTATATCATAAGGATGATATTCCGTTTTCAATAGCGGATCTTCCTTTAACTAGCAAAGCTTATCGCATTCCGACTTCTAAAGAAAGCACACCAAGACCAACCTTTAAGGCACCAGAAAAAATCAACGCGCATCCAGATGCATCATCTAATAACTTTCCAGATTATAAAATATTCGGATTCACAAAAGAAGCGTATGGAACTGCCAAACCTTATGTGGAAGGTGGCGAAGACAAGGCTTTGGAACGTTTAAGATACTACACTTTTGAGTCTGAATTATTAACTGGCTATCGTTGGTCTCGCAATCAATCTATAGGAATGGATTACAGTTCTAAATTCTCTCCATACTTGGCATTAGGCTGTATATCTGCACGCTTAATCTATGAAGCGGTCGAAGATTATGAAGAGAAAATATAGAAAAACCAAAGTACGTGGTGGCTGGTTTTTGAATTAGTTTGGCGTGATTATTTTACCTTCAAAGGCATGCGTATGGGCAATGCTATATTCTTCACCAAAGGTTATAAAAATAAAACCGTTGATTTTGAAAATGACACCGAAAAATTTGAACGTTGGCAGAGCGGTAAAACCGGAATTCCCTTTATCGATGCTCATATGCGCCAACTTAACCAAACTGGTTATATGAGTAATCGTGGTCGAGTGAATTGCGCTAGTTATTTTGTGAGGGATTTAAATATTGACTGGACTTAGGGAGCCGCATATTTTGAAAGTAGATTAATAGATTACGACGTTAGCTCCAATTGGATGAACTGGCACATGCAGGCTTTTGAAATTTACTATACCAATCCCGTACACCAAAGTTTAAAGTACAAAGCCAATGATTTTATAGCCAAATGGATTACCGAATTAAAGCGCGTTGAAGACAATAGAATTCATGCGCCTTGGTTGTTTCCTGAGCTATTGGCTGAGACCAATTATCCAGAGCCTATCGAAGTTTACAAAAAATGGAATCGATCCATCAATAGAATTAAAGATTCTCTTTCGTCAAAAAATTAATCTTCATTTTGCGTATAAACGATATAAAGCATTATACTATTAAAAATGAAAGATATACCATTTGTGATGATGATGGGCCAATCATTTTTTAAGATGCCGTAAACCGTCCAAAGACCAACGCCCAAACATAAAATCACGAACATATAAGGACTTACATCCTTAACTTTTTTAGTTGTTATCGCTTTATATATTTGAGGTAATACTGCTATGGTTGTAAAGACTCCAGCTGCAATTCCTATGATTCCTTCGAGATCCATAATTAATCCTCAATTTTTTCCGTACTTCGTTTTACTGAAATGCCGTGCACTAAAATAGACACTAATATTACCAGAGCAACGATAGAATATATTATGTTCAGGTTTTCAAAATTTCCGTGTTTTATGGCAAAAGTAAGATAGAAGACTGACCCAATACCCCTAATTCCAAAAAACGAAATGGCCAACTTTTTTTTCTGGTTTAAATTGGTTCCATATAATGCCACATAACCCAAAACCGGTCGTAATATAAGTACCAATAGCACTCCAAAAATAATTGTATAAAGTGTATTAAAGTTTAGAATACCAGCTATCACAGAGCCTCCAAAGAATATCATCCAAAAAATAATAAGGAATTTTTCGACATTGGTAATAAAATGAAGATTTGGATCACTTAAATGTTGTTTTCCATCGGTATGTTGATGATAATTTGCAAACAAACCAGCAAAGAACACACTCATAAATCCATAGGATTTTAATAATTCTGCAATACCATAAGCTAATAATGTCAACGAAATTGCCACAAAAGCTTGATGGATTTTACGCTCCAACTGCTCTGAAAGTTTTTGTGTTAAAAAACTATAGGCATAACCTATAGCAATACCTACTAAAACACCAACGACCACCTTATAAACCACATAAAAACTTAACCATTCTTTCCATTGTTCAGCTTGTAAAGTTCCATTTTTTGACCATAAAATTGCCAGAAACACGAAGGGAAAAGCTAAGCCATCGTTAAGACCTGCTTCAGCCGTGAGGTTATACTGCACACCAACATTTTTATCAGATGGTGATTGTTTTTCATTTAATTGAATTTCTGACGCCAATGCAGGATCGGTCGGAGCCAAAACTGCCGCCAATAATAAAGCCACATGTCCTTCCAGTCCCAAAATATAATATGAAATCAAAAAAACTGCCACTATAAATAATGGCATCGTTATCCCAATAAGTCGCAACGGATTTTGCCATTCTTTCCAAGAATAATTAAGTCCAATTTTGAGTCCTGCCACCATAAGACTAATAATTACCACTAATTCTGAAAATCGAAGCGCAAGATCAACAGGCCATACAGGATCTGGCCATGGCAAAGGCGTGTTGAGATAATAAAGAATACCACCAAAAAGGAGTAATGGAATGGTAAAGCTTATTTTGAATCGTTTTAATAAAATAGGTAAGAAACTAGCAAAAAGCGATGTGATACCTATAATTACTAAAATGACGAAATACGAATTCATTGTTTCAAAGCTGTATGCCAATATTATGATTTTATAATGTCCTTAAATTCCACTAATTAATTGGACTGAATTAACACATATCCAATATTTTCTAACTGAATTAAAAAAGACTCCAATACTTATTAAATTGCTTAATTTAAAGATAACCCAAATAAGGTATGCTAAACTTTAAGAATTCATGACTTATTTTTTAAGCACGTGATAAAAATTATTTGACTCAACAAAGAATTAAAGTCACAATACTATAAGCAATTAAAATAATCTCAATAGTCCAATCTTACTACATTCAATCTACTGGCAAATACAATGAAAATTGAGCGCCTTTGTTCGGTTTTGCTTTTGCGGTAACTGCGCCATTATGGTTTTCAGCTATTTTTTTCACTATAGCAAGGCCAATACCTGTGCCTTGATATTCTAGTTTACCATGAAGTCTTTTAAAGAGTTCAAAAATTTGTTGTGCGTGTTCGGGCTGGAAGCCAATTCCGTTATCCTGAAAAGATATTTTGCAATACGTCTTGTTATTTTCCAAAATTTTAATTCCCGTTGTTTTGCCAATCACTTTTTCTGTTGTTATTTGAATTTTTGGACTTTTATCTGGTTGTGCAAACTTTATGGAATTTTCAATTAGATTTTGGAATACTTGTCTTATTTGAAACGGAACAACCCTAGCCGTGCAAAGGTCATCATAAGTTATGGACGTATTTGATGATTCGATTTTAGAATTCAAATTCTCAATCACTTGAATCAATAAATCCTGTAAATTGGTTGATTTAGTTTCTACACTTGTATCATTGCTTCTAGAATATTCCAATAAGTCTTCTATCAACGTACGCATGCGATGCGCAGATTGTAAGATTTTATCAATGTCCTGTTTACCTTTTTCTGAAAAGTTTTTGGCTTCCCGTTCCGCTAGCATATTGGTGAACATTTGTATTTTCCTAAGTGGCTCTTGCAAATCATGACTAGAGACATAGGCAAAAGCTTCGAGCTCATCATTGGTTTTTTGAAGGCTAACTAATGAACGTTGCAATTTTTTATTAGCCGTATTTAGCTGTTGGGTGCGTTGCTGAACTTGCTGTTCTAGGTTTTTGGAAAATTTTTCTAATTTTTTACGGGCTAAAACGCGTTCGGTAGCATCTGTTGTCGTAATCATTATCCCTGAAACTAAACCATCTAACTCAGTTAATGGTTGATACTCATAATCTACGTAAAACTCTTTTTCTCCATCATCACTTTTGACTACAGCATAAGATTCATTCTCCGATACTCCAACTCCAGTACGGACAATATCTTTTAAAATTTGGGGATATTTTGAATTTACTAGATTCGGAAATATCTCCAATAAATCTTTTCCTATAACATCTTTTCTCTTTTTACGCCAAAAGGTGTTGAGCAAACTGTCATTTGCCATTTCTATAGTTAAATTCTCACCTCTGAGAATACCCATGGCAATTGGCGACTGTTCCACAAAATTCTTAAAATGTTTCTGCGATTCTTGAAGTTCATATCTCGCCCTAACCATGTAGGAAACTTCAAATCCTATAATCACTATTTCTACGACTTTATCATTTTTTATTATGGGTTGAAATGTATAATTAAAGTATTCCTTTCGTGTAATCCCATTACGTGTCAATAAAAAAGGATATTCGTAACCGTGTTGTGCCCGCTTAGTTTTTATAACAGTTTCAAAAATGGGAAGAATTCCATCCTTAATTTCTGTAAGTACTTCAAAAAGGGGTTTTTGAATAGTTTCTTTATACGATTTTTGCCATATTTCCAACACCGCATCATTAGCCATTTTAACAATAAAATTGTTGACATCTAAAATGGCCATGGCGATTGGCGCATTTTTAACTAAATTTCTGAAATGTTCTTCACTTTCCTTTAACTCATTAACAGCTTTTTCGCGCTTAGTAATATCTTGTAAAATACCGTTAAATCTATAGGCTATTTTATCTTCATTAAACCATGCACGACCTAAGGCTCGGACTGTGCGTGCTTGTTGCGTTTTATTATTTTTAATTTTATAGGTGATATCATATTTACCGCCAGATTTATAATCTCCTATGGATTTTTCGATTTGCGCAATCACTCTATCCTTATCGGATTCAATTATAGCAGCAAGGGCATCTTCTAATAAAAGTTCATTTTTAAAAGGCAGTCCATACCAATTTTTTAAACGTTTATTACCTTTAAGTTTATTGGTTAATGGATTATAATCCCAAGTAGCTAAATTAGCCGCGTTTATAGCAAATTCCAATTCGTCATTGCTTTCTTCAAGTTTTGCGAGGTTTACGAAGCTGTTCGTTGTCTCCGTACAGGTAACAAACACACCTTCTATATTGCCTGATTCATTTTTTACGCAACTATAACTGTAAGTCCAGTAAATATTCTCTATTTGACCATTCCTGTAGAAAGGCACAAGTTGATTCTCGTGCCATGTGGCAGGTCCTCCTGCTAGAATTGAATAAATCTGTGGACCGATTATATCCCAAATTTCTGACCAATAAATTTCTGCTTTCTGACCTAGAATTTCTGGGTGTTTTCCTTCGTTTCCCAAACTCGGTCTGTAGGCGTCATTGTAAAAACAAATATGATCAGGTCCCCAAAAGAGAAACATGGGAAATTTTGAATTGAGCATTATACTCAACGTTGTCTTAAGACTTGATGGCCAATTTTGAATTACGCCAACAGGGCTTTTGGACCAATCCTTGGCGCGCATAATTTCGCCCATTTCTCCTCCATCATTTAAAAAGTATAAGCTCTTAGTATTACTTTTCATTTGTGATGAAGAAATTGTTGTCGTTTTTATTTTCTAATGCGACCTGAGGTAATAGGTTTAATGCTTTTTCAATAAGTTGTTTAAGTTCGTTAAAACTTATAGGTTTCCGAATGTAAAAATCAGCACCTGCATTTTGTAATTTAATGGCTGTTTCCGGAATATAAGACGTGGAGTACATAAAAACCACAATACCGTCATAATTGGTATTAGACCTAAGTTGCTTTAAACATTTGTACCCATCTACAATTGGCATATTAATATCTAGGAATATGGCATCTGGCAAAGAAGCGCAAGCCTCTAAATAATTTAAAGCTTCGTGCCCATTCTTAAGGCTAACAAAATGAATACCTCTATCAATTTCTTTAATAGCCTCTTGGAAGAACATTCTATCGTCTTCATCGTCATCTACTAATAACAGATTGGGATTCAAAATACAGCTGTGATTAAATTCGTTATAAAAGTAATAATAAATTTTAGTATTTCAATATTGAAATTTAGATCGTTTGAATTTACCAGAATAGATTAGACTATTATTTAAGTAAACGTTTGGGTCAGATTTAATTGTGAGATCACATAAATTTTACCACGTTCTCGAAATAAAAAAACCCTGAATACTATTCAGGATTTTGCTTTTCTATGTAAAATGATTTTTGCTGTATCAAGAATATGTTACTCAATATAACCCTTCTCACGCATCCAATCATCGTTAAACATTTTGCCCACATAACGGCTGCCATGATCGTGAAATAAAACCACAACGACATCCTCTGGTTTAAAATGTTCTTTTAATTGCAATACACCTTTTATGGCTGCTCCTGCAGAATTCCCCAAGAACATACCTTCTTCCTTTGCCAATTTTTGGGTATAAACCGCAGCATCTTTATCGGTAACTTTGGTAAAACCATCTATGATTTCAAAATTAACGTTTTCTGGTAGAATGTCTTCACCAATACCTTCGGTTACATAAGGATAGATTTCATTTTCATCGAACACTCCCGTTTCGTGATATTTCTTAAATACAGAACCATAAGTATCAACTCCCCAAACCTTAATATTCGGGTTTTGTTCCTTTAGGTATTTTCCAACACCAGAAATAGTACCACCTGTACCCACACCAACCACAAAATGCGTGATTTTGCCATCGGTTTGTTTCCAGATTTCCGGCCCTGTACTTTGATAATGGGCTTTGGTGTTACTCAGGTTATCATATTGGTTAACATACCAAGAGTTCGGGGTTTCCTCCCCTAACCGTTTTGAAACGGAATAATAACTGCGAGGATCGGTTGGCTCCACATCGGTTGGGCAAACTACTACCTCAGCACCTACTGCTCTAAGAATATCCATTTTTTCTTTGGACTGTTTATCACTAATCACAAAAATACATTTGTAGCCTTTTACAATGGCTGCCAGTGCCAATCCCATTCCCGTGTTTCCTGAGGTACCTTCAATAATAGTGCCTCCAGGTTTTAGACGACCATCAGCTTCTGCATCCTCAATCATCTGCACAGCCATTCGATCCTTAACGGAATTTCCTGGGTTAAAAGTTTCGTATTTTGAGAGTACTAAACAAGGTAAGTCTTCCACTAGTTTATTCATTTTAACCAATGGTGTATTTCCTATTGTACCTAATATATTTTCTGCGTAATCCATAGTTGTTTTTTCGAAAGTGCAAAGTTACGTTAAATGTTATGTAATGGAAAACACAATTTTCAAATACAAAAAACTAAATTCCAAAGTTGTTCTGTTACACGAAGGGAGACCAAGGCGACACTAAGATTCATGAGATTACCTTAAACTATAAACTCAATCTTTCAAATTAATCTATATCGCGATTGCGAACTGAAGACTGCGGACTGCTTACTTTTTTAGTCGAACCGAATCGCCTTTACGGGCGAAATCTTAGAAATTATTACGGAAGGAATCAACAGCATTAACAAACAAGCTACAAACGTTCCGATATTAAGTATGATGATATAATCCCAACTGATGTAAACTGGTGCATTACTTACATAATAAGTGTCTGGATTTAGCGGAAATAGTTTAAAATACTTCTGTGCGAACAACAAGCCTAAACCAATAATATTTCCCCAAAGCAACCCTAAACCAATGAGGTAGGAAGCGTTGTATAGAAATACTTTTCTGATGGTCCAATTTGAGCTACCAAGCGCTTTTAAAATACCGATCATTTGGGTACGTTCCAGGATTAAAACCAACAATGCCGTAATCATATTAATCCCAGCAACGATAATCATAATGGCAATAATGCCATAAGTATTGTTGTCAAAAATCTTAATCCACTCGAAAATAGTATAGTATTTTCGCGTAATTGAAGTGGCATTCATTAAGGATGGAATAGCCTTATAAACTTCAACTGTTTTTTCTTCAATTTGGGAAAAATCATCAATAAAAACTTCAAAGTTGCCGATTTGGTCAGATTCCCATTTATTCAGACGTTGAATATGCCTTAGATCTGCAATCACAAATTTTTCGTCGAGTTCTTGAAAACCCGAATTATAAATACCAACCACTTCAAAATTCATGATTCTAGGCAAACGATCGATTTGATCCGTAAATAAAGTTTGGAATTTATCGCCAATTTTGAAGCCTAAGCGATTAGCGAGGTATTCTGAAATTAAGACTTCTTCATTGCGCTCTTTTGTATAATCTGGCAATCGACCTTCAATTAAAAACTCTTTAAAATAATCCCAATTATAATCCGCACCCACGCCTTTTACAACGACACCTTCAAAATCGGTTTCGGTTCTTATTACGGCAAATTTTGTGGCAACGGCTTGTATGTGTTTTATACCTTCAACCGTATTAAAATTTGGATAAAACTCTTGATTGATTGAAATGGGCACCTGAGATTCGTCCGAGGCATTGGTATCGTAATTAGTGATTTCTATATGACCGTTAAATGCTACAACCTTGTCTCTAATTTTCTGTTGTAAGCCCAAACCTGTGGCAATTGCAATCAACATTACAATGATACCAATAGCAATTGCTGCGATACCAATTTTAATTATTGGTGCCGAAACACTACTTTTATACGTTTTATTGCCAATTATACGTTTAGCTATAAATAACTCGAAATTCAAACCTACTCTATGCTTTTAAAGGTTGTCAAAAATACAGTTTTATTCTCGATAATTCTTACCATATCTGCTCTTACATTTTCTTGTGGCCATCGAGTGAAGTCTGAAACTGAGAAGTTAGAAGCGCGAAGCTCGAAGCTCGAAGAGACCACTTCGAATCCGCTCAGTGACAATGTAACCGATGATAAATCCATAATTATTGGTGCCAATAGAACGGCAGCATATCTTCCTTTATTACAAGGAAAGAATGTTGGCGTAGTGGCCAATCAGACTTCTGTAATATTTAGGGACAAAACACGAAAAGCTAGTTTCCTGAACTACAGTCACCTCATTGATTCTTTACTTTCACTAAAAGTCAATGTCAAAAAAGTTTTCGCACCAGAACATGGTTTTAGAGGCACGGCAGATGCTGGTGAATTGGTAAAAGATGGCAAAGACACCAAAACGGGTCTACATATTTACTCTCTCCATGGCAAGCATAAAAAACCAACAGCGTCGCAGCTTGAAAATATAGATATTATGCTTTTTGATATTCAAGATGTGGGTGTTCGGTTTTACACTTATATCTCAACATTGCACTACGTTATGGAAGCTTGCGCCGAGCAAAATATTCCACTCCTAATTTTAGACCGACCAAATCCCAATGGCAATTATGTTGATGGTCCTGTTTTAGAAACAAAACACAGTAGCTTTTTAGGCATGCACCCTATTCCATTAGTTCACGGCATGACTTTAGGTGAATACGCAAAAATGATTAATGGTGAGGCTTGGCTGTATAAGGGCTTAACTTGTGATATTACAATTATAGAGATGGCGAATTATAATCACGAGTCTTTTTATAGCTTACCCATTAGACCTTCTCCAAACCTTCCGAATGACCAATCGATAATACTTTATCCAAGTTTAGGCTTATTTGAAGGCACCAATATCAATGCTGGTAGAGGTACTGAATTTCAGTTTCAGCGTTATGGTGCTCCGTTTTTAGATAAGAATTATTATGCGTTTAGTTATACGCCTGTTGCCAATTTCGGGTCTAAATATCCCAAACATGAAAATGAACTTTGCTATGGCGCTGATTTATCTAATGTGAAGGCAGAAAGACATTTCACCTTGAAATATATTATGGATGCTTACAACCACGCTACTGATAAAACTAAAGTATTCAACACGTCCAACTTCACAACCCATGCAGGAACGGCTGCTTTGCAGAAACAGATTGAAGCTGGATTATCCGAAACCGAAATTAAAGCGACTTGGCAAGCTGATTTAGAAGCTTATAAAAGCATGCGAAGTAAGTATTTGATATACCAAACTAATTAATTAGCAGTAAACACAACCTTGGTAGGTTCTACGGCACTAATAGCTTCCGGCTCTTTTTTAGGAATGTCCCTTAAAATTTTTATAACAAATACAATTTTCATTGGCGATTGTCTCGCCACAATTACATGTTTTCCTTTAGATAATGTATTCAACGGCAACTTATATGCGGTTGAATCAATTTCAAAATCAAGCTCTCGTGTGTAGTTTTTGTTTATGGTGTAGAGTGAATTAATAATTTTATCACTTTTAAGAATCAGCGTGTCTTTTGTGGTATTTAATTGATGAATCAAACCTTTGGCTTGGACGTTTCTGTTTTTTTCGAGTTTAGCAAAAGGTTGTTCTTGCGCTTGAAGCGTAAAACCTAATAAAAAAAGGAGAATTATGACGAGACAGATACGGATTAAATTTTTCAAAACAGTAAACACTTTAAGTTACACAAGGCGTGATTTAAAGCAACAAAATTTAATTAATCCCAAATAAACATAAGTGGTTTGAACGAAATAATTGACAAATCATCCACAAACTACATAAATATTAGAACAAACGCTTGTTTTGTTAATAAGTCTGTTAAAAACTTTATTGTTTTAGAATTTCAACGAGCTTATCCGGATAATCCGTAATAATACCATCAACATTCCATGCTATCATTTGCTTCATGTCCTTTTCATCGTTAATGGTCCAAGGAATAATCTGATAACCTTTCGACTGATAGTCCTTAACCGATTCTGACGTTAACAATTTAAAATAAGGACTTATAATCTCTGGCTGATAGGACAGTTCATCAAGTTTTTGTTCAATCGTTTCATTGTCTTCCACTAGCAAAGCCACTTTCATCTTTGGCGATTGCTTATTAATTTCTTCAAGAATGGCCAAATCAAAAGATTGAAGATTTACACGATTAAGCATACCATTCTTTTTAATTTCATCCAATACCAAGGCTACATAAGCTTTGGGTTCTGGCGTAAAAATGCGATAATAGTTAGGTTCAGATTTAATTTCAATATTAAATTTAACATCTGAATGCTTCACTTTTACCAAATCAAAAACTTCAGATAATAACGGTTTATAAGTTTTTAATTTTTCCTGATTAGGATAGGTTGGATGAAATTTTGAACCACAGTCAAACTGCTTAATTTCATCATAATCCATTTGGTACAAATTGTAATGTGCTTCTAATGAATCTGGAATACTTTCGCCCTTTAAATCATAGCAAATTAAAGGGTTCATAAAGGGTTCATGAGAAATCACCACCTTTTTATCTTTTGAAATCACGATATCCAACTCGAGTGTCTTCACCCCTAAATCGATGGCTTTTTCAAAAGCTGGCAAAGAATTTTCTGGAAACAAACCTCTGCATCCTCTATGACCTTGAATATCGATGCGTTCTTGTTCTGGATTGCAGCTCATACCTAAAAGAGTTAAAAATGCAACTGCACTAATTGTCAAGATCTGCCGAAAGCGTTGATTTTTCATATTTCTGAAACGGTTGTTTTAGCAAATCCTTGATATTGCTGTTTTTTATTTCATCGGGAAACACATCGACGCCATATTTTAATTTTTCACGATCCAGATACCTATAGGTCCCAAACATACGATCCCAAATACTCAAAATATTTCCATAATTAGAATCGGTATAAGGCAATCTAAAATGATGGTGCGTCTTGTGCATATCTGGCGACACAATGAGGTAACTCAATGCTTTGTCCAAACCTTTTGGCATTTTTATATTCGCATGTGTAAACTGGGTAAATATGAGTGACATGGCCTGATAAATCATAATCAAAGCAATTGGAGTCCCAACCACAAAAACACCAAGTAGTGTAAACGAAAATCGAATTAAACTTTCTATGGGATGATGCCTGTTGGCCGTGGTCGTATCAACGTTATGATCGGTATGGTGAACCAAATGCACCATCCATAACGGTTTTACTTTGTGTTCCACATAATGCGCTAAGTAAGCACCAAAAAAATCGAGCAATACTACACCTAACAAGGCGTAAAGCCAAAGTGGCATTTGAGGCAACCAATTGATAATTCCGAAATCATTAGCTTTTACCCAATCTGCAGCGCCTAAAAGTAAAAACGCCAAAGCGAAATTGATAGCAACAGTAGTTAATGTAAAAAAGAGATTTGGGATGGCATGTTGCCATTTTTTGTATGTAAACTTAAATAACGGTAAACCACCTTCCAACACCCAAAAAAACGTGAGTCCACCAACCAAAATAAGACTTCGGTGTGACGAAGGAATGGTTTCAAAATAGGTAATGATGGTTTCCAATGCGTTTAAGAGTTAAGATTTATAAGCATTTGCGCTTTCTTCAAATTTACTGAAGAAAGTTTAGATTTCCATGGTGCAGCATCGTTTTCATCATTTAAAATCTGATAAGCCGTATAATATAGAAATGCCGCAAAAGTCTGATTATTGGGTTCAACATTTTTGGCGTCCATTCGTCTGAGTTGCCGAAGTACTTTTTTGGGACGCTGTGTAATTAAGTATTCTTGAATTTTTAAAAGCTCTACGCGTTGAGTTAATGCAAGCTGATCTTCTTCTGGGTTTGCTTCTATGAATCTGGCAGCTTCATCTAAATAGATATTTGATAAGTCAATAATTTCTTTTCTGATGTCTTCTTTTAAATACATTGAAAAATCCAGATATTTTGAAGCTAAATAGTAGGCGGAATAAAAATCTTTCTTTATTTGGTAGCCCTTTAATTCATGCTCTATAAACTCTGTATTTAAGGCATAATCCCGAATTAAAGTACTAATATTTTGGTAACTATTAAGATGACTGGAAACATTTAAAATATTACCATGAATATCCATTATTTTTATGGAATCGTCATTAAATTTATCGATATATTTTTGGGATCTTCTGCCCTTGATTTCGGGATACCAATCGGCATAACGATTCTCATTTACTATGACAGGTACAAAATGTTTCCAAATTAATGGGCTAACAGTTTCGTCTTCAAACATATTTTGAATAAACGCTGTTCTCCCATCATCCAATTCTACCAAAACGTGATATGGATAGGTTGTCGCTTCCTCCCAAACCATCAAAACCATTTTATTCTGCACCTTGGCTAAGCTTTGCGCAATCTCCAAATTGGTCATCCATGGTTGCGCATGGGACATATTTATGGTAAAAAGAATAAAAAAAGCTTTTATTAAATAGTTTTTCATACTTATTTTTTTTAATCATTTTAATATCAAAAATTATTCCGAAAAGACAATTCTTACAATTCTATTCTCTTTTTCATTTCTTCAACAATATTATATGCTGCTGGACAAATAGCAACATTCTTCATTGTTAAGCTGGCTATCTGCTGAAATTTTTTTCGATCCGTATGCGGAAATTCCCGACAGGCCTTTGGTCTTACCTCATAAATAGAACAATAATTATCAGCGCCTAAGAACGTACAAGGAACAGATTGCAATACATAATCATTTTCTTCATCTAAACGCAAATAGGTTTCAATGAATTGCTGTGCTTTCATTTTAAACGCTTTAGCAATACGCTGAATATCCTTATCTGTAAATAATGGCCCTGTGGTTTTGCAACAATTGGCACACTCTAAACAATCGGTACGTTCAAATTCTTCCTCGTGCAATTCCTGCATCAGATAATCCAATTGCTTTGGCGGTTTCTTTTTTAGCTTCGTAAAAAAAGTTTTATTCTCCTTATGCTTATCTTTGGCAAGCTTTGGAAGGTTATTGATTTGGTCTTGCATATCGCAAATTTAAGTAAAGTTCTCGATACAATTTTGAGAAAATTAGAAATCAACAGATTGAACGGATTAAAACCAAATACGTTATTTTTTGCCACCAATTCACTAATAAATGAACTATACTCATAAAAAAATTTGTGACGAAGTATCTTATAGCAATTACAAGAATAAAAATCTAAAGACTTTTTTTAGCCATATAATACAAGAAGATAAAATACGTGTATTTATGGCTTCATATTTTTAACCCCTTTGACTATCAAAATCACTCTAACTGAATTTCAATACTAATTACATATGAAAGACCTCTTCGGAAAAGCATTATTAGATTATCACAACGGAAATTATACTGAAGACCTTATAACTTCTACCAATATTTCAGAAGAAGATATATTACCGCTTCCCTATTTATTTAGAACCTATTCTGAAATGCCAAAACTGGAACAGAAAGCACTGCAACTCTCCCAAGGAAACGTTTTAGATGTAGGTTGTGGCGGAGGAAGTCATTCGTTGTGGTTACAAGAAAAAGGTTTAACCGTAAAAGCCATTGATACTTCTGAAGGCGCGATTGAAGTGGCAGAAAAGCGTGGTATTTTAAATGCTGAATTAAAACCACTTCTGGAGGAAACCGAAACTTTTGATACCATTTTATTGTTAATGAATGGTACTGGAATTTTTGAAGAATTATCCCAAGTTTCTAACTATTTGAAGCATTTGAAATCGCTATTAAGTCCTAAAGGTCAAATCTTAATTGATTCTTCTGACATCTCTTATATGTATGAAGATGAGGATGGCGGCATGTGGTTAGACCTCAACCAAGGTTATCCTGGTGAATTGGATTATTTTCTGTCTTACAGAGGCGAAAACGAAGCGCCAATGAAATGGTTGTATCTCGATTTTGAAACTTTGAAAACGGCGTGTTTAACTGTTGGGCTGAAATGCGATAAGGTTATGGATGGCTTGCATTTTGATTATTTGGCGCGGATATATTGAGTTACTACACAGAGTTACTCGGAGATTCGCAGAGATACACGGAGCCTTTGGTGGTTCTTAATAAAACATTGTATAAAATTTAAACTGATTTCTCCGTGATTCTCTGTGCTTTCCCTCTGAGCATCTCAGTGTAAAAACCATATTAAGTTCGAATAAATCTTCGATACTATTGCACTTCCCCTCCAACAACAGTTCTCAAAACCTTAATATTAGGAATCTCATTAGCATCAACCGTCATAATATCTTTATCCAAAATGATAAAATCGGCAAATTTTCCAACTTCAATGCTTCCTTTTTCATCTTCTTCAAAATTTGAATAGGCTGCCCAAATGGTCATACCTTTTAAAGCTTCTTCCCTAGATAATGCATTTTCCATCTGAAAACCACCTTCAGGATATTGTTCTAAATCCTGACGTGCAACAGCAGCATAAAACGTTAAAAACGGACTCACGCGCTCCACAGGAAAATCGGTTCCCAATGCTACTTTTCCGTAGGCTTCCAGTAATTGCTTATAGGCATAGGCGCCTTTTATACGTTCTGCTCCCACGCGGTCTTCGGCCCAATACATATCGCTTGTAGCATGTGTTGGTTGAATGGAGGGCATTACATTTTTATACAACTCAAAATCCTCTGGCGATACAATCTGTGCGTGTTCTACACGCCAACGTCTGTCTTTTTTTCCTTTAAGGACTTTGTTGTAGATATCCAATACGGCGTGATTAGCCGAATCTCCTATGGCATGCGTATTCATTTGAAATTCTGAATTTGCAATGCGCTCTGCTGATTTTTTAAGGGCTTCCAAATCGGTAACCAGCAATCCTAAATGACCCGGTTTATCAGAATAAGGCGCTCTAAGCATGGCGCCTCTTGATCCTAAAGCTCCATCTGCATAAAATTTGAACGAACGCACATTGAGTCGGTCAGTTTTAGTAATGCCTTTTTCTAAAAAGTAATCCAGATTGTCTTTAGTATGCGAAACCATCGCATAGATACGCATTTTTAATTTGCCTGATTCTTGAAGGTTTTCTATAGTTTCAATGGCTTCTCTGCTTAATCCTGCATCATCGACCGTTGTTAACCCTAAATCGAAGCAAATTTTCTGGGCCTCAAGCAATGCTTCCGCTTGGTCCATTTTTGTTGGTTTTGGCCAATGCTCCATGACTAGACTCTCCGCATTATCAATCAATATACCTGTCAGTTTTCCATTTTCAACAACGACTTCTCCTCCATCTATTGTACTGTTTATTGTTACGTTTCCTAAATCCAAGGCGGCTTGATTGGCCAAAATAGCATGTCCATCTATGCGCATTAAAGCTATTGGTGTTTTAGGATACAATTTATCCAATAATGCTTTGTTCGGAAATTGTTTGTCTTCCCAATCATTTTGGTCCCAACCTCTACCTAAAATATATTGGTTGTTATTTTCATTTTGAAAATCCAATACGCGTTTCATTAGCTCTTCAAAACTTTTTGTTCCAACTAAATCGACAGCTTGCTGATTAAATCCTAATCCTAAAAAATGACAATGGGCATCAATAAAACCTGGTAACAGTGTTTTTCCGTTGGCGTTGATGGTATCAATAGCTTTATAATTGTCATCGATTTCAGACGTTGTACCAACAGCAATTATTTTTCCGTCTTTTACTGCGAATGCTTCTGCTTTATTGAAATTATTATCTACGGTGTATATGTTGGCGTTTGTGACTATTAAATCTGCTTCTTGCTTATCTTTCTGACAAGCAAAAATTGTCAGTAACAATAGGATTGAGAGTAGTTTTTTCATTTTGGTTGGTGGTTTAGTGGACATTCAAATTTTTGTTAGGACTTCGATGCTTCGACTGCGCTCGGCAAAGGCAAGCTCAATCTGACAGCAAGTTGTAAAAATAAGAAAAGCGCTCTGAATTTGGAGTGTTATGTCTAAGTAGTCTGAATATTTGGCTTATTAAATAAAAAATTATAGTTTTATTTCCCTACCAAACTCTTCAAATATTCATCAGCAGTCATGACTGGAAGCAAGGATTTTTTAAAGTCTTTACCGTTTCTCGTTATAATCATCTCGCAGTCCGATTCTGTTGCGCTAAAATATTGTAAAGCATCTTCGAAATCTTTTATGGCTGAGTTGAGTCCCTTTTCAATGGTCTGCTCGTCAAGCGAACATATTTCAGCTATAATTTTGAACTTACGTAATTTTTCTCTGGCGATTTTAGAATTCTCGAATTTCGACAAAAAATAATTTACTGTAGCAAATGAAATCGGAGAAACGACCATAACTAATTTCCTTTTTTCGGCTAAGGTTGCAATTTTGGCGATAGGCTCATAAAAAGGATCTCTTTCCCCTAATAAATCCAACATGATATTAGTGTCAATAAAAATCCGCTTCATTTGTATTTCTCGGTTAAATAATCGGAATACTCGTTTTTATAATCAAGGTCTGCAGGAATTTTAGTCCCTGTAGAAATACTTCTTACAAATGGCGAAATTTCGAATTCTGATGTGATTTCAGAGGTTAAGGATTGTAAATAGGCTTCTACAATTCGAGATAGACTCATTTTTCTATTGGAGGCATATGCTTTTGCCTTCTCAATAATTTCTTGATTGAGTTTTAATGTCAACTTTGTATCCATAGTAATTTAATTGTTATACGTACAAATATAATAAACATATGCGTACAAATTAGCAATTAACGATAAAAGCGCTCCAAATGGGAACGCTTTAATTTCATTTACTCAAAATTGAATTTAGACTTTATCTTTTTCAGCTGAATAATTTGGGTCACTATCTTCGCAATGCTGAATATTATAGAAATCCTGAGATAATTTTAGGATGTCATCATGAGATTCCCACTTTCGTGGGAATTTAGAAATCAAACTGATAAGTCGCCCCTGCCAGAAACTGAATGCCTTGAACCGGGAAATTTAACCAACGCTGATAATCTTGATTAAAAATATTATTCGCCTTGGCAAACACAGACAATTGATCGTTTATCTTGTAGCCAACATGTGCATTTAAATCGAAATAACTTTCTAAACTCACCCTTGTTACAATTGGCTGAGCAAAAAGCGAATTCACAATTCTTTCATCTTCACGTTCGCCAACAAAATAGGCACTTGCGCCTGCAAACCATTGTTCTGAAATTTGATAATCCAAAAATAATGAGGCTTCCAAATCTGGTAAATTCCATGCTTGTGCTTCGTTTTTCATGTCGTAAGCAAAATATTCGCCCTTAATTCCTAAAGTGAAATTTCTGTTGAAATCCACATTCAATTCTCCAGCAATGGAAAACGTTGTTACATTATCGTAAATAACACCAAATGAATTTCCGTAGTGGTAATCTTCTGATGCTGTTGCCAATGCTTCATTAGCCTTGAATAAGGCTTTCCCTTTTTCAGAAGCATAATTTCCTCTCACATTATAGCTGATATTATTGGATAGCTTTCCTTTGACGCCAACAAACGTTTTAAACTGCTGGTCTGTTGGGCTTACAAAAAGTGTTGGCGACACAAATGGATTAAAGTTAGCAAAATCGTAATATGAATTTTGAATGACCTTACCTGTTAAACCTCCATAAGCGATTAAAAGCTCATCAACTAAACGGTAGGATCCTTCAATATTTGGATGAATATAAAATTTACTTTTACTGAATTCCGTATCATTCAAATAGGTTAATCTTATACCTAGATTAATAGTTAAATCATCTTGATTATACTGGTAAGAAGGTGCTAAACCAATCATAAAATTACCGTAATCTATGGATTGTGGCCCATTAAAACTAGAATCGAAACTTCCACCTAAATAATCCATAAATAATTCGGCATCGATATCTGCATCTTGTATGGCGACTTCAAAATTAGAACTGGCCATAAAACGGTTTTCTCCAGAACTTCTATCGTCTCCAAAACGTCGAAAGCGTAGGCTTGCATCTTTTACAATGGCATCTTCTAAATTAATTTTACCACCTAAATTAAAACTTGTGTAATTATGTTTTGGGTCAATAGCATCGGCTTCTGCTTGTCCAAAATAATCTTGAGGTAAACCGTACCAATTATACGTTTGTAAATTGAATCCACCATCAACTTTCCAAGCAAAATCCCTTTGGTTTTTGGTGTAATGCGCGTTGAGTTTTGTTTTAGAAAAAGCATCATCCAACAATAAATTATCAATACCACCACGTGAGGAATGATGACTAAAATAACCGCCTACATTTTCGTCCCTACTTAACTCATGGTTCAGATAAACTTCACCTAAAAGAGTTGTATAATTACCCACGCCAAGTGAGGCATAATTATCGTATAACTTTACGGCTTTAGCCTTATCTACCGTTGCCGCTTTTCCTTTTGCCGGTGTAAATGTGGATGCCACAGGGATTGAGAAAATATTGTATTTAATTTCTTTTTTCTCAACTGTGGTCGAGTCTGCCAAAGTTGGATTATCCTTAATTTTAAAGGCATCGGAAATTGTTGGCGTGTATGGTTTTATAACGTTGACAGTTTGGTCCGCTATGGTGTCTTTTTCTTGGGCATAACTAAAAGCAAAACCCAAAGTGAAGATTGATAATATTATATATTTAACTTTCATGTGTTATAGTTTGATTGCACTTCGACTTAGAGCTACCTGCTTTCACTTCAACTACGTTCAGTGACCAGACAGGTATTTTTAGTCCTCAGTTTCGATTGATGAATTTGTTTTCGCTTCTTCGGCTTTTATTTTGTTCAGTTCTGTTTTGGCTTCTTGTACAACAGCGTCAAACTCTGGGAAATTGCTGATTACACTTTCTAAAATATAAGTGGCTTGAAACGCATCTCCCAAAGCATAAAAATTCTTCGCCATAACCACCAAACCTTTAGCACTGAACAATTTATAACTGCCATAATCCTTGGCTAATTTTTGAATAGTTGTATTTGATGCTTCGTAGTCTCCTGCTTTATTTTTAAAATAGCCATTGTAGTATAAAGCTTCTGCAGCAACGCTTCCTGTGGCTAGTTTTTCAACTTCGGCATAAGCGGTTTTCGCTTTGGTTTCATTTCCTGTTTTAATGGCTGAACGTGCAATGATTAATTTGGCGTCGCTCTTCACTTTGTTATCCAGTTTTGAATTGCCCAATACTTTTTCAGCATAACTTTCTGCTTTGGAATAATCTTCGGTTTGGTAATAGGCATTCATTAAATTGGATTGCGCATAAATCACATTCTGAGGATAATCGGCTTCGAGCTCCAAGCGTTTTAAAACAGGAATGGCTTTTTCCCAATCCGATTTTTTCAAATAAATCTCACAAAGTTTAACGGTTGCTTGTTCGGTATATTCCGATTTTGAGGCATCGACAACAGCTTTGTAATGTGGTTGTGCATTATCCAACAACCCTTTCTTATAATATAATTCCGCTAAATAAAAATGCGCTTTTTGATTGTGAAGCCCTTTTGGGAATTCATTCAAATACTTGTTAAACTGACGAATAGCCTTATCGGTTTCGTTATCTAAATATGGTTTTTCTGCGGCTAAATAAGTAGCATTGTCTAAATCTACATCTGTAACCTCAACATAATCCAAAGTTCTTACCCAATTAGCGTATTCATCCACACGACCTAAATCGATATAAATTAAACGAACCGTTGAAACTGCTTGAACCGCTTCGCCAGAGCCTGGAAAATCAGTTGCTACTTTTTTGAACTTGCTCAAAGCACGCTCATTATCGTTTCCATTGTAATACACCAGACCTTGTCTCAATAAAGCTTTTGAGGTAAATGCACTTGTTCTATATTCCGAATTTAAACGGTCATACATTTGCATGGCTTTGTCCGAGTCGCCCGATTTTACATAAGAATTTGCCAATTCGTACATGGCATCGTCTCGTAAAGCTGATTTTGGATAGTCGTTGATAAAGGATTTCAATTCTGAAATTTTATTAGACCCTTTTCCTAAGTAGCCTTGACTCATTGCTTTTTGAAAAGCCGCATAATCGGTTTCAATCTCATTAATTTGAATGGCTTTGTTATACGCGTCTATAGCATCATTATAGTTACTCGACACAAAATAACCATCTGCTAATCTTAAATAAGCATCGTTTTGGCGCAGTTTATCATTTGATTTATTTTGAATGAATTTTTCAAAATAATTAGTGGCATTGGTATAATCTTTCAACTTAAAATAGGTGTAAGCCAAATTGTAATTCAGATTTTCAATTTCTGGTAAGCTTGACGCTTCGTCCATGCCTGAAAATTGTTTAAACCCAATCAGTGCCTCATTATAATTGGTTAAATTATAGTCCGTTTCCGCTTTCCAAAATGTTGCTTTCGCTACAAATTTTGGGTCTCTTGGTTCTTTTAATGAGCCGTTAAATAAATCCAAGGCTTCGTTGTACTTGTTTTCGTTATACAATTCCACAGCTCTAAAAAAGGCAACTTTTTGGTAAGCCGCTTTATGTTCAAAACTATTTTTGCCTTTTAATAATTCTAAGGCTTCCTTATAGTTTTTAGACGTAATGTAAGAATCTATTAATAAGGTTTCCACTTCACCTTTAAAACCAGAATCCGGATATTGGTTTAAATAACTCGTTAAAACCTGTGGAACGGATTGGTATGGATTCCCGATTTCGTAACTGATTTTTGCATAATTTAACCAAGCATCTTCCTGGATTTTTAAATCGAAATCCATTTGCGATGCATTTCTAAACGCATTTAAAGCTTCCTGCTTTTTGTCTAAATTGATGTAGCTTTCCCCTAAATGGTAATAGGCATTTTGGGCTACTGAATTTTTTCCATCTATAATTTTATTGAATTCAGATATGGCACTTTCAAAATCATTTTGTTTGTAATAGGCATAACCCAATTGGTAATAATCGGTATTGTTCCATTTTCGATTTTTACCTTGGTAGGCCTTTAAATAAGGAATCGCTTCGGCATATTTTTCAAGATTGAAATAACTTTCACCTATAATCTTTGACAATTCAGACTCTTCAACACCTCTGACATTTGGTAATTGCTCTTCTGCCAGTTCAATAGCTTTTTCAAACTTTCCTAATTTGAAATTTAGGTCGGCTTGGTAATAAGATAATTTCTCTTTGTACTTTTCGTTATCGCTAACTTGGTCAAAATACGCGTTCGCTTTATCGTAATCATCGCCTTGATAAGCTAAAAAACCTATGTAATATTTGGCCTGTGAGCCGTATTCTTTTGAATTTATAACACGATTTAAATATTTAGTGGCTTTCTTTTCGTCTTTAGTAGAATACAACGCATAGCCATAATTAAAGTTGAAACGTTCTTTTTCGGAACGCGCTATGCTCCTTTCATCTACTCTTTCGTACCATTTGCGTGCATAGGCATATTTTCCATTTTCGAAATAGTAATTGGCTACATCTAAAAAAGCCGTGTTTCGCTTGGTACTCGTTGGGTAGTCTTCTACAAATTCCGTTACTAAATCGTCTGCATTATTTTGATTTAATCGCACCGCACAATTGGCGATGTAGTAGGCGCAATCAGATTTAATGGTAACGTCATTGGTCTCGTCCTTAATGTCGTCGAACAAAGACTGGGCTGCTTTGTACTGTTTATTATTATATAAAGTTAGTGCCTTTTGGTAGTCTTGTAAATCGCTAGTGTAGACGGCAGATTTTTGCGCCATTCCCAGCGCAGAAACGACTAGAAAAACGATGATTAACTGTTTTTTGAGTAACATCATTGTTATAAATTTAATTGATGAAATTATTTCGGTGCAAATATAATTATATCCAAAATCTATAACGTTAGAAATTGGTTATAATTATACACGAAGTTATTAAAAGGAGTTGGTAGTGTTCAGTCCTCAGTCTTCAGTAAAAAGTATAAAATGGAAAGTTTCATTTATCTTATTTGCATTTATCCTTTGTGCACCTTTGTGACTTCTTTGTGTGGCTTTGAGTTATAGTATTTAGATAGCCTAGATATTTTAGTATTTGGTATTCAGCGTTCAGTAGTTTTAGTCTTAACGGAAAACATTATTAATTTTTCACTTTTAATTCTTAATTTTTCATTTAAGTCCTATTTTTACATTGAATAACAAAGCATAGATTTTGAACAGAATAAATCAAAAATTACAAGAGGATAAAAAATTGTTGTCCATTTATTTTACGGCAGGTTATCCCAATATCAATGACACAACCACCATAATTAAAGGTCTTGAAAAAAATGGTGTGGACATGATTGAAATCGGGTTACCTTTTAGCGATCCTTTGGCTGATGGGCCAACCATTCAAGAAAGCTCTACACAAGCTTTAAAAAACGGCATGACAAGCGACTTGTTGTTTGAACAACTCAAAGACATTCGGGAATCGGTTTCTATTCCATTAATTATTATGGGTTATTTTAATCCGATGTTACAATATGGTGTTGAAGCCTTTTGTAAAAAATGCGAAGAGGTAGGTATTGATGGATTGATCATTCCTGATTTGCCAGTGGATGTTTATAATGATGACTATAAGGCAATTTTTGAAAAGCACGGCTTAATCAATGTATTTTTGATTACACCACAAACCTCAGATGAGCGTATTGGATACATCGATTCGGTATCCAATGGATTTATCTATATGGTAAGCTCGGCAAGTGTCACGGGAGGTAGTTCTGGTTTTGGTGACGAGCAAACCAACTATTTTAAACGTATTAATGCTATGAATTTAAAAAATCCCCAAATTGTAGGTTTTGGAATTTCAGATCATGAAACGTTCTCTCAAGCCACGCAATATGGAAAAGGCGCCATAATAGGTAGTGCTTTTATAAAGCATTTGACAGAAAATGGAATAGGTGATTTAGGTGGCTTTGTGTCTGCAATCCGAAAGAATCCTTAAAACTTTTAACCTTTAGCCTTCTAATTTTATGATAGTTTTAATACAGTTTTATAAGATTTTTCTTATATTACTAATGAACGTAAAAAAATAAGAAATCATGGGAATAATAAAAGATAAGAAAAAATTTAAAACAAAAACTCAAAATCAAACTGACCTTACCAATCCAACTGGGAATGTCAATCAAAAAAACAATGAATTCGACATTGATAAAAAAACGATTAAAAGTCAACAAACAAAAAAGTAGTTGCATAAAAGAGAATTTAAGAAAGTCTATTCATATATTTGGATAGACTTTTTTTATGCCATGAAATTACTCAACGATTGGAAACTCATCATCCTACTTTGCCTGACTTTAGGCTTAGCACCATTTTTTCCCGAACCACATATTTTAGGCAAAGTAAGATGGATTGTAGGTGGCGCAATTGGTATGACTATTAAGGATTGGTTTGATGTGGTTTTTCATGGATTTCCATTTACTTTATTGATTCGATTAGTGCTTTTAAAACTTAAAAAACAAGATTCTGAATCGATCCCAGAATAACTAATACTTATGCCATTAAACATCGTACTTATAGAACCCGAAATCCCAAACAACACTGGTAACATTGGTCGTCTGGCATTGGCCACGGGTTCAAAATTACATTTAGTAAAACCTTTTGGTTTCGAAATTGACGATAAACGTCTTAAACGCGCCGGACTCGATTATTGGCAACATTTGGAGGTTATCTATTATGATACTATTGATGATTTCTTCTTAAAAAACGATGATGCACAAATGGTATTTTTATCTAGCCACGGCACTAAAAGTCATTGGGATATAGACTTTAAAAATGACATGTTTTTGGTTTTTGGAAAAGAATCTGTTGGTTTACCAAAACCGTTAATTGAGACCTATGCATCTCAACTATTTAAAATCCCACTTTATAGTAAAGCGATAAGAAGCTTAAATTTAGCCAATGCAGTAGGCATTATTGTTTATGAAGGCCTGCGACAAATTAAATAAGTTTGGGAGGATGAGACAACCTAATCCTTTTTCACCTATATTAGTCTCAAATTTATAACACCTAAATCACAATACAATGATTACCAAAACATTAAAAACAGGAATTGTATTAGTTGCAATAGCCTCATTTTCCTTTATTGGTGCTCAACAAAAGCAAGAAATAAAGCAGCAAATAAAAAATGATAAAATTGAATTAAAAAAAGATAGATCGGAAAGAATGTTTAAGCACCTCGATATCAATGCTGATAATATGATCACTTTGGAGGAGTTTAAGGAAAAACGTATGAAAGATCCTTCCAAGACGGAAAAAATTGAAAAACAATTCGCAGACATTGATACGGATAAAAATGAAACCATAGGCAGGGAAGAATTTAAAATTTATTTTGAATCTAATCTTAGACCCACTAGGATGGAAAAAATAAAAGCAAAAAACAAGAAAAACGCTGTAGAGAAAGGATAGGTATTCTTTTTTCTAAAATACTGTATAAAATCCTCTAAATGTTTAGAGGATTTTTTTATTTAAAAACCTTCATTATAGTTCTAAAATATAGGCACAATAACCTGTCATTCATCAATAGATTTTGTAACTTTTACTCCAGAAAGGACTATTGTATTGGATTTAACCATAGGAGGGATTAAGGATTTTATTGGCATGAGCATTGTCTCCGAATGTTATACAGAAACTAAACATGCTAGTATAATGGTAAAGACACTGTTCTCCGACATTATTTAGATTAGACAATGGCAACAACTTATATCAATTATAAGGTTCAATCCCAATATTTTTAAAAATTAATTAAATTTAGAACAGTATAACTAATGATATGAAAGATGAGATTCGAAATAAAAAATGTTTGCAACTATAATACCTGAATTCGATACTAATGTAAATGAGTTTGAACCAGAAGAAGATTAAATAAATACTTTTAAATTATGACTATAAATAAAAAAACTATTAGCCAAGGATTTATTCTTGCAGCTATCATGAATTTGTCAGTTTTAGTGTTTTCAAAACTATTTACCAATCCTACAATTCCAGAATTTGATCCAGATGTAATGTCCACATTTGGTTTGGTAATGATTGTACTTTGGGGATTGGCCTATGCTGCCGTTGCAAAAAGCTATTATAAAGTAAAGTGGTTGGTAAGGGTGTTTGCTATTGAAAAATTAGTTTATGTTGTGGTCTGGATACAATGGCTTTTGAACAATAACCTTTCAGATGTTTTTGAGAAGGATATATTAGCAGGACTTTTCTATTCGGTATACGGCGTCAATGATCTACTTTTTTGTATATTTTTTACCTATGTATTTTTGACCCTTAAAAACTCAAATGAAAATGCAGTAAAGGTTTAGGTCTGTTGAAACACTACAAAAATTGAAACCTGTTAGGATCGTTTTTTCAACATTTCCAAATACATCGCTTCCACCTTAGTTCTTGCCCATGGCGTCCGTCGTAAAAACTTTAAACTCGATTTTACTGAAGGATCGTGCGTAAAGCAACGAATGTTAATTTGATAACCCATATACTCCCAACCGTAATGCGCTTGCAGTTCTGTAACAATCTGTTCTAGCTTTACGCCGTGCAATGGATTATTGGCTTGTGTTGACACTTTATAGACTTTTTACTAATTCCTTAATCTTTACCGCTTTTTCAAAATGATCTAACTCGTGTGTTTTTATCCACCAAGTTGCGGCTTCCATTAACAATTCAGGATTGTCATTCTGATTCTTAAAAAACGCATAAAAAGAGATTCCAACATTAGTTCCTTTTTGTGCAATTTTCCTATCGCAAACCTCTATGATTTTGGCTTTTAAAATCGGAGACATTTTTAACGGCTATTGGTATTGCGATTTCGACTTCTACTTCGGTTTGAATTTTTACTATTTTTAGAGGAATTCCGAGAACTGTTTCTAGAATTAGAATTCCGACCACGACCTTGGTTTCTATTCTGACCTGGCTTAATTGGTTCCGTTGACGCATTAGGATCAGGTTCAAAACCTTCAACAATTTCGACTTCAATGGATTCCCCAATCAACTTTTCTATGCCTTTTAAATACGTAGTTTCATCTGCACTTACCAATGATATGGCTTGTCCTTCTGCTCCTGCTCTACCGGTTCTGCCAATTCTATGCACGTAATCTTCGGAGATGTTTGGCAATTCAAAATTAATAACATGAGGCAACAATGGAATATCCAAGCCTCTTGCTGCAATATCTGTAGCTACCAAAACTCTTACGGAACCATTCTTAAAGCCCGCTAAAGCTTTAGTACGCGCACCTTGGCTTTTATTTCCATGAATAGCAGCAGCTGTAATACCAGCACTAATCATCTTTTTACAAAGTTTGTTGGCACCGTGTTTTGTTCTTGTAAAGACTAAGACTTGTTTCCAGTTACCTTCAGAAATTAACTTTATGATTAAGTTCGTTTTTTTCCCTTTGGCAACTCTGTAAACCTTTTGTTCTATAACTTCGACCGCTGTATTTTCTGGCGTGGCTTCAACCTGCACAGGATGATTAAGGATTGAATACGCCAACTTCTTTATATCCTTAGAAAATGTAGCTGAGAACATTAGGTTTTGTCTTTTGTTAGGTATCAATTTCATAATACGTTCAATATCACGCAAAAAACCCATGTCCAACATACGATCGGCTTCGTCTAAAACAAATATTTCAACCTTTTTTAAAGATAACAAACCTTGATTTTCCAAATCAATTAAACGTCCTGGAGTGGCTACCAAAACATCTACACCTTGATTTAATTTATTCACTTGTGGATTCTGGTTGACGCCACCAAAAATCACAGCACTTCTAATATTTAAAAACTCGCTGTATTCTTTAACATTAGCATGGACCTGTGCGGCCAACTCACGTGTTGGCGTTAAAATCAAAGCTCTTATTGGTCGGTGTCTTTGCTCTGGTCCTTTAGATAAAAGATGAAGCATTGGCAAAGTGAAACCAGCTGTTTTTCCTGTTCCGGTTTGTGCTGATGCTAAAACATCTTTTCCTTCTAAAACAGGAGGAATAGCTTTGGCTTGTATAGGCGATGGTGTTTCGTATCCTTTTTTACTAATTGCTTTAAGTAATGGCTCAGATAAGCCCAATGATTTGAATGACATATATAAAGTTTATGAAGCAAACTCTATTTTTTATTTTTAGGTCACTCCTTTAATTCGGCGCGAAGGTACAGTTAATTATCCCGTTGGTATCTTAAATAGGACTTTATTATTTTGAAGTGCTCAAAGACTGCTTTAATTTCAGGAATGGATTGGTTGCCCGATTTTTATAGCCATGAATCCCAGTACTAATCAATAAAATAGCGGCACCTATAAAAGCAGCATATAAAATTATCGCGTTAGTGCCCTTATTCGCTATACCAATTGCTATCAATGCCCAAGCACCTACAGCGGCAAACTCGCGCATATTACGTTTCCAAAGCACGTATTGGTTGATTATTAAGGCTGCCACAATCATAATAATTGTCCAAACGGATTCTGAAAGCCCAAAACCATCCCAACCCAGTTTAACCAAATAACTCGAAATATTTACTATACTCGCCACAGTTACCCAGCCGGAATAAATCACAAATGGCCACCAAAGGCATAAAATAGTTGGAAATGGTTCATCGTCTAATTCCATGCGATTATTGATTACAATTTTAACCAAGGCCATCAAAAGCAAAAATATTAACACACAAGATAAACCCGTATACTCATAAACCCAAGCAAACACCCAAATGGAATTGAACACGCAAGACAGCACAAACCACCAACCTGTTTTTAGAACAAAATCATCATTTGCCACACTTACAAAAAGGCTTCTGCCTTGGTAAACGACAAAGCCAAACAGCAGCAAATAAATAATGCCCCAAATTGAAAAGGCATAACCTGCAGGCGTAAACAACGAATTGTAACTATCAGATATTTCCCCAATAGTAGTGTTATTTAAGGCACCTGTAACGGAAACGTAATTAATGATTATAACGATGATGAAAGCAATAGCATTGGCTATTTGTAGTGTTTTTTTCATGTTTAACTATTTTTATACAAGTTAAAGGTTTTAAATATTGAATGCAATATTTTTAAGGTTTTACGCTATAAAGAAATTCAATTAACTTTGTTTGACGTTATGATGCTACCAAAACACCACTAAAGACCATAGCCAAACTTAAAGACCATGAACTTTACACCTTTTCCTGAATTAGTATCAAACCGTCTTTTTCTTAGAAACATATTTCCTTCCGACCATGCAGAGCTTCTTTATCTACGTTCAGACAAGACACTTAATAAATATATTGAAAGACCTGAGCACAGACAAACAAAAACAACGGCCGACGCTATAAAATTTATAAAAGAACTTAACGAAAATATCCAAAATAACACCTCAATTGCTTGGGGAATAACCTTAAAAAACAAACCACAAATCATTGGTACTATTTGTTTATGGAATTTCTCAAAAAATAAAGCCTTTGCTGAAGTTGGTTTTGACTTGCATTCTGAATTTCAAGGAAAAGGCATTATGACTGAAGCTTTAAAGTTAATTTTAGATTTTGGGTTTAATACGCTAAAACTACATAAAATAGAAGCTTTTACACATCGCGAAAATAAAAGTTCTAAAAAGCTATTACTCAAAAATGGGTTTGATTTGATTACAGATAGAAAAGATATGGATAATGTGTGTAATGTTATCTTTGAGATTAAAAATTTAGTATAGATTCATCAAACCTTAAGCAATTGATTGCGGCTTATCTTTCTAAAATGTTTCAGCTAACTTCGTTTACTTGTGTTGAACATGTTTTATCAATAACATCCAAACACATTTAAATGATAAAAATCCACTATTACATCCTAATTATAATATTGTTATTTTTACAGGATAACAGTAACAAAAACTTGCTATATCCTGAATTATTTACGGGATATGAGTAATAAAAGTTACTATATCACGAGTTGTAGCACATTACGCGCAAAAACAGTGAATGCCTCTAGATTAGTCATTCACTGTTAAAATAAAAGAAATACAATTAGTTACTTTCATGCCATTGAGCCCAATCTTTCATACTTCCAAATAAGACATTCCTTCCATTAGAGCCATTGGTAAGTATAATAATACCAGATTTTGATTTAAAATCGAGCATGAAACCAGAATGCCAACCTTCGTTAGAACCTCCATGACCGTTCAATGTGAAATCTCCAAAACGATTCATCTCCATATAACCCATACCGTAATTTCCATTTGATATTTCAGTTGGTGCAGTTAAAAGTGAAATACTTTTTTTAGATAATACAGGGTTTCTTGAAAATGATGCTTTTGCAAATAGAATTAGATCATCTATGGTTGTATGTAAACCCGCTGCTGCTTGCGCATTAAAAAGGCGCAACGGAATTTCCTTTGCTTCTTCATCATACGCTTTAGAAGAGTTTTTTAATATCTTTTTATTGATATCGAAACTTGTATGTTTCATTTTTAAAGGCTTAAATATGTTTTTTTGCATATAATCTGCAAACGATTTACCAGTCACCTCTTCAATAACTAGTTGCAAAATAGAATAGCCTCCACCAGAATACTGCCATTTACTTTCCGGCTCCATAATAAGCTTTACGGCTTCATCTGGATTGGAAGTTCCCGATAGTGATTGCCTAATGGATGTTAATTCATTTTTAGATTCATACCCATTATAACCATGCACAGATAAACCAGCTGTATGCTGTAATAAATTTCTAATGGTTACTTTATTAGCATCAAACTCACTAGCTGGCAATTTCCACCCAGAAATATAATTGGAAGCAGGAGCGTCTAATCGAAGACTTCCTTCTTCTACTAATTTCATAATTCCCCAAGCGGTAAACATTTTTGATATAGATCCAATATTAAAGCCTGTTGCACTGCTAACAGCTTCTCCGCTTTTTATATCAGAAAATCCATATCCTTTTTTAATAATTACTTGATCATTTTTAATAACTGCGATTGCCATACCAGGCACGTTATGCTCTTTTAAAGCAATAGCTGTAGATTCATCTAAGGTTTTTTGTAGCTCCTTTTCTGCTGTCATTTGTGCATTAACGAATAAAGTAGAAAATGCCATTGTAATAAATGTAATTAAAGTTTTCATATGTTTTATGTTTTAAATTTGATGCAAACCTAGAACTGAATATTTGTGATTTAGAACTATTTTGATGAAGTACAAGTACTAAATGTTATACGTCTCTTTCTGATATTTAAAGTACCTTTATCATCTAACATGATCCGTTTGCAATATGAAAAGAGCCGTTCATAAAATAAAAGCTGTACCCTTGAATTCGCAACATAGATTTGTGTCAAAATCATAAATAAATATATCATGACACACAAAAAACTATTTAAAACATCGGCAATTGTATCAGGGATCATCCTTGTATTGATGCTGATCTTAAGAAACGCGCAAAGCGAAATTTTTACAGTACTTTCAGGATCATTAGGCTTAGTGATCTTTTATACACTTTTATATTACCTTTTTCAAACTGAAAAAATAAAATTTGGAGCGACTAATCCAACCCTAAAATATCTTTTCTTCGGAATTAGCATTCCCTTATTAGTTTACGGCGTACAAGTAACTACAGGAACGGATGGGTTTTTTAAAAACATCATTAAAATTGCCTTATTTATTGAAATGGCGTATTTAATTTTCTATTGGGTTTATAAATATCGAAGAGGTATTCAGCAATTAAAAAGTGATAAACTAGAAGCAGAATTAATGCTCTTAAAAAATCAAATAAATCCTCATTTTTTCTTTAACACCTTAAATAATTTATATTCCCTAATAAAGAAAGATGCAGATGCAGCACAAGACTACGTTTTAAAGCTATCTGATTTAATGCGATTTACTATTTACGATAGTGGTAAAGAAAGCGTAATGTTAAAAGATGAAGTTAGTTATTTAATTAACTTTATTGACTTACAAACGGCCAGATACCATAAAGATATTGATGTTAATTTTGAAAAAACGATTAAGAATTCAGATGCTAGTATAGCGCCTTTACTGTTTATCATCTTATTAGAAAACGCCTTTAAGCATGGTGTTGAAAGGGCAACTGAAAATGCATTTGTTCATGTAAAACTTATAGAAGATGATAGTAAAGTAAGTTTTGCAGTCAAGAATAATTATGATGTTGAAGACACTTCAGAAAATGAAGGCATTGGACTCAAAAACTTAAAAGATCGCTTAAATTTATTATATCCAGACACTCATAAATTGCATAATAGTATTGAAGAAAACATCTATTCAACAACATTAGAAATATATAAGAAATGATAAAATATATAATTGTAGACGATGAGACAGCCTCGCATGATAATATTAAAGATTATGCGAGTAATCTGTCGTATTTATCCTTTCAAAAAAGTTGTTATAATGCTTTTGAAGCTCTTGAGTATTTAAATAAACATTCTATTGACCTTATCTTTTTAGATATTAATATGCCTAAACTTTCTGGTTTAGAGTTTTTAAAAACACTTTCTAATCAGCCAAAGATAATCATTACCACAGCCTATGAAGAATTTGCTTTAGAAGGTTATGAGTTGAATATTGAAGATTATTTATTAAAGCCATTTAATTTTAGTCGTTTTGTAAAATCTGTTAGTAAAGTTTCTGATGCATTGGCTAATAAATCCATATCAATACAAAATTCTGAAAATAATGAAGACGCTAAAATTTTTATAAAAGAAGATAAAAAATACTATCAGATTAAGCTTAATGACATTCTATTTATAGAAGCCTATGGAAATTATGTGAAAATTAATATGGTTGACAGAATAATCGTTTCACATCAAACCTTAACATCCTTTACTCATAATTTGCCTGTAAATCAATTTATAAGAGTACATAAATCGTTTATAATTTCAATAGATAAAATTGAACTCATAGAAGGCAATAGAATCGATATTCAGAATCATAAGATTCCAATAGGCAAAATGTATAAGCTTAATGTAAATCGATTAATAAAATAAAATTTTTCAAAAACGTGCTACAACATCCGTATATAACAAATAAAAATAAGTGTCCTTTACATATTGCTACCTAGATTTTTTTATTCCCTAAGTTTATTAATTACCTTTTTAAGTTAATGCGAATGCTTATATAAAATATTACTGAAGTTCTGTTTTAAATATTTTACTTAGCAAGTGTTCGCTTTTTTATTATTTCGAAACCAAATAAATCAAGTTACCAATACCAACCACACCAGTAAGACAACCAATAATAAAATCCATTTTAGTGGCGATATACGTTAATTTATGTTCAATTTTACTTGCTACAGTCGCATAAACTGAATATAAGAAAAAGGAGCCCAAGGTAGAACCCACTGAAAAGTATAAACTATTTTTAAAAGAGTATTCAAAATACTCCAACCCTATTAAAAACGAAATTGTGGTAAAGTAAAACGGAATGGCGATCATATTTAGCGACGACATGACGATACCATGCACATAGGCTTTTGATTTGTCAATTTCAACTTTCTTTTCCTGTTTGTTGGACTTAAAGTGTAATCTAAAAAAATTGAAGGAGAGCAGAATCAATATCCCAGTACCCACTTTTTGAATCAGTGTGATGTATTCTGAATTTTCCATTAAAATACTGGAAAAATAAGCACCAATATTCGCTTGAAAGAATAACACGGTAGCATAACCACCAATGAGAAAGTAAGCCGATTTTCTGCCACTTTTTAAACTGAATTTGACAACAGTCATATTTAAAAAACTAGGTGTGATACTGCCCAAAGAAGCAACTACAAACCCTAAGAGCAAACAGGTAATTAATGTCATATAATATATCTAAACACAAATAAACAGTTTAAGGCATCAATAGTTTACTGCATTTACAATTTAATTTGGCTCGAATGGATTAGAAAATTTTCGCAAGTATTAACTTAAAAGATTTGAGAGATGAGAGGGAAATTGACGGAAGACGGATGACCGAAGACCGAAGACCGAAGACTGAGGACTGAGGACTGAGTTAAAGAAATTGACTAAAAAAATTCAGAATACTGCATCACCCTAAAATCAAAGGTGTTGAAATTGGGGTTTTTGGCCTGGAGTTGTTTGTATAAGGGCAATCTGCTAATTGAAATATTTGCTGCTCCTGAACCTGAGGTTAGAGAAACGGTTTTAATGGTTCTAACTTTTTTAGATGTTTCGCGCTGCTCAGAATGACATAAGGAGAATTTATGAATTCGTGGCACTTCATTGTTCACCAGTTCTAGTTTTAGATTGTAGTCTTTGAGATGTCTTCTAAAAAAGTATTCTGGGCCGTTTTTGCTATTGCCACCAGTAAATAAAATCGTTTCTATATGGGGAAATTGTTTTAAATAACCGACTACATCCCGTAGTTTTATATTTTGCATGCCTAAATCTGACGCATCAATTTTTTCGCGTTCTGCACTTTCTACGATGTCGCATATGCCTATTTTGTTTTCTATTAAAAACGTTTTACGTTGGTCTATGGCCTTTTGGGAATTATCGAATCGTAAATTGAGATTATGGATTTTATCTATAAACAACCACAGCGAATTATAATAGCTACCATAGCAAAAATCGACATCTTTTTCTAGTAGTTCTCCTGTAGAAAATCTTGGTGGTGGCAAGGTACCGACAATCAGTTTCTTAGTATCTTTCTGGATGAAGGGTTGGTATGGGTGTTGGTGTAAAAACATTACAAGGTTTTTAGCAAACGCTCAACCTCAACAATAGTATTTCTGTAAATACCTCTATTTGGTTTAGTCATGTTTTGGGATTCTGTATGAATTTTCTCCAGCAACGCCTTCCCTTCTTCTACACGACTATTTTCTAGATAAAATTTTGCCAATTCTAAACGTTCATTATAATTGGAATACGGTCTGTCAACTTGCTTTAATTGCACTTCTGCCTGTTCTGTTTTTCCCAATTCTTTTAAAGCCATACCGTAAAAAAATTGTTGTTCAGAACCTTTAAATTCAGTTTTGTCTTGTATGGCTTCAGCATGCTCAACCACTCTAACATAATCTTTTTGTTGAAAGTAGCACACCATCAATTGTTGCCGAGCATATAAATCATCTTGCACTGTATCTTCTAGCGTCTTCTTATAATTTACTATGGCATTTGGTATATCTCTGTTCTGCATATAAGCCTCAGCCAATTCAATTCTATTGGTATACGTATCCGAAAACTCAATCTTCTTTTCTAAATCTTTTATTTTCTTGGTAGGATTGATAATTGATGTAATTTCATTCTGAACCTTATCAGCATCATTTTTATTATACACTTGGGTAATAATATAAATTAAAGAACCGATAACAGGAATAAAAAATATAAGAAAATACCAATAATAAGGTTTATGGTTTTTATACGCATGATAAATACAAAACGCTTGAAGGGCAACAATTAAATAGTAATACATGAAAGATGGTTAGAATTTTAAATATACTAACTTTTTAAGACTCTGGAATTAAGAATTAGCAGAAACAACAAACTAAAGACTTTTCAGGTTTTAAAAACCTGAAAGGCCTGAACATTATCTCGTAAACACTAATTCATTCTCAGACGATAATTGTTCGCTAAATCCATAGTCCTCGTAATTGAACCCTTTGATATCGTCAATGGTTTTGGCATTGGTGTCAATGATATATCTCGTCATTAAGCCTCTCGCAACTTTTGCAAAAATGGCTATGATTTTATATTTACCGTTCTTAAATTCTTTAAAAGCCACGTTGACCACAGGTACTTTTAAAGCTTTTGTATCGATAACCTTAAAATATTCGTTACTCGCCAAATTTAGGAACAGTTCATCATCTTCAAGTTCCTCGTTTAAAGCCTTTGTCACTTTCTTTTTCCAGAAGTCATATAAATTCTTGTTTTTTCCGACAGCCATTTTTGTACCCATTTCCAGTCGGTAAGGTTGAATGAGATCCAAAGGTTTTAAAATGCCATATAATCCTGAAAGAATTCGGACGGTATCCTCAACTTTATCTAGTTTTTTGGTATCTATGGTATATGCATCCAAACCTCTGTAAACATCGCCATTAAAAGCGTAAATAGCCTGTCTTGAATTTTCTTTGGTAAATGGTAATTCCCATTCTTGATTGCGCTCGTAGTTTAATTCCGCCAAATTATCTGAAATGCTCATAAGCTTAGATAAACTCTTGGTGGATTTCTTTTTCAATACTTTATTTAAGCGTTCTGCTTCGGCTAGAAAGGAAGCTTCAGTAGCTTTAGTTGTTGGTAGATTAGATTCGTAATCCAATGATTTTGCTGGCGACAGTACGAGTTTCATAGAGAGGTTTTTTCTTTTTTCAAAGTTACAATTACCTATGATAGAATTCAACCTTTGTATTTTATAATTTCTATAGTAGAATATATAGAACTTATGAAGCCAATAATTAAACCATTGATTGTTCTTGTAGCACTTTCCAAGTAAAATTCAGATACAAATCACTTCTAGCCTCTAGTGGGTTTCTATTGTCATCTCTAACTATTACCATCTTTTTGTCCAGGATTTCTAGATTCCGCTCTGTATGCCTCACAAGTTTATTATGTTGTGTATGCTCAAAATACTTATGCTCTTTATGGACTATATTAGAATAGCTATACCTATAAAACTTCGTGCCAATTGCTTTTTGCAGGAAATAAAAAAAGACATCATCTTGGCCATAGGCACCAGAAAAATCTTCGTCCACTCCTTTGGTTCGCAAAAACACCTCTTTATTCATAAAAAACACGTTGAAATGAGGATCAACTTTTTTCATACCAGCATAGGTTTCAAATTTGAAGATTGAGTTTCTAGGAGGATAAAAATAAAGTAAACTCTCCAATAGATTTTCAGGAAAAAAGATGTCCAAATCCGTAACGAGAATATTTTCGGATTTGGCATATTGCACGCCTAAATTTCTTGCTCCAGGTTGATTCCACTTAATATTTTCGTTAATTCTGACCAAGGTATAATTTAAATTCACATCATCTGCAATAGTGATTGGCGCTTTAGAGCCATCATCTACAAAAACGAAATGAATTTGTTTTAATATAGTGTTATCATAACTACTGTAAATATCTATCAATTCCTTAATGGGATCATAAGTATTATCCTCTAAATAGAACTGCACGATATAAGTTATTCTAATATGGGCATGTTCTGAGTATTCCTTAAAATTGGATATGTAAGATTTATGCTTGATAGGATCAGTGTATAAATCAATATTCCAAGAGGCTATGTTGGCATTATGATATCCAAATTGCGAATCCCAAATGCCACTTTCGATACTAAATTGATGCGCTACTTCTGAAGTGGCAAATTTCATACCCTTATGTTCTAAATAGGTTTTATAGGTTCGGCAGATATGGTAATCCTCGGGATGGAAGATTTGAATTTGTGAATCTTCAGCAATAATTTTTAAAAGTTTTTTTGAGCGTAGGCTAAAACCACCGTTTCCCATTCCCCATTTTGTCGGAGCGCCTATATAATCAAAATCCAAAAAATCAGAATGCCATTGTCCAGGGTTTAAGACAAAACCGTCATACTGAATGACTAAAACATAATCGGTATCAACATAAGCATTGAGTTGCCTAATCATAAATTCGCTGTAAGCTTCAATACTTGCAATTTTCGGTATTTTTACAATGCGGTTATCATCAGATTCTAAATGGGTTAATAATTTAACGTCTTTAAAATTGAGATACTTTTGGGATACATCTGCAGCATAAATCAATCGGTCAATATCAATGCAGTCAACACCTAAGAGCGTTACATTATCAAGATTTAGAGTCTCCATCCTATTTGTTCAATGACCTTAGATTAGGAATTACCTCAAATAAATCCAGTTCAAGCATGGCTTGAAAAATGTCTCTAAACTGCTTAGGTATTTTGTCTATAATAATTTCAGTTTTAGATAAACTGTTCTTCATAAATTCAAAGCTTTCTTTATCATTAATATCAATTAAATACTCATTTTCCTTACTCTGAAAAATGATGCTATTATCTTCGAATGAAGCCGTAAATTCTGGATTAATAAGGTAAGTGCTTGTTTGCTCTACGCCCATTCTTTTGAAAAGTCGCAGTAATAGAAACAACATCTTTTTTGGAGACACTTTATTTAAACAAACCCGATCTTCACAAGCGAGAATCACGTTATAATTACATCTTTGCCCGCAATTACCTCGCTTTCCCCAAATCAATTCAACTGTTTCGGAAAATGCGCCCCAAGAACCAGGTCCTGTTGGCCCATAAATCGTCAAAATCGGAATATTAAACGCAGCTGCCAAATGTGTGATTCCAGCATCATTACCAATGTGAAAAAATGCGCCTGAAATTTCTTTGGCAACCTCATCGATACCTCCTGTTACCAAATCATAATTTAAATTTGCATTAGAAAAATAGGCTTCAGGATTTGGGTCATTCGGTCCTATTATAATCTTGGCTTTTAGTTGTGGAAAATAATCATGAATTAACTCCATTAGTTTAGCATAATAATCAATCGGCCAAGCCTTAAGTAAAAATCCAGCTCCTGGATGCACGGTGTAATACAGTTCGCCAGAAGTCGTTTTAGGAAAGTAAGGATACTTTTCTTTGGTTTTTATTAGCTCTGGAAACTTGGCTACAATACCATCTTTGTAGTGTTCAATAGAATGTTGCTTAACCTTTTTATGCGTGTGATAGGTTATTTGAGGTTTTTTCTCTAAGTCATTATGAAATTTAGGATAATTACCAAGTTCTATAACTTCATCAAAATCAGATTCATCAATTTCATTTTCATCTAATACTGAAATTCCTGGCAAATTGGCCTTAAATAACTTTACGAATCGAGGTTGGGTCGCATATGTAACATTGCTAAATTTTTGTTTCAGCATGTAAAGTGAAGGGATTGTAAAAAAAATATCTCCCATACCTCCATAACTTTTATAAACGAGAATGGAAGTCTGCTGCGTTAAGGTATTCTGGGACATAAATTGTATAAATATAAAAACTTCCTTTAGCGTAATTTAGCACATAAGGAAGTTTACTGAAATTATGTTATTAACTTAAATAAAACGTTTTAATAACCGTCGTCATAGTAACCGTCATCGTAATAGCCGTCGTCATAGTAACCATCGTCATAATAACCATCGTCATAGTAGCCATCATCAAACATTCCATCGTCGCTATCATCGGAAGTACTACAGGATACTCCTACAATACTAGCTATAGAAGTTATGAGTAGCGTTTGTCCTGTTTTTTTAATAAAGTCTCTTCTTTTCATACTAATTCTGATATATTCTCTTACAAAAATAACAATTTAATTCAATTATCATATTTTATTTTAAACGTCTGTATGCTTAGCATAATGCCGCCATTTCTCTAAACATTGTTGAATATCTTCAGGAATTTCAGATTCAAATTTCATGAATTCACCTGTGGTAGGATGCACAAATCCGAGTGTTCTGGCATGTAAGGCTTGTCTCGGCAAAATCTTGAAACAGTTATCTACAAACTGTTTGTATTTGGTAAAGGTGGTTCCTTTCAAGATACGTTCGCCTCCATAACGTTCATCATTAAATAAGGTATGTCCTATATGTTTCATGTGGACACGAATTTGGTGCGTGCGACCAGTTTCGAGTTTACAGCTCACTAAAGTGACGTAACCCAAACGCTCCAGAACTTTGTAATGGGTCACGGCTGGTTTACCTTTTTCGTCTTCGTCTTCCAAATAAACGGTGTTCTGTAACCTGTTTTTTGGATGACGGCCAATATTGCCTTCAATAGTCCCTTCTTCAGCTTCTATGTTTCCCCAAACCAACGCCACATATTCGCGTTCGCTCGTTTTTTTGGCAAACTGATTCGAAAGATGCGCCATGGCTTGTTCGGTTTTGGCAATCACCAATAATCCGCTGGTATCTTTATCGATTCTATGCACCAAACCAGGTCGTTCACTTGAGTTATTAGGAAGATTTTCGAAATGAAATATTAAAGCATTTATTAAAGTCCCGGAATAATTCCCATGTCCTGGATGTACCACCATTCCAGCGGGTTTGTTAACCACCAATAAATCATCATCCTCGTAAACCACATCTATAGGAATATCTTCTGCAATTAATAGATTTTCGTGTGGTGGATGCTCAAACTTAACGGTAATGTAGTCGTTTGGTTTTACTTTATAATTCGATTTTACAGGAACATCATTTACAAAAATACTACCATCTTTTGCCGCAGCCTGAATTTTATTCCGCGTGGCATTTTCAATGAAATTCATTAAGTATTTATCGATACGAAGTGGTTGTTGACCCTTTACGACCCTAAACGCGTGATGCTCGTATAATTCGTTGTCGTCGTCTTCGGAAATATCTGGAATATTTGGCATGGTTGTTAATTAAAGTTTACCATTTCCAACAACCAAGTCTATCTTCGATGTCAATGGCAATAATGCGCCTGGTTCTAAGGGTTTGCCTTTATGGGACATGGACATTACGCCTTCTCCAATGGCATCCTTATAAGTGATTTCTCCTATTTCAAACTCTAAAGCTTCCAATTGTGGTTTTGCCTGTCTAAATGTTCGTTTTAAGATATTTGGCACTTCAACTTTACGATAACCAGAAGGGTTTAAGATTAAATAAATTTTTCTATTTTCCTTAACCTGAGAACCTGCTTTAGGATTTTGTTCTATTACAGAAAATTTTGGGTATTTGGGATTATAATTTGCAGAATCTTGGATTTCCATAGCCAAATCGTTGTCCTTCAATTCTATTCCAACCGTTTCCAATGATTTTCCCTTTAAGTCTGGCACAATAACAAATTCGCCATGATTGGTAGAAATATTCAACCATTTTAAAATAATAAAACACAACACCACAACAGCAACAATGGCCAATGCTATTTGTTTAAAAAAAACTTTACTGGTAAGAAACTTAACAAAACTCATAAGCAAATAATTGTTGGCAAAACTAAGAAATTATAGTGGTATTATAACGTTGTACTCACAAAATACGTATGTTTTATAAATTTAGATTATGAAACATCTAATTCAAATTACAAATGCAACCAATCAAAATAAATTATACTTTTACGGTACGACTATTTTTAATTTAAAAGACACCCATATTCGTGGGCACTATGATGAAAAAAAATATTGCAATAATAATGGGTGGCTATTCTAGCGAATATAAGATTTCCCTAAAGAGTGGCAACGTAGTTTTTGATGCGCTAGATAAGGATAAATACAATGCATATCGTATTCATATTTTTAAGGACAAATGGGTTTTTGTCAATGATTTAGACGAAGAATTTGACGTTGATAAAAATGATTTTTCGGTTTTGGTAAATGAAACCAAAATAGCGTTCGATTGTGTCTTTAATGCCATTCATGGCTCGCCTGGTGAAGATGGTTTTATGCAAGGTTATTTTGAATTATTAGGCATCCCGCAAACCAGTTGCTCAATGTACCAAGCGGCATTGACGTTTAATAAGCGTGATTTGCTGGCGACTTTAAAACCCTATGGCATTAAAACGGCTGAAAGCTACCCGCTTAACCTTGGCGATTCCGTTGATGAAGATGCGATTATCGCTAAAGTGGGCTTACCTTGTTTTGTAAAGGCCAACAAAGCTGGAAGTAGTTTTGGAATTTCCAAGGTGTATAAAAAAGAAGCGCTTCAGGCTGCGATTGACAATTCATTTAAAGAAGATAACGAAATCATCATCGAACAATTTTTAGATGGTGTTGAAGTGTCGGTTGGTGTTATTTCCTATAAAGGCGAAACACTTGTTTTACCCATTACCGAAATCGTTTCTGAAAACGATTTTTTTGATTATCAAGCTAAATATGAAGGCAAATCACAAGAGATTACACCTGCAAGAATTTCTGAAGATTATGCGACTAAAGTGACATCCGAAGCGAAAAAAATTTATGAAATTCTAAAAATGAAAGGCTTTTCCAGAAGTGAATTTATCTTTAAAAATGATGAACCTTATTTGCTTGAAGTGAACACTGTTCCTGGTTTAACTAAAGAAAGCATTTTACCTCAACAAGCCGCAAAAGCTGGTATTAGCTTGAAGGATTTGTTTGGAAGTGCGATAGAAGCCTCCCTTAAACCCTCCAAAGAAGGGAAACCGTAACTATTGATGATTTTTGATTTACGATTTTTGAATTCTCACAAAGTCGTAAAAAGTCAAGTTGCTATAAAAATTGAATAAGGTTAACTATCCAATTCTGAACCATGAATCCTGAAACTTAAATTCAATTGATTAATCTGTATCTTTGTTAAAGAATTTGATAAACTAGATTCTCATTTTTATGGGATCGACAAAAAATTGTGGATGAAACGAGCATTATTCCCAGGATCTTTTGATCCTATTACAAATGGACATTACGATATTATAAAGCGTGGCATTAAATTGTTTGATGAAGTAGTCGTTGCCATTGGTATTAATGCCGAAAAAAAATACATGTTTCCTTTAGATGAACGAAAAGCTTTTATTAAGAAATCGTTTGAAAATGAGCCTAAAGTAAAAGTCGTCACCTATGAAGGGTTGACCATCGATTTTTGTGACAAAATTGATGCACAATTTATTCTTAGAGGACTAAGAAATCCTGCTGATTTTGAATTTGAAAAAGCGATTGCCCATACCAATAGAAAGTTGTCTAAAATTGAAACCGTATTCTTATTGACAGCTGCCAAAACCTCTTTTATTTCGTCTTCAATTGTTAGAGATGTAATTAGAAATCATGGCGATTATACGCAACTCGTTCCTGATAGCGTTAGGATTGATAAATAAATTCTTATATAAATCATTGAAGCAAATAGAACATTTCAAAGCAAAAAAACAGGCAGTTAAATAATATTATTGCGTCGCGCTTTTTGAACGGCTTCCAACTTATTATGCACCTGAAGTTTGCGATACATGTTTTCTATATGTTTTCTTATGGTTCCCGTTGAAAGAATGAGGTTTTCTGCAATGGCATTATAACTTAAACCTTTACTCAACTGTTCCAAGACATCGATTTCGCGTTCGGTAAGTTTTATTTGCTCTTTTTCTTCTTTATTTTCAACAAATGGATTTCGTAATAACTTTAAAGTTTTTAAAGCAATTGAAGGATTCATGGCTGCACCACCATTTAAGGTGTCCAAAATACCGGAATGTAAATCACCTGCATTGATTTCCTTTAATAAATAGCCATCGGCTCCTGCTTTAATGGCATTAAAAATGTTTTCGTCGTTATCAAATACGGTGAGCATTATAATTTTTATTTGTGGATATTTTTGCTTCACTTTTTCTGTAGCTTCAATACCATTTAAGGTTGGCATTTCAATATCCATCAAAATTAAATCCACATTATTGTTTTCATCGAGTTTTTCCAACAGGTCCAAACCATTCGAAGCATTAAACTTCACTTCTAAATCCTCAAAAAAAGACAACTTCTCCTCTACCGTTTTTATGAGGAAGTTATTATCATCTACTATGGCAATTTTTGTTTTCATATTCATTTCCCATTTAAAAGTGTTCCATTGAATTTAATCTTAGTTTATAAATTGAGGGAAATTGTTGTGCCCCTGTTTTTACCCGATCTTACAATTAAGTTGCCATTCATTTCCATGGCTCTTTTTTTCATGTTTTGGATGCCATTGCCTAATGCCACTTTAGTTTCATCAAACCCTTTTCCATCGTCTGTAATCTCAATTTGCATTTGTTTATTAACTTTACTAATAACGATATTTATATCAGAAGCTTCTGCATATTTGAGTGTATTGTTAATGGCTTCTTGAATGATTCTATAAATATTCATGCCTTCTATGGAGGTAAATGTTTTATTAATTCCATCTTCAACCTTGAAATTGAAGGTAATATTATGAGACGCTAAATCGGCTTTATCGATGAAGTTTGAAATTCTGATTTGTAAATCTTCAAATGTAATTTCACTTTTATTCATGGCCCAAATCGTATCTCTGAGCTCATAAATGGTGCTTGATGCAAAATTGCTAATGGTACTGAGTTTTGTATTTAATTTTTCATCTTTAATCTCAAAAGCATATTTTAAATTATCAATAGATGAAATTATAAATGTGAGTTGAGCTCCAATATTATCATGTAAATCCCTACTTATTCTTAATCGCTGTTCCTGTAGTTTGTTTTGGGTTTCAATTCTGATTAATGCATCTTTAAGTTCATTTTCCTTTTGTAACTGTTTGTTTTTTAATTCTTGCTGCTTATAGATGAGGTAACCAATGACACTTAAAATAACGGCCAAACCAATTAGTCCGAATATCTGATAATTCCGTTCTTGAATGATTAGATCACTTTCAGCAATTTTGGCGCGTTGCAAAAGAATCTCGGTTTCTTTTTTTTCGGTTTCGTATTTAATCTCTAAATCCGCAATTTTTTCCGCATTTGTTTCTGAAAAAATAGAATCTTTTAAGTTTGTAAATTTGGATCTATGCGCTCTTGCCATTTCAAAATCATCTAACATATAGTGGCTTTCTGCACTTGTTAGATAAAGGTCTGCAGCAACCAATTCGGTTTCGGGATATTTTTCAACCAGCGAAAACCCTTTATTTAAATACATTTTTGCCAATTTTGGTTGATTGGTTTCATTGTATAGGGTCGCTATATTATTGTAAGTGGATAAAAGGCTTTTTTCATCTGCATTATAGCCTTCGGCTCTTTCCAACGCTTTTAAATAGGTTTGTAAGGCTAATTCTAGCTCATTTTTTTCAGAGTAGGCATTTGCTAAATTATCCAAAAGCCGATAATACTCCATTAAATTTTCTTTTCGTTTGGCCAATGCTATACCTTTTTTGTAGGTAGAAATGGCTTCGTCAATTCTTCCTAAGTCCTTTAGGTTGATGCCAATATTATTTAATGAGGCGATTTGCTCATTTTCCATATTATATTTTTCCCGAACGACTAATGCTTTTTTGTGATAGTCCAAAGCCTTTTCGTTCAGGTTCATTTCTTGGTATATGAGCCCTATATTATTTAAGGATGATGCCGAAGCCCTTTCACTCTCTAAGTCTTCATTGATTTTGAGGGCTTGAAAAAAATAATCCAAAGCGATATTGTAGTTTCCCCTGTTCCAATTGAACATTCCAAGATTATTGATGCACATGGTTTCAATTTTTTTAAATCCATGCTTCCGACTCATCTTCAGTGCCTTTTCAAAATAATATCGCGCAGAATCACTTTTCCCCATTACATCCATGTAAATACCATGTGTATTGGTAAGTTCGGTCATTCCAAATTGGAATTTCGCAGTTTCTGCCAAATCCTTGCCTTCCTTAATAACGGCAACAGCTTTTTTTGTATCTCTAAAAATATAACTAAAGGCAATTTTGTTGTACAGTTTTATTTTTGCGGAATCGTTTTTAGTGTTCTTGGCAACGGTTAAAAGACTATCTAAGTTTTGGGAAAACCCTAATAATGAAAAAAGACAAATTAAGACACTGAGGATTAGTTTTGCATTCATATTGAAACATAAAAAAAACATCAAGTACATTCTGTGTTTTAAAACAGAAAAAATATCTGATGCTTTTCTTGAAATATTGATTAATAGCATTTTAATATAAAAAGATATTTTCATCCTGCGATGTTTTTTCGATAAATTGAAGTTTTAAAAGATTAAGCGCAACTATCAATAACTGCGCTTGATTAAAAAAACGAATCTTAACAATGAGATTTATCGCCTCGACTTATCTAAGGCTATGAATTTTTTCATCCCTGTAATTAAATCATCATACATTCTTGAAGTTACTGTATCCAATCCTTCTAAATACCACTCCTCAAAATTCCCACTTTTTTTATCCAATTCCGCAATTTCAAATGGTTCTACTTCAAAGTAAACTGAACTGAAGCTTAAGCCGTCACGATATTTATTCATCATCCCTGCTCCTATTACCCCTTTAAATTCTTTGCCTGTATCATCATCAATTGGTCCAACTAATGCTGTTTCTATACCGTGGAGCACCAAACTTCTACCTCGTTTCTCTAAACTCACATTAATGGTGATTACTAGTACGGCATCCAATTCTAGATCTTGCGCTATTAATCCTACTGAAGCAGGTGCTTTAAAGTCTGACGAAACTAATTTCGCGCTTAAAGGATAAAATTCATATCCCGTAGCAGACAACGAACCTTGAACTTCTAAATCTTTCTTAGTGAAAAATTTATTCAATTTTTGTAAGGACTTAGAGAGACCGCTTAATTCAACTTTATTTACACCTTCTTTATAAATATTTGTTTTTTCTTCATTAGTTAAGTAGTCTTTTGGTTCTAATAAAGAAATGTTTTCTTCCTTAAATTTAGTTTTTAAAATAGGCAACATATTATCAAGAAACTTGTCTGCAACAATATTACTTCCTGAAGCTGTTAAATAGTTTTTTGAAAACAAGGTGGTATTTCCTATTTTACTTGATGTAGTTATAGATTTATCCCAAATCTGCATCGTCAAGACCCCAATTTTTTTCGGGTTAGGTAAATTATCTTCAGATAATAAATCTGTATTTAATAACCCTTTTAGCTGGTCAATCCAGGTACTATTGTTTTTATAGCTTTTAACTAACTTATCCCATTTTCTGTCTTTCAATTCTGCTAAATCTTGCATAGATTTTTGTGCGTTGATCGGGCTTGACATTCCTAAAAAAAATATAGCTAAAGCTGTAAAAAGTAGTTTTTTATATAATGATTTCATAAGAATTGTATTTTAATATTGAATTTTTTCGCCCAAAATGATAGTCATAATAAAGTTGTTAAAAATTTTGAGCCAAAAGAAAAGCTGCATTCTTAACGAATGCAAGCTTCGCTAATTTTTAAATTTGAGTTTTCTGACCTTTCTTCTAAACTTTCTTAGTTAGTAACTTGCTTCTGTAAATCAAACGATCCATCAGTAATTGTTTTCAAGGACTGATCTCCATTGACATTTTTACAGGTAAATTCAAAAGTCCCTTTGATATTGGTATCTGTTTCCTCTGAAATACTTATAGAGCCAACGGATAAATTCTCATAAGGTGCTTGCCATATTTCTGTGGTGGAATTTTGTGGATTACTTAAATTGACATCGGTTTCCGTATAGGATGCCACATTAACTCCTGTGCTTATTGAACCATCAAAATCATAAGTACCAACGCCACTATAACCGAAAATAGTAAACGAAAAAGCATTGCCATCGCTATTAGTGGCTATGATTATAAGATTTTGTCCATTATTAGCTAAAGTTGCAGAAGACGAAATCTCCATTGATTGATAATTTGCGCCATCTACGTTAGCAACTAAAGTTCCTGAAGGTGCACTGCCTACACCTCCTCCGTCGTCATCTGAAGAACATGATGTGAATGTTACTAATGAAACTGTCATTACAAATAACATGATTTGGTTGAATTTTCTCATTTTTTAATAATTTAAAGATTAATAATGAGACAAATTTGCACAATAAGTTAAAGCCAAAACATACGATGAATTGCGTATATTTTTATAACTATTTGATTTTGTTTATTTTAAAACGAAATGTGAGGATGTTTTATACGTAAATCATCAATTTCTGACTGTAGTTTAGTCAGAAAATCTTGATGTGCTTGCGAAGTTGGATTAAAAGGTCGGTGCGCTTTTCTTGCTTGAATTGAAGCCACTTTCCCTGAAGTCTTTATAGCCTCTTCACTGATCCAAACACCTTTAAATTTTTCCCAGATATAATCTATCGCAACGTCGTTTGGATGCAACATATCAGCATTATAAAATCGATAATCTCTTAATTCGTCCATCATAATCTCATAAGACGGAAAATAGTAAGATTGACGATTCACAATTGAAGATTTTTGATTTAGCAACTCATGCACAGCAGCAATTAAATGCGCTTTACTTAATGTATTTTCTACATAGCCATCCTTAATGTGTCTTACTGGCGACACCGTAAAAATAAAATTCACATTGGGATTAATATCTCGCACTAACGTGATAATTGCTTCTAACGATTCTGTAATTTCTTCAATCGAAAGCAACTCTTTTAAAAACTGTTTTTGTGGTAATTTATGACAATTGGCAATAATTCTATCAGTTGCTACATGTCTGTAAACCCAACTTGTTCCTAGAGTTACTATGACATGACTTGCATTAATGAGTTGATTGTAAGTCACATCAATTTGAGAATTAAGCGTTTCTAATAAATCTTTTTTGGAAGCTTTATTTAATTTAGAATGCACATCTAAACAGCTCCATTGTTCATTCTGAAAGTGTAAATCGTCTTCAGAATAATAGTCTTTATTTATGGAACGAGTAATTAGTTGTTCAATTGCTAAAGGATGAAATAATATTCCGAAAGGATTGAGTTTAGTTTGAAACTTGAAATAGTTGAACTTCTCTCCAATATTTTCTGAAAAGCATGAGCCTAGTAGTACAATCTTAGAGTTGTAATCTATTTGATTGTGCCGTTGTGGCTTGAATGGTATTTTTGTTTGTAAATTCATTTTCTCGCAAAGGCGCAGAGACGCAAAGGCTTACTCTTGTAAAATAAAAAATGGTTTCTTATTTATTAAAAAAATGGCCTACTATTATTGATGCTTTTTTCGTTCTGTCTTAATGGGTTTAAGAGATTTTCATTTGAAAGTTAATAATAATTATTCATTTCCTTTATATGAATCTTTTTTCTCGCCATACCCAAAGTATTCGGCAGCAGAGACGCAAAGGCTTACTCAGACTCAAAAAACCCAAAATATCTTAAACTTGACTTCTTTCAATTCTAAAAATATCTTTTTCCCCACGATTCCGCAACAGTACACACATAACGCTTTGCGACTTCGCGCCTTTGCGAGCCTTATTTTTAACTTAAATAATCCTTACTAGCCGCCAAAGCAGCTTCAATTCCAGAAGGATTCTTACCTCCAGCTGTGGCAAAGAAAGGCTGTCCACCACCACCACCTTGGATATGTTTACCTAGCTCTCTAACAATTGTTCCAGCGTTTAGACCTTTACTGGCCACTAATTCTTTAGAAATATAACATGACAATATTGCTTTACCGTCATTCTCTGCTCCAAATAACAAGAAAAGATTATCAAACTGACTTCCCATTTCAAAACAGACATCTTTTATTCCATTGGCATCCAAATCGAGCTTCTTAGCTAAAAACTGAATACCATTTATTTCGGTTAACTCATTCTTTAGTTCGCCTTTTATATTTTTCGCCTTATCTTTTAATAAACCTTCTATTTGTTTTTTCAGGTCACTGTTTTCCTCTTGAAGTTGCTCTAAAGCTTTAACGGGTTCTTTAGCATTGTTCAACAAGCCCTTCATTTCGAGATAAGCCGAATTGTTTTCAGAGAAATAATCTCGTACAGCTCTGTTTGTAATCGCTTCGATTCGTCTTATACCTGCTGCAACAGCACCTTCAGAGACAATCTTAAAATGCCAAATATCAGAAGTGTTCTTTACATGAATTCCGCCACACAACTCTATAGACTTTCCAAAACGAATCGTTCGTACAGTATCTCCATATTTTTCCCCAAATAATGCCATCGCGCCTTCTTCCATGGCCTTTTCCATTGGAATATTGCGTTGTTCTTCCAATGGTAATTTCCATTCAATTCGGGCATTGACAAAATCTTCAATTTCTTGTAACTGTTCTGGTGTGACTTTAGAAAAATGTGAAAAATCAAATCGAAGTGATTTTGGTTTTACCAAGGAGCCTTTCTGCTCCACATGGTCTCCTAAAACAGTTCTCAAGGCTTGGTGTAATAAATGGGTCGCTGTATGATTGCTAGACGATAAGGCTCTATGCTCACTACTTACAACAGCTTTAAAACTTTCATTGAGATGCTTAGGTAAGTTTTTACACAGATGGATAATCACATTATTTTCCTTCTTGGTATCTAAAATATAAACCACATCACCATGAGCATCTTGTAGAAATCCCTTATCTCCAATTTGTCCACCACCTTCAGGATAAAATGGTGTTAAATTGAACACCAATTGGTACATTTCTCCGTCTTTTTTAGAAGTCACTTTTCTATATCTCGTAATTTTCACGTTGGCTTCTAAAGTATCGTAACCAATAAATTCTTCAACATCATCTTCGATTAAAATAGTCCAATCTTCGGTTGAAGTTTCACTTGCCGATCGCGATCTGTCTTTTTGTTTTTGTAATTCCTTATTAAATCCTTTTTCATCTAACTTTAAATTCTTTTCAGATAAAATTAAAGCTGTCAAATCAATAGGAAAACCATAAGTATCATACAACTCAAAAGCCTTTTCGCCAAAAACGGTATCTCCTTTTGTGTCTTCAACAATACGGTTCAGTAATACCAAACCTTGATCCAAAGTTCTTAAAAATGAGGCTTCTTCTTCTTTAATGACGTTTTCAATCAATGCTTTTTGAGCTCTCAATTCAGGAAATGCCTCGCCTATTTTTTTACTCAATACATCCACTAATCGATATATAAATGGTTCTTTTTTATCTAAAAACGTAAACCCATAACGGACTGCTCTACGCAAAATTCTACGAATCACATAACCTGCACCTGTATTGCTTGGCAATTGCCCATCTGCAATAGAAAAAGCAACAGCTCGCACATGATCTGAAATCACACGGATGGCGATATCAATTTCGTCATTGATTCCATATTTTTTATCCGTAATCGTCTCAATTTCACGAATAATCGGAGTAAAAACATCGGTATCATAATTACTTTGAACACCTTGCAAAACCATACACAAACGTTCAAATCCCATTCCTGTATCGATATGCTTATTTGGCAATGGCTCTAACGATTTATTCGCTTTACGATTGTATTGCATAAAGACCAAATTCCATACTTCAACCACATGTGGATGATCCCTATTAATTAAAGTCTTGCCATCAACCGTTGCTTTTTCTTCAACCGAACGAATATCGACATGGATTTCGCTACAAGGGCCACAAGGACCTTGATCGCCCATTTCCCAGAAATTGTCTTTTTTATTACCTTTTAAAATACGATCTTCAGAAATATACTGCTTCCAAATATCATAAGCTTCGGTATCCATTTCAAGCTTATCGTCATCATCACTACCTTCAAAAACAGTGACATAAAGGATATCCTTGTCTATACCATAAACTTCAGTCAGTAATTCCCATGCCCAAGCAATGGCTTCCTTCTTAAAATAATCGCCAAAACTCCAGTTGCCCAACATTTCGAAAAGGGTATGGTGATAAGTATCGTATCCTACTTCCTCTAAATCATTGTGCTTTCCAGAAACCCGTAAACATTTCTGCGAATCTGCAATTCTATTCTTTTTTGGTTCTGCATTTCCTAAAAAATACTCTTTAAAAGGTGCCATTCCAGAATTAACAAACATTAAGGTTGGGTCATCCTTCAATACCATTGGAGCAGAAGGCACAATAAGATGTTGTTTTCCTTCAAAGAAGTTTAAAAATTTAGAACGGATGTCTTGAGACTTCATATATTGAAATTAGAGCTTGTTATTAATTAATTGCCAAAAATGCAAAACAATTTTTTATCTTTACTCACCAATCCCTCAATTTAGATTTTGGTGTTCGTGAACCTCCAAATTAACTACATTAAAATATAATGTGATATTATTTTTGTAGGTTTGGACGTTAAGCTAATAAAAGTCGCTTGCTTTGTGCGCTTATTAGCTGCAAAAATAGTATAAATTCAAACATGGCTAAAGTAAAATATTATTATGATTCCGAAACGCTTTCTTACCGTAAGATACAGCGTAAAAAAAGAACAACTTTTAAGTATGTAACAGTCTTTTTAACGGCTGCAGCTCTTTTTGGATTTCTGTCGTTTTTCATTGCCAGTCAATATATAGAGTCGCCAAAAGAACGTCAGATGGCACGAGAATTGCAAAATATGGAGTTGCAATACGAGCTGATCAATAAACGTATGGACGATGCCATTGCTGCTCTGGAAAATGTTGAAGAACGAGACAATGCCATTTACAGACTTTATTTTGAAGCCAATCCTATTCCAACAGAGCAACGACGCGCAGGGTTTGGCGGTGTTAACCGTTATAAAAAATATGAAGGGTTTGATAACTCTCAACTTATTACCGAAAGCAACAAGCGCTTGGATATTTTGGAAAAAGCAATAGTCGTACAATCCAAATCTTTGGATGAAATTGCCAAACTTGCTGAAGACAAAGAGAAATTTTTAGAAGCCATCCCAGCGATTCAACCCATAAGCAATGTGAATATGACACGAATGGCATCGGGTTATGGTTATCGAACCGATCCGTTTACAAAGGTTAGGAAATTTCATTTTGGTATGGATTTTACGGCGCCTCGCGGCACACCAATTTATGCTTCTGGAGATGGCGTTATTAAACGAGCCGATAATAGGTCTACTGGATATGGAAATCATATTCGTATAGATCATGGCTATGGCTATATTTCCTTGTATGCGCATTTATATAAGTACAATGTGAAAGTAAATCAGCGTGTAAAGCGTGGTGATTTAATTGGTTATGTTGGTAGTACAGGTCGTTCAGAAGCACCTCATTTACATTACGAAGTTTTTAAAGACGGAGAACGTATAAACCCAATTAATTTTTACTACGGTAATTTATCCGCCGAAGAATACGATATATTGCTGAAAAAAGCGTCATTAGAAAACCAATCCCTAGATTAAGATGCACATAGAACTACCGGAAAAACGATATTATGGTATTGGTGAAGTCGCTAAAGCCTTTAAAGTTAATGCATCCTTAATTCGATTTTGGGAAAAAGAATTCGATGTTTTAAAGCCAAAGAAAAACGCAAAAGGCAACCGAAAATTCACACCAGAAGATATTAAGAATCTCAAATTCATATACCATTTGGTAAAAGAACGAGGGTTTACGCTTGAAGGCGCCAAAACACATCTTAAGGAAGAAAAGAAACAGGCTTTGGATAAATTTGAAATCATCGAAAAACTCGAAAGCATAAAAGCTCAACTAACAAAAATCAAAACACAACTTTAAAACTAAACTATCATGAAAAAATGGCTAATTCCCGTAATTGTAATTGCAATAATTGCTTTTGGTATCTATAACTGGGCTGTAGGATTTAACAATACTGCGGTTGAATATGAAGCTAACGCAAAAACCGCTTGGTCTAATGTTGAAAGCTCCTATCAAAGGCGAAATGATTTAATTGGTAACTTAGTTAAAACGGTTCAAGGAGCAGCAGATTTTGAAAGAAACACTTTAAGGGAAGTTATAGAAGCTAGAGCCAAAGCAACATCTACGACTATTGATGCCAGTAATTTAACAGCAGAAAATATGGCGCAATTTCAACAAGCCCAAAGCGGATTAAGTGGCGCATTATCCAAGCTTTTGGTATCTGTTGAACGCTATCCGGAATTAAAAGCTAATCAGAATTTTTTAGAACTTCAGAGTCAATTGGAAGGTACCGAAAACCGCATTAATGTGGCTAGGGATCGTTATAATGAAAAAGTAAACACCTACGATATATATACGTCCAAGTTCCCAGGCTCCTTACTTGCTGGCTGGTTTGGTTTTGAAGAAATGCCAAGGTACAAAGCAGATCCTGGAAGTGAAAATGCGCCAGATGTTGATTTCGACTTTAACTAAAACCAAATTATGCCAAATATTGAGAATTTTCTAACTTCAAAAGAGGAAGCGGAAATTGTTGAAGCGATTAGAATTGCTGAATGTGATACTTCGGGCGAAATTCGTGTACATATAGAACAGAAATGTGACATTGACGTTTACGAACATGCACTCGATGTTTTTCATATTTTAAAAATGGATAACACCTTGCAAAGAAATGGTGTTTTAATCTATGTCGCTGTGGACAATAAATCCTTTGTGATTTTTGGCGATCAAGGCATTAACAATATTGTAGGTGCTGACTTCTGGAATTCCACGCGTGATAAAATTTCCGAACAATTCAAAGCTGGTAATTTTAAACAAGGTTTAATTGATGGCATCGAAGAAGCAGGGAAAGTTTTGTCCCAACACTTCCCTTGGCATCATCATGATAAAGATGAACTAGATAATACAATCTCAAAAGGATAATGCTCCAAACGAAAAACATAGTGTTTCGATTTTTATTATTTCTATTATTAGCATGTCCACTTGTTGGATGGGCACAATTTGATATTCCGGCAAAACCAGAATTTCAAACCAGCGTTTATGATGGTATCGACTTACTTACTGAAGCTCAAAAAAACAGTTTAGAACAGAAACTTATCCGTTATTCCGATTCTACCTCAACTCAAATAGTGTTGGCCACTATAAGTTCTACCAAAGGCGAATACATTAATTATTTGGGTGCACAATGGGCTGAAAAATGGGGCATTGGCCAAGCAGACAAAGACAATGGTATTTTTATTTTATTGGCGCGAGACGACCGTAAAATTGGTATTAGCACAGGTAAAGGCATTGAACATTTGCTTACCGACGCCTTAAGTAAGCGCATCATCAACAATGATATCATTCCCTACTTTAAACAAAACGATTATTATGGAGGACTTAATCGTGCAACAGACGCCATTTTTGAGGTCTTAAACGGCGAATACCAAGGCACACGACAAACCGAAAGTGAGTTTCCTTTTGAAGTTCTTTTCTTCCTTTTTATCATTTTCGTCATTTTTATCATAGCGATTTCTAAAAGTCGTGGTGGCAGAGGTGGTGGCAATCGAGGAAACCGATCGGACAGTAGAAGTATTCTCGAAGCTATTATTTTAAGCAATATGGGACGCGGAAGTTATTCTAGAGGATCTTCTTCAGGTGGTTTTGGAGGCTTTGGAGGCGGTTCTACTGGTGGAGGTGGTTTCGGCGGAGGCTTCGGTGGCGGAAGCTTTGGAGGCGGAGGTGCTTCTGGAGGATGGTAATCCTCTTTGTCCTGCGGACATTTCCCCAAAGGGGAAAAACTTTAGTTTTCAGTCGCAGTATTCAGTATAAAGTGTAAAGTGTAATATTCAATTTTTCGGAATTCTGAACTCTGAACTCTGAACTCTGAACTCTGAACTCTGAACTCTGAACTCTGAACTCTGAACTCTGTATGTCCCTAGTATAGGTTGACCACTTTAAACAAAGTGTAAACTTATGAAAGCAAACATTAAACTATTAAAAAAGAAACGAATTTATTCTGAAGAATTTAAACGACAAATCGTAAAAGATTTTGAATCTGGTCAATTTAGCGTGCCTCAATTGGAAAAATTACACAACATAAGCAATACATCAATTTACAGTTGGATCCATAAATTTTCTACCTTTAACGAAAAAGGTTCAAGAGTTGTAGAGATGAAAAACAGTAGTGCCCAAAAGATGAAAGAACAACAAGCCCGAATAAAAGAGCTTGAAGCCATAGTTGGGCGTAAACAGATAAAGATAGATTATTTGGAGAAGCTAATTGATATTGCAGAAGACGATTTAAGTATAGATATCAAAAAAAATTCCAACACTCCGCAATCAACTGGTTCAGAACACATAAAGAAACACTAAGTTTTAGTATGAACCAGCTTTATAAAACCATAGGCATCAGTAAACAAGCCGTTAACCAGTATGCAAAGCGGCAAGCGGTTTTCGATAGTCGAGTGTCTCAATTAATATTAGAGGCAGATGATCTTCGGGAGGATCATCCTGGTTGTGGAGTAGAAAAGATGTACAATATATTAGATCCGGATTTTATAGGTCGAGACCGTTTTATAGAAACCATGATGGGTCTTGGTTACAGAATTAAAAAGAAAAGGAATTATAAACGCACAACAATAGCAGGTAAAAAGTTTTATCCCAACCTAATAAAAGGTCTAAGGGTAAACGCACCAAACGTGGTATGGCAATCGGACATAACCTATCTGCCGCTCAACGGAAAACACTATTACGCTGTGTTTATAATAGATGTTTATACAAAAAAGATTGTTGGGTTTATCGTATCTGATAACATGAGAGCGCAAGCGAATGTAGAAGCACTTAAAATGGCAATCAAGGAAAATAATGCACCCGAGATCCATAACTCGGACAGGGGAAGCCAATACACTTACAGTAAATACATAGACTTACTGGTAAGCAATGGCACTAAGATAAGTATGTCTTTAAGTGGACTGGACAATGCATATGCAGAACGAATCAATAGAACTATAAAAGAAGAATATTTAGATTATTGGAAACCAGAAACCTTCTTTCAATTAAAAAAATGTGTAGCAAAAGCAGTTAAGAATTATAATGAAAAAAGAACACATAAAAGTTTACCAAAAATGAGCCCAGACAATTTTGAGAAATATTGGTCAACCTTAAAACCAAAAAATAGACCCATAATGACTATTTTTAACAATGAAGTAAATAACTAAAAAACGGTCAACTCTATTCAGGGAAGTACACTCTGAACTTAAAATAGCTATTTTTTCCGCATATAAACACTTACTGGAACGCCTGAAAAATCAAATTGATCCCGTAATTTATTCTCTAAAAAACGTTTGTATGGTTCTTTTACATATTGCGGTAGATTACAGAAAAATGCAAATTGCGGTTGAGGCGTTGGCAGTTGCATGATGTATTTAATTTTTACAAACTTCCCTTTATATGCTGGAGGCGGTTGATGCTCTATTATAGGCAACAAGGTTTCATTGAGCACACTTGTTTTGATTCGTTTGGTTCTGTTATTGTAAACCTCGACCGCTGTTTCAATAGCCTTAAAAATACGTTGCTTATTTAAAACCGAAATAAAAACGATAGGCACATCCGTAAATGGCGCAATTTCCTGTCTTATATGTTGTTCAAATTCTTTGGCTGTTTTTGTTTCTTTTTCAACTAAATCCCACTTATTAACCAAAATCACAATCCCTTTTCGATTGCGTTCTGCCAACCAAAAAATATTCTGCACTTGGCCATCAAAACCACGTGTAGCATCTAAAACTAGCATACAAACATCACAATGTTCTATAGCTCTAACGCTTCGCATTACCGAATAAAATTCCAGATCTTCCTTTACCTTAGATTTACGACGAATACCAGCAGTATCCACCAAATTGAATTCAAATCCAAAACGGTTATATTTAGTGTCAATAGAATCTCTTGTTGTACCAGCAATATCAGTTACAATGTAGCGCTCCTCTCCTATTAATGCATTGATGAATGACGATTTTCCAGCGTTTGGTCTTCCAACTACGGCGAATCGAGGCAATTCATCTTCTTCGATTTCCTCTTTTTCAGGCAAAGCTTCCACCACCGCATCCAGTAAATCTCCCGTGCCACTGCCATTGATACTTGCAATAGCAAAATAGTCTCCTAAACCAAGTGAATAAAACTCAACTGCATCTTCTAAGCGTTTATTATTATCAACCTTATTAACAACTAAAAAAACCGGCTTTTTTACTTTTCGCAATAATTGGGCAACATCCTCGTCCATACCAGTCACGCCAGATTCAACATCTACCATAAAAATTATAGCATCGGCTTCATCGATGGCCAATTCTACTTGTTTGTCTATTTCAGCTTCAAAAACATCATCGCTACCAACCACATAACCACCTGTGTCTATCAAAGAAAATTCTTTACCATTCCAATCCGTTTTGCCATAATGACGATCGCGTGTAACACCACTGACAGCATCAACGATTGCTTCACGTCTTTTAATAAGACGGTTAAAAAATGTCGATTTCCCTACATTTGGACGACCTACTACAGCGACTATATTGCTCATTGATTTTAATTTTAATGAGGACAAAGATACTATATACTTATTGAACTCATCTCGACTTTTTCTTTTAAACCGAAAAGTAAAGATGAGTTCTCAAGTTTTGTTTCACTATTAATCACTTTTCACATAACACGTGGAAAACAATGAAATTATAAAAACACTCACAAAACATCAGAAAAAAAACAGAAAAAAAATTGTTAACATCCTGTTGATAACAAGTATTGGATTCAGGTATAAAGCCCATATTTTTAGTAATTTTATTGCGTGCATAGAATTAAGATTTTATGTATAGTTTGTCGTGAACATTAACGAACACATTATCCCAAGGAACAGCCCCTTTCTTGGAAGCTTTTTATGGGTCTTGACAAAATATATGGTATTTGAATACTTGCATCAAATACCAACTATCATAATTAAATATTTTAAAAAAGAATGGGGAAATTTTTTACGCTAATTATAGTTTTGATTATAAGCTCTCAACTTGTAATAGCCCAAGAGAACTATTTTGACCATACCATCCAAAAAGGTGAAAATGTTTATATGATATCAAGACGGTATAACGTAAGTCCGAATGCCATTTTCGAACTTAATCCAGGTTCTAGAGACATTATTTATGCCGGAAGAACTTTGCGAATTCCCACTGCAAATCCACCTACCGGAAATACCGTAATTAACGATAATCAAGTTCGTAATTACGAAGTAAAACGTGGCGAGACAAAATCAGGACTTTCTAGACGTTTTGGCGTTAGTATTACCATGCTAGAACAACAGAATCCGCATATAATAAGAATGCTACAAGCGGGTCATATAATTAATTTAGATAAAACCATAAAAGAAGAAACTCGCGTAGCTAAGCAAGGTGAACACATTGTAATAAAAGGCGAAACACTTTGGGGAATTGCTAGAGAAAATGGCATTAGCGTTGCTCAACTTGAAGCCGCAAACGCAGGTCGTTTATCAGAATTTTTACAAATTGGACAAACTTTAACTATTCCGGATAATGACTATGAAGTTGTAAATGATGGCGAGTATTTGGTAAAACGTGGTGATACCAAGTTTAGATTGGCACAGCGCTTTAACATGACCATTGCTCAACTTGAAGAAAAAAACCCTCATATCAAAGAATTGTTGATGGCTGGCCATGTACTTGATGTTGACAATTCAGCAGGAAATTCCATTGCGAATACGGAGGAAGAAACGTCTAATTCGGATAATTCTGAACGTATTATATCTGAAGGTGATTATAAAGATTACGTCATCCAACCGAAGGAAACACTTTATGGCTTGGCAAGAAAAGCTGGCATGACGATTGAAGCATTTACAACTTTAAATCCAAAATTATTGGTTACTGTAAATACTGGAGATATAATAAAGATGCCCAAAAATGTAACCCAAACTGTTGAAAACACAAACGTTACTGCTAACAACACCCAAAAAACCATAACAACAACTAATAGCAATAGAAATGAAGCGCTATACGATAATTTAGATACAGAAACGGCCAATGGTATTTACTTTTATACGCCATTTTCCAGTGAAGAATTGAGTTCTCCCGAAGAGAGAGATAGAATGGTAAATGTGAATACGGACTTTCAAAAATATATTGATTTTTTCCAAGGTGCTCAAATTGCTATTGATTCTGCTAAAGCTTTAGACTTAAATTTTGATGTGACTTTAATCAAAAAGAACATTGCCAGAACCCAATTGGAAATTGAAAGTCCAACTAAGAAAAACGCAATTCTTGTTCCTTTTTTGGATAATGCCTCTCATTACCCAAAATTTCAATCAAATGAAGTCATTTCCGTAATAGGTATTGAATCTAATATCAGCTCTAAAGACAGCCTAAAAGTATACAAATCTGTTCCTTCTGAGAATTTTCAAAAAACAAAAACATTGAACTATTTGGCAAAACAAAATGCGAATGTAATTGTGGTCAGTGATCTTGATGAAGCGAGAAATAAGAATTTAATCCTGAACACTATTCCGAAAGCTCAATTTTTAAAAGTTGATAAGGCAGGTTTTTTTGATGCAGATGATTTAGACAAAGCATTAAGTAAAGACCAATTAAATTATATCGTCTTGGATAGTGATAAAACAATTATCCTTCTCAATTCTACGACTGCTTTAATGGGTAAATTATCAGATCATAATATTCAGTTGGTAATGCTGAAATCGTCTTTATTACCTAATCAAAGTGAGGTTTCAGATATGAGGTATCGTGTTTTAAAACTCATATTCCCAGCCATTACGGATCCGAGAAACAGAAAAGGAGTTAACGATTTTATTGCTAATTACGAAACTATATTTGGGACGAAACCATCAAGATTTGCAGAATTGGGATTTGATGTAACCTTCGACACCTTGCTGAGGTTGTCTCAAAACTCATCGTTTGAAAACACCGTAAACACGGTTGTTTCAGAACATCCACACCTAAAATTTGATTATCAAAAAATAAATGATACTAGTTATTCTAATTCAGGCATTCATTTAATGCAATATAATTCAAATGAAGGCATGATAGAACTTGAATAATGCGTCTAAAAGACGAATAAAATAAATGTATAAAACTGTTATATTTTAATTTTGCTATGTAAATGCTATTTACATATATTTGTTTCCCCCTTAATCTGACAAATTAGCAAGACAACGGTTTTATTTTGAACTTGCTGTTCTTAATCCATGGCATCGATTTCAACTAAAAGTAATTATTATTAAATTTTTTTAATGAAAGCCAAACAGCACCGTTTTAAATGTTACCCCATACTTGTAACATTTATTCTTATATTAATTACCTGCGGTTCAACTTCAACCTATGCACAATGCCCAACCGTAACTAATAACTCGCAAACGTTTTGCGATATACAGTCTATTTTAGTAGGGGATTTACAAGCCACTGATAATGGTGGAGGTATTGTTTGGTATGAAACAGCTACGTCAACTACACCTTTACCAAATTCTGCCAGTCTTATAAGTGGTGAGGATTACTATGCCGACGATAATACTGGGACATGTGGTCCACGAGCGCGAGTAGACATTACTATTTACGGCCCACCAGTTGGAAGTCCCTTTCAAGGCGTTTGTTTAGATGATCCTACACTAGCAACTGTTGCGAGTTTAGAAGCCATAGGAAACGATGTGCAATGGTACCTATCACCTTCAGGAGGCACGCCATTAAATGATACTGACATATTAATGGATGACACATTATACTATGCAGATCAAGCCAGTCTAGATGGAAGTTGTAGAACATCGAGGTTAACTGTATTGGTAAATGTTGGCGCAACGCCTATGCCTATAGGAGATATGATTCAAAACTTTTGTAGCGCACCAGGATCCGTACCAACCGTTGGAGATTTAGTAGCTAGTGGCAATAACAATTGGTATATCTCATTATTCTCTGCATTTCCTTTACCAGCAAATACGCCATTAATTAATGGGCAAACGTATTATGGGACCACTTTAGATCCTCCGTGTGAAAGTACAGCCCGACTTATGGTTGTGGTAATTTTGGATATAGGTCCCAATGCAGGCGAAGATGGGATATTAGATATTTGTGATAATAATTTGGGTACAACTTTTGACCTTTTCACTTCTCTTGGTGGTACACCTGATGCTGGAGGTTCATGGTCACCATCATTAAATAGCGGAACTGGTGTTTATGATCCAAATATTGATCCTACTGGAGATTACACCTATACTGTAGTTTCAGGAAATAGTTGTCCCGATGAGTCTGCAAAGGTTACTGTTTCCATAATTCCAGAACCAAATGCAGGAACAAACGGCACATCGAATCTATGTAACAACAATGGACCTGTCGATTTATTTTTAAGTTTAGGTGGTACTCCTGAAATAGGTGGAGTCTGGTCGCCAGCTCTCGCAAGTGGCACAGGAATATTTGATCCAGCTTTAGACGCAGATGGTATTTATACCTACACCGTAACTGGAACCGCACCTTGCCCTGATGCTTCGGCAACAGTTGATGTTTCCGTTACAACGTTTAATGATGCTGGTGAAGACGGAACTATAGATATTTGCGATAATAACGGAACCATAGATTTATTTGACAGCCTTGGCGGCACACCAGATACTGGTGGCATTTGGTCGCCATCATTAAATAGCGGAACGGGAATTTTTGATCCATTAGTTGATTCTGCAGGCAATTATACCTATTCCTTTACAGGAAATGCGCCTTGTCCGGATGAATCTGCAACGGTTGCAGTAACCGTTGTACCATTACCAATTGCTGGCTCTGATGGTTCACTTACCATTTGTAGTAATGATTTTGCATTAGTCGATTTATTTGATAGCCTCGGTGGTACACCAGAAGTTGGTGGAACTTGGACTCCTGCACTTAATAGTGGAACAGGAATTTTTAATCCTTCAATTGATACCGCTGGAATTTATACGTACACAATATCAGGAACACCGCCATGTTCTGATGTTTCGGCAGAAGTAAATGTTGTAGTAATAGAAGCACCAGATGCAGGAATTGATGCTGTGGTCGATATATGTGATAACGAAGGAACAATTAATTTGTTCGATGCGCTTGAAGGCACACCTGAAGTCGGGGGAACTTGGACGCCTGCTCTTGCGAGTGGCACCAATATATTTGACCCTTTAGTTGATGCTGATGGCACTTATACCTATACGGTTACAGGAACTAGTCCTTGTGCTGATGCAACGGCAACCGTAACAATTTCAATAATACCTTTTCAAAATGCCGGATCGGACGGTTCGCTAACCGTTTGTAGCAATGATGGCGCAATTGATCTTTTCGATAGTCTTGGTGGTACACCTGAAACAGGAGGAACTTGGACACCATCGCTAACAAGTGGTACAGGACTATTTGATCCTTCTATTGATACGGCTGGAACATACACTTATACAACCTCAGGAACTGGACCTTGTAGTGATGACACAGCCATCGTTGAAGTCTCCATAGAAATTGCTCCGAATGCAGGTATGGATGGCGTAGAAAATATTTGTAGTAATAACGGAACATTCGATTTGTTTGATAGTCTTAGTGGCACACCTGATGTTGGTGGTACCTGGACACCTGCATTAACTAGTGGTACAGGAATATTTGACCCTTTGGTTGATGCTGATGGCACCTATACCTACACGGTTACAGGTACATCTCCTTGTGCTGATGATACAGCTACGGTTAACATAACAGTTTCACCTTTCCAAGAAGCCGGAATTGATGGTTCAGTTACTGTTTGTACTGATGATGGTACGATTGATCTTTTTGATAGTCTTGGAGGTACTCCTGAAACTGGAGGAATTTGGACACCTACATTAACAAGTGGAACAGGAATTTTTGATCCTTTAGTTGATACAGCTGGCACTTATACCTATACAATTTCTGGAACAGGAACCTGTATCGATGATTCAGCAACAGTTATAGTTTCTATAGAAACAGCTCCTGATGCTGGTTTAGATGGCATGCTAACGTTATGTAGCTTGAACAGTTCTGCAGATTTATTTAATAGTCTTGGTGGTATGCCTGAAACAGGAGGAACATGGTCACCTGCTCTTACGAGTGGAACAGGAGTTTTTGATGCCAGCTTAGATCCTGAAGGCGTTTATACCTACACAATTAACTCGGCTTTATGTGGAAACAGTTCAGCAACGGTCACGGTTTCAGTTATCGATGCTAACGAAGCTGGTAACAATGCGGTTGTAGAACTATGTTCTAATGATACAGCAATAGATTTATTCAACAGTTTAGGAGGAACTCCAGACGTTGGAGGAACTTGGGCGCCTGCACTAACAAGTGGCACAGGTGTTTTTGATCCAGCAACGGACGCTGCTGGAATTTATACCTATACCGTTTCTAATAGTACCACTTTATGTCCTGATGATTCTGCTACAGTTATTGTAACTATTTTACTAGAACCTGACGCGGGAAACGACGGTACACTAAACCTATGTGGTTCAACGAATACAGTAGATTTATTTAATAGTCTTGCAGGAACACCCGAAACTGGTGGAACTTGGACCCCTACACTTACGAGTGGAACGGGAGATTTTAACCCAAATACAGATCCAGAAGGTATTTATACGTATACAGTAACCAATTCTTGTGGAACAAGTTCTGCTACTGTAACGGTTTCTTTATCTGATACAAATGATGCAGGAACTGACGGTATGCTCGATCTTTGTGCTACGGATGCAACTGTGGATTTATTCGAAAGTCTAGGTGGAACGCCAAATCTTGGCGGAACTTGGACACCTGCACTGACAAGTGGAACTGGTATTTTTGATCCTATGGTTGATGCGGCTGGAATTTATAATTATACCGTTTCAAACGCTTCAACACCTTGTCCTGATGCATCTGCAACAGTTACGGTCTCAATTTTAGCAGGACCTGATGCAGGAAACGACGGCACACTAAATCTATGTGATTCAACAAATACAGTTAACTTATTCAATAGTCTTTCTGGTACACCTGAAACAGGTGGAACTTGGACTCCTACACTTACGAGTGGAACGGGAGTTTTTGACCCAAATACAGATCCAGAAGGTATTTATACGTATACAGTAACCAATTCTTGTGGAACAAGTTCTGCTACTGTAACGGTTTCTTTATCTGATACAAATGATGCTGGAACTGACGGTACGCTCGACCTTTGTGCTACGGATACAACTGTGGATTTATTCGACAGTTTAGGTGGAACGCCAAACGTTGGCGGAACATGGACACCTACACTGACAAGTGGCACTGGTATATTTGATCCTTCGGTTGACGCTAATGGTATTTATACTTATACCATTTCAAACGCTTCAACGCCTTGTCCTGATGCAATTGCAACAGTCACGGTCTCAATTTTAACTGGACCAGACGCAGGAAACGACGGCACACTAAACTTATGTGATTCAACAAGTACAGTAGATTTATTTAATAGTCTTTCAGGAACACCTGAATCAGGCGGAACTTGGACACCTGCACTTATTAGTGGAACTGGAGTTTTCGATCCAACTACAGACCCAGAAGGGGTTTATACTTATACCTTAACCAATTCCTGTGGAACGAGTTCTGCAACAGTGACCGTCTCTTTATCGGATACAAATGATGCAGGAACCGATGGTACACTCAACCTTTGTACTACTGATGCAACACTCGACTTATTCAATAGTTTAGGTGGAACACCAGATGTTAGTGGAACTTGGACACCTGCACTTGCAAGTGGAACTGGTATTTTCGATCCTATGGTTGATGCTTCTGGAATCTATACGTATACAGTTTCAAGTGGAGCAACTGTTTGTCCTGATGCCACTGCAACAGTGACAGTTGCCGTCTCAGAAGTTCCGAATGCTGGCAATGACGGCGTACTGAATTTATGTGGTAGTACAACAACTGTAAATTTATTTGATAGTCTTTCTGGATCACCTGATATTGGTGGAATATGGTCTCCTACGCTTACAAGTGGAACAGGGGTTTTTGATCCAAATACGGATCCTGAAGGTATTTACACTTATACATTAAACAATATATGCGGCAATAGCTCTGCAATCGTGACGGTTTCGTTATCTGATACAAATGATGCAGGAACCGATGGTTCAATTGAATTTTGTAGTACGGATGCCTCTGTGGATTTATTCAACAGTTTAGGAGGTACACCAGATGTTGGTGGAACTTGGACACCTACACTCACCAGCGGAACAGGCGTTTTTGATCCAGCCGTTGATGCAGCCGGAATTTACAATTATACTTTAAGTAATTCTTGTGGTACTACTGCTGCCCAAGTCACGGTTTCTATTTCAACAGCAAATGAAGCAGGAACTGATGGCGCAATAGAACTTTGTGCTACTGATGCCTCTGTAGATTTATTTGATAGTTTAGGCGGAACACCTGATATTGGTGGAATTTGGACTCCTGAATTAGCAAGTACAACAGGAATTTTTGATCCTGCTATTGATGCAGCAGGAACGTATACCTATACAGTTTCCAATGCTGGTACAACTTGCCCAGATGCCACTGCAGAAGTTGTGGTATCATTAGCCCAATCGCCTGATGCTGGTATTGATGGCGCATTGGACATCTGTTCAAGCGATTCAATAGTAGACTTAATAGATAGTTTAGGAGGAACACCGCAAACTGATGGAACATGGACGCCAACTTTAACAAGTGGTACAGGACTATTTGATCCTACAATTGATGCTGCTGGCGATTATATCTATACTATAAATAATTCATGTGGTACTAGTTCTGCAATGGTAAGCGTTACGATTTCTGTAGCCAATGATGCTGGTACTGATGGGTCAATTGAATTTTGTAGTAACGACGCTGCAACCGACTTATTCGACAGTTTAGGCGGAACACCAGAAACCAATGGAATTTGGTCTCCTGCATTAACCAGTGGAACTGGAGTTTTTGATCCTCTCGTTGATCCTGCCGGAACTTACACGTATACGGTTTCAGATGACACATCTTCTTGTCCTGATGTTACAGCTTTAGTCGAAGTTACGATTATTGCACCACCAATCGCTGGTATTGATGGTACTTTAAATATATGTATTGATGACACAGATCCTGTAGATTTAATTGACAGCCTTGGAGGTTTTCCAGACATAACCGGAACATGGACACCTGCATTAGCAAGCGGAACAGGTGTGTTTGACCCTACAGTTGATAGTGCAGGTGATTATACGTATACCGTAACGTCAACAGAATGTAACCTTACAGATGAAGCCATTATAACTGTTAACTTCATAGATTTACCTGATGTTACAGGCCTTACACTTACGGACGATAATATTTGCATAGGCGGAGACGCAATTATTAATATTACAGGAGCAAACCAATTGTTGGATGACGATTATACCATCGTGTATGAACTTAGTGATGCTAATTCATCTACAAATACAGTTTTAATTACTGTTGTAGGTGGAAATTCTTCATTTGTGGTACCTCAAAATTTATTACCGAATATAGGCACCACAAGAGTTACATTATTGGAAATTTTCTTTACAGGGCTAGCATGTGCTGGTGATACACAAAATGTTGTTCCGATTAAAATTTTGGTAGAAGATCCTCCAACACCTCAAATCATCAATAATGGTGCAGAGTTTTGTATTGAGGACAATGCTACTATAGATGATTTAACCAATAACATTGTAGATCTAGATGCTATTGTTTGGTACGACCAACCGCAAGGTGGTATTGCCTATAATGGTTCAGAAATTCTTCAACACAACGAAGTTTATTATGCATCAATCCTTACTGAAAATGGTTGTGAAAGCACAACAAGACTTGAAGTGACCATAAATCTTATTGAATGTATTGGTAGCCTTTTAATACCTGATGGTTTTTCTCCAAATAACGATGGTGTCAATGATACTTTTGATATATTATTTTTAGAAGATCTTTATCCTAACTTTAAAGTAAGCGTTTATAATAGATATGGCAACATCCTTTACGAAGGGGTTAAAGATTCTCCTCAGTGGGATGGAACTTGGAAAAACAACACCACTGTTCTACCTGTTGGCGTCTATTTTTATATCATAGAATTTAATGATGGAGAAACTGAACCTGTACAAGGCAGAGTTTATCTAAGTAGATAAATACGACCTATTAAAATGATTAATAAAATAACAACATATTACATTACTATATTGATTCTCTTGTTTGGATTAATATCGCATGCTCAGCAAGATCCGCAATACACCCAATATATGTATAATATGAGTGTCATAAATCCTGCTTATGCTACTGACGACAATACCATGATGAATCTTGGTTTGCTTTATCGTACACAATGGGCACGATCTATTGGAGGACCGACGACAGCTTCCTATTTTTTGCACTCTACCATTACAAACCGTATGGAAGGCGGAATATCTATAGTCCATGACGAAATTGGCGATATTGTTAAACAAACGAGCGCTTATGCAGATATTGCATATGTGCTTCCCATTGGTACTGAAACTAAATTATCTTTTGGAGTAAAAGCTGGTGCCACAATTTTTGACACTAACTTTGATGGATTTGTATATTCTGATCCAGAACCAGATCAAGCTTTTGCAGAAAATATTAGCCGAACCTTTCCAAATATTGGCGCTGGATTATTTCTTTTCTCGGAGCATTATTACATTGGTTTTTCTGCACCAAATTTATTGGAAACAAAACATCTTGAAGAAGATAGTGGCATCGTAACCCAAGGTTCTGAAAACATTCACTTTTTCTTTACGGGTGGTTATGTTTTTGATTTGAGTGATAAATTTAAACTTAAACCTTCCATTATGACGAAATACGTTAATGGCGCCCCTTTATCGTTGGATTTAAATGCTAATATTAGATATGATAATGCTGTAGAGTTTGGTTTAGGTTATCGTTTTGATGATTCTTATACTGGTATGGTTAATTTTTCGATGACCGATGCGATTCGTATTGGTTATGCTTACGACCATACCATATCTAATTTAGGTCGATTTAATTCTGGATCACACGAAATAATGCTATTATTTAATATTGGAAGTTCCAGAAAAGGCTTCGACAAGTCGCCAAGATTTTTCTAATTGAAGACAAATGAAAACGTTTAAACTATATTTCTTATTTGCCATTTTAACATGGGGAAGCTTATGTTTTTCCCAATCCAATAAAGCAGATGATCTGTATGAAAACAGAGCCTATGTCGAAGCTGCTGAGATTTATTCGCAACTTCCAAAAACGGCTGCTAATTTAGAGAAGTTAGGCGACTGCTATTATTACAATTCTGAATTTGAAAGTGCTTACAGAGCATACAAACAGGTGTATGATTTAAAAGGGGACTTTGAAGAATTAACTGAGGATTTTTATTTTAAATATTTTGATGTCTTGAAAGGCACTAAAAATTATAAGGAAGCAGATGAAATTTCAACACTGCACTTAAATAATCCTATAAATACAGACAACTTTAAATCCTTATTAAATCGGATTATCCCATACAAATATGAACTGGAAAGTTTAACAGGTGATGTTGGTGGTTCTAATTTTGGAGTTGGTATTTATGGCGATAAAATTGTTTTTGCTTCTACTAAAAACTTAAAAAACCCAAACTACCAATGGAATGGGAAGCCTTATTTAGATTTATATGAAGCTACAGTTTCAACAGGAGAAACTATGGCTTTGGATAGTATAGAACCTTTCAACAAGAAAATAAACACGTCTCAACAACACGAAAGTAATGCTGTATTTACAAAAGATGGCAAAACCATGTATTTTTCCAGAAACCTCAAAAAACGTATTGATTTGGATTCTACAAAAATTGCAGTTGTCAGTATTTTTAAAGCCGAATTGGTTGATGATGAATGGACGAACGTAGAAGCTGTACCTTTTTCTAGTGACACCTACTCTACTATGCATCCTGCATTAAATAACGATGAAACCAAACTGTATTTTTCTAGTGATATGCCAAATTCCTTAGGATCTTTCGATATTTTTTATGTAGATATTTTCGATGGAAACATTTATGGACAACCCATTAATCTAGGTGCAAATATAAATACAGTTCGACGAGAGCAATTTCCATTTGTAGCTAAAGACAGCACACTGTATTATGCCTCCAATGGTAAACCTGGTTTTGGTGGTTTAGATTTGTTTTCAAGTAGTGTGAACAACGATAAGTATTTAGACGCTTTAAATATGGGAGAATCCATTAATAGTGAAAAGGATGATTTTGCGTTTGTGGTTATTGACTCTTTAAACACAGGCTATTTGTCTTCTAATCGTTCTGGAGTTGATAATATCTATACCTTCAAACGTATTGAAAATGAAAGAAGCTATTATATAGAAGGGTTGGTTACAGATAAAGTTACTGGCGAAATCTTACCTAATACCACAGTTACATTATTTGATGACGATGGCAATGTAGTGGCAGAGCAACTTGTGGGAGAAGATGGTAAATACAAGTTAAGCACTCAACCTAACCAAAAGTATTCAGTTGAAGGTTTTCAGCCTAAATATATTCCTCAAGTTGAGTTTTTTGACACTAATGACAAAGGCAACATCGAATTTAACATTGAATTGGAAATTGAATCCTATAAAGATGCCGAAGAAATAGTCACTGAGGATACAGAAGGCAACACCTATATTGAATTAGAAAATATTTATTTCGACTTCGCCAAATGGGATATTAAAGAACAAGCAGCTAAAACCTTAGATGTATTAGTGGCTTTACTTAAAAAATATCCTAGAATGGAAATACAACTTGGCGCACATACAGATTCTAGAGCCAGTTATGAATTTAACATGGATCTTTCTGAAAAACGGGCACGTGCGACACTAGAATATATGGTACAAAACGGTATTTCTAGAGCACGATTAACATCTAAAGGTTTTGGAGAAACTAAACCGTTGGTGCCTTGTGGTGATAACTGTACTGAAACAGAGTTTTCAATTAACAGACGATGTGAATTTATAATTTTACGTTAACCCATTTTGTAATTGCAAAATAGTATGTCACTTCCCAATGAAATCGTTTTAAGACCTCGCTTTAAATTTGAAGTGCCTACTCATAACGAAACACTTTTGGAAAGCTTTGAAGAAAGGAAATCTCATCAAACGGAATTTATCGTTTCTAGAATTGACGATCACGTTTTTATTAAATTCCCTAAAAAAGATCAGCACTTTTGGTCGCCACAGCTACATTTGGAAATCAACGAAGAAGGCAGTGACAAATCCATAGTTCATGGTTTATTTGGGCCTAAACCAACTGTTTGGACGCTGTTTATGTTTTTACATTTTATAGTTGCAGGCCTATTTTTTGGCTTCGGAATTTGGGCTTATACCAATGCAACTTTAAATGATTCTTATGCCATACAATTGTCCCTTACCCTTTTTATGGTTGTAATCTGGTTTGTATTGTACTTTGCCGGAAGAATTGGACGCTCTAAAGGAAAACCAGAAATGTATAAGCTGCATGGCTTTATGGAAGAAACACTTAGAACTTATCGTTGATTATACCCAAAACGCTTCAACTGATTCTGATTGCTCCTCCAGTTTTTATTCACTTTCACATACAGTTCCAGATGCACTTGCTTTCCGAAGAACTTTTCCAAATCTTTTCGTGCTTCTACGCCGACACGTTTTAAGGCAAATCCTTTATGACCAATGATAATTCCTTTTTGGGTTTCACGTTCAACCATAATTACGGACCGCATTCTAATGATGTTTTCTTCTTCAAAAAATTCTTCCGTATCTACCTCAACGGCATATGGAATCTCTTTTTTGTAGTGCATCAAGATTTTTTCCCTAATGGCTTCGTTTACAAAAAAACGTTCTGGTTTATCCGTTAATTGATCTTTTGGGTAAAATGCTGGAGACTCTGGTAATAATTCTATGATTCTATTAAATACATTCTGAATATTAAAGCCTTCAGTTGCAGAAATAGGAAAGAATTCCGCATTTGGAACTTTGGTTTGCCATAATTCTGATTGTTCCTCTAACTGTTCTTGATTGGATTTGTCAATCTTATTCAACAACAACAACACAGGAATCTTTGAATTGGTAATCTTATTGAAAAACGCTTCGTCTTTTAATTCCTTCTCTCCTATCTCAACCATGTAAATCAAAACATCGGCATCGTCAAAAGCGGACTTTACAAAATCCATCATAGATTCTTGTAATTCATAAGCTGGTTTAATGATGCCTGGCGTATCACTTAATATCATCTGGAAATCCTCCCCATTCACAATCCCTAAAATTCGGTGTCTAGTCGTTTGTGCTTTGGATGTAATTATCGATAATTTTTCACCAATAAACGCATTCATCAACGTGGATTTACCTACGTTAGGATTACCAATAATATTTACAAAACCTGCTTTGTGCATCTTTAAATTTTTATACAAAGTTACAATCTTTAATGTATTATCTCATAAAAGAAAAAAAATACACGTTTAGACATGATAAAAATCACAATTAAATTGTGGCTGATTTTTTAATTTTGATAACTGACTAAACACTAATCTTATTATGACAGATCTTCAGATAGCCAAAAAAGTTAATTTAAAGCCCATAACAGAAATAGCTGAAAAATTAGGAATAGATCCAGACCTTATTGAAATGTATGGGAAGAACAAAGCTAAGATTCCACTTTCATTAATAAATAATGCAAAAGCGAAAGCGAGCCATCTGGTTTTGGTGTCTGCTATTTCACCAACACCTGCTGGAGAAGGAAAAACGACAATATCCATTGGTTTATCTGAAGCGTTAAATAGATTAAAGAAGAAAACCACAGTTGTGCTGAGGGAACCTTCATTAGGCCCTGTATTTGGGATTAAAGGAGGCGCAACGGGAGGTGGTTATGCGCAGGTTTTACCCTTGGAAGACATTAACTTACATTTTACGGGTGATTTTTCGGCAATTGAAAAAGCCAATAATTTACTGTCAGCCATAATTGACAATAACATTCAAAGTAAAACTAATTCATTAGGTATAGATCCAAGAACCATTACATGGAAACGCGTATTTGATGTTAACGATAGAGCATTAAGAAACATAGTGATTGGTTTGGGAGGTACAACTTCTGGCATTCCAAGAGAGACCGGTTTTGATATTACTGCAGCTTCTGAGATTATGGCTATTCTTTGTATTGCCAAAGATTTAAATGATTTAAAAAAACGTCTTGGAAACATTTTTATCGGTTATACGTTTTCTAACCAACCTGTTTATGCCAAAGACCTAAAAGTTGCCGGTGCCATGGCTAGTTTATTACAGCATGCCATTAAACCCAATTTAGTTCAGACCATAGAAGGAAATCCCGCCATTATACATGGTGGTCCTTTTGCAAATATTGCACAGGGCACAAATTCCGTTATTGCCACATTAATGGGAATGACCTTTTCTGATTACACCATTACAGAAGCAGGCTTTGGGTGTGATCTAGGTGCTGAAAAATTCTTTGATATTAAATGTCAAAGTGCAAATATTTCACCTAAAGCCGTTGTATTAACCACAACAATTAGAGCTTTGAAATACCATGGTGGCGCAGATTTAAAATCATTAAAAACACCAAATGTCGAAGCTTTAGAAAATGGCTTACCTAATCTTGAAAAACATATAGAAAACATCTTGCAATTTGGTGTAACTCCTGTAATTGCCATAAACCGATTTGAAACGGACACTACAGAAGAAATTGAATCCATTAAAGATTTTGCAAAAGCTAAAAATATTCGTGTTGCCGTTGCAGACGTCTGGGCCAAAGGCGGAGAAGGCGCCATTGAATTAGCACAACATGTTATTGAGATTGTTGAAACCTCTAAATCTAAATTTAAACCTTTATACCAATGGGATAATGACGTTGAGTCTAAAATCGAAACCATTGCTCAAAAGATCTATGGCGCTGACCATGTAGAATATACGTCTAATGCTAAACGCCAACTGAAACGTATTAAAAAACTCGGTTTGGACAACTTAGCGATATGTGTTGCAAAAACCGAAAAGTCCCTATCTGACGATCCTAAATTATTAGGTCGTCCAAAAGGTTTTAATATAACGGTAAGGGAAATTGAAATCGCTTCTGGCGCAGGTTTTTTAATACCAATCACAGGTGATATTATGCGAATGCCAGGTTTGCCAGCGCATCCTGCATCTGAAGGTATAGACATTAGCGATAGTGGTGAAATCAGTGGTTTATTTTAAAATAAGATTACGAAAAGTCGAACTCAACAAAACATATATTATTTTAATGTGAACACAAAAAAGCTTATAGTTCCTATAAAAATTGCTTTTATAATGTAATTTCAGCTGAACATTTTTGCCTACAACTAAAAAGGAACCCGACTTGTTTTTTAGCTTATAAAGCTAAATATATTTATGTTTTTCATCAGAATTATATAGGAAATCGAAAATTAACCGTCTAAGTGCCATTAATGCATCAGTATTATTATTTATCTCATCCAAAACCGCGGTATCAACATGTTCAGATTTCATGACTTCAATTTTGAAGTGTCTATTGGAATTTTTGATTTTCTTTGATTTTCTTTATACTCGTGAAACTTTTCAATGATGTCTTTTACCCTTACAATTTGTTTTAGAATTTTAATAGCTCCAAACTTGTAAGCCAATATTGTTGCTATAATTGATATAGAATTACTTGATTCCCCTAGACCATCTGTTATATAGATAGAACCAAAACGTCGGATGATAGAATAATTTGTTATTTACTGCTTCCTTAGCGTGCGCTGTGGATGTTAAAGAATCGGACTCAATATCCCTAATCGCTTTTTTTAGAAGTGGTAGTGCTTTTGCCAATTGTAGATACGTATAACTCATAAAATTATCTTGGGGAGTAATGCTTTCCGTTATGGTTTCTTGGTACAGTATATTTCCTGTATCAATGCCTGCATCAACCAAATGCACGGTTACGCCACAATGTTCTTCGTCTTTATTAATAAGTGCCCAATAGGCTCCATGCAACCCTCTATAATATGGTGTAATACCAGCATGTATATTGATAAAGTGAGCACTTATCGATTCTAATGTCTTTTTTGACAATATTCTAGTAGTAACAATAACAACAATATCTGGGTTCAGTTCTTTTAAAATTTGACGTCCTTCTTCAGAATTAATTGATGTAACTTCGGTAGTCTTTTCTGATGGAAAATTAGTTTCACTGATACCGTTTTTATCTAGAATTTCTTGAAATCGTTTTTTTGAAGTTTTATTAATGTATGTTACTGCAATTATTCGAAACAGTAACTGACCCATAACATGAACAACACCTAGCCTTTTAACTCTTCGTTTCAACATTGTCGATGTACGCTCTCCTCGGTCTATAATTATATGTTCAATGTTAAAATCAGTTATCAGGCTCTGATAAACCATTTTTGGATAGTTCCAATCACCTGCAATCATTATTATCTTTTTGCTCATATCATCTAATTTCTTTTCGACTTTATGTAGTCAGCAATTGTAGTTGCAATTAAATCTCGTCCATGATTGTTCCAATGCCAGTCATAGATTAATGTTGTTGCTTTTTTAGAATTCTTCATGTTATCTGCAAAATCTATAACGTTTATATGATTGGCTTCACAATAGTCTAAAAACCGTGAACTTGTTTTTCTTGAATCTAACAAAAGAGATGTTTTGCTTTTATTAAAACCATATAGATTTATTAAACTCTTAAAATTTTCAATACGTTGTAGATCTATCGTTTTTTGTTTGGATTCATCGATAGCTTCTATTTCATTAGTTTGATATCCATTTTTTGGCTCTTCAAATGCTTTTCCGCTAACCATACGTTTAAGAGGTTCCAAAATTCCTATTTTAGAACCGTAAGCTAAAATTTTAATATTGTCCCTTATCTTAAATGGCGTTGAATTCACCAACTTTAAACGATCGTAATTTGGTTCATACACAGCACGATCTAAATCACTTTCGTAATTAAGATAAATGATGATTTCATCAATTAAATCAAAGTCTTTTCTATAAGCCTTAATGAGGTGCATCTGGTTTGCCAAATCATAACCCGAATAGCCATATTCATAAACTTCAGAATTGGGTATTCTATCCTCTATTTTTTTTCCTGTGGAATCATCAAAATCTTGATGAAAGCCTTCTATAAAGGAGTCTCCAATTAAGGCAATTTCAAACTTATCTATAGTGGGTGTAAACTCACGATGCGAATTGAAACCTGCTTTATTAATGCTAAATCTTGAATAATTTTGATTTCTATTTCCAGTAACAGCATAACCTGTATTACCTGGCACACGTTTCTCAACACCAAACTCATCTATAAAACGAGGTGGATCTTCAGTATATAAATGGAATACCCCTACTACAACTTCAACAATAGCGAGTATGAGTACAATATATAGTATGGTTTTTAAAATAAACTTTTTCATCAGATCTAAAATTGAAAATAAATGAATGATCTGTTTACACCATCATCATAAAACAGTAATATACTGATTATTATCAGAGCATATATTAGCAATCTTACAATAGGGCTTTTAAACTTGAATGGATGACGTTCATCTTTGCGGATAAGATATTCGTAAAACGTAAACAACGCTATCAGCACGTAAAAATCCAGCATTCTGTAACCCATTGGATGTACGTAAGCTTGATATGTAAAATTATTAACAATCTGGCTGATGTAATTAAAAGCATCATTTATGGATGGTGATCTAAAAAATATTCTAGAAAACGTAACCAAAATAAAAGTAAGTACAACTTGAAGGACTTCTTTTACGGAAGGCCAACTATTCTCAGCAATTACATTATTAGCATACAGCCGATTTCTTCCCATTAAAAACACCGGAATATAAAGCGCAGCATGAATGGCTCCCCAAAACACAAACGTCCAATTGGCACCATGCCACAAGCCACTGACCAAAAATATAATGATGATATTTCTAATGGATTTGAGTTTGCTGACCCTAGAACCACCTAACGGAATATATAAATAATGTCTAAACCAAGTCGATAGGGACACGTGCCAACGTTGCCAGTATTCTGCTATATTTCTTGAGAAATTTGGGAATTTAAAGTTGGACATCAATTCAATACCAAACAATTTAGCCGTACCAATGGCAATATCGGTGTAACCACTAAAATCGCCATACACTTGAAAACTAAATAGGCACACTCCCAAAATTAATGTGGAAGCTGGATAGGACGCATAATTGGCAAAAATATCATCGACCATAGGTGCCAATGAATCCGCAATGACTAACTTTTTAAAAAATCCCCAAAGAATCAATTTTAAGCCACTTGAAGCTTGGTCGTATTTAAATACACGTTTGGTATTTATTTGATTTAACAAATTTGAAGCACGCTCTATTGGACCAGCAACCAACTGCGGAAAAAAAGCAACGAAAGCTGCAAAGGAGACAAAATTCCGGGTCGGTTTTAGCTTTTTATAATAGATATCGAAAGAATACGACATGGTCTGAAACGTATAAAAGGAAATACCTATAGGTAAAATAATACGCAAGGTCCATGTACTTTTTATTTCGTAGCCAAACGCACTAAATGAATCAATAAATGAATCAATGAAGAAATTGTAATACTTAAAGAATCCGAGTAAGCCTATATTAAAAAACAGACTGACCCACAACCAATGTTTTGCCTTCTGTTTGTTATCAATGTGTTTATAGATACGCTGACCTACATAAAAATCGACTAACGTACTGAACGCAATAAGGAATAAAAATCGCCAATCCCACCAACCGTAAAATATATAACTAGCAACAATTACTAATATATTTTGATATTTAAGATTTTTCTTAAATACAAACCAATAAAGCACATAGACTATTGGTAAAAATATTAGAAACTGAAGTGAATTAAACAGCAATTTGATCCATATTTAAATTGTTATTGGTGAGCTACAACTTATTGTTTAAAGTATGTTATTAGTGATTGACTTTAACCAAAATAGATTTTTTACGTCCTTCAACAAGGTAACTATTCTTATGTTTTTTAAATTGAAATAATTGAATATGATTATAGTTTTCTTGATAAAGGTAAAGGAATTCAAAAATCATTAATTTTATAGCTCTGTTGTTGCCAGATTTAAAATCAATTAAAGTACGTTCTTCTTCCGTTTCGCTTAAATTAGTATCAGAAAATTGATAATAAACTTTTTCTGTTTTTTCAGATTCTTTTTCAGTAAACTTATGGGTTAACTTATGTAATGTTTCGTTTAATTTTTTCTCTCTAAGCTTTTGTTTTAAATCGTATTTGCTTTTTAGTGTAGATGCCAAAACTTTAGATGTTACAGACGTGCTATCATAGAATATATGATATTCAAAATCATATTGTTTGGTACACCATCGCGATTTATATTCAAAATAGCCTTTTGAGAAATCTAGGTTTTCCATTCCATTATCGATACACCACTCTATCAATTTCATTATGGTCACTGCACCCAAATGAAATTTATAATAATCGATATCAAAAACTGTGATGGCATCAAAAAGGGTGTTTTTAGATAAATAACTTAAGGTCACACCAATGGGCTTATCATTATCATATACGACAAATAGTGATGCCTTCTTTTCTAATATCAATGGAAATGCCACTTCATAATAAAAAGACCATTCCTTTGGGTCTAAATTATTATTGGTAATCTGTTTATCGGCAAAACGTTTTTCTAATAAAAGTTTGAATGCTTTAAAAATGAAGTCATATTCAGACTTTGAAATATCTCCATAAAACATTTTATAGCTAATGTTAAATGACTCTTCCAGTCGTCTCTTATACTTGTTATTTTTATTCCTACTATTTCTATTAAAATTATCGAGCATATAGTCATTTAAACTATTATACTTGCTGGTTTCAATTAAAAATCCTGGATATTGTTTAGACTTGAGCAATTTGATTTTTTGGCCTAGTTGAGTTGTGTCCAACTCAAAATAAGTTGGAACATCATAAACTAAAACTGTTTTATTATTTAAATCAGAATCGTCTCCTGAATGGATGGTATAATCCACACCTTTAGTATAGGTTTCACCTACATTAACATAAATGAGGCTATTATGAAATTTCACAAATTCCAAATCTGCAAAGAACTTGAAAGATTTTACTTCGTCACTTTTTGAGGTAAAATGTTTTAGCCAAATAGATTTGAAATTTTTAGATAAAAAGGGGTTGTGATAGGTCACTTCTTAGTGTAATACTTTGTTAGAATTCATTATTAAATAGAAATATAATCTCAAAAAAGAATCAAAATTTACATTTCCTTTTTTCTAATATATGATTATAAAAGTATGGGCTACGAAAATCGAAATAAGTACTTAAGTTAACCGTTGAATTACAACCAGTATTTACGGTAATAGACTGAATCATTTGGGTCAATATTTGTTAAAGATTAACATAACAAATTTAACGTATTTTCGAATCAAAACCCTTAAATATTACACAAATATTTATAGAATAATTTATCCATTTCTTCGCAATTTATATCAATTTTGATAACTTTTATGATTCCCAGTAATAAGGTAAACCTATTCATAATTAAAACTTTACATCAACTGGATTAGATTTAATATTTCAGATCATTTCAATTTAGGCTCAAAGACTTTTAGTAATTTAGGAACTTATTAATCAAAATCAATCAAATACAATGAAAAAATCAATTCTTCTTTTAATTCTGTTGTTTAGTATAACCGCACTATCTGCACAAATTAGCGGTAAATTAATGCAATATCCAGATGTTTCAGATACACACATCACCTTTACTTATGGTAATGATGTTTGGATAGTGTCTAAATCTGGAGGTATTGCCAACAGATTAAGCTCACCTGCTGGAGCAGAAAGTTTCCCTCGCTTTTCCCCTAATGGTAAAATGATTGCCTACACCGCCAATTATAATGGAAACAGTGATGTCTATGTCATTAACGTTAAAGGAGGTATTCCAAAACGATTAACCTATCATGGCATGAATGACAAAGTATTAGGTTGGACACCGGATGGAAAGTCTGTACTATTCGCTTCATCTAGGGAAAGTGGACGTCAACGCTACAGTCAATTTTATACCGTATCGTCTGAAGGTGGCACTCCCGAAAAGTTAAGTGTTCCTTATGGAGAATATGCCGCTTTTTCCGATGACGGCAACAAAATTGCTTACACTGATCGATCTAGAGTATCTCGAAATTGGAAACGTTATAGAGGAGGCACAGCTCCAGACATTTTAGTTTTTGACCTCAAAACGTTTAAAACAGAAAACATTACAAATAATACTGCAAATGACGAACTGCCGATGTGGATTGGAGAGACTATCTTTTACATGTCTGACAATGGGCCAAACAAAAGAAATAACCTTTGGAAGTATGATTTAAATACCAAAACCAATAGTCAATTAACCCAATTCAAAGATTATGACATTACATTTCCAGAAAGTAGCAATAGTGAAATTATCTTTGAAGTTGGAGGTAACTTATACCTGTACAACATAGTTTCCGGCGAAACCAATGAAGTTAATATTCAAATTATTTCAGACCAAAAAGATCTCATTCCTGAAATAAAAAAAGTAGAGGATTATGTACAAAATGCGACGTTGAGTCCAGATGGTAATCGTGTGGTTGTTCAAGCCAGAGGCGAATTATTTAATTTACCAGCAACAGAAGGCTTTGTATCCAACATTACGAATACTTCTGGCGTTGCTGAGCGCAGTCCTGCTTGGTCACCAGACGGGAAACATTTAGCGTGCTGGAGCGATGCTGATGGAGAGTATCAATTGCTTCTATACGACATGGAAGGTACTAATAAACCTAAAAAAATTACCAAACATAAAAATGGCTTTTATTACCATATTTATTGGTCACCTGATAGTAAAAAAATAGCGTTCGTAGATCAAGCTATGAACATAACATATGTAGATATTGATAGTGGTAAGGAAACAACAATTGACAAAGGTAAATACATGTTTCATGGGAGTCTAAATAATTTTTCAGTGACTTGGTCACCCGATAGCAACTATTTTGCTTATTCCAGAAGTACAGATAACAGAGCAAGAACAGCGTTATTTGTCTATGATATAAAGAAGAATGCCATGAAACAATTAACTTCAGGTTACTATAATGACGACTCACCTGAGTTTAGCGAAGATGGTAAGTATTTGTTTTTTAAAACCAGTCGTACGTTTCAACCTGAATATTCAGACATGGATAATACGTTCATCTATCCGAATTCATCCAATCTAGCCGTGGCTACTTTGGATAATTCTACCGCTTCATTGTTATCCGTTAAAAACGACGCCTATGAAATAAAAAAAGAAGAGGATGAAAATGACAAAAAGAAGGAGGATGACAAGTCGAAAGATGAAGCTTCTAAAAAAGAAATCAAGACCACAAAAATAGATTTTGATGGTTTTGAAGAGCGCGTAGAACTTTTAGATATTCCTGCCGGAAATTTTGGCAACTTAACAGCATTAAAAGATAAATTAATATTCGCTAAATATCCAAATTCCGGTGCCGATTCCGAAAGCTCTCCGTCATTACATTATTATGATTTTAAAGAAAGGGAAGTCAAACAGATTATAGCTGATGTTTCTAATTACCTCGTTGCTTCCAATGGAGACAAAATTCTAATTGCAAAAGACTCTAAATTCGCTGTCATTGAAATCGGAGAAAATAAAAAGATTGAAAAATCTGTGCCTTTACAAGATATGAACATGACTGTGATCCCGAAAGAAGAATGGAAACAAATTTTTAATGATGTATGGCGTTTTGAACGCGACTTTTTCTACGATCCAAATATGCATGGTGTCGATTGGGAAATGATGAAAACACGTTATGGAAAACTAATTGAACAAGCCAACACAAGAAACGATGTCAATATTATAATTGGTGACTTAATTGCAGAATTAAATGCCTCTCACACTTACAATGGTGGTGGTGATAGAGAATCATCAAAACGCATGAATGTTGGTTATCTGGGTGCCGATTTAAAACTCAATAATGGTGCATTTCAAATACACAAAATTCTTTCTGGAGCTTCTTGGGATGCCGAAGTACGATCGCCTTTAGCAAAACCTGGTTTAGAAATAAATGAAGGTGATTACATTTTAGCAATCAATGGCACACCTATAGATACAGAAAAACCTATTTCAGCATCTTTGCAAGGTTTGGCAGACACGGCTGTGAAATTAACTGTAAATAGCAGCCCAAATATGAAGGATGCTAAACATATCGTTGTAAAGCCCTTAAGTTCTGAAACCCGTTTAAGACATCTCGCCTGGATTGAAAACAACAGAATACGTGTTGATGAAGCTACTAATGGAAAAGTAGGCTACATTTATGTTCGCAGTACAGGAAGGGATGGCCAAAATGAAATGGTAAGACAATTCTATGCGCAAATGGAGAAAGAAGGCTTAATCATTGATGAGCGCTTTAATAGTGGTGGTCAGATTCCAGATCGTTTTATAGAACTTTTAGACAGAAAACCACTCGCCTTTTGGGCGGTAAGAGACGGCAAGGATTGGGCATGGCCTCCATCTGGTAACTTTGGAGCAAAAGTGATGCTTATCAATGGGTTTAGTGGTTCTGGAGGCGATGCTTTTCCAGATTATTTTAGAAAGCGGGAACTTGGACCGCTTATCGGCACAAGAACTTGGGGAGGACTTATTGGTATCTCAGGAGCACCTACACTTATAGATAATGGAGGTGTTACCGTACCGACGTTTAGAATGTATAATCCTTCGGGTGAATGGTTTAAGGAAGGTCATGGTGTAGATCCTGATATCGAAGTAGTGGAAGATTTCCAAAGTCTAGCTAAAGGAAGAGATGCACAGCTCGAAGCAGGAATTACAGAGGTTATGAAACTTATGGAAACTAATTTTAAAACACCGTCTAGACCAGCTTATGAAAAGAGGAATTAAGTAATTAATTTCTAATTCAATAGAAAAGGATTGTTCTTTAGGGCAATCCTTTTTTTGTTTTCCATAGCTGTAATTATTTGTTCTAAAATCCATACAAAATTGATGACATTCTTAAAAAGTTTCGATAAATAGAAAACAAACTCAATACTCTATATTATGAAAACTGTAAACTATTTAAAAATTGTTATTCTAATTATTCTTTTCACTTCGTGCAGTAAAGATTCCGACTCTGATAACAACAACAACAACAATCTAAACAATTTTGTTTCTGCCATATGTGATAACGCTGTTGGGCCAACGGGTGCTTATTGGGACAACGCCCATGGCTTAGCTATTCCTCTGACTCAAATACCAACATTAGCGAATCCTGGACAACAATTTATTCATAGCCAATACCCTGCTTTGGGCTTTACAATGCCACAAGGATATACCGCTCAAGAAACCCAAATAGGTTTAGGAGTTAATGTATTCAAAAATAATGGTAATGGTAACAAAGTAAGGTGGAGATATGTGCCTGGATTATCCTCTTTTAGCCAAGTTGATATTTTAGACATTGTAACCGAAGAAGTTAATGCGATGTTTGCTTTTCATGAAAACCAAGGTGGTTATACTGTAGATTGTGAGCAGAATTTGTCGCAACAACAAGGTAGTTTCTTAATTAGCACAAGTACCCGTTTGCTTCGGTTTGGCAACAATACTGGTTTAGTTGCTATTAACTCATATTTTGACACCACAACAGGTTCCACTTATGCCTCCGTTTCTGCTGCTTCTGGTCCTACCGCAGAATTTGATAGTTTGGTAATGAACGATTTTCTACCGATCCACTGGCAACTCTTGATTATTGATGATAATGTTAGAGATTCTGATTTAGATGGCACTCCAGACAACCAAGATAATTTTCCATTTGATTCAACACGACAATAATTCTTTTAAAAAATTGATGACATTTATTAATGTTATCGATATATAAGTGTACAACAAAAACTAATCCATTAAAAACAAAATATTATGAAAACATCACACTTTTTTCACATCGTAATCGCTACAGTTCTTTGCTTCTCTTGCGGCAATAAAGAAAATAACGACAATACAGAATTTGATTATGAATCTGAAGATTACATGCAATATGATAATCAGCAAAGCGATTATTCCCAAAATAATAATGGGCAGCAAGATGCCAATATTAATAACAACTATAATCAAAAAGACAGTTACAATGGTAATAGTCAAGATAATGCCATCTACAATCAAAATGGCAATGGGCAACAGAACGTAAATTACCAGAAGAATAACCAACAACAAGAAACAAGCAACGGTAGGTTAAAACCTTATAAAATTATGTCTCCACAATTTGGAATGCCATTTGGAATTATGCCCATTCCTCAAACTTGGCAGAAAAAAGGCCAAAATCAAGAAAATATACTCTTTGAAAGTGCCAACGGTGTAAAAGTATATAACGAGCAATATGTCTCATTTAGATATCATAATGATCCATCACAAAACCAATTTGCGCAGCAAAACGGAGCCAATGTTCAACCTTTAAAATCTTTAGAACAAGTTATAAACGAAGACTTCAAACCTTATTTACAAAAGGAAGGCGTAACGTTTGTTAGACAATATCCATTACCTCAGTTGGCACAACTAGATAAGCGTATAGATAGCTATATGTTTAAGGCCACACCAGAGAACAAACAATTCCAGTGTATGGTAACAGAATGGAAAGATCAAAAAGGTAATTTATCTCTTGGAGTGGTCCGCTATTTTATAACACAATATACAGCTGTTGGTGGTATAGATTGGGGCTACACTATCAACTCAATGGAAGCTCCTCAAAGTGCCTATCAAAATGCCAAACAAGATGTCATCTATTCTTTACTTAATTTACAAATCAATCCTCAATGGGTAAAAACCAACAATGAGCACTATTCTCAGATGGCACAAAGAAGTAATGCCGGACACCAAGCAAGAATGGCAGCCATAGAAGCGACTGGTAGAGCCATACGCCAAAACGGAAAAACCTATAGCGATATGTTAGATAGCAGTCATGAAAGCTGGAAAAGAAGAAATGCAGTATCTGATGCGGGACAGGCAAGAGCTGTAGATGGCATTTGGGAACGTAGAAATATGACCGATGGATCTGGCAACACTTATAAAATTGACGGTTATGACAACAATGTTTGGATGAACGGTAACAACGAATATTATGGTACTAACAATCCTAATTGGAATCCAAATATTGACAACAATACCAACGGTGAAAACTGGGAGCAATTACAAAACATCAATGGTGGAGGCTATTAATCGCATAAAATGAAACTCGCAACCATTATAATAACCACTTTTATACTTGCCTTTACATCTTGTAAAGGCGAGTATATTTCAAATTCAGCAGAAGATTTGGCAGAATTGTATGAAACCGATGCAACATCCAATAGAAATCATGATTATGAACTTACAGAACCAACTTTAAAATACTATCCTATTCTTGATGATAAACAAGAAGTCGTTGGTGCTTATCCATTTCCTGCAGATTGGATTTTAAATACAGCTGCAGATTCAATATATATTCAAAGTCCATTAGGAGCAAAAGTATTTAAAAACTATTCGAATTATTTTTGGGATTATAGATCTTCGGAATTAAATAATAAATACAAAACTCAAATTAATACCGCTGCTTATAAAACTATTGAAACGCTTCTGAAAGAAGATTTTAGGCCTTATGCGGATTCTTTAAACATTAAACTGACCCATCAATTTGAAATTCCAGAAGTTGCAAAACTATATAAAGACATTTCATCCTTATATTATTCAATTAACAAACCCAAAGAAGACACTTTCAAAGCCTTGGCTACAGAATGGCTTGACGAAAAAGGTATTAAATCCGTTGTGGTTATAGTTCACCATTCTCAAATTTTCGAAAATGAAACACTTTGGGGTTATACCTTACACACTCTGGAAGCTCCAGAAGCCTATTTTGAGCTTACTAAAAAAACTTTTTTGTACAGTTTAAAAAACTACAAAACCTGTTATAACAATATATACGAAGCGAATAAACTCAATACAAACATTCCTTATAACAACACGTGTCGTTATTATACCATAAAAGAAAGACAAGAGCAACGAGAAGCGATCAATAAGGAAAAACTAAGAACTGGTATGTTTTCTAAAAACTTAGATGAATATCTAGAATTTTTAAGGTCGAAAGGGTTTTTAACTATTAAAGATTCTAATGACGTTTGTAATTTAACTACCTATTATAAAAATGAAGAAGACAGAAAACACCATTTAGATAGTATATACACTAATTATGTACCCATTGATAACTCTTATAAAAACTAATGGGAGAAAATATAGCATATAAATTTTGCTTTAAGGAAGCCTAGGACAATCAATACCTAACCTATGCATTATCAAATTTATGAGAAATTTAAGACGGTAGATTTTAGAAGGCTGATGTATCTAAGTATATTTAGTACCTTAACTTTAAAACCAAATGACAATGAAAACATTATATGAAGCAACCACAAAAGCTGAAGGCGGAAGAGCAGGTCACATCAAATCCGAAGATGGTCCTTTAGACCATAATCTTTCTGTACCAAAATCAATGGGAGGTGATGGTGGAAATGGCACTAACCCAGAACAACTTTTTGGTGCCGCTTACGGTGCATGTTTTGGAGGCGCACTGCAATCCGTTGCAAAAAATGAAGGCATTACAATCGATGAAGAAGCGTTAAGCGTCACCGCAGTTATAGGATTTTGCAAAGACGATGATGGTTTTTTCTTAGAAGCCACTTTAGATTGCTATATTCCAGGAGTCGATTTAGAAACCGGAGAAGACTTGGTAGAAAAAGCACATGAAGCTTGTCCGTTTAGTAAAGCCACACGTGATAATATTACAGTAACTTTGAATTTATTGTTGGATGAGTAAGTTTAAACTCGATTAATAATTTGCTGCATAGTTTATGGAAAAAATTAATTTTCAATGATAAATTACTATAATTATTAGGATTAGAAAGACCTCAAAAGTTGAATGCTGAAAATCAATTCAGCATTCAATTTTTGAGGTTTATAATTAAACTTAAAACTCATAATGTGCCATCTATAATTAAGTGGTTTGAGTTGCTTGCCAGCTTTTTTATCTCTATATTACTCTATTAAAATCTAACCGATAGCATCGCTCTTGCAAAGAAAGGTGAACCAGGTGTAAACGTAATATCTTCTACTGGATCTGTTTCATTAAACAAGCGCGTTTCGGTAGCAAACTGTGTTTCATTCCATTCGACATCGAACACATTTTCTATGATGATTCCAAATGTCCAATTTTTTGCAAAATTATAGTTGAAGTTGAAGTCCGAAACGAAATAACCATCTGCAACTATCGAATCATCCTCATTTGCAGGTCTGTCATCTACATATCTATAGTTTAGACTTCCAGAGAATTTACCAAGATCTTTTATTGTTATTCCGCCAACAGATGTTAAATCTGGCGCTAAGGGAATAAAATCTTGTCCATCTGGTTCATCTACACTTCGCGCTACGGTATAGTTAATATCACTATTTAAAAACAACCAATCATTAATTTGATATTGGAATCCAAATTCCACACCATAACGTCTTGATTTTCCGCTTGGCTCCACAACTCCTGCATCACCCACGTAAACAAACTCTTGTTCCAAGAATAAACTCCATAAAGCCGCGTTTAAAACTAATCTATCAGCAGGTTTTACTATGGTGCCTATATCCACTCCAAAAGCAGATGGTACGGTTTCTTCACCTGTATTTGCCGTTGCTACACGAGAATCATTAGAATGAAACCCATAACCTAATTTACCAAATAATTGTAACTTCGGTGATGCTGCAAAAATAGTATTGAACTTAGGACTCACAATGACTTTATTTTCGCTTAATGTTTCATAGTTTTCCTCTAAAAAATCTACATAACCAAACTTAAAATAGTCAATTCTTAAACCAGGGTTTAAAGTCCATTTTTTTGTTTTGTAGTTACCGCTAAAAAAAGCATAACCGTTTAATTCATCCACATCTCCAAAAGCTAATCGCTCCAAGGTTTCGTTTCTGTTCTTTGTACGTGACAATTCTACGTCGTTAACATCATCATATCTAAAACCTACACCAGCATCAAAACTTAATTGTACATCATGATTCTCGATGTGAAACGTTCTGTTGTAAACACTTTCTCCACCAATTATTGTTCGGCTTTCTTTCTGTTTAATCTGATCGCCATTTACAGGGTCTTCAAGAAAAAATGTAAAATTTGAATACAGTTCAAAATCATATTTAGATATATATGCTTTTGACTTTATGCGCTGATGTTCGTCGATTTGTTTGGTATGATTAACCCAAATATTAGAACGACTAGTTAAACCGCCCTCTGTATCATCAATAGCACCAAAGCGTCCGATAAGACCTTGCTCCACAGCTCTTGTAGGAATTTGTCCAGAAGCGTCCCATCGGCTTTGAAAATGAGAAAATGACAACGTTAATTCCTCATCTTCGTAATTATTAAAATTATAACGACCTAAGATGTTTAAACGATTAAAGTTTTGCGGCGAATCAAATACACCGTCCGTAAGCACTAATTCTGAAGCTATAAAAGCACTGCTATATTTACTCTCGGAAATTTTAAATAAATTAACGGATCTTAGTGTATTGAATTGACCCAACTCTAGTTTTACAAGATTATCATCTATTGACTTTTTTGTATTCAATTCAATATAACCTGCGGTATTAAAATTTCCTTTGTCTGCATAATAGGGTCCTTTTCCAAAATCGATATTATCAACAAGTTCTGGAATTACAAAATGCAGATCAGAATAGCCTTGTCCATGTGCATGGGAAACCAAATTAACAGGTAAACCGTCTGTACTTATAGTTATATCTGTACCATGATCAATATCAAACCCTCTTAAGAAAATTTGCTCAGCTTTTCCACCTCCAGCATGCTGCCCTATAATTAATCCAGGTACTTTCCTCAAAATCTCTTGGGAAGATTTTATTGGGTTCGTTTTAATATCCACGTTGGCAAATTGACTTAAGACATTTAGTTTAGACACTAATACCACTTGATCTAAGGATACTGCGGATTCTTGAAGCACAATATCAATGGTGGCATCCAATTGATTTTCTGCAATGATAAATTGTTGTTTTTCATAACCCAAACCGCTAATGACAATGACGTCACCTACTGATATATCGTCTAATTCATAATAACCTGATACATTTGTATAAGCGTAACCACCAGTATTTTGATTGTAAATATTTACACCTTCGATGGGTTTATTGTTTTCTGCTGTAACTGTACCGCTAATTTCATGGGCGACAACAGTACCGCTTAGCGCTATAAACGCTAGGCATAGTAAGATATTCTTCATGTTTTTTTATTTAATATTTAATGTATTACTATAATTCCTTTTGAATCTTATTAGGATCAAAGCTGAAGGGATCTTTTATTAAAGATCTCTTTTAAAAAAATTATAATCGAAATTTTAAAAGAATGAAAGTGTAGAATATTTCAATCTTTTTTTTAATACACTAAACTTTGGGAGGTCGATATAATTGATCGAGATAACCTTTTATTGAAATCAAAGACGTTTCCAAAAATTGTGATCTATCAAAGTTATAACAATCAATAATAGCTATATGATATGTGTTGGATGTAATGTGTTTATTTATTTTGAAATCAGTACTTGTTGATTCGCCATTGTGGTTTTGCTCTTCACTTGAATGTTTTTCAAAAATAACCTCTAAAAAATCCAAAACTTTATGCTCATGGTTAAATGTGGAATTACCATTGCTATTTTTTGCAATTCGCTGTTTTTCAAAACCATGATGATTATCATTATTATGTTCTATGATATGATTTGGTGCCTCCAAATAATGCGAAACCGAGTGAAACATCGTGCGCAACGGAAGTTGAGCAGGCCCTAAAATATAGCATACCGTTATCGTCACAGCCAAGGCTCTGAATACAACATTCTTAATACTATTTTTTTTAGTGGTTGGCATAGTTTAATCGGCTAATAGCTTTATAATGGTTTCCTCAACATACTTTCCATAAGAGGCTACAGTAGGATATACGAAAATTTTGTCTAGTGGGTTTTCCATTTCCAGAATTTCATTTAACTGGCTGGTAATTCGCATCGCCAATAAAGAATGACCACCTAAGGCAATGAAATTATCGTGGACACTAATTTTTTCCACTTCTAATAGTTCAGTCCAAATGTTCGCAATTATCTCTTCAATTTCATTTCTTGGAGCGACATAAGGCAGGTCAGATTTTAATTGAACATCATCCATTTCGCCTAAAGCTTTTCGATCTACTTTTGCATTTGGTGTTAAGGGAAATTCCCTTAAGTATCGATATTGAAGCGGAACCATATATTTCGGTAATTTTAATTCTAAATGCGTTTTTAGCGTCAAAGAATCTATTTCAGAATTTCCTCTGTAAAATGCTATTAATTGACTCATTTTTTTCAAGGAATCATCATCACTATGTATAACCAATGCTACAGCTTCTTTTATGCCTTCTAGCTGCTCTAGCACATGCTCAATCTCGCGCAGTTCTATGCGATGGCCATTGAGTTTAACCTGATTATCTTTTCGCCCAAAGAATTCATATTCCCCATTGCTATTGAGCCTCACTAAATCACCAGTATTGTATATGACATCAGTACTTAAAAATGGGTTTTTTATAAAGCGCTCTGCAGATAAATCTGGTCGTTTCACATAGCCTTTCGCCACACCATAACCTCCTAAATATAAATTACCAACAACACCATCTGGCACAGCATTTAAATGATCATCTAGCAACAAAACAATGGTATTATAAATAGGAACTCCTATGGGAACCGAAACATTAGTATGAATTTGAGGGTTATATTTTGTAATGGTACTGCCAATGGTAACTTCAGTAGGACCGTAAAAATTATAAATAGATAAATCTTTATGATATTCATTTTGAATTTTAGTCGCCAAGTCGGTTTTAAAATCTTCACCAATAACAATCATATTTCTAAGCTTTGATTCAGAATTCCCTTTACCTATAAACAATAGTAAGTGCGAAGGCGTTAAAATTATGGAATCTGCCCTGTTATCCTCTAACATTCGAAACACTGAGGCATCAGGTCCTTCAGTATCTTCTTTATAAACGATAACTTCTCCTCCATGATACAGCGGTAGGAAAATCGCGGTGTAGGTGATATCGAAACTAATGGAGGTACAAAAGGCAAATTTTGTCTGGGTTCCCCAGAAATCATTACACCAAAAAAGATAATTTGATAAATTATTATGGGTAACCATAACCCCTTTTGGTCGACCTGTTGAACCTGATGTATAGAGTATATAAGCCAATTGATCTGGTTGACTCTCTGGAAAAACTATTTCATTATGAAGATTGTTTTCTCGCCAATCCTCTTTGTCAAGATCTAGAATAGGAATTCCGTTTTCTGAAAATTTATCAACTAAAACAGACGTTGTAATTATTATTGAGCAATCCGAATTTTCTATGATATAATTTATACGATCTTCGGGTTGGTCTGCTGCAATAGGTACAAACACGGCATCTAACTTCAAAATAGCAATTAGCGCAATAATATATTCTGAAGATCGATATAGATGGACACCTATACGATCACCAGAAGAAGCTCCCTTATTTTTCAGCTTATGGTACATGGCGTTAGACAAATGATCTAACTCCAGATAGGTATATGTTTCTTTACCATTCCGTATGGCAACCGCATCGCCATTGTTCGCTATAACATCTGCAATCTTTAGAAGAAAGGGCTTGTAAGAATCGTTAAATTTAAACGTACTTAGTCCTTCTCTAATTATGTCATTGCTAACCAATGAAGGTTTGTCGATTACCTGAGAAGCATCATCTAAGAAAGCATCTAAAATAGTGAGTAAGTGCATTGGCACCTGTTGTTGTAAGTTTGTATTGAAAACCTCAGCATTCAAGTCAAAATACAGTTCAATATCTCCAGTACCATCCATATCATAAACCGTACACCTCATATGATGGGACGGATCGCAATGGTTAGGATGAATCCATGTCGATTTTGTAGGTATACCATTAAATTCTGAAAAATTTGCTTTAATATAATTAAGTACCACATTAAAACCTCTACTGGCCTCTGCATTTGCCATTCCAGGTTGTGCATTTCTCAAATAATCATTGGTTTCGTTTCGTACTTTATTATAAACTGACATAAATGTATCGTCTGTGGAAAACTCTGTAACCAAAGGAAACAATTCCACAAACATACCTGCCGTTTTCTTAAACGCATTTGTCACTCTGCTATGGGATAGAGCACCAATGGCCAGCTTATCCTCATTACTTATTCTTTTTATATAAACAAACAATGCCGTTAAAAAAATATTGAAATAAGTCAGGTCTTTTGTCCAACAGCGAATCTCAGGTTGACTTGAAAGTGATTCCAGCTTCGCGATACGCTCAGCCCCAAGTTTTACTTTTGTTCGATATGATAACGTGGAATTTTCTTTCTGAGTTTGCCCATATAAAACAGGTGGTGCAGATACTTCTTTAGCTGTTTCTTTCCAGTATAGTCTAACAGCATCTTTTTCTTTGTCGTTCGCTGCAATCCTCTCAAAGTTTAGGTAGTCTTTATATTGTGGAATTTCTACAGAATCATTATTCGATTGTTCTAAATGCTTTGTATATATTTTGCTGAAATTTTCAAATAGAATCGTAGATGAGGTGGCGTCCGTAACTAAATGATGTAAATTTAAAAACCAAACGTATTTAGCATCGCTAAGCTTATATAAGACTGAATCAAAAAGCAGTTGATCTAAATCGAAAAGTTCCTCCGTACGTTGGTGTAATGTTTCTTCTAAATTTGCCTGATTTTTACTTGAAAAATCTTCAATTTTCAACTGGTATTGCACCTCTTTCAAGATATTCTGAAACGGAATTCCCTTGTTTTCGGCAAACGTAATCCTAAAAACATCAGCAGAATCAATTAAATCTTGAAATGATTGCCTAAAAATTTCTTCATTTATAGCACCAGATATTTCGAAAGCATGCGCCATATTATACATGGGACTTTTTGGATTCATTTTTTGTCCCATCCATAATAACAACTGGCTCTGCGTTAACGGTATATTGGTTTCTATATAGTTGGTTTCAGGTTTCATTACATGTTTATTACACTCACTATGCTATGCTCTACTTTTTAGATAATCCGAAATACAGGATACCGTCATAAAATTTTCGATGACCATATCTTGCGCTGGTATTTTTAATTCATATTCTTTTTCTATAAAACTTATAAGTTTCATCATTCCCAATGAATCTACTAATCCGCTACCCAGCAAATCATCTTCTTCATTGATGTCAATCGCTTCATTACTCACAATAAGCTGATTTTTTATATAATTGATTAAAGTTTCATTCATTATAACTATGTGCAATTTTTGTTTTAATCTTATTTCTATCTATTTTATCTGAAGTTGTTCTAGGAAATTCATTCATAATATAAATCTGTTCTGGAACCGCATATTTGGGTAAACTTTCAGCACAATGTATTTCCAATTCCTTAACTACATCGTTTTTATCATTTATATTTAATATAACAACTGCAGTTATGCTATCTCCTGAATTACTTTCATTTTTTCCCATATATGCAATAGCTTCTTTAACATTACTGTGTTTAAGAAGTGTTGCTTCAATTTCATTCAATTCAACACGATAGCCCCTTATTTTCACTTGTCTATCATTACGACCAATAAACACTAAATCGCTATTGTCGTCTTTTTTTACAACATCGCCTGTTTTAAAAAAGACATGGTCATAATCAGGTAAAATAGCCTCTTTGTATAATGATTTCTCTGTAAGTTTTTGATTATTCCAATAACCAAGCATCATGGTTTCGCTCCTTATGGCCAAGATTCCGGATTTTCCATGTTCCACTGGTTTATCATTTTCGTCCAGAATGCGGTAATCGGTATTTTCCCAAACCAATCCGAGCGGTAAATCATTTTCGAATTTAAAACTTTTATCAATATTAAAATAAGTGCACTGATTAACTTCGGCAGGACCATAAACATTGCTAAACTTGGCATTGGGCCATAAACTGATTAACTGTTTTATATATTTATTCGGAAAGACTTCACCACCAAATAAAACCCAGCGTAAGGATGACATATTTTTCTCTTCAATAAGCCCATTTAACAACAATTGTATTAATGCTTGAGGTGCAGAATACCATATACTAATATTTTCTTTCTCAATTAATTGTGCTAAACTCACAGGCATTTTAGTATGCGCATCGGATAAAATGACGTTTGTAGCACATCCTAATGGCACTGTAAAATAGGCAAAGGTGGAAATATCGAAATGCAATGGCGCATGACTTGCAAAAACATCGGAAACATTTACATCATAAAGCTCTTGTGAACCCTTAGCATAGGCTAAACAACTATTGTGCGTATGCATTATACCTTTGGGCAAACCTGTTGACCCAGAGGTGTACATCACATAAGCTAAATCTTTTCCTAAGATTCTTGGAAATTCAACTTCTGCTATATTGGTGTTAAAAACTTGAGCCCATGATATGGTTTTAAGTTCTAAATCTGTGTCTAAACCAATAATTGTTTTTAATGTTGTGGATTCTTGAGTTAATGCTGTTATTGCTCTATTTTGTGTTTTTACGGTTATTAAATGATTAATATCACAATCATTGATCAAAAACCGAGTACGGTCTTTAGGTGCTGTGGGATCCAATGGCACAAATACGCCACCAGCCATTGTAATTCCATAAACTGCAATAAAAGACTCTATGCAACGGTTCATATAAATACCTACGCGATCTCCTTTTTTTATATTGAGATGAATTAATAACGTCGCTAATTTCTTCGAATTACTGTAAAATTCTATATAACTCAGAGATTGAGACATATACTTAAGTGCTTCCTTTTCAGGATGCTTTTTCGCAGCATTTTCTAGTATTTTGGGGATTGTATAAATCATTTTGTGTTCGACTATTTAGAAAACAACAGTTGTGATATGATATTTCTTTGAATGTCTGAGGTACCAGCGTAAAGTACACCACCAATAGCATCCCTTAAGTCTCTTTCCACGCCATGTTCTGTTAAAAAACCACTTCCGCCATGATTTCTGATGGTATCTAAACTAGAGGTTATAAAACTCTCACTTAATTGCAATTTTAAAAGTGCTGCATCGAGCATTGCTGAATCGCCTTCATTTTTAAGCCACGCCACTTTATACAATAATAATCGCGATGTTTCTAAACGTAGTTTCATATCTGCAATTCTATTAGAAACCGACTGAAATGTACTAATAGGTTTCCCAAATTGTTGTCTTTCTTTTACAAAGTCTATACTCGTTTCAAGCTGACGTTCCATAGCGCCTAACTGACTTGCCAAAATGCTACAGCGATCATATTCTAAAGAATAGGACGTAATAGCCCATCCGGCTCCTTCTTTTCCTAATCTATTTTCCTCTGGAACAAAACAATCTTCAAAAAACAAGTCTCCAATAGGCACGGTTCTCAAACCCATCTTAGATTTATTGGGACCTTGAGTAAAACCCTTAGTTCCTTTTTCAACAATAAACCCTGTTACACCCCATTTTCCTATCTTAGGATTTATATTAGCGAAAACCAAAGCTAAATCTGCTTCGGGTCCAAAAGTTATTAAACGTTTTTGACCATTTAAAATATAACCACCTTCCACTTTTTTAGCGTGTGTGTTCATACTAAATACATCAGAGCCAGCATTAGGTTCTGTTAAACCGTGAGCTCCAATTTTAGTACCATTTACCATTGGTCTTAAAAATTTTTCACGTTGGTCTTCAGTACCAAATTCGTAAAGCGGTAATTGAACCGTCCACATTTGTGCGTTTAAAGCAAAAGCCAGACCATTATCATTGCAACCATAACCTAAACCTTCCATGGCAAGCGTTGCAGTCAGTAAATCAATATCTTCGAATTTTCCTCCGTATTTTTTAGGAACGGACAAACCTTGAATTCCAAAATCAGCACATTTTTCCCAAAGTTCCCTCGAGAAACTTAAACCTTGATCTCGTTCGACAGTATCTGTGTTGAGATGCGTTTTGGCAAATGCAACAATTTTGTCTCTAAAATCCTTTTGTTCTGATGTCCAAGAAAAGTTCACTTTGGTATATAGTTATTTATAAATATGATTTGGCACTATAGCAATTTCGACGTAACTAAAGTCGGATACTTCTTTTTTTCTAAAATAAAGCTAAAAGATTTCATTGCTGAAAATATATAGGATATAAAGGTTTTAAAATCCGATTAAGCCTCAAATTTGGTCTCTTATTATAGAAATAATCGATATTATCGACTGTTATAGTTATGACCCATTAAAAACGCTAAAATGTTTACGTAAATCTATGGTAATTGGATTTGAAGGTATTGAAAGATTATTTTATGAGTTTTTGATTGAGAAAGTCATTCTAACGTCAATAAATTGTGAATTAAATGAATAACTCATTATAAAGAGTGGTTTTTTGTCTTTAGAATTACCATTCATGACTTATTTTTTAACATTCAACTAATTTAATCCGATAATTTTTACTGTAGCTTTTTCAATGCTTAGATTTAATGTGAACAATAGTTTTATATCATATATTGAAGGCAATTAAATCATATCTAATTGATTTCTGGCTACATAAAGATCCAGATCAAAGTAAAAAGATAAACTCTATTATAACCTATGTTTTACCAATTGTATGTATTCATTTTACACTATACAAAGGTCTTTGCTGGATAAGTACAATACCATTTGATTCTTATTATAATGATAATATAAGCTTTGAGCTTCTAAAAAGAGTATTTCAAAATCCATATTTGCTTGTATTTTTTGTAGCTACAGTGGCTTTTTTTAGGAAAAAACTTTTTATTCCATGGACAAGTTTTGAGAAAGGCAATACAGTTAAATTGGTCGTATTCATAACTGCTGCAATTTTAGCCTGGTATTATTCTACATATAATTACAATTTTTACTTCAATCAATCTCATGTTTTTGATCGGGTTGCATTGGTAATTCTTGCTTGTGCTATCTATTGGAGACCATTATTTATTCTTCCTTTTATAACATTACTTTTTTCAATAATATGGCAATTTGAATCTTTCTTAGGTTATCCGACTGCTGCATCACCTTTTTTATTAACGAGAGTTCTAATTCTATTTTTAGCTTTTTATATTTATAAGTTAATCTTTAAAAGATTTGAGTTATCCATTTTCTTATTTCTTTTATGCTGCTTAATAGGAACGCATTATTTTACACCAGCCTTTGGTAAATTAAATTCAGAATGGATTTTCAATGATCACATCAACTATTTATTAGCTGCAACATATGCAAATGGTTGGCTTTCTTTTTTTGACGCATTATCAATATCTAAATTTATAGGATTTTTAGATCATTTTAATGTGCCCTTGCGCGCCTTGACACTAACAATAGAATGCGGTGTTTTATTTTTTTTTCTGCATTTAAAATATATTCGATCTATACTCATCTCCGCAATATTTATGCATTTAGGAATTTTTTTGTATTCAGGGATTTTTTTCTGGATGTGGATCATTTTACTTCTAACTATTCTTACGTTTTTGTTGAAAAAAGATCTACCAATTAATAATATTTTTAATAGATATTATTTCATTACAGGTTTTTTATTGATTGGGCTTGGTAAATTTTGGGCTTCATCGGGTGGGCTAAATTGGCATGATTCGCCTTTATCATACAGCTATATCATCGAAGCGAAAACAGAAGACGGTGAAATTGTAAAATTACCTCCTAATTTTTTCTCTTCTTATCAATTCCAATTTGTGGTTTCTGATTTTAAATATTTGAACGAAGAAAAAAGATTACCTATTCAATGGGGCGCTACCGATAATTTTACAAGTAATTATTTAAATACTGAGAGATCTAAAAAAGAAATTTTTAATTATGAGAAGGAATGGGGAAAAGTGTATCAAAAAGATGCATCTAAAAAAGAATTTATTGATTTTATAACCACATTTATTAGTAACAGAAACCAAAATTTAGCAGTAGAAAACGATTTTCATAAATATATAAAAGCACCTGCTTTATATTGGACATTCCCTTACAATTCAGCTTTTAAAGTTAATAAGAAAATAACAGCACTGACTATTAATGAAATTACAACTTACTACACAAAAATTGAAGGCTATAGAGAAATAAGAACGAAAGAAATGCTCAACTTAAAAATTGACTTATAAGAAAAATGATATTTAACTGATGTTAGGTCTTATTCTTAATAAGTAGGTGTGCTACATAGTTGTTATAACCATTAGATTACTCACTTTAACGAATGTATGTTCATAAATAGTGCTAAAAATTAAATAAACCTCTATTTTGAAACAAAAAGAATTGAAAATTTTGTATAAAGCATGAAAGAGAAAACATTGATACTATCTGGTGATGATGTTAATTCAATTGTTGAAGCTTATGGCTTAAACAAACTAATGGATACGTTGATTAAAAGAACAACGGAGAGCATTGAAGCCTACGATATTGATAAAACAGAAATCCCTATTCGTTCTGGTTTTAATTATGACATAAATGACCCAGGGCTTGTTGAATGGATGCCTGTTCACAAAAAAGGAGATGAGGTCGTAATCAAAGTCGTTGGCTATCATCCTAGAAATCCTCAAAAATTTGATTTGCCAACCATTTTATCAACTATTAGCTCTTACGATACTACAACTGGTCATCTTAAAGGCTTAGTTGATGGTGTGCTTCTTACTGCTTTGAGAACAGGAGCCGCATCGGCCGTGGCATCACGTTTATTAGCTAAAGAAGATAGTTCGGTATTAGGATTGATAGGCTGTGGTGCACAGGCAGTTACACAACTACACGCATTATCTCGAGTCTTTGATATCAAAAAAGTTTTACTTTTTGATGTTGATCATACGGCCTTAAAATCATTCCCTGACCGTATAGCTATGTTAGACCTCGATACTGAAATTATATTATCAAACACAGAAAACATCTTAAAAACTTGTGATATAGTTTGTACAGAAACTTCAATTGATGTTGGCACAGGTCCATTATTTCGTAATCTTGAAACAAATGACCATCTTCATATTAATGCCATAGGATCCGATTTTCCTGGAAAAGTAGAGCTTCCTTTGGATTTTTTAAAACAAAGTTTGGTTTGTCCAGATTTTTTAGAGCAGGCTAAAATTGAAGGTGAATGCCAACAGCTTCAAGATTCAGAAATCGGTCCCGATTTTTCGGAACTAGTAAAGCACAATAAAAAATATGAGTTTGGCAAAAACCAAAGAACTGTTTTTGATTCTACCGGATGGGCTCTTGAAGATCAAATTGTAATGGATTTGTTCTTAGATTTAGCTCAAGAATTTAAGATAGGACGAGAAATTGCCATCGAAAACATTTCTAATGATGCTAAAAACCCATACAACTTTATGCTGAAAACTGTTTCTGTATAACTTAACTTTTTTTCAAACCACATAAGTATCACTTACCATTAATCTAACCCTGAATGAAAAAACTACTACTAAAATCGCTCTTTATTATATTATTCTTGGCACCAATGTTCTGTGCTGCGCATTTCCCAAACCAAAGTTATATTTTTATCAGCGTTTATGAGACCAATGGAATAGAAGGCAGATTTGAAATTAATGTACGAGAGATAAATAAAGTTTTTGACTTGAACCTAAGGGACAACCTTACTAGAGAGGATTTAAAACCTTACGAAGAGCAGCTAAAAGCTTACATTTTAAAACATGCTTCATTTTCATCTAAATATGGAGATCATGAAATTATTTTGAAGAATGTTGACTTATTCGATTTTGCTCAAGGCAAAATGATACAGGTCTATTTTGAACTTGGCAACATGGATCAGTTACCACAGTTCTTAGATGTTAAGTACGATGTTGTATATGAAAAGGATGATACACATAGAGGCTTTTTAATTACGGAATACAGTTGGGCAGCTGGAGTCATCAATGAGGAAAGGAATATTTCTTTATTCTTTACTCCAGATGAACCGAAAGCTACTTTAGACCTTACGGATACTTCAAAATGGAAAGGTTTTGTCGCCATGATAAAGCAAGGTATGTGGCACATTTGGATTGGTATCGATCATATACTATTTCTCTTAGCCCTAATATTGCCATCCGTTGTTAGACGTATTCGTGATAATAAAGGTATAGCTTTATCAGGAAAATCATTTAAAATACAATCAACATCTTGGGTTCCTGCAAAGAACTTTAAGGATGCATTTTTATATGTTATTAAGATAATCACCTTTTTTACTATAGCACATACTATAACCCTGAGTTTAGCTTCACTTCAGATTGTGAGTTTACCGTCTCGATTAGTGGAATCTATTATAGCTTTGTCTATTGGTCTAGCGGCTTATCATAACATTAGACCTATATTTAAAGGTAAAGATTGGATTATTGCATTTATATTCGGACTTTTTCATGGTTTTGGATTCGCAAGCGTATTAGCTGATTTGGGCTTATCCAATGAAAACTTAGGCATCTCGTTATTTGGTTTCAATGTTGGTGTAGAAATTGGACAATTATTAATTATAGCAATGATGTTCCCTATTCTATTCCTATTAAGGAAAACAAAAATCTATAGATATATTTTACTTTTTGGTTCAATATTACTCATTATAATATCCTTATATTGGGGTGTAGAGCGTATTTTTGATATAGATCTTGGCATAGAAAAACAGATAACAAAGTTTATAAGAGATATACTGGTCTCTATAGGATTGTGGTCTTAAGCTTTATAAGCAGTTAACCAAATGAAAAAGGAAATAGAAAAATCGTCTCTACTTAGCCAATGGAAAACACAGAAAGCTAAAACCCTAGCAGTATCTGCAATTACCAAAGCTCCTGTTGGTAAAACCATTCCCCTGTCTAGAGGTCAGCAACGGCTTTGGTTTCTTCAGCAGTTATATCCAAATAATTCGTTTTATAATCATGCGGAATCTTATACAATTAAAGGTGATTTAAATGTTGAAATTCTGTCCAAAACTTTAGCTTTAATAATTGAAGAGCACAACATATTAAAATCCTATTTTCCTGTTGAAGAAGGGCAAACAGCCATTAAAATTGATAATGATTTTAAATTTAACATCAATAAACTGGATTTTAGTGACTTTAAAATAGATATTGCCAAACAAAAAGCACGTGATTTCATTACTGAAGAAATTGCAACACCTTTTAATCTTAGCAAATCTCCACTTCTTCGTGTTTCACTTTTAAAACTTGCCGATAAGCACCATGTCCTTTCTATCAACATTCACCACATCATTATTGATGAATGGTCTATGCGCAAACTCAGTAAGTTATTAGCTGAGTATTATACAAAACTAACCAAGGGTGATGTATTAGAACCCAATGAATTACCAATTCAATATCAAGATTTTGCCTATTGGAATCAGAATACAAAACTGCCTAGAGAGCAAATTGACTATTGGAAAAAGAAATTATCTGGTTCAATTCCTGTACTAGAATTACAAACGGATTACAAAAGACCATTACAGCCTTCATTTAAAGGAGAGCACTTTACCACTAATTTATCCAAAGAAGATTCAGAAAATTTGTTGTCCCTTTCAAAACAAATGGAAACAACTCCTTTTGTGGTTTGCCTTTCCCTCTTTTACACCTTACTCTATAGGTATACAAATCAGTCCGATATTTTAATTGGCTTGCCCATAACAAATCGTCACCATAAATCCTTACAAGATGTATTAGGTTTCTTTGTAGATACTGTTGTTTTGCGAACTCAGCTTGATGACAACAGTTCATTTTCAAAATTGATAGCTCGCGTTCGAGAAAATACTTTAGAAGCATTTTCTAATAAAGAGATTCCTTTCGATTATCTGGTTAAAGAATTATTACCCAACCGGTCACTAGCCATGAATCCTTTTTTTCAGGTAATGTTTGTCTACAATAACGATGAAGAAACTGTTAACTTTGGACCTGAAATTGAATTTAAAAAAGAAGAGAATATTCATTTGAAGTCTTCAAAATTCGATTTAACTTTATTTGTAAACGAAAAGGATGGTAAGCTATCCACTACTTTTGAATTTTTAACCGATTTATTTAACAGATCCACAATTGAACGTTTTTCCGCTCATTTCAATCTTTTGGTTAAAGCTGTAATTGCTGATTCAGAGGTTTCAATTTCTGAATTACCGATGTTAACGCCACAAGAGAAAGATTTATTTTACAATAATCAATCCCTTACGTCTAATTCATTTGAAAATTATACAGGAATACATCACATTATTGAAGACGTTGCAAAAAATAACCCTGACGATATTGCTGTAACTTTTGGCTCAGAATCATTAACTTATAAAAAGTTAAATGAACAGGCAACAACGCTAGCACAATTGATAACTTCCAAAGTTAATACGGAAGATCAGGTTATTGGATTATCTGTAGAACGCTCAACACATATGATTGTCGGCTTATTAGCCATTCTAAAAGCGGGATTTGCGTATCTACCTTTAGATCCGGAGTATCCATCACAACGCATTGATTTTATTCTAAAAGATGCAGGAGTCAATTGCATTGTAACGCAAGAAAAGTTACTACCCATTTTTAAAAGTTTTGAATCGCAATTAATCACTTTAGATAATCTAGAAAGTACGGATGAAGTTAAAAACGAGCTACCAAAAGTTTCAGGTTCAGATTTAGCTTATATCATTTATACGTCAGGAAGCACAGGCAAACCCAAAGGAGTTCCAATTTCACATAAAAACATTATAAACTCTACTTCAGGACGTTTAGATTTCTACGAGAATAATCCAGCAGTATTTCTACTCATGTCATCAATTTCGTTTGATAGTTCTAAAACAGGAATATTCTGGACGCTATGCACTGGTGGTAAACTTGTGATTTCAGAAAAGCGACTTGAACAAGATATCGATCAAATGGCTACAATCATAGATACCCATAAAATAAGCCATACCTTAATGCTTCCTTCTTTATATAGCTTAATATTAGAGCATTCTGAAACTAATAAACTCAGTAGTTTGACGACCGTAATGGTTGCAGGAGAGGCTTGCCCTGTGTCATTAGCAAAAAAGCATTTTTCAATACTTCCAAAAGTAGATTTATACAATGAATATGGCCCGACAGAAGCTACCGTTTGGTGTCTCGCTCATAAAATTACAAAAAATGATATTGAACAAAACATTGTTCCTATTGGTCAAAGTGTTGCTGATGCAGAAGTACATATTTTAGATTCGAAATTAAGACCTGTACCATTTGGAGCTGTTGGCGAGCTCTATATAGGTGGTCCTAATTTATCAGGTTATTACATTAACAGACCTGATTTAACCGAGAAAGCTTATGTAAAAAATGCTGATGATTTAAAATTATACAAAACTGGAGATTTAGCAAAGTATAATTCACAAGGAGATATTGCGTTTCTAGGAAGAATAGATCAACAAATTAAAATTAGAGGTTTTCGCGTAGAACTCGATGAAATTGAGAACATACTTAACGAATATGACTTAGTTGAAAAAGGTGTGGTTGTTGTTGAGACCGGAGATAAAAAAATAAGCACTATGGATTCAAATTTAGACATAGGACCATCGGAACTTGCCAAGTTATTAAGTCAGCATTTAAACACCAAAGACATCGACGATCTACTCAACTCTATAGAATTATTAGATACGAATGAAAAAGAATACTTATTGAAACAAATGATATAAGTTATTGTACCATGAAAAGAATTAAAAGAACAGAAGCGTTTGAAGTAACCCTTGTAATTAAAGACGACGATTTTATAAATCCACCAAAAACAGCACAGCGAAATGCTGTTGTAAATCGAGCGCTTAAAGAGTTTTCCACTGAACTAAACGCACTTAATGAGCAAACAAAAAGATTTGTACCTGGCTCAACTGCCGCAGATGATAACATTGGTCTTACGGAAAGAGGTCAGGCACAATTAAGTGAACAAGAGATCATGGAAGATTGGCAAATTCCGCTTATGGAAGCTATGGCAAAAACCATAGCAGAAGATGGAGGAGATATTTTAGAAGTTGGTTTTGGCAGAGGTGTCTCTGCAGATATGATACAAAAATATCCCATTGATTCTCATACTATAATTGAGTGTAATGATCTTGTTGTAGAACAACATTTTAAACCTTGGGAAGCTAAATATGCCACAAAAAACATTTCATTAGTACATAGTCTTTGGCAAGATAGTATAGACGATTTGGGTTTTTTTGACGGTATCTTTTTTCATACCTATCCGCTCAACGAAGATGAGTATATGCAGTATGTCAATGCTAGTATAACATTTGCAGAACATTTCTTTCATCATGCATCAAATCATTTAAAACCAGGCGGAAGCTTTACATACTTCTCTAACGAAATAGAATCATTAAGTAGAGAACATCAACATATGCTCCTCAAACATTTTTCTTCCTTTACTGCTCATGTTATTCCATTAGACATGCCAAAAAATGTAAAGGATACCTGGTGGGCAGACTCCATGGTAGTAATTAAGGCTATAAAATGAAACAGGATATTTTAGAAAATAGATTACATCAGTTATCCAAGGAGGATCATCAATTAATACTTTTAAAACTAAAAGAATTAATTGCTCAAACCTCAGATACGGATAGTTCTGAAAAGCCAAAACGCTTGGTAGCCTATGTAGAAGCAGAAAATTCTCTTGATTCGTCTAAAATTGATGCTTTCTTAAAAAAACGTTTACCTGATTACATGGTACCTTCAAGTATTCATGTCATACCTCAAATTCCATTACTTCCTAATGGAAAAGTAGATCGACAACAGTTAAAACCAGTAGAAAAAACTGAAACTCTTAATAAGTCAACATCTTCAAAAGATGAGAACTCACTTTCTCAAGTTGAGACCCAATTAACCAAAATATGGGAAGACGTATTAAATTTTTATCCAGTACTCCCTAATGATAACTTCTTTGAAATCGGAGGAGATTCTCTATTGAGTATTCAAATTATAGCGAAAGCACGTAAGTTAGGACTTCAATTAACTGCTAATCAACTATTTGAAAACCCTACGATTTCTGATCTTGGAAAAAAATTAGCAGCAAAAGAAACTAAAGCAGATAATGAAACCTATGATTTCTTAGTACCGTTACGAGAAGGTGGAAGCAAAAAACCTTTATTCTGCATCCATTCTGGTGGAGGCCACGTTGTTTTTTACAATCTTTTAGCCAAATATATGACATCAGATAGACCTATCTATGCCTTGGAGCCGACAGGACTTTATGGAGAAGGGTCTATGCACAACAATGTGAGAGATATGACTGCAGATTATATGAAAGCAATCCGTTCTATACAATTGGAAGGTCCATATAATATTTTGGTCTATTGCTTTAGTGTCACGGTTGGCAATGAAATGGCTATCGAATTTACTAAATTAGGCTTTAAGGCTAATATTATTGTTATAGACACTATGGCATCTCCATGGCACCTAAATTCGCCTTTAAGGTTAAAAGCTCGTCTAAAGTCATTTGTAATTCGTTTTTCCAAAAACCCTTTAAATAGTGTTAAGCATTATTTCGAAGATAGATTATGGCGCATTAAACCTGTTCTCGTTAAATACTTTGGAAACGATGATACTAGAGATTTAGAACATTTACAAGAAAATTTAAGACGCATCTGTTTAGCCTACGAATTTAAGCCTCACAATGGAGACATATCATTGATACTAACCGAAAAACCACACCCTTCCTTGCAAAAAGTTATTATAGATTCCTGGAAAGAGATCACCAATGGTGACTTTAGACTTTTTTATACCCAAGGTAATCACAGAACGCTTTTTACAGAACCAGATATTCAATTTGTGTCAAAAAAAATTGAAGAATCCATTGTAGATTGAAATTAACGCTATCATAAAGGTCCACTAAACCCTATGAAGAACCAAACCAGGGCTTCTGTACATTTAAAACCGAATATGGTACACCTATGGACCATTAACGTCGAGGTCAAGGATGATACATACCATAAATACTACACCTTATTGTCTGAATATGAAAAAGAGCGCGCAGACAGGTTTAAATTTTATAAGGACAAAAGATGCTATGTGGTTGCAAGAGGTGTTTTAAGATTACTTTCAAGTACTTATTTAAAGACAGAAGCAATTGATATTGAGTTTGATTATGAACAATACGGAAAACCAAAATTTAAGCAAATAACAAACTTAAACTTTAATGTATCACATTCTGGAGATATCGCTATTATTGGATTTGTATATGATCATAGCATTGGTGTAGATATTGAAAAAATAAAAGATGATTTTAATACCTTCGAAATTGCTACCAATTTCTTCTCTAAAAAAGAAATCGAAGCCCTTCAAAAAACCCCCAAACTTCAACAGCATTTAGCCTTTTATCGTTGTTGGACACGAAAAGAAGCTTTTATAAAGGCTAAAGGAAATGGTCTTTCATTCCCTTTAGATACATTTTCAGTAACATTAGATTCAGATTTGAAAGCAGAATTAATAGAAACCCAATGGAATCTTTCAGAAAAAAACCAATGGCAATTGACTTCTTTTATTCCTGATACAAATTATATCGCTGCACTTATAGTAGCTAATCAGACGGAGCGTTTAGACTATTTTACATGGGATCATTCTGATTATAATTAGAAAATCCAAAATTGAATGTTGGTCTAGTATTAGTTTAAAGTGACCAATGAATATGCTTTTTTTTAAAGAAAATAATATTTCCAGGCTAATGTGTCAGCAAAGCTTCCAATCGTAAATAAATAAAGGGCCATATTTTTTTTAAGAGGATGATATCTCTTAAAAATTCGAATTCAAAATGCCATTAATACATTTACGAAGCATTCTTAAAATTGAAAGGTCTAATGTTGAGAATCTATGGCATAAACTTTCGATTAATTTAAATGATTTCTTAATCCATCACAAACTTAAATCCAGCCGTAATTATGCTGGAACCAAAAGTGGTGTCCCTATCATATTTATAGAATTTTAGATCTATACTTTTAAGGCCAAATTTCCAGAGATGTGCTTTTGCAAAAATGTCCGTGTACGATAGTCCAAATCCAAATTGATTTGCTGAATACTCTGAAAGGTCATAATCTGAAGTATAAAATTCATCTGTGGACAAAGCACCTTCATAAGGTCTAAAGTAATCTGCTGCGGTCTGATTATAAAACCTATATGATGGATAGAGAGTAAATCTATCTGTAATCTTCACTGGCACTTCAACACTTGCGGTGTGTGAATTGATACCCCAATCATCAAAATAATAGCGGTAAAAGGTGCGTACCGTTAGCACCTCATTGAGGAACCAGTTTAATCGACCTCCAATGGCAACTTTAAATCTTGAATCGGGTAAAAGCTCAATGGCATCTGCGAGTTGGAAATCATCAATAAACGAATCGGCTACATCTCCGAAATATACACGCTGAAACGGTGTAGATAATAACCCTTGTTGTTGCACAAAATCCAACGCCAATGATCCTTGAACATTCCTATGCAATATCTGCGAAAACCCTAAGCCTAAAGAATATGAATTACGTCCTTCACTATCAAAGGGCTCAAATCTCGGATTATAATTTATATTTCCGGTTAAGGTATTTTGGGTAAACAAGCGGTCATTCAATCCACTTCCTTCAGCTGTAAATGGTCTTAACTCTGTAGGATAAATAGCTTTCCAAGTATCGATATAGACATTACCACTTACACTCAATTCCGTATTCTTTTCATTAAAAAGTTTAGTGTAACTACCGCCTACGCCTACAGAAAAATAATCATATTCGGTGGATAGCGAAACCTTTGCGGACCACATATCGTTACGGTCATCAGAGCTGTGACTATAACTCCCCGTAATATTTGCCCATAAATCACTACTAGAAGCTCCCGACGAAGCCTGAAAAGGGTCTGCTGAACCATCATCAAATGGTCCAACATTACTGGATGATGCAGAAGTATATGCGGAAACACCTGCATCAATGGTCAGCACATCGTCATCATTTAATGGAATAGAGATTACAAATGTACCGGTAACATCAGTTAACTCTTCAGTACCAATACCACCACTTACAGCTGCATTATCGCCATCTTGGGTATAATAACTGGTTAAGAAATCTACCTCTGTAGTTTCTAAAACCCTTTTTTTATAGACTTTTGTTGAGTCTTGTCCTGCTTGCGAGTACGTCTTTGCTAAAGCGACAACACAAAAAATTAAAATTATGCTCTTCAATTGATTCTTGTTCTTTAATAAATGCTGCTTATACAGCGTTCTAACTTCGACCAACATTTTTATGCCTTTTTGGGTCATAAAATTAGTAATGGTTAATTACAACCGCAGCCGCCTCCTGTTTTTCCTCCATTGGCACCCACTGCTGCTTCTCGGTAGGAATGTGCCGTAGTCACATTACGGTCACATTTCTTTTCTGTCAATGCCATATCTGGATCGTTGATATTTACCTTTTCATAGTCTTTTACCACTACGCAACTACTGAAAAAGCAAGATACCATAGCGAGCATTATTGTTTTTTTTATCATAGTTTATCAATTTCAATATTTTTTGACTTCGTAATATTTCCTTTATCATCTATGATGATACATTCTACTTTTGGTAGTTGATTGATACGATCCAATCCTGTTTCCTTCCCCATCACAAATACAGATGTCGCCAGAGCGTCGGCCAATTCTGCTTTGGGCGCAAAAACAGTGACACTTATAATTCCACTAGATGGATATCCTGTTCTTGGGTCAATGATGTGTGTATATCGTTTACCATTAAGGTTGACATATTTTTCATAATTTCCAGAGGTTACTACGGCACCATCAGTAATAGGCAATAATGCAAAGACCTTGTTTTTAGCCATTGGATTTGTGATAGCAACTTTCCATTCACTACCATTGGGTTGTTTTCCCCAAGTATTCATATCGCCAGATGCATTTATAATTCCTGAAGACACACCTTTCGCCATCAACAATGCTTTAGCTTTATCTGCTGCGTAGCCTTTCCCTATGGCACCAAAACCTATTTTCATTCCTTCGAGCTTCAGAAAAACGGTGTTATTTTCTTTGTTGAGGATAATATTCTGAAAACCCACTTTAGATACTGATGCATTAATTTCGTCTTCCGAAGGCATCTCTGTCATACTACCGTCAAAATTCCAAATCCTATCCATGGAGGCATAACTGATATCAAAAGCACCATCGGTAAGTTTAGAAATGCTAATAGCACGTTCTATTAATTGAAATAATTCCGTATCAACTTTGATAGGTTTAATACCAGCATTTTTATTTATTGCCGAAGTTTGAGAATGGACATCCCAAGAGGAGATAAGTTTTTCAATTCTGGTAATTTCGGTAACAGCGGTATCAATATACTTATTAGCATCCACTGAATCATTTGCAATCACCGTAATATCAAAACGACTGCCCATTAATTTTAGCGTTCGTTTATATGGCTCTTGTGTATGAACGACTATTGAAAATAATATAATGAATGAAGTAATTAGTGCTTTCAACTTATTTTATGAATGAGTTTAGTGTTGTTATATACTTTTCTGGTGTTGTCTTTTTATAGCTTGTTTCACCTAAAACTTCTCCTTTGGCATTCAAAACAACTACAAAGGGAAAAAAGCCATTTTTATTATACGTTTCAAATAATTTGGCATTAGCTTTTGATTGCAGATCGGGTAATGCATTTTTCTTTTTTCGGGGAAAATCCGCTTGAAGCATTACATAATGCGCTGCGGCATATGTTTTAAATGTTTCTGTACTCCACACCTCTCTATCTAGTTTTATGCAAGGTGCGCACCAGTCTGAACCTTGAAAAACAAGAATTATGGGTTTACTTTCTTTTGCAGCTATTTCTTTTGCTTTTGCGAAATCTGTTTGCCACTCTTGTGCCTCTACATTAACAATGTTAACTATTAGCGCTATGGCTATTAAAAAAAATTTATTCATAGAAATGATTAATTCACAATTATACTATACTAAACGGTTTTTATGCTCATTACTTACATTGATATTTATCAACTTGTGTCGCGATAGTCTTCAGAATAAATTGGCTACTTTCACAAGACCCTCATAATCTCTTATAAAAATGCTACTTCTTTTTGTTGTTATAAGTTGTTCATCTTTAAAATCTTTCAGCATTCGCACTACGGATTCCTTTGCGGTACCTACCATACTTGCCAAGTCTTCGCGCTGAATGATTATTTCGGTCGCGTGGGTCGATCCATTTGCATATTTACCCTCTAGAATCAAAAGAGTTAAAGCGGCCCTTTCTCTAACGGTATGCTTGGCAAGCAACTTAGTGGTCTTGATAAACACACCGAACTCGTGACTTAAATTCTTCAATAATCGCTGCGACAATAAATGACACGTATTTACCGCTTTTTCAAAGTCTGCTTTTGGTATGAAGTCGATTTCCCCATCTGTAAGAGCAGCAGCTGAATCCTGATAATATTCTTCACTCAGAATAGCGTGATAGCCCAAATATTCTTGTTCTTTACAGACATAAAATATATGTTGTGCGCCGAAATTTGTATGGGTAAACTTCTTTACTTTTCCTGTTTTGATGCGATATATTCCTTTGGGCTTTTCGCCTTCCTTAAAAATAAAGTTTCCTGCTTTGAATGAATAGGTTTCCAAGTTGGCCGTTAACAGTTGATACACTTCCGAAGACAACCCTTTTAAGAGGTTATCATTCTTAAAACCAAATTGATTATTGAGCTGTTCTTTAATTGTCATTGCAACTTACATTTTCCACACTTTAAACCACATTGACATTGAACAAATGGCCGATTATTGCAGTTATTCCCATCGCTAGCGTACCCCAAAAAGTAATGCGCAGAATAGGTTTTAAAACTTTGGAACCACCTGTTCTTGCAGAAACAATTCCTAAAACAATTAGAAATAAAATAGCAAATACATACTGTATATATTCCATTGTATCTAACGGGGCAACATATGCCACCACAACAGGCAGAAATCCGCCTATGGTAAATGCAATTCCCGAGGAAAGTGCCGCCTGTAATGGTTTTGCTTCTGTAAGTTCCGTTATACCCAACTCGTCTCTCGCGTGTGCTTCAAGTGCGTTGTGTGCCGTGAGTTGGGTAGCTACTTCCAGGGCAGTTTCTGGTATTAATCCTCTGTTTTCATAGATTTTGGCTAGCTCTATAAGTTCTTCCCCAGGCATGTCTATGAGTTCTTGTTTCTCTCGTTTCAAATCTGATTTTTCAATATCAGTTTGAGAACTTACTGAAACATATTCTCCAGCGGCCATTGACAGAGCTCCTGCTACCAATCCAGCTACTCCAGCAATAATAATAGGTTCACGAGTACTGCTAGCTGCTGCTACACCTATGATGATACTTGCCGTTGACAAAATACCATCGTTTGCACCGAGAACGCCAGCCCGTAACCAGCCGCTTCGATTGGTATAATGCTTTTCTTGATTTTCCATAATTAATGGTCGTGTCCACCTGATTCTCCTACGAGACTAAAGGTGCCATTAGTTAAAAATGTAGCTTCTTTTTGAAACGCATCTGATGCTATAATACTTACAAATTGATTCATTGTGTCACCTATTTTAACTTCGACTTGCTCAAAATAGTAACCTTCTGCTGTTTCTTCATGGAGTACTAACAAGTAGCTATCATCTTCAATTGTGGCAATGGCTGTTTCTGGTAACGCTTTCGCGATAGCCGACTCAATAACAATCCCTGCGTCTACAAACATACCAGGTAAAAAATTGATTTCTTTCTCGTTCTTAATGTGCCCGTGAACCTTTATGGTTCTATTATCTTCAATAGCTGTTCCTATTAAGTGTACTTCGGCTTCATAGGTTTCTGAAGAAGATTCTGGGATTTTAAAATTGATTTTCTGTCCTTTTTTGAGCTTCATTATATCCTTTTCAAAAACTGATAACTCCAAATGAATGTGGTCGTTATTCACAATTTCTAAAATAGCCGTTGCTGGAGAAACGTAAGTACCTTTGGTAACATTGACCTTAGTAATACTACCAGAAATGGGTGCATAAATAGTCACTACAGAACGAATATTTCCAGACTCTACATTTGCTGGTGAAATGTTGAGCATTTGAAGCTGTTTTTTTAAACCGTTATGCCTTGCTTTAGCCGTTTTAAAGGCACTTTCTGCCTGAAGGTAACTTTTTTGTGAGGTAATATTTTCTGCTTTCATTTTTTGCTGTCTTTCGTACTCGGATTGTAAATAAGCAAGTTGTTCATTAACTTCCATATATTCTTGCTGAATGGTCACAAATTCAGGATTTTCAATAGTAACCAGTGCTTGTCCTTTCCTTACTTTATCGCCTATTAATAAGGGTGTGGTTTTAATATAACCACCCATTGTGGCATTGACTACAGCACGGTTTTCTGGCGGAACGTCTATCATTCCCGTAGTTTGAACGCTTACTGGAAATTGCATAACCGTAATGTTGCCGAGCGTCATTTTATTACTTTCAAATTGTGCTTTTGACACAAATATCCTATCATCAATTTCAGAAGTTGAAATAGCGTTTTCTGAATTGGTCTTATTATTTCCACAACTCAAGAGTGTCAGTACCATTGATAATAAGATCATTTTATATAGTATTTCTCGCATAATGCTTTATTTATAAGGTTAGGTAATTAAGGTTAATCACAATGTTATTGTATTCATTTAAGGTGCTGAGATAGGCCAATTTGACCTCATAGGCGCTTTCGATACTTTGGATGTATTGATAAAAATCAATCTCACCATTTCGAAAACTTCCGTTGGCGGTTTTCAGAATTTCCTCAGACAGATTACTGCCTTCATCTTCATAATAAGCAAGAGCCATTTTTAACTGATTTAGTTGCTCAGTAAGCTGTTTGAACTTTGCGTTGAGCTGTATGTTATACTCATTAGATTCTTGGGTTACAATTTTCTTGGAGATTCCTGCGGCTTTTATTCGCGCTGATTGTCCACCGAATAGCAGCGGAATTTTTAAACCAACTTGATAGCCGTATAAATTATCATTTAGTCCTGAATTAGTTCCTTGAAAATAGTTGAAACTTATGTCTGGCAACAATTGTTGTTTTTCAAAACTCCGCTGTGCTTCAAGTAAGGCAACTCGATTTTTATAAAACTGGAGTTCCTCGCTATTTGAAATATCTATCATCTGTAAAGATGCTTTCAATATAGTGCTATCTACAACTCTCAGTGTGTCTTTGGATTGAACCACTTTTACCAAATGGTTGTAAGCCAAAGCAACATCTCGCTGTGTTTCCAGATAATTGATGTTAATCTGTTTTTGTTTAGACGCAGCTGAAATTTTTTCCAGATAATTGGTTGCTCCTAATTCAAAGCGTCTTTTGGCTATTCTTGCAAAATCTGAGTATAAACTGTCCAAAGTTTTAAGAACACGCTGTTTTTCTTTGGCGACCTGATAGCTATAAAAAGCGGCTGTCACCTTGCGTGTAATTCCTTTTTTCTGAATGGCATACCTGCTATTGGAAACATCGTAACTTCTTTGGTTGCGTTTCTTTTCAGAGAAATAAACCGTCGGAAATTTAAAATCCTGCTGAATTCCAAACACTTGGATAGGTTCATTATTTACAGCAAGATTGTTTTCATCAAACTCATAATAAACTTGCGTTTTATCAAAACTGAACGCACTATTTATAAGCGATTCAGATTTATCTATTTCCAACTGAGCAGCGTTGAGTGCCGCATTATTTGCAATGGCCAGAGGAACAAGTTCTTCCAAGGTCAACGGCTTTTGCTGTGCTTTCAATTGCAATGAAAATAACAGTAAAATAATTGTTATACCAGCAACCTTTTTTCCAGTTGATACTTTTTTTATTGTCTTAGTACTGCTGAAATAAGAATATAGTACAGGTAATACCACAAGAGTTAATAAAGTAGCTGTTATCAACCCACCTATCACTACTGTTGCAAGTGGTCGTTGTACTTCGGCACCAGCATTTGTGGAAATCGCCATCGGTAAAAATCCTAATGCAGCTGCCATTGCTGTGAGCAAAACGGCTCGCAATCTGTCTTTGGTTCCTTGCTTTATCAAATCGTTAATATTTGTAAATCGTTCTTCTTTTTTAAGTTCTTTAAAATGTTCTATGAGTACAATTCCGTTAAGTACTGCAATACCGAATAAGGCAATAAATCCAACGCCTGCCGAAATACTAAACGGCAAGTCACGTAGCCATAACAACCAGACGCCACCAACAGCAGCCAATGGAATTGCCGAAAAAATCATCAAAGCTTCCTTAACCGATTTGAAAGCGAAATAAAGCAATACAAAAATCAAGACAAGCGCAATAGGAACGGCAATAAGCAAGCGGGATTTAGCACTTTCAAGGTTTTCAAATTGGCCGCCATAGGTTATACTGTAACCAACAGGAAGTTTCACATTTTCATCTATCAGTTTTTGAACATCATCAACAACCGATTGCAAATCGCGATTACGAACATTAATTCCTACTACAATTCTTCGTCGTGTATCATCTCTGGATATTTTTGCTGCGCCTTTTTGATAGGTAATATCCGCGAGTTCGCGTAGCGGAATTTTACTGCCGTTAGGTAAATCGATGTATAGATTATTAAGGTTATTAAGGTCTTGACGTTTTGCTTTATTTAACCGTACCACTAAATCAAACCGCTTTTCGCCTTCAAAAACGCTACCAGCGCTACGACCAGCAAAACCCATGGACACCATATCATTTACGTCCTGAATATTAAGTCCGTAACGCGCAATTTTAGCTCTATTGAATTTTACATTCATCTCTGGCAAACCAGCGATTTTTTCCACCGATATATCCGCAGCACCAGGCACATCAGCTATTAATTCGCCTATTTCGTTTCCTTTTTTAGCAAGAATGTTCAAGTCCTCTCCAAAAATCTTGACGGCAATATCGGCTCTCACACCAGTGATTAATTCGTTAAAGCGCATCTCGATAGGTTGTGTAAATTCCACTTCCATTCCTGGTATAATAGCGAGTGCCTCTTTAAACTTATCGGCGAGTTCGTCTTTACTTGTGGCAGAAACCCATTCGCTTTTAGGTTTCAAAACGATGATCACATCACTTTCCTCCATGGACATCGGGTCTGTTGGGACTTCGGCAGCGCCAATTCTGGTGACTACTTGCTTAACCTCTGGGAATTCACTGAGTAATATCTTTTCGATTTCGGTAGTGATTTTCACCGTATTGCTCAAAGACGTTCCAGTTTTTAATACAGGTTGAATTACAAAATCGCCCTCATCTAGAGTTGGCACAAATTCACCACCCATTGTGGTATATAAATAGATAGAAACCGCAAGTAAAACACTGGCCATTGCCAAAACCAAACGCTTGCTATGTAATGCCCAATGGATGCTAGGCTCATATAATTTGTTGAGCCATCTCATAAGGCGTACTGAAATATTCTTATCACTTACTTTAGACGGTTTTAAAAACAGTGAAGCAGCCACAGGTACGTAGGTAAAGCATAACAACATCGCACCGATTAATGCAAAGCTAAAGGTCAACGCCATTGGTTTAAACATTTTTCCTTCTACGCCAGATAAGGAAAGAATTGGGATGAAGACAATCAAAATAATTAATTGTCCAAAGATGGCAGAGTTCATCATTTTTGAGGCACCTTTAAATGTGATTTTATCCTTTAATCCTTGACGTTCAGCTTTTGAATAAGCATTAATCTCATCTGCTTTTAGAGTAATCCTAAAAGCGATAAACTCGACTATTATCACCGCGCCATCGATAATGATTCCAAAATCAATAGCACCTAGCGACATCAAATTTGCATCGACGCCAAAAATGTACATCAACGACAGGGCAAACAACAAACATAGTGGAATAACCGAAGCCACTACGAGTCCAGAACGGAAATTTCCCAACATTAAAACAACTACAAAAATCACAATCAAGCATCCCAAGATCAGGTTTTCTGAAACCGTAAATGTAGTCTTACCTATCAATTCACTTCTATCTAAAAAAGCGTTGATATAAACCCCTTCTGGCAACGATTTAGAGATTTCAGCAACACGCTCTTTAACCGCTTCGATGACTTTTTTGGAATTAGCATCCTTGAGCATCATTACTTGACCGAGCACTTTCTCGCCTTCACCATTTCCTGTAATGGCTCCGAAACGAGTCGCACTACCAAAACCAACGTTTGCTACATTTTTTATATAAATTGGAAAATTATCTTCATTCTTAATCACGATATTTTTGATATCGTCCAAAGAGGAAATCAGTCCTTCGCCACGTATAAAATAAGCCTGATTAACCTTTTCAATGTAGCCTCCACCAGAAACGCTATTATTCATTTCCAGTGCGGTAAAAACTTCTTGCGCTGTAATATTCATTGCATTGAGCTTGTCTGTGTCTATCCCAACTTCATACTGTTTTAAAAATCCGCCCCAAGTGTTTACTTCTACCACACCAGGAATTCCTGAAAGTTGGCGTTTTACAATCCAATCTTGAATTGTTCGCAGATCTTGTGCGGTGTAACGGTCTTTAAATTCTGGCTCTACATCGAGAATATATTGATAAATTTCGCCAAGTCCAGTGGTAATAGGCCCCATTTCGGGCGTTCCAAAACCTTCAGGAATTTTTTCTGTTGCCGATTTAATTTTTTCGGCAATTAACTGACGTGGTAAAAAAGTACCCATATCGTCATCAAAAACAATGGTCACTACGGAGAGTCCAAATTTTGATACCGAACGAATTTCCTGAACACCTGGCAAGTTTGCCATTTCCAGTTCTACGGGATAGGTTATAAATTGCTCCATATCCTGTGTGGATAGGTTGCGAGATGTGGTAATGACCTGCACCTGATTGTTAGTCACATCAGGTACGGCACCTATGGAAATTTGAGTTAATGAATACAACCCAAACCCAATGATAAATGTGGTCATCAAAAGAATAATAAACTTATTCTTTAAGCTGAAATTGATAATATGTGAAAGCATCTTTTCATAAATAATAATTGTTTACAGTCCCTAATTCATTGGAAGAATAGGAAACAAAAAATAAATGGAAATTAAATTATGAATGCCTTGGTGGCTGGAGTATTCCTTCGGAATGTATTGACGATGAAGGTATCTGATAAAAGAAGGTATGTTCTTTAAATTCTGAAAATTCAAATGTTTTAGAATCGTCTTTATTTATATTTAAAACAAAAGCCGTTATGGTAGATGTATGCGAAACATGTTGAAAAGGTAGCTGCTCATGGTCTTCTTTTTCTTCTTGATGTTCTCTATTGTGATCTGCCTTAAGCTCTCCATAGTGCTTAGAAATAAAGACAATGACATTATCACCATACTGTTCATTATGGAACTGAGCGTGCTCAATCAATTCATCGATTTGCGATAAATCATTGAGATTGATCCCAAAGCTCTGCATTAGGATAATTATAGAAAACGATATGGAAAATAGTTTAGTCAATGTTGTAAAGATAATAAATTGACACTATCAAATTAGATTAATGTATAGTTTTTCATATTTGATACTATTTGGAAAACCATTAACTTCAAGAAGTTAGGCGTAATTTATGACAAATGTTGAAAACCTTCAACTTATTATTATCAAATATTTAAGGATTTATTTTACATGTCGGTCATAGTAGCAGCTCCCTAAAGTTTTGGTTAAAGAACTTTATCCTAAGCTGACAGACTATTCAAACTGATTGACCGCAACAAGTATTAATATTTTATCATCTATATTAATTCTACTTAAAACAGGGTGTGCAAGTTTTTGTCAAAGTTACAGATATTGTTTAAAAAATTGTGGAACAAAAAAATGACAACCACTACAATCACATCAACCAACTAGCAACCAAAGGCCTTACAGCGTGATCAAATAATCTCTAAATGTTTTACCGAAATCAACTGAATGCAAAAACCCCATGTTTCCTCGGAAACGTGGGGTAATGAATTTAATTAAATCTAATCTAGTGACCTCGACAGGAAAGAGTTCAAAATTTTTGCGTTTAGATATTTTATTAATTATTAATAATCACAAACAGGATTCGCTCCACGCATCCAGCAAAGCTCCGCTTTGAAAATAAGAAAAGGTTAAGAGAAATTTTGAGTCAACTCAATTTCTCTTAACCTTTTCTTATTTATTCGTGACCTCGAGAAGACAGAGTTCAAACTTTTTGAATGAAGATATAAGAATAATTATCTCAAAATCAAACATGTAATAACATTCTAATTTAGCTACGAGAAAATTTCAGTCAATTAAAATTTGGTGTTAAATTAGAAATAATTAACTTCAATTTTTATAAAAATATTTAGACCGTTTTGATTACAACATTATTTTCAGCCATACTAGCCTCAATTCTTCACGTTATTTCTGGTCCTGACCATCTTGCTGCTGTCACACCTCTTGCAATTTCCTCACAAAGAAAAGGATGGAAAATAGGACTAGTTTGGGGTTTTGGACATTTAATTGGAATGTTACTAATAGGAGTATTATTCTTACTATTTAAAGAAGTTATTCCTATCGAAACTATTTCTGGTTATAGTGAGCAACTGGTCGCATTAGTGCTAATTGCTGTTGGTCTATGGGCATTCTATCGCATTTTTAATGAAAAGAAAAAGCATACGCATCCACATACGCACAGCGATGGTCATACACATATTCACACCTATTCAACAAAAAGTGATGAACATACTCATAAAAAACAACTCAAGCAGAATATAGTATCATCTCTTAGTATCGGTTTTATTCACGGTTTGGCTGGTGTAGCACACTTTATTCTATTGCTTCCTGTACTAGCTTTTGAAACAAAAGTTGAGGGTATTCAATATATCGTAGGATTTGCAATTGGTACTGTACTCGCTATGACTGTGTACGCATTGATATTAGGTAATATTGCACGTTATTCAAAAGATGCAAATCATCCTTTATTTTTTAAAGGTATTCGGTTTGCAGGAGGCTTATTTGCTGTGGTTATAGGAATATATTGGTTATTTCTCACTTTTTAATTCACAGATAACAAGCCTGTGGTTTCCGGTATCTGCAATGAATAAAGTATCACCTTCGGTTGTAATGGAAAACGGCCAATAAATAGCGCTTTTCGTTCCGTGCATATTCCCTTTAAACTCACTACTTGTTTTAAAATCTTCACGTCCAATTACTGTTTCCGCGGAAACGTTATTTTCATTTGGAATTTTGTTAAACTTTAAAATTCGGCTATTGCCAGTATCATTTACTAAAATACCCTCTTTATAAAAACAAGCATCATAAGTCCAATTGAGCGTGTTTGCTTCTGGCGCTAGTCTAAATTGATTCTGCCCACAAGCATCAAAATCATCTTGACCAATAATAACATCAGCAGGTTTTGAAAGTGCATCTTCTTTTTTATCCCAGATGAGTACACGATAGAATTGCGTGTCTGCAACCGCCATTTGACCTTTGCTATTTATTTTAATGGAATAAGGCCAAATAGGCTCGTCATTATTGTAGTCTCGTGTTGTAAATGATTGTTTACCAATTACTTCATCGGCTTCGGTGTAATTTTCGGTCGGAATAGTATTATAAAATAAGATGCGTCTATTTCCAGTGTCAGCAATCCAAAGGCTTTTACCGTCAGAAAACAGTCCGTAAGGCCAGTTAAACGACTTTGCACTTGGGTCGTTCCCTATCCCTTTTACATTGGGTAAATTGGCGTCAAAATTTGGTTGACCTAAAACCACATCAGCAGGTTGTGCATTTTCTGTAGGAATCGCATTCCAAATAAGCACTCTGTGATTCCAGGCATCTGCAACAATTAATTTTTCGCCATCACTCCATATTCCAGAAGGATATTGCAATGTGGTAGACGAAACATTGCCTCCAGCGTTTCTTCCACTATCTGAAACGTCTAATTGCCCTAAAATAATGTCTGGTTCTTGAAATTCTGAAGTAGGGATTGTATTCCAAATAAAAACACGATTTTGTCCAGTGTCTGATACAAAAAGTTTGTTCTTTGCTACAAAAACACCTCTCGGTGCTAAAAAAGGGTTTTGTTTTGAACCTCTAAACAAACGTCCATTAGTAACTTGGTCTCCCAGTGTTTTAAAATCCATAGATTAACAGATTCTTGGTAATTGTTCTCCAGGAAGCATACTTACCACACGTTTTCCGCCAATAGCGCTTTCCATGATAACTTGTTTAGGATGTTCTTCAACAACAGTTCCTATAATTTTTGCGTGTGTACCGTTTTCATCTTTTTGTAGTGTTTCTATAAACGCATCAGCAATAGAAGCGTCTACAAAACTTAAAAATAAGCCTTCATTAGCAACATATAATGGATCTAAACCTAATAGCTCACATGCACTTGCCACTTGATCGTTTATTGGTAAATCGCGTTGCGCTATATCAATACCAATATTGGAAGACAATGCAATTTCTTTTAAAACAGTTGCAACACCACCACGAGTTGGATCTGTAAGTAGATGAATATCTTCACCAAACTGTTCGATTAAATTTATAATTGTGTGGTTTAAATTCATGGTATCACTTTCAATTGTAGAATCAAACTCTAGTCCTTCACGTACAGACATAATTGCCATTCCGTGTGTCGCTATATTACCACTTACAATAATTTTATCACCAACCTTTATATTCTTTTCACTAATATTTGCTTTAGGATGGATACTACCAACACCTGAAGTATTAACGAATATTTTATCTCCTTTTCCTTTTTCTACAACTTTAGTATCTCCAGTAACAACTTTAACACCTGCTTTTTCACAAGCATATTTAATAGCTACTAAAATCTCCCAAAATTCAGTCATTTTAAGTCCTTCTTCAATAATAAAACTTAAGGATAAATATTTAGGAATAGCACCACACATAGCCAAATCGTTAACTGTTCCGTTAACCGCTAATTCTCCAATATTTCCGCCAGGAAAAAAAATAGGTGAGACTAAAAAACTATCTGTAGAGAATGCCATTTTTCCATTCATTTCTAGGAAAGCACCATCATGTCTTTCATCAAGAATATCATTACTTAATAAATCGAAAACTCCAGAATCGAGTAGTTTATTTGTTAATGTGCCTCCACTACCATGACCAAGTGTTATAACATCAAAGTCTAACTTTGGCATTGGGCATTGCAATTGCATTCGTAATTTTTTTGAATCCGACATTTAAGGTTGTTTGATTTAAGGATTAAGCTTCAATTAAGCCAGAGAAATGATAGTAAGCTGCGCAAGCACCTTCACTACTTACCATTGGTGCTCCAAGAGGAAATGAAGGTTTACATTTTTTACCAAACTGAGCACACTCAAAAGGTTTTTTAATACCTTTCATTATTTGACCAGAAATACAATCTGGATGTTCTGGCGCTTCTTCAATAGTGATAGAAAACTTTTTATTGGCATCGAAATTGGCGTATTTTTCTCTTACAGCGTAACCGCTTTCAGGAATCTCACCAATACCTCTCCAAACTTGGTTTTTAATTTCAAAAACATCCGAAATGATTTTTTGTGCTTCAATATTACCTTCTTCTCTTACTATTCTTGAATATTGATTTTCAACTTCAGCTTTATCTGCTTCTAATTGACGAAGCACCATCAAGATACCTTGAAGGACATCTAAAGGTTCAAAACCTGTAACGACTATTGGTACTTTATGTTCTTGTGATATAGGATAGTATTCTGAATTTCCCATAATAGTACACACATGACCTGCAGCTAGGAAACCATCAATTTTGCTTTCTTCATCATCAATAACCGCCTTTATTGCAGGTGGCACTAATACGTGAGAAGCTAAAATAGAATAATTGCTTACTTTTCTTCTGTGCGCATGAATTACTGATAATGCATTTGCTGGTGCAGTAGTTTCAAAACCTACAGCAAAAAATACAACTTCTCTATCAGGATTATCTTCAGCAATTCTTACAGCTTCTAAAGGTGAATATAAAATACGAATATCTGCACCTTTTGCTTTTGCTTCTAATAAATTAATTTTTGAACCAGGAACACGCAACATATCTCCAAAGGAGCATAAAATAACATTTTCATTTAGTGCTAAATGAATGGCTTTGTCTATTAAACTTAAAGATGTTACGCAAACAGGACAACCTGGACCGTGAATCATAGTAACCTCTTTTGGTAACATATCTATAATTCCGTTTTTTACTAAGCTATGTGTTTGTCCGCCACAAACTTCCATAATAGACCAAGGTTGTGTAACGGTTTTCTTTATTTCTTCGAGATACTCCTTTGCTAATTCAGGATCTCGGTATTCTTTCATATACTTCATAATAGCACCTTTTTACAAATTAGCATTCCTAGTTTTTTGTTACTTCATCTAATGAAATTTCTCCAGAAACTGTGTCTTCAGGTATGTAATTATCTACATCAACCAAATCTCCCAATTCCCCAATTTCTTTAAGGTATTTAAAGGTTTTTTTAGCTTCTTCTTCATCTACTTTACTTATGGCAACACCTACGTGAACCAACACATAATCTCCAATATCTGCAGATGGCAACATCTCTAAACTAGCTTCTTTGGTAATACCTCCAAAATTAACTGTTGCCATTCGTAATGCACCACCATATTGCAGTTCAATACTTTTTATTTTTCCAGGGATTGCTAAACACATGTCTTTAATTTTTTATATGTTGTTGATACATCAATTGTCCAAATGATATATTCTCGTCATTGCTAGACAATTTACAATTAAATTTTAAATTAATATCTTCTTTTTTCGCTATTTGACTTAATATTGAAACCAATAAAGCATTCTGAAATACACCACCACTACAAGCTATAATTTTAAACTCGTATTTTTTAGCCATTTTAATTATTGATTTAGCTAAAGTGTAAATAAAACTATAGACTAATCGCTCTTTGCAAAAGCCTTCTCTATGTGCTTTTAATATGGCGTTAATAATCAGTTTTGAAGGTACTTCATCGTATTCTTTTTTATGCAAAAAATCGATATAATAACTTTTAGAATAAGTATTTGCGCAATTTTCAAGTAGCATAGGTGCTTCAGCTTCAAATGTATTTATATCTAAAATATCTAATGCGGAAGCTACCGCATCAAATAGTCTTCCAACAGATGATGTTTTTAAACTATTTGATTTAATTGTTTTTGAATAGATGCTCCATTCAGTTTCAGAAAATTTATGCTTAATAATTTCTTTATTATAATCATCTAAAAGACTAAATAATGCTAATCGTGGCTCTTTCGCCATTTTATCATTAGCTAACCAATCGTAATATTCAAAGTGAGATAATCGTTCTATTTCATTATTTTGATAAGCAAAAAACTCACCTCCCCAAATAGCATTATCTTCACCTAAACCAGTTCCATCCCAAACGACACCTAATATTTTCTCTTTAGAAGTAAATAGATTATGTTCACCTAATACACTTGTAAAATGTGCTTTATGATGTTGAATTTCCTGAATACTAGTGTTCCATCCTAAAGCAAATTCATTTCCAAGACTACTGCTTTGGTATTGCAAATGCTTATCAATAAGAATAGTTTTTGGTTTTGTTTCAAACAAATGTACATACTGATTAATAGTTGCCTTGTAACGTTCTAAAACCTCGTAACTATCTAAGTTTCCAAAGTATTGACTCACATACGTTTGTTCATTAGGCACAAATGTAAAAGTACTTTTTAAATGCGCTCCCATAGCCAAAACAGGTGCTTTAGACTTGATTTTTATATCAATATAATTTGGTGCTAAACCTCTAGAGCGTCTTAATATAATTTGTTGTTCGCTGGCAAATCTAACCACAGAATCATCTTGCGGAAACTGAATATCGAGATTGTGATGTAAAAAATAATCAGCAATGTCCTTTAAGTTTTTATTTGCTTCTTTCTCTATTGAAATAATTGGCGAACCGTGACTATTACCACTTGTGCAAACTATTGGTTTGTTTAAGGTTTTTATAATCAACTGTAAAAGACTTGACGACGGAAGCATCACACCAGTTTGGTTTAAATTTGGTGCTATAGCATTTACAGAAACACTTATGTTTTTAGTGTTTTGAAGAATTACAATTGGTGCAACTCTAGACTGTAAAGCTACCTGCTCGTAAGACGATAATTCAAATTCTTTTTTAATTAATTCAATTGAAGGATATAATACTGCAAATGGTTTATTGGGTCTTTTTTTTCGTTTTCTTAATTCTTTAATAGTTTGAGGATTTGAAGCATCACAACATAAAACATAACCGTTGGTATTTTTAATAGCTATAATTTTTCCTTCGGAAAGCAATTGAGACACCTTACTAATACTATCGCTTTTAGTAGCTCTTCCTAAATTGTTTGTTAAGCGTAATTGGATACCACAAGTTGAACAAGAATTGGTTTGAGAATGAAATCGCCTGTCATTTGGATTAGCATATTCTTCACCACAATCACTACACATTTTAAAATCAGCTATTGAAGTATGTGCTCTTTCAAAAGGAAATTTTGTGGTAATTGCATAACGTGGTCCGCAATGCACACAGGTTGTAAAGGCGTAATTAAATCGTCTATTTTCTAAATTTGAAATATCCGTTTTACAGGATTGACAAACTGCAAAGTCTGGTGTTAATGGTATGTTGATTTGCGCATTTGATTCAGAAGGAATAATTGTAAAATCGACATATTCAACATTAGAAGCTTCAATAATTGTATGTGAGGTTATTATTGCAACTTCAGGTTTATCCTGAAGTATATTTACTAAAAATGCTTCAGCCTTTTCTTTAGAAGCATTACAATAAATAATGACACCATTTTCGTTGTTTGAAACCGTTCCTTTTAATTGGTATTGGTTTGCCAAATTAAATATAAAAGGACGGAATCCAACACCTTGAACACGTCCTTTTATTTGTATTTTAAATGTCTTTATATGCAATCTTCAGTCTTCTTTTTTAGCTTTTACTTTATCTAATAACCAGTCGCACCAAGCATCCATTCCTTCTCCATTAATAGAAGATATTTGTATCACTTCAAGTTCGTGATTGACTTCACGTGCATCTTTTGTTACTGCTTCCACTGAGAAAGGAACATAAGGCAATAAGTCTGATTTTGAAACCAACATCATATCGCTTGTTAAAAACATTCTTGGATATTTTTTTGGTTTATCATCACCTTCAGTTGTTGCCATAAGCGTTACTCTAAAATCTTCACCTAAATCGAAAGATGCAGGACACACAAGGTTTCCAACGTTTTCAATAAAGAGCAAATCAATATCTTCCAATTTATATTCTGGTAAAACCTGATGAATCATTTGTGCTTCGAGGTGGCAAATACCTCCAGTTACAATTTGTAATGCTTGGATACCAGTTTCACGAATACGAATAGCATCTCGTTCTGTTTCCAAATCACCAACCATTACAGCCATAGTTAATTTGTCTTTTAATCGTTCTGCCGTTTGTTGCATTAATGTGGTTTTTCCACTTCCTGCGGAAGAGGTAATATTTATTAAAAGCGTTTTGTTTTTAGACATTTCTGCTTTAATAATATCTGCAACATAGTCGTTTGCTTTTAGCAAGTTTAGATTCGTATTCTCACATTGTACTGTACCACGAGCGGCTTTAGTAGATTTTTCTATACTCATTGTTTTATGATTTGATTTTTTGAAATGTCTTTTAAAAAGTAATTATAAGATGCTGTAAGTACTAATACAAATAAACAAGCCGTGACACCAATAGCAACATTGTAATATGTTTCTGCTGAAAGTGAAATACGAATTAGTATAGTAGCCAGTACAAATGCTGAATATCTAAATATACGATAATAATTAAGTGTATAGCGTAATGCTATTAACACAATAATAATATCGCTAAAAATAAGCACTGTATAAAAAGTTTGAAAAGAATGTAAGTAACTGCCAGTTATTATTAACGTTTTTAAATCGTTAAATCCTACTACAGCAAAGGCAAGAAGTAATAATAAAGCAAGCAACTTTTTTAATCTTATAAACTGAATTTGGTCATCCTCTGTTGATGTTAATTTAAAGCGTTTTTGCAATGTTCCAGTAATACTTATTAGAGAGAAAATAACAATCGCACCAAAACCATAAACCACCATAGGAATAATTGAATCTTGCATATGTTCCCAACTAAAATCTGTTCCTATATGGCTAAACTCTTTAAAACCATCTCTTAAAAATATTAACGATAATAATTCAAATTGTTTCCCTACAGATTTAGCAACTGACTGTGGTAGCACAAAAATGAGTCCAAATAACTCAATAATTAAAAGTAATGTAAATACAATTTCTATAGAAAAAAATGGATTTTCAAACTTACTTTGATAATACCCAAGATTAATATATTCTGATATAACTAGTACACTTAATAGAGAACAAAGAACGAATGCTATAACTAAAACAACACTTGTTGCATACAAACTTTTTTTACTTTCATAAAACTGTTTGCAAGTATCGAAAATTCGTTCTGTATATGTTAATGTTCTTTTTAACATCGCTACTTAATCATCAAATTCTACTTTGTGTATTAACATTTCCTCACCTTGAATAACATTTTTACTGGGTATCTGGCACTTATCACATAAAAAGCGATACTGCTTTACATCGGTAATATGATTACATCTTTCGCATTGTATTTTAAGCGCTAACATTTCTATGTTGAGCTTTACATTTTGAAAACTTGGATTAGTCATATGAGATGCTTCGTATGCATTCATTAAAAGTCGAGGCTCTATATTTGACAATATGCCTACTCTTACGTAAATACCTGTCATTTTATTAAGTTTCTCTGCTTCAAACTCTTGCTTAAGAGTTCTGTATATACCATTTATTATAGACGTTTCGTGCATTGTTAGTTTAAAATTGTTTTTAATTTTTTAAGTTGTTCTAAATGTTGATTTGCTTGTTCTATTAGATTTTTATCATCTACCATTGTAGAAATAGAGGTCGCTTTTTCAACCATCTGATTATATTTTTGTGTCTCTGCACTTTCGTCTTCATTATGCATTAACCAATACAATTCTAATTGATTTAATAATGTTAAAGCCCTCTCAAAAGGATAGTCGTTTGTAGTACGAACTGCTAAAGCATCTTCAAATAACCCAAAAGCTTTATCTAAGTTGTTGTGTAATTTAGCCTCAGGAAAATTCATAAGTGCTGTAGCATAATTATGACTTGCCATAGCAAATTCATAAGGGTATTGTTCTTTTGTATAAAACCCTAAAACCTCTTTAAAAGAAGACGCACAAAAGGCTGTCCAAATTGGTTTTTCTTCTGAAGATACTGGTATTTCAGAATAAATAAGCGCTAAATTATGATGGATCTCTGTGAATTTTTGAGGGTGTGTGTCGCGCTTAAAGATTTTTAATGTGTCTTGAAAAGCATTAATTGCTGGCTTATAGTATTGAGGACTTCCGTTTTTAGACCATGTATATAAAAGTGTTGCTTTACGTAACCCAGCTTCTCCTAAAAATTCAGGAATATCTGCTTCTTTAAAATATAAAATAGCTTTATTAATATAGTTTTTAGAATTTATAAAATCTTCTTGAAAATTTGCAATCTCTGAAGCTTCAATAAGAATTAAACCAGCATTCACTTTTAATTTTTTGTCTTCGTAAAAGGCTAGACTTGCTTGTTGTAATCCTTGAATCTCAACAAGTTTACTAGTATCATATGGCATTTTTAATTGTGCCATTAATGTATTTGCAAGCAAACTATTAATTGCATTTTTTGAGGCTTCGGAAATGGCTTTTGGCAAGGATAGTCGCAATATTTTCTCAGCTTCTTGATACGCGTTAGCATCCAATAAGAAATTAACAAAATGTTTGATTGTAAATAATCGAAGCTCGTCATTTGATGCATTTGCTAATGTTTCAGTATATAATGCTTTTAATTGATTTGAATCGCATCGCAATACTAAATTTCCATATTGCTCAATGATGCAGTTGTTATGTTGCGAAGTTTCTTTTGCGAAAGCTTGCATATCTTCATTAATCGCATAGCCAAACTGCAAATGTGTTGCAATTAATAAATGATTATAAAATGGGCTTTCTTCTGAAATAAACTCGAAAGCCTTTTGATGGTTTCCTAATTTATAAAAAACCATAGCTAAAAGGTGCTCTTGAGAAAATTCTATTTCTGGAAATAAATAAGGTGGTTCTGTATCATCCCAATCTAAAGACGCACTCATACCATTTTCTGACACTACAAGTATTTTGTGAGCATCATTTAATTGACTTTCTTCAGTAACTACAGCAACAAGCTCATTCAATCTATCGATAGAATTAATGCTATTCTCAATAGTGTTTTTTGTATTAGTTTTTGTTAAAATTGTAAGCACTTTTATCTACTTTTTGTGTTCCTCTAATATCTTTAGCAGCTGTCTTTTGCATATTAAGTGCATAAATTTCAGCTAATCTTTTTGATCTGTAATCTCCTATTTTTCGAACCAATAATTGATTTGGGTCTTTTGTGTTTACAAAGACTAACGACACTTCCCAACGTCCTTTTATTTCTTCAATTTTAGTACGCACTTCTGCATCTAATAACCAAGCACTTTTAGGGTCGTTTCGTTTTGCCATCACATTGCTATTTTAATGAGATTTGTTTTTTCTACAATTTCATATTGTAGTATTCTGTCGGCAGTATCTAAATCATTATCTATTAAAATCTCTCTAATCGCTAGTGTTCTATCTCCTTTTAAGTTTCTAGATTTCAATAAAAACTGTGTAGGCTTATGCATTTTAACAAACCATTGACTACTAACTGGTGTAATCAACATTTTTTTTTGTTCGACAACATAAGTGACATAAGCATAATGAATATTTTGAAATAATCTCTCAACAAGTTCTGCGCTTAAATAAACGTGTGACGATTTGAGTATGACTTTATCTTCTTCCACTATACTTTTGCAAGGTTTAAGTCTTCTAAAATATGATTTACTACTTTATCACCAGCTTGTTTTACCTCTTCGCTTAATACTGTGTCTAACTTCGTATTTTCCACAGCAATTAAATAGACTTGTATGTCTTCAGGATAATCATCTCCCAATATTTTTTTAGAGTACGACAATGCTTGATCCCACTTCATACCATGTAAGAATACCATAGGATCGTCTTGTGGCGCTCTTAATACTTCTTCTGCAGGTACTTTAAATAATGTTCCAATTGGTTCATCTGTATTTATAACAGCATCTACCATCAAAATTTTATCGTGTCCTTTAAGACCAAAAAGCACTTCAAAAGCAGCAGTGCCCATATCAAAAATATTTACAGCATCATTATCTCCTATTATTTTTTGTAATTCTTCAATGACGTACATTCCAATACCATCATCACTTCTTACAGGATTTCCAAAACCCATTACTGCTGTTTTCATATTTATATTTTTCTATTAAACTAAAAAACTTTCCCGAAGAACATCTTCAGGAAAGTTTATATAAATAATTGATTTATATCTATTTATAACTTAAACCTAGATAATTCTACTCCAGATTTTTGATCGTGTGCGTGAACGGTACAAACCAAACAAGAATCGAATGATCGTGCAACGATACCAACTTCTACTGGATCACTAGGATCTTCAATGTCAATACCTTCAAGTGCCGCTTCAATAGGTCCTGGGTTACCTTCGGCATCATTTGGTCCAACATTCCACGTTGTAGGCGCCATTACTTGATAGTTTTTAATTACACCATCTTTAATTTCAATCCAATGCGCTAATGCTCCACGAGCAGCTTCTGTTGCCCCAAATCCTTTTCCGTCCTTTTCAACAGGTTTTGTATAGAAAGATCCGTCAAGGTCAATTTCAGACAACCATTGATCTATAAATTTATATAAACGTGGTGCTTCATGTACCCTCGCTAAAACACGAGTAAATACACTTGGCCCCATTTTCTTCATTATATCTCCAAATAAAGGATCTTGAATTTGATGATCTTTGTTATTTGGATTTGCATTCATTATACATCGAGCAAGAGGTCCAGCTTCTGCAGCGTGACCATCATATCTTGGTGCTTTAGACCAACTGTATTGACCATCAAAATCTGTATGATGCAACGGTTGGGACTTTGCAGGTGTTGGCAAAGGTTCATCCCAAGGATGTAAACCATCTTCTTGATTATCGTACCAAGAATGTTTTACATGCTCGCTAACTTTCATATGATCAAATTCGTGATAGTTTTCTCCATCAAAGAATCCGCTAGAACTAATTAAGGCATCATTTCTACCTTCAATAGTTGGATTATTATATCTGTCTTTGTGTAAGTATGTTCCTGTTGCTAAGAATTTACCAACACCTTGACCGAATTTATCTAAGCCAAACTCAATTCCTGCTCTTATAAGAAGACCTAAATCACTGTTTTTATGTGAATCATTTTCTTCTACCCAAGCAAGCATATCATCCCATGACTTAATCTCTAAATAACGTTCAATAGAACAACCTAACCATATCGTCTCTAACCAGTCGTTCTTAAATTGCGTCATAATTGAGTGTGCCCTAGTAATATCTTTTAGCGTAGGTGCGCACATTACACCGCCAGGAACCATATAACTTGAGTGAGGCCATTGACCGCCAAACAATGCATATACTTGAACTGGTAGTCCACTTGCTGTTAGTCCTTTTTGGAATGTTGTACCTACATATGCAGACCAACGTTCTACTACTTCTTTATATAAAGGTTGATCAGCATACTTTTTATTTGCTAAATCGGTCGCGAATATTGCATAAAACCATCTCGGAATACTTTGAATAGTTTCTGTAGCTTGACCAATAGCTCTTAAAAGAAGTGCATTTGGACTTAACTTAGTTCCCCAAGCAGTATCTAATGCAGATGATGCACAATATAAATGTGATCCTCCACAAATTCCACATATACGAGGTGTTACGATAAGACCCGATTGCGGATCTTTGCCTTCCATTATTTTCTCAAACCCTCTAAACATTGCTGCTTGAGTGTGAGCACGTGTTACTTTTCCGTTATCGATATAAACTTTCACATCTAAATCGCCTTCAACACGTCCTACTGGTGATATATTTAATTCTTTTACTGACATTTTGTAGTAGTTTTAATTCTTATTTAGAAGTTTCTGTTATTCTTTTATTAGTTGGCATTACTTTTTGGAAACCTGCTTCCATATAGTATGCTAATTTACTTCGACCTTCAGGCACTTCCTTAGGGAATACACCTAAATGCTTCATTGTCTTAAAGACGCTACCTTTCATTAAATCGTTGTGAGGAAATCCAGGTTCTGTACATCCTAAACAAGGATGGTTAGAACGTGTTTTACTTGACTGACGATTCCAAAGGATATTATTACAACTTGCTCTAGTCATTGGTCCACGACATCCTACTTCGTAGAATAGACATCCACCACGTGTACCAAATCCGCCATCTACTTTTTGAGCAAAATTGGTCACATTAGTACAACCGTCTTGTACAAAATCTGTAAAGAATGTTTTTGGTCTGTGGTAATCATCAATTAATACGTCTCCAATTCTTCCAACCGAAATTGCTACAAGAATTTGAGTAATCCAATCTGGATGTGCTGGACAACCAGGAATATTTATAACAGGCAAGCCACCTTTAGACACATAATCGTGACCTAAGAAGCCTCCTTTTTTCTTTTTATGAAATTGTAATCCAGTAGATTCGCTAGGATTTGGTGCTACTGCAGGAATTCCTCCCCAAGTTGCACAATCCCCAATAGCAACAACGTAACCTGCTACTTCAGATAATTCTTTAATCCAATCCATCATTGGTCGATCAGCAAAATAATTCATCGTACCAGTATTATCTGGACCTTGAATTAAAGAGCCTTCATATACAAGAATGTCCATTTGAACTTTTCCTGCAAGAATATCTTTTAATAAATCTTGAACTTGATCTCCTATTTGCAATCCAGTAGTTGGATGCCAGAGTATATTAAGACCGAAATCTGTGATTAATTCAACCACAGTTGGTTCTTCTGCATTAAGGAAAGACATAGTGTTACCACTACACGCTCCTCCTTGTAACCATAGAACGTTTGCCATAAAGTGTAAAATGTTAACTTAATTAAAAAAGCAATTTAAAATAAAATAATTGATTGAGCAAACATCTAAAAATCAGATTAGTAATTTTTTTGTTAAAAATCTATATTATTACTACTCTTGTGTGTTAATATTATTGAATTCTTAGTTTTGTTTAGATTTATTATAAATTAATTATTGTACGGTGTAATTAACATTTGTTAAGAGGATAGTGTTAGACTATTTTTTTTTAATATCACAAAAACGAAGAGATGTTTAGCTAAGTAATCATATAAATTAAGCAAGAGTATCATTTAAAATTCACAAAAGTTCAAACCTTAAACCGATTTTAATCAATTAAATACACAACTTGATGCTAAATTAAAAAACGCTTTAAACATTTAGTTTAAAGCGTTTTAAATAAAATGGTGACCTCGAAGGGACAGAGTTCAAACTTTTTGAAGGAGGATATTGGGTTAATAATCTCTAAATCAAACCATTTGAGAATTTAGGTTTTAATTCACTATTTCAATTCCATCAACTGCCTTTAGAAATTTCACTACAGCATTAGCAAATTCTTTTTGATTTTCTTCTTCGTTGATAAATGTCCAAGCATTAGGCAGACGAGTATTCATTCTCATAACAACTGTATTGTGATGGTCATTCTTTGCTATTCCGTGATTGAAATCATAGTATTCAGGAAGTTCTTTATCTAATTGTTCCAAATTTGCTAAAGTTGAATTGAAGCGCTCTCTTGCTTTTATCGCTAATGCATCAGGTTCATTTAAGTTAGAATCAAAACTTTTATGTGGAGCTTTTATAAAATACCAACATTCATATCTAGTTTCAATACGGTAATCTTTTGCTCCTGGATGAATGGAAAAATCTAGTCTATATCTGTGCTTTGGCTTTTGTATGATGTAAGTCAAATTAGACTGAACTCTCTTTTGATTGTATTGAAGTTCAATCCCAGACTCTTTAGCTAATACTATTAAAGATTTTGAAACTCGATTATTTAAACCTTTTAAAAAATGTGACTTGTGAATTTCTTTAGGTTTTACTTCTTCAATCGTGTCATCATAGCTAGTGACCGAGGCTACATCTATGGCATTACTCATTATATCTCCAACGGAAGAATCTTCTGAACTTCCAAGCGCTTCTTTTGCATTATCTTCTATCAGAGATTTAAGTGTATTAAGCAAACGTGAGATTTGCATAGCTCTAGTGCTCAAATAACTTTCTCTTTGACAAAGTTGATATAGAACCTGCTCCCATTCTTCATCAAAATATTCATTCTTACTAAGCTGTTCTTTTAACTCTTCATTTAACTTATCAATCTTAAAAGTATCTAGTAACTGCTCATCCCAATTTTCAAAATCAGGATAACGTTCTAAAGCACGATATATAAAAGGATAAGATATCTGTATACTAAAAACACCTATGTTTATGAGTTGCTGAAAATCGGATGGTTTGTTTTCCTGTTCAACCGCAAACATTACATTCTTTACTAGAGATAAACTATTCAATAATCGTTTTATCGCTCTAGGGTTTGAGCCTACTGTTTGGTGGCTTATTTCTACAATGGATTTGCCTGTAGATTCATCAATGTCTTTAGATTCAAAATAATTTATCTTTTGAAGACCTTCTAAAATCAACTTGTCAATTTTATATTGACCAACTGGCATTGTAAAGGGTAACTGGATTATCTTTTCGAAGAAAGATCTAAACTCTCTTTCATTTTGAGAAGTCTTTTTTCCAAACTTTGGTTCTAATCCTTTTACAACAACATCATAATCTATGGCCAGAATGAAAATGCAATTCTCTAGGTCAAAGATATTTTTAAGCAATTCTAATATTTGTACAGCTACGGGTGGGTTTATTCTGTCCAAGTCATCTATAAAAAACAAGAAGCCTTTTGTCTTTTCATCTTTATTTACACACGTATTTATTTGTTCTTGTAACTCAGCGTGCAAATCTCTTAATGAAGATTGTCCAGCACTTTCTTCCCAAAGGGCATCTACTGCGTCTCCAGCAATTCCTGCTGTCGCCATATTTGTACCAGTCTTTATAAGACTTTTTGTGGCTGACATTAAGAATCGAGAAGCTTTCTTTTTTAATGCTTGTACATTTTGATTTTTATCTTTTTCTAAAATCGAAATAACAGAACCTATAACTCCTTGAATAATATTAGTCATCGTGGTGTATTCATCACTTAATAGTGAATACTCCCAAGTATTAACCCATATAGCCTGAAAGTTATCTGAACTATCACACAAGTCGTGCTTAACAGAGTTCATCAAGGATGTCTTTCCACTTCCCCATTCGCCTTGAATAGCAATAGTTAAAGGGGTTTGTGCTGTATTTATAAAATTAGTTAAGCCATTTTTATAGGCATCTATCCCAAGCTGATCTGGCAATCCTGCTTTTTTAGGAACATCTATGATGCTTGAAGTAATCATTAGGCTACTTTACGGCTTATACGTTTTCCTTTTTTATCATAGGTCTCGGCATAATTTCCATCTTGTACCGAAAAAGTTTCACCAGATGCTCCTAAAAAACGGTCAAAATCATTTACAAATCTTGATAAGCGCTTTAGGTTTTCATCCAGTACTTCTGTGTAATTTCCCTTCTGTAAAATTACTATCTCACTTGAATTACCTAAAAATTCGCCTTGAAAGACTGCTCTTTTTATGCGCTTTCCTTTTTCATCTAAGGTTTCAATGTAATTCCCTTTTATGCCAACACGTGCAATCATATATTTTTAATTAAATGGTTATCAGTTTTAATACGTTCACAAAATAAGAAATTTATATCGCCATTTTGTGTCGTTTTATTTTTAAATTTATATCGACATACTTTGGCGAGGTGCATTTGTAAATTTGAATATTAAATAAAATGGCAAATTATAAACTATTGAAACGACTGTCCTGCATAATGCATCTTGTAACGAGTAAAAGTGGTATTTCAAAAACTGAAATGATCGACAGATTGTTCGCAGATTTTGATATTGACACAACACCTCGTACACTAGAAAGGGACTTGAAAAATTTGAAAGATGATTTTGGTATTGAGATTAATTACAGCAGATCCATACGTGGTTACGTCTTAGAAGAAGACGAGCGTCAGATAAGTAGTTTTTTGAAGTTTGCTGAGTTTTCTTCCTTAGCAGAAATGTATGAAGAAGGAATTAAAGATTATAAATCTTTTAATAAATACATCATTCCAGATGATAGTTCAGATTTCACAGGGTTGCATAATATGGCTAGGATAGTTAAGGGAATTACGCTTTCGCGAAAGCTAACTTTTACCAAAGAGAATTATTACAAAGAAACTAGAAAGACATATACGGTTACTCCATTGCGTTTAAAAGAATATTTAAACAGGTGGTACTTAATTGCAGTTCCTGAAGGAGAGAACGAGATCCGAAACTTTGGTATTGATAGAATATCAGATTTAAAATTGACAGATACTCCAAGCGATTTATCTCAAGACTTTGAAGCTCAAATTAAGCTGTATGAAGATATTGTTGGTCTTAATTACAACGAATCCAAGAAAGTTGAAAAGGTAATTTTAAGTGCTGATAATAAACAGTTAAAGTATTTAAGGAGTTTACCGCTTCATAAATCACAAGTTTGTATAGACGGATTAGATGGTAAATGGGGAGAGGCAATTTTTCATATTAAGTCCAACTATGAATTTGAAACGCAAGTCTTGAAAATGGCTGGAATGGTAGCTATTAAAGAACCTATAAGGCTGAGAGAAAAAATGAAAAACCACATAAAACAAATGATGCATAACTATGAATAAAACTCCTAACTTATTTCAATGGGCAACTTCTGAATTGTCTCAAGATGCTTTTTTATGTTGGTTTATAGATTGGACACATCCGGCCTATAAAGGAGTTAACACTCTTCTGACTGATTCCGCGACAAACTTTATCAACCTAATGACTAATGGCGAAATCAAATCAATAGATAGTTTGACTATAAAACGCCAATTCAAGAGTATTGATATTGTAATTGTAATTAACGACGAGCACGTTATACTCATTGAAGATAAAGTTCATAGTAAAGAACACGGTAATCAGTTATCCAGATATAAGAAACTCTTAGAGAATGAATATGCAGATAAAACAATTTACCCTATATATCTTAAGACTGGAGATCAAAGTAGATACAAAAGTGCAAACGACAATGGATATAAAATTATAAGACGAAAAGACTTATTGGATGTTTTAGAGGAAGGTATTCAATCGGGCATTGATAATAGTATTTATGTAGACTTCACAAACTTTTTAAAAAGGAGAAGAAGTTCTGTTCAAAGTTACTTGACGCTTCCTTTTGAAGATTGGCATTGGGATTCTTGGAAAGGTTTTTATCAAAATATCCAAAAAGGTTTTAATGATGGGACTTGGGACTATGTACCACAAAGAAATGGTGGTTTTTTAGGTTACTGGTGGCATTGGAACTCTGGAAAGATTGATGATGTTTCTTTCGAGTATTATCTACAACTTGAGCATACTAAACTTTGTATAAAAATATATGTAGAAGGAACTAAGGAGAATAAGTATCACGTAAGAAATAAATTTAGACAAAAGCTATACCCATTAGCTGAAGAGCATAAAATTGATATTCATCAAAATGGTCGAATAGGAAAATGGATGACAGTAGCTGCTTTATCTAATGAGTATAGAATAAAGGACAATAGCGATGTTATTGATATGAAAGCAACGATAGAGAATCTTAAAAGAATTAATAATTTAATGAACGACTTAAAATTTGACTAAGCCACGCTACCTAACTAAATCCAGATTTAAGTTGGCACTTGATTGTCCAACTAAACTGTTCTATACTAGAAAGAAAGAATATGAAGATTCTAGCGAAACTGACACTTTCTTAGAAGCACTTGCTCAAGGAGGTTTCCAAGTGGAAGAATTGGCTCGTATGGAATACCCAGATGGCGTTGCCATTCTTGGCGAGGATTGGAATTATCAAAAACTTGCAGACAAAACAAGTGAATTATTACTCAATAAGAATGTCGTAATCTTTGAAGCAGCATTCTTATTTGAAGGGCTATTCATTAGAACAGATATACTTGTAAAGCACGGCAATAACATCAAATTAATTGAGGTAAAAGCTAAATCTATAGATAGCGCTCATCACGATAGTTTTATAAACTCAAGAGGTGGTTTAGGTTGGTCTGATTATTTATATGATGTCGCATTTCAGAAATATGTAACGCAAAGCTGTCATCCTGAATGGAATATTACAACCTATCTTAATCTTGTAGATAAATCTAAAAAGACTACTGTTAATGGCTTAAATCAACATTTCAAAATAGCTCAAAACAGTGATTTAAGAACCGGAATAATAACAACACCTGGTCTTACTAAACAGCACATAGGAGATTCAATTCTTTGTAACATTAATGTGGATGCCGAAGTGAATTTAATTCACAATGAGAATCCACTTTTTGAAACTCAATCATTTGAAGATTGTGTTTTGTTTTTTAGAGATAGCTATAAAAATGACATCCGCTTGGACACGCCTATTGGCAAGCATTGTAAAGGCTGTGAATACAGAGTTGATGATACTGATTCAGACGTTAAAAGTGGATATCACGAATGTTGGACAAATCAGTTATCGCTTTCGCGAAAGCGTATATCTGAGCCTAAAAGTTATGATGTTTGGAATTTTAGAGGTAGCGGAAGTTTATTTGAACAAGGAATTGTGTTTATGGATCAAATAGAACTGGAGCATATCAATATTCAATTAGAAGCAGATGCCATAAGTAATTCCGAAAGACGCTGGTTACAAATAGAGAAAACTAAACAAAGCGACAATGCACCGCAGATCGAAATTGATGGGCTTCGTAAGGAAATGAGTAATTGGAAGTTTCCACTAAATTTTATTGATTTTGAAACGACTGCGGTGGCCATACCATTTACTGCAGGCAGAAAACCATACGAGCAATTAGCATTTCAATATAGCCATCACATTGTTTTTGAAGATGGTACCATTGAGCATTATTCAGAACACCTTGATACAAAAATCGGTCATTTTCCAAATTTCGATTTTGTGAGAGCCTTGAGAGATTCTTTAACTAAAAACGAAGGTTCAATATTTAGATATCACAATCACGAAAACACGATACTTAATAAAATCTATGGACAGTTACTAGAATCATCAGAGGACGATAAAGACGTTCTTATTTCATTCATTGAATCTATTAGTCATAATACAGGAAGCTCTGCAACTACTTGGTCTGGACCAAGAGATATGATCGACCTCTTCCAAGTAGTGAGAAATTATTATTTCCATCCAGAAATGAACGGAAGCTTATCTATAAAAGCAGTACTTCCAGCAGTCTTAAATACTAGTGAAGTGATAAAGAGAAAATATGTAAAACCAATAAGTGATATCAACCTAACCTCTAAAAACTTCCCTCAAGAATATGTATTTCTTCAGTTTGAAGATGGAAAAGCGATTAGTCCATATAAGGCATTACCATCTGTTTATGAAAATTGGTCACAAGAACAATTAGATAATGCATTAGCAAACATAGGAGACATTGCAGATGGAGGAACTGCTCTAACAGCTTATGCAAAATTGCAGTTTGAAGAAGTAACACAAGAGGAACGTGACGCACTTGAAAGTGCGCTACTAAGATATTGCGAGCTAGACACGCTTGCGATGGTAATGATATATGAGCATTTTAAAGAATTAATAGAATCATAATTGAATGTTTGAAATAGAAGACATTAAAAATATATTAAAAGATTCGCCGAGCATAAACTTACTTAAGTTAAGAAAGTTAGATGTGGTCGTAGCGTTTTTATATACTGCATTTAGTCAAGATAGAAGTTCTATACTTTCTGATGATTTTCATAGAAGGCTTGAAGATTACTTAGATCATTTTGAAGTTGATTTCGATGAAGAAAGTGACATACAACAAACATTTGATACTAATGAAGTAAAGGCTAAGAGGTCTATCAAAAAATGGACTGATAGCGGGTTTTTAAGTAATTATTATAACGAGAATGGAGATATAGTGTATCAATTATCTCCTTACACCATTAAAACCCTAAACTGGATAGAAACGCTTAAGAAGAAAGATTTTATAGGTGCCGAATCTAAATTTAAAGACATCTTCAATCAACTACAAGAACTAGTTGAGCATACAGATGAAGACGTAAATAAGAGAATTAAGAATCTAGAACGAAAAAAAGCAGAACTTGATGAGCAGATTCAGGATCTAAAAATGGGTAAGGAAGTAGAAATCCTTGAAGATTTCCAGATTATACCAAGATTTGAAAGACTCAACACAACAGCAAGAGAGTTACTTTCAGATTTTAAAGAAGTAGAAGATAACTTCAAAAAAATCACAAATGAAATTTATCAAAAACACCTCGATAAATCTTTATCAAAGAGCGATGTCTTAGATTTTACTTTTGATGCACTTGATAAACTAAAAGAAAGTCATCAAGGAAAAAGTTTCTATGCATTTTGGGAGTTTTTAATGGATCGTTCGCTTCAAGATCAATGGAAAGAACTTACAGAAGAACTTTACAGTAAACTAGATGAAAAAGGGATAAAGAATGATGATACTTTTCTAAAAGGGATAAAACGATATCTTTTTAAATCAGGCAAAAGGGTTTATGAAGCCAATGATAAAATGGCTGAGAAGCTAAGTAGAATAATAAGAGAAGGGAATGCAGTTGACAAAGTATTAGTCAAAAATCTTATTCAAGATATCAAGAAGAGTTTATCCATAATAAGTCAAGATAGAATTAGTCCAGACCTATCTATGCAACTTGAAACTGGAATAGATTTTAATGTTCCATTTGAACGAAGACTAACTTACGAAAAGAAAGAAAATCACGTATATCAAGTTAAACCTGAGCGAGCAGATAATGACTTTACCCAAGCTGATGACTTTAAAGATGTTGTCACTCGAAAAACAATAAACAAAAAGAAGCTCAAGTCTAATATTAAAAGTATTTTGATTAATAAAAATCAAACAACACTAATAGAAGTAATTAACGAAACTGGTGGTATTTCTGAAGGCTTACCAGAACTCTTTGGTTACTTTGAAGTTTTGCAAGATTTTACCCACGAGTTTAATGATAAGCAGTTAGATACCGTATTCTTTGATAAGAAGCAGAGTAAATCAATACAAATACCAGAAATTATAATAATAAAATGAGTTTAATAGAAAAAATACAGCCTTATTCCAAAGCAGTTGTGAGACTTCTGAAAGGCACGGTAAATAAAAAGGATAGTACCTGGGAAGATACATTACTTTATAAAAAAGAGATTGCTGAATATATTAGTGTAATAGGTTTAGAATTAATCATTCAAGAAGAAGATGGTTATGCATTTGTCAAGCAGTTCATAATAGATGAAGATGATAATACTTTAGGCTTAGTAAGCAGACGAGCTATAGGTTTTGAAGTTTCAGTTGTGTTGGTCATACTTCGACAAATGCTCGAAGAATTTGAAAACAATCCTATTGAAATTCAAGGGACAATTAAATACATTCTTAAGGAAGATCTTAAGGCTGAAATAGAACGCTTCTTACCTCAAAAATATAACACGGTTCAGTTTTTAAAAGACCTAGATTCTCATATTAATAAAATTATAGATTTGCGTTATTTAAAAGAGGTAAGCGAGAACGACGAAGAACCAAAATACATTATTCATAAAATCATTAAAGACAAGGTTTCTCTTGACATATTAAATGATTTCAAAAATCAATTAGAAGCCTATGTCGAGTCTATTTAGCACAGTGTCAGGTGAAGCAGGATTCAGGCTTCAATATATGGAAGTTCTTAACTGGGGAACATTTGATGAGAATGTTTTTAGAATAGATCCAAAAGGAAACAATTCTTTGCTTACTGGCGCAAATGGTTCTGGTAAAACGACCTTTATAGATGCGCTACTAACATTAATAGTACCTCTTAAAAACAGTCGTTTTTATAATCAATCTTCCGGTGTAGAGAAAAAAGGCGATCGCACAGAACTTAGCTATGTTTTAGGTCACTACGGCGATATTCAGAAAGATGGAGAATTAAGTACTACTACTCAAAGTTTAAGAGATAAAAGTTGTTACTCAATACTGTTAGCTAATTTTGAAAATACGGATGGAAAGTCAATTACATTATTTCAGGTAAGATGGTTTTCAGGTAATGAGATGAAGCGAACCTTTGGACTGGCTTACCAACCTCTTGAAATTGAGAAAGATTTTACATTATTTGATGGTGGTGGAGTTTGGAAAAAATTGCTAGAAACTAAATATAATCAAAATAGTACAAGACGTAAAATTGAGTTTTTTGAAGGGCCAACTAAATACGCAGAGCGTATCACCAAATTATTTGGAATGCGCTCTGTAAAAGCATTAAACCTTTTCAATCAACTAGTAGGAATAAAAGTATTAGGAGATCTTGATGCATTTATTAGAAATGAAATGTTAGAGTTTAAGGACGCAGAAGATGAATACAAGGCTTTAGAAGAGAGCTTCGTTACCTTAATGGACGCAAAGAACAATATTGAAAAGGCTAAAGAACAAATTGAACAATTAGAACCAATTAACAAGTTAGCAGATCAATTAGATGCCGAGAAAGAAGACTTAAAAAAACTAGAATTCAATAGAGATACTGCTCTTTATTGGTTTGCTGAAAAAGGTAAAGAACTTTCTGGTCTAGAGAAAAATCGATTAAACGGTATAATAGAGGCCAGCAATGCTAGAATTAAAGTTTTAAAAACAGATGAAGGCAGTCTAAGAGACAAAATCTCTACAGTAAAGACTCAAATAGAGAATGATGAAGTAGGGAAACAAATTGAAGATTTAAAAACAGAAAGAGCTCAAGTTGATGCAGACACGACAAATAGAAAAACTAGATTAGAGACATACAACGTAACTGCCTCTTCTACAGGTTTAGCTAAAGATCCTTCAAAAAAAATATTCCAAGAATCTTTTGAAAAAGCAGGCAAAGAAATTAAATCGATTGATTTAAAACTCCCTAGTGAAAGGCAGAGATTCTATAGCATAGAGTCTGAAATTACTGAAAAAGGTAAAAAAATAATTGAAGGAGTTGAAACTGTAAAAAGTTTAATTAATAACGGAAATAACATTACTGGTAGAGTTTCAGAGATACGAGATGAATTGATTAAAGCGATTGGCGCGACAAAAGAAGACATCCCTTTTGTTGGAGAATTAATTGCTATTAAAGAGTCCGAAACAGCTTGGGAACTAGCTATTGAAAAAGCATTGCATAGTTTTGGATTGAAACTGTTAGTGCCTGACGAGTACTATGATGCTGTTAATGAATATGTCAATAAAACACGATTGAATGGGAGAATATCTTATGAGCGTATTAGATCTTCTTTTTCTATAAAGGCACTTTCTCCACAAGTCTTCGATGACAATTACCTAGTAAGTAAACTGGATTTTAAAACCACAAGTCAATACCAAGAATGGGTAGAACAAAATGTTACATCACGATTTAATTTCCTTTGTACAGATGATATGTCTGCTTTCGCGAAAGCAGAAAAAGCAGTTACAACTAAAGGATTAACAAAATTTGGTAAAGGTAGACACGAAAAAGACGATAGAAAGTTCTCGCTTTCTAAGGAACGTTATGTGCTTGGATGGGATAATTCTTCTAAAATTAGTTATTGGAAAAATCAAGTCCAAGAACTTAGAAAAAACAAAGAATCCTTGGAATCTCAATACAATGTAATTGAGATTAATATACAAGAACTAGATACCCAAAAAGACAACTTAAATGATTTAATAAAGTTGTTTCCTTCATTTGATTTAATAGACTGGAGTACATCTGCTAAAAAATCTGAAGCTCTTAAAAAACGAATTGAGAATTTAAAAGATTCCAACGATAAAATAAAAGCGCTGGAAGAAGAAAAGGATATTCTTGATAGTAAGTTAAACTCTAATACAGAAGAACGTGACAAAATATTAATTCAAATTGGTAAAATTGAAGCTAATGTTGATGATGCCAACAAAATATATAACGAAAATTCCATATTATTAGAGTCAATACCCAATCATCAGATAGACATATCTAGTTTCGGAATAACTAATAGTAATTTAGAAAATATTTCATATTCCAATTTCGCATCAAATAAAGAGTCTTTTCAAAAAGAAAATAATCTTGAAATTTCAAAATTAGCAGAATCACTGAATAGACTCAAAAAGTCATTAGGAGATAAAATGAGGGCTTTTAAAATCCCATCAGAAAAGATAAGAGAACGATTCCCTTCTTGGGAATCAGAGGTGAGTAATTTGAGCTTAAACGTTGATTTAGCATCCGCTTTTCAAGAAAAATACATTTCATTAACCAAAGACGATCTGCCTAAGTACAAAAAGCGCTTTGATAATTATCTGGAAGAGACATTGACAAATAAAGTTGGAGAGTTTAATGAGTTCTTTGGTTCTTGGTCTGAAGAAATCAAGGAAAACGTATCAGCCTTAAATGAATCTTTAAAGAAAATTGATTTTGAGACTGTACCACAAACGACATACATCCAGTTAATTGCTAAATCTAAAAAGAATGAATTAATAAATGAATTCAAAGAATACCTATTACAAGCTATTCCAAATTTCAAAGAAATGCACAGTACAGTTGATGGTAAACGTGTTCATTTTGAAAATGCAATTGAACCATTTATTAAAAAGCTTCGTGATTTTGAATGGAGAAGTAAAGTAATGGATGTACGTACTTGGTATGAATACAAGGCAGAAGAGTTCTACAAGGAAGATGATTCAAAAAAGAAGACCTATGAAGGTATGGGACAACTCTCTGGAGGAGAAAAAGCGCAGTTAACTTATACTGTATTAGGATCTGCAATTGCATACCAGTTCGGCTTAACAAAAACAGGAACGGAAAGCGATTCTTTTAGATTTATCGCTATTGATGAAGCATTCAAAGCACAAGATAGTAAGAAGGCAAATTATCTAATTAACCTTTGTAAACAGTTACATCTTCAACTACTTGTTGTTACTCCTAGTGATAATATTGATATTGTTGAAGACCATATCTCATTCGTGCATTTTGCATCAAGAAAAAATGATCGCAATAGTTGGTTATATGATATGACTATAGAACAATTTCAAGAAGAACGTGAAAAATATGTTACTGAAGAAGTATGATTGCACCAGAAGAAATTTATAAAAAAGCCAATAAAAAATACATCTCTTACTTACAAAGTAAAAAAAATAGAGATGTATTTTTCCCATTGATTATACCAGGAAATAAAATACCTAGCAAAAACACTTCAGGTTATAGTGAAGAGATTAAAAGACTCTATCTCGATTCAAAAGAGAAAAAGGGATATGGTTATGAGATTGTCTATACGCAAAAACGAAAAAAAGGTTTAGGTCTGCAAAGTCTTCCCTCACAATTTGTTTTCGACAATGAGCTCGATTATCTACAATACCTTCATAAAGAAAAGGAAGTTATCCAATTTGATAATGCTTGTGAAGTCACTTTCAAAACTTTCCCAAAACTGAAAGAAGTGATTTTTAATAAGCCAGCTATTTTATTGAATAACCTGGATAAGTGGGGAGATCTATTAAAAGTATGTACATATTTTAAAAACAATCCTCAACCTAATTTGTACATAAGAGAATTACCAATTAAGGTGCATACCAAGTTTGTAGAAAAGAATCAATTCGTTTTAACTACACTTCTTGAAACTATTTTAAATCCAGAAGATATTTCATCAGAAAAAAGATTTGAAAAAAAGTTTGGTCTAAAATATTCAGAACCACTAGTTCGATTTAAAATACTCGATCAAAACATAGCAGATATTTCGTTTTCGGGAGTCAGTGATTTAGCATTACCACTAAGTCATTTTAATCAGCTCAACCTTAATATTTCAAAAGTAATTATTGTTGAAAATAAGACATCCCTTTACACGACGTTAACTCTTCCAGATATGACTAATACCATAGCTGTTTTTGGTCAAGGATTTGGGGTATCTAATCTTAAAAACATAGAATGGCTCAAAACTAAAGAGGTGCTTTATTGGGGAGATTTCGACGCTCACGGTTTTGAAATTCTATCTCAAGTAAGAGGATATTATCCTCAAACAAAAAGCGTACTAATGGATGAAAACACCTTTAATAAGTTCTTTGAGAATGACAAAGGTGCTGGATCTAAAGTGTCTCAATTAGATAATCTCACGGAAGCTGAAAGTAAATTGCATAGATTCTTATTGGAGAATAATTATAGGCTTGAGCAGGAGAAGATTCCTAATGACTATGTTATCAAGCACTTTATTTTATAGCTTCAAATAGCATATATATATTGTAATATATTACCAAAATTATAATATATTGTATTCCTTAATTGAATTCAAATTTTCAATTGACTGGTTTTGAGCACTTCTATTTTATGGCATTTAATTGGCTTATCAGCTTATTAAATAACATAAAATGAAAATACTAAACTATCAATTAACGTCGCACTTTGAAGAACGAATGAGAATTAGACACATACCAGAGTTTTTAATTTCACTATGTCTTGTAAAAGGAGAAATTAAAACTACTAGTAAAAACAAAAAAGAATATAGCTTGAATCAAAATTACATATTGGAAGCAGTTAGTCAAGGCTACTTGAGTATAGCAGAATGCCTATCTATAAAGAAGATCGTTGTCGTAGCAAAAACGAACATTCTTATTACCACGTATGCTACTTATGGAGATACGGGAATGAACTATAGCAACTAAATATGAGATCTGAACCAAAAAGAACACTTAGGCAACTTAATGCTTTTAACAGAGAACATCAAGACGAGTACCGAGTTAATAAACTTTTAGATGGAGTTTTTCACGGTATTAGGGATTCTCAAGATTATTTAAGAAGCGCAAAAGAAGTTATTCAAAATCAAAATGCAATAGCCATACCAGTTCAATTAGAAACCTTTGAGGAGGAAATTGAAAAAGGTAAAAAAGGCAAAACTATTCTTTGGAGATATCACCTTCAGTCAATGGATACCGTAGGAGAGAAGAAATCTTCTGTAATTACTAATTATCTTTTTAAGAATGAACAAGAAATAGTTTATTCGGTTAAGCCTACTGGAAAGCTCTGGAAGGATAAAGACAATGAAGCTAGAATAAGTGATCGAAATGAAGAGGAATTATACTTGGATTTTAATAAAGATCCTGGTATTGATAAAACCATCTATCTTAAAGCAAATGATTATCAAATCAGTATGCAAGAGCACGCATTGCGAACTTTGAATAATAAGCCAGAAAGTCATCACACACCACTTTTGAGATTATTTGATTTACCCATTAAAAGTAACAGGTATTTTGAAGAGAATTACGACTTAAACTTAGCGGAGAACATTGATTTTAAAATCCTTAATAACACCAATATTGATGGAGCAACAGAACAACAAGAATTTGTTAAAAAAGCTTTAGCATCTAGAGACTTTGCACTTTTAGAAGGACCACCAGGTTCTGGCAAGACCACAGCTATTATAGAATTAATCATTCAATGTGTTTTAAAAGGACAGCGCGTGTTGTTAGTTTCCTCTACACACGTTGCAGTAGATAATGTTATTGACAGAATAATAGGCAAGTATAAAAAACATACAGAAGGTTTAGTAAGTCCTATGCGTATAGCATCTAGCCCTGGAGTGATAAGAAAAGAAAGTGTCGAGTCATATCATTTAACGCAGCTTATCAAGCATACCAAAAAAGAAATGCTCAGTAACTTGAATAAGAAACAAGATTCTATTGGAATAAAAGCTCTAAAGGAAAGCCTCAACTCTAAGAATTCAAGTTCCAACTTTGATCAAATTATATTGGATTCAGCAAATCTGGTAGGTGGCACAGCAATTGGAATATTACAACATCCTGGAATTAAGTCTGGAGTAGGTAAACCTTTTGATGTAATGATTGTAGATGAGGCTTCAAAAGTGACATTCTTAGATTTTTTAGTTCCCGCACTACACGCAAAAAAGTGGGTTTTAGTAGGTGATGTAAACCAACTCTCTCCATACACAGAAGGAGATATTGTTACAGAGCATCTTAATAAATTACTAGATAAAGACCAACAAAATCTTATAGCTGAGACCTTTGAGCTTCAAAAGGATTTGAAATTGAGAAACAAAGAAAAAGTAGTTCACGTATTATTTACTAAAAGAGATCAGGAGCATTTCAGTAATTTAAAAGAAAGCAACTTAGAAGTATTTCATTTAGACGCCCAGAAATCTTCTCTATCAACTAATTCTGGACACTGGTTATTAAATAGTGTAGATATAATAATAGCACAGCCTTCAATAGAAAATGAAACGCTCCTTGCTCAACACTTAAAATTTAAAGCAAAGTTTTACGGTAATAGACCTAAAAACGCATTACTAATCCATCATCAAAACCATTGTCACAAAGTCAAAAACGGAAGAAAAGCTTGGATTAACAACTATTCCTATAAACTAGATAAAGATCAGAACTGGGGCGAATTAGTAGGTAGGAGTCTTGAGCAGATGTATCAATACCGTTTTGAGCCAGAGCTAGAAAAGAATAAGAAAATAGAATATGACATACTAGTTCCTTCTTCTATTGAGCAGAAAGTAGAAGGCCTAAGACGAGTCGCCCTGCCTTCTATACTAGAACTCTTACAAATAGGTGTAGGAGAAAAAGATCGCACCACAAAAGACGGTAAAACTTATAATGTAGAGAAAATACTTTATTCTGGTTTTGACAATATGACCAAAGTGAAAGAATTGAAGTTTCAATCCTTAAGCTATCAGCATCGTATGGAAGATGATATTGCCAGATACTCTCGAGAACATTTTTATGACGGTAATAACCTAGTGACTGCAAATACTGTATTACAAATTAGAGATAATCCACTTAGAGAATATAATAAAAGTGAAAATTCTGTTATGTGGATGCCAAATGGATATCAAATTAAATATAACAATAAAGGCAAACAACGTATTACTAATCCAGAAGAAGTAAATCACATAAAACAAGAACTAATTTCTTTTCACGCTTTCGCGAAAGCGAGGTCAGAACAAGTATATGAAGTAGCAGTACTTTCTTTCTACAATGATCAAGTTGCTAAACTAAAAGAAATGCTTAAAGAGCTTACGAAGCAATATCGAAAAAATAAGTTTTTCACATTAGGAAATATTAAAATAACCCTGTGCACGGTAGATAAATTTCAAGGTGACGAGGCAGATATGGTGTTATTGTCTTTTGCAAAGGCTACAGCAGGCGCTCACTATAACAGCCCTAATCGATTGAATGTGGCCATTACTCGAGCACGTTATAAACTTGTGCTATTTGGAAATCCAGAACGATTAAAAAAGGGAGCAGGTCTTCCAGCTCTCAAAAAGATGGCAACGGAGATTAATACCAGATTAACGAGTCACAAATCAAGAAACTAAAGCAATGAAACTTACACAACATACACCTACCATAACCTATCAAGTACTTACGGACTATACAGAAATTAGTAAAGAATCGCCACTTATTTCTATTTTAAAAGTTTGCAAAGAGATTGGCGTTTTTAATGTTTCAGAATTACAAGACTTCTTGAAACCATTAAATAATAACGCTGTATCGAATTTACTATTTAGATTAGAAAGTCTTGATTATTTGAAAAGCATCGAAAAAGAAGCTGATGACTGGATATTTTCAAACAATGAGACGTCTTATGAGTTAACCCAAATGGGACTTAATGTTTGTCTTGATGGAAAAATTGAAGAAGAAAAAAGAGGTATTATAGCACTGACCATTGCTTATCCTAAAAATGCAGATCCAATAATCGTAAAATTAGAGCCTTTAAGCAAAGACGAATTTCAAGATCAAGAAAACACTAAAAGTAATGCTAAACGCGAATTCAATAATTTCATTAATGAAAGTCAGCATTTAAAGAATGGCACTTTTAAATTAAAACATATTGAAAACACTTATGCTCTTGATGAAGAAAAAGAGCAAGATTACACCTTTAATTTCAGTGAGGAGAGTTATACATCTCAACTACTAGATTTTTCAAAAACAGTTAAAATTTCTAAAAGCAAAGTGATAGCAGAACTTTTGATTAATAAATACCAGAGTGCTTATGATGAAGAACAACAATTAATTAGGATGCCTTTTAACCATACAGACCTCTCATTAAAAAGAAATATTTCTATAGATAATCCACAATATGACGGTCTTTACTTTAATAAAATTGAACTCGAAGAACCTGTACAAATAAGTCCATTGGATGATCAGGAAGCAGCACAATGGTTTACTGCACTAGTTGTTTCACGTATTCAAAATTATTTTTTCTCTGATGAAGAGTTTAATGTTTATACAAAAGAGATTGCTGAAAAGTTTGTTGTGTATAAGCAAGGTTTAACTAACTCAATATCCAGAATGGAGTTAATAAATAAATTACATAACAAGCCCGCTGGTTTTTATATCAAAGCAAAACTAGACACCATCAATTACCTTAATCATTAAAGACTATCAAATGCATACTATAAATTTCAAACAAACATTCCGCAATGAAGAGATTCTTGATAATGTCTTTATACTAACTACTAACCAATGGCAAAGCACAGAAGAGCAGCAGTTATCAGTAATTGAATCAGGACCAAAACAAGTGCTTTTTCAGAACATAATAGAGCACATCCAGCAAGCTGAAGAGATGATTTGCTTACAATCTTTTCTTATTCAAGATACAAGTATCATAGACGCATTAGTTGAAGCAAGTCAAAGAGATGTTAAGGTTTTTATCTTAGATGCTGCAGAGACACGATTAAAAACACAGGCTTACCCAGAGGATGATAATTTTATTACTGATGAGTATAAAGAAATGATAAACAAGAAGTTTAGAAGACATTTTGTACATCGTCAAGCAGAAAATCTACACGCAAAATTTATTTTGATTGATCCAAAATCAAACAATGCCAATGGATATCTATTTACAGGTAACTTTAATGAAAAGCCTTTTAAAGAAAACCCAGAATTAGGTGTTGAACTTGATGAGAGACAAACTAATGAGCTATTTAAGTTATTTGTATATCATTTTTGGGAACATACTACAGATGAGCAGAATGACACCGAAACATTTGATAAAGTTCGACCAGCAAATAAATTCCAAGCACCACAACTAGATCACATTCTTTGCACATCTCCAAATGCGGGCTTGTCTAATCTAAAGAGCACGTTAATTACCAGCATTAGTAATACTCAAGAGAGTATATCATTTTCAACTTTTGGTTTAGATATTGAGCACGAGTTAGCGAAAGAGATCTTAAGTAAAATTAAATCAGGGATTGAAGTGACCATCTTCTGTAGACCAAGAGAAAAAACTATTGTAAATCATATTTCGGAATTACAAAAAGCTGGCGCAAAAGTATTCTGCCATCCATTAATACACGCTAAAAGTATTATTGTGGACGATAAAGAAGCGTATGTTTTTACAGCAAACTTTGAAAAGCACGGAATGGATACTGGATTTGAGGTTGGTATGCTTCTTAGTAATAGACAAACCAAAGATTTGATAGGAATACATAATAAATGGAAACAGGATTTTCCGTTGACATTTCACTCTCAAAAAAGTGTACAAGAAATTAGCAACTACAATACGTTCAAAAACAAAGCACTAGTAACTGATAAAATTTCAGAAACTAAAAAAGTCAATCTGAAAAAAGAGATTACGAAGCTATTAGACTTAGCTACTTTTTTTAAGGATACTAATGGAACAAATAATTTTGAAAAACATAAAAATTTAGAAGTCGATAAGGTCGCTACATTAAAAGGATTTGTAGAAAACGAATCAGCGAGATTAGAACCTATTGACGAAGTACTTTCTAAGGTATTGATTAAAAAAGTGAACACTTCTAAAATGAAGAAGGGAGAAAAGAAACCTCAAGAATCAGAGATTAAATGGATAGCTGCCAATAAAATAGTTATTAATATCGATTGGGTAAAGTCAAATAAAGAAGAGCTAATGCAATACATTAATTCAAAATGGTCGGAATATAAAAATATGGAGCTTTATGGAAACTAAAAACTGTCTTTTAACCTGGGATTCCTACAATCACGGTTTCATTGTTACTGCTAGAACTATTCTTGGTTTATTGGAGAATGAAAATATTTTGATAAATGAAGTCTTGTATTTGCATAACCAGCCATTAACTGATCTAAACATAGCAGAAAGAAAGGTATTCTTTAAAGAAGAGCTAGATGCTAAAATTCTGATTGATAAGGACAGATTAGCCAAAGTAAAAAGGGTAAGAGATCAATTTGAACTACAAGAAAGACCGCTCCCTATATTCAGAAATAAGGGAATCACAATAAAAAGTGTGACACATTACCAATCCATATATGATGGATTGGTACAATTACTTAAATCTGATTTCAGTACCTATTCAGGTAATTTACATATTAATGTTTCTCCAGGAACACCTCAAATGCACGTAGTATGGCTAATGTTAAATGCGAGTGGTTATCTTCCAGAGAACACTAGACTATGGTCTAGTCAATGGTCGAAAGCAGATGATAGTTATGCAATAAATGAAATAAAATTTAAGCCTAAAACGTACCTAAGTGAAGTTCTCAAACGTAAGTTTAATGACATATTTACTCCGCTAATAAATCCTAATGACACTCAATCTGGATTACGAATGGAAGCAGAGAAACGTATTGAAGTTTTTGCGCATCTATTAAATGTTCCTATAATGCTTTTAGGTGAACGTGGAACAGGAAAGTCCACTTATGTCAGAGAGGTGATTGCTCCTTTACATACTAATTTACCTTATAAAGAATTGGCTTGCGGAACTTTTAACGAAGAACTACTTAGAGGAGAACTTTTTGGATATATCAAAGGCGCATTTACAGGAGCAAATCAGGACAAAGACGGCATATTAGCTGAGTTTGAAAAAGGAGGTGTTCTATTTTTGGATGAAATTCAAGATTTATCAAAACCTTTACAACGCCAGCTTATTCAAGTTCTACAAACTGGTCAGTACTATCCTCTAGGATCTAATGAACCTAGAACCGCCAAATTCAGATTGATTACTGCTAGTAACAAGAGCTTTCAAGAATTAAACGACACATATTTAGATTTAGATTTTATAGATAGAATTGCTCATTTTATAGTGGAAATACCACCGCTGAGAAAGTCGAGAGAGGATCTATTAAGATTTTGGAGCGAAGCTTGGAAAAGCGTTCATAATAGCGATGATGGTCTAAAATTGATTAATACAACCGCGCTTGATAAGTTTTTAACTGAAGATCCGCTTTTCGGAAACTTTAGAGATTTACAACGACTTGCAGCACTTGTAGGTGCGTTTTATTTATCACATAAGAATCAAAAAGTTGCCGTAAAGGAGGCTATTTCAGAATTCAAAAAATGGTCAACTAAACAGCAACCAAACAAATCGAGTGATACTTTCTTTATAGATGGTAAAGATTATAATCACATTATTGCTCATTTCAATAAGGAACTAGTTCTCTGGGCTGAATCTAACTACGGCACACTGCAAAAGGTAAGTAAGGTGCTGAAGCGTTCAGAAAGTGCATTAAGAAAGGATAAAAGTATGGAACGGTTGTTTAAGAGGTAAGTGTCAAACAAAAGGATTAACCTCCGCAGGCGTCCCACTTGGATAACCCCAAGCAACATACTGCGACTTCATATCATCAGTATCAAGATGTACAAAGGTTCTACCTACTCCTATGCGCTTAAAACCAACATCGCGAGCCACAGAGACTAAGTGATTTCGGATAAATGTAGTTTGAGCCTTTATATCTACAGCTTTACACGTAGGGATTTTATGAGACGAACTGGAAACACCGCCCACTTTTTTGTTGTGTGATGGGCTACGAGCTCCAGAGTTGATCCATTGAAAAATGGGATAGCCTGTTCTGGCTTCCAGTTGCTGAAGCATAAAAATTAATTGCCTATCCATACAATTACCAGAACCAGGAATATCTGGACTGTCAAAAACCGACAAGTCGATAGGTTGTCGATTGATTTGTACCACTTGATTTTTAACCGATTTTACTTTTGATTTTCTATAAATAGCAAAAGCACCTATCATCAAAATTGACAAGGTGCCTAATCCAACATAGATATGTTGATTGTTATTTTTTACCACAACCACATCCTTTTACAGACTCTTTACTTTTCTTGTATCTCAAGAATAGGTCGGAACTTATTTTTACAGCGCTTAATAGTATAAACGCTCCAAAAATATAGTTCAATGTATTATTTCCTTTATCTACGTTCATTGCTTTTTTGCTTATTAAAAATTTGAATTTCTTCTTCTAACTGCTCGATATACTTTTCAAGATCAGTGATACGATCTCGTTGTTTAGTTATCGTTTTATTCATCAAGGTATTCTTGCTCTCCAGTTGTTTTAAACGCTTTTCCATATTCTCAGACCATAGCTTATAGTTTTCCACTACAAGACTATTGGCCTGGACGTTTAGGTTACGTATTTCCGCACTTTTAAGACGTCTTTGCGTCCCATATTGCAATAGCACTTCAATGAGTTTCCAAAACCCAGTAGCACCCAGTACAATTGCAAGTATTTTGATTAAATCCATTACTTTTTAGATTACGCTTTCGCGAAAGCATCATTATTTTTATTACAGCGTTTTAGAAACTCGTGTTCTTCTTACAATTACTGGCTCAGATTCTTCGATTTCATCTCTCTCGATGACATCTGGAGGCAATACAAATATTCCACCTGAGAACGGTCTGAATTTCAGTGGAAGCTCAGCCACATAAGGGTTAACATTAAAGATGATTTCATCTTCTGGATCGTTAAAAATGCCACTTACAAATACACGACCGTCATCATCTATTGCATAGTAAAATGGTTTTCCTTGACGGCTCAAAAGTGTTCCTGTATGCTCGCCTTGTTGGTTTTTGTTGATTGGTGCTGGTAGACTCAACTGCCAGCCCGCAATTTCCTTTCTTCCAGATCTGGAGCGCAATCTAATGTCTTTGCCAATGACGATATTCTCGTTAATCACTGCATAAATATTACGTCCAGGTGAGTGCAACATATCTGCATTTAATTGATTAGATGGCACACTCAGCTCACGCTGAGTGTTTGCTATTAATCCGCCACCTTGTGTTTTGATTATTACATTACTTTGATATCCTACTATACTCATTATTGTGCTATTATTATTCCGGTTAGTATGAGTAAGCCTCCGCCAAAAAACCAGCGCTCCAGCTTACCTCTTTTTATTTGTTTGTGCTGTCTTTTAATGGTCAAGTTCAGCTCTTGAATATGTGACTCATCATTATCTTGAATGATAACAAGGTTTTCAACTTTACGCTCCAACTTAACTATGATCGTATCCTTTTTTTGAGTGAGATACTGCCATCTATAGTTCCGTAATTGCAGCGTGTCTATAATACTATCTTGGTAAACACTGAACTCTAATCGCTTTGCCAGATACTTGGATTGTGACAAATCAAAACAGAAGTATTTTTTACTCTTTATATCTTGTACTATCGGCTGTAAATCCTGAGAAATACTCATACAAGTCCAGAGCAGACATCCTATCAATAGTATTAATTTTTTCATCCAGTGCATTTTGTAAATTTTCTATCGTTTTATGGCTTGAGACTATTTTACCAGTTAAGCTATCCGTTTGCTTTTTTAGCCTTTTTATTTCTTCATCAAGGGTTACATTCTCAATTGAGAGTAGTTCGTTTTCCTCTTCTAATTTCTGAATAGTGTCATTGTTCAAAGCTTCTTCGTGCGGAATGATGTAAAAGATGAGCAAGACAATAATCCCTGCAATCCAAAGCACTAATAAAAAAGGTTTCCAAAACTTCATTACTCTTTGGGTTTCGTTTGAAATAGCTTGTTCAAAAACTTCTCTAATAAGAGTTTATGAAAGACCAATGCAAAAGCAAAAGACTGTAATAAACACTCAATCATTTTTATTTGATAACCTCTCAAGAAAAACAGCGCAACGCCGTAAATAATGCCAATTATGAGCACACGATAACGAGTCGCAATTTTGAGCTTAAAGACTTCATAGAAAAAGTTGGTTGAGCGGTAATGATTAAGACCATAAGCAATCACTATAAAGGTGAGTATATAAGCCCAGTCCAGACTGTTTAAATAATTGGATATGTGTGCTAAAATTTCTATCATTTTAATTGTGTTTTAAGGGTTGATTTTATGCTTTTAATATCTGCTTGTAACGCTACTATTTGATGATTAGGAAATAGATTCTTAGTCAAATGTGCTACTAAAACTATGGTTGCTCCAGAAGCTAATAGCGCAAGAATTATCTTGGTTAATGTTTGATTGGTAAGTGTGACTGTAACTTCTGTTTTGATACCATCTTTATCTACCAGACCGTCTATTAAATCTTTAATGCTTCTCTTTTCTGCCATCTTTTTGTTGCTTTTTTATCTTACCCATTTTTCGTTCGTTAAATAGCTGTTCTGACACTTCTTTTACTTTGTAAAGTCTTAAAACACGTTCTTCAGTAATGGCATCAAACTCATCAGTAATTATGCCTTTTGCTGCTCCGTGATTTTTCAAGAGATACACACGTAGTTGATAGACGCGTTCTCCTTTGCTTCCTAATTTTAAAGGGAAATCATCATTGGGTTCTGGCAGTACTTCGGGCTTATTGACAATTGCTTTCTTTTCTTTTTCTAAGGAAACAATAGGCTTTATTTCTACAACAGGAATCACTTTTTTAACAGGTATTGGTTTATCTTCTTTTTCAGATTTTGATTCCTCAACAATGGTAAATTCAGCATCCTCAACAGTTTGTTCTTTATCTCTAAAGAGGACGTAACCCAATAATCCTAATCCCAAAAGCCCACCAGCGATAAGTAATCCTTTTTGCATCGTTTGTTCGCTCATTATTTCCCAAGACTTGACAGCGCTTTTCGCATTCCAGCGATATCGGCTTGTGTGAATACTGTTTTCTTTAATCGCTTTTGCGCAGCTCGTGAAGTTTTAGGTCCAAATTGTCCATCCACACCATCTCGTTTTGGTCCCGTTTTACCTAAATCTTCTTTGTAGATTTTCAGGTAACGCTGTAATATTTTCACATCAGGATGACGGCTTCCATATTTGATAGGATAGCCTGTTTTAGTAATAACTGGTTTCGTACTTGAACTTGATGATGTTGAAGAACTCGGAATAAAAGGTGGCGTTTGATAGCTGGATGAACTACTTGGTACTGTTGTAATTCCTGACGAAGAAGCGCTCGCTAATGCAGCTTCTTTTTTCTCCTTTTTTTTGGTCATAAAATAATACGCGGTGGCTGCTCCTGCGAGTACCACGATAACACCACCTACCACTAAAAGGTCTTTGTTCTTAGCCATAAATGATGGATTTGTTGCTGTTGATTTCTGTTTCATTGGTTCGATTTACGATTGATAATTAGGAAGGCGTTGCACATAATTTGAGACGTATTCCTTCATTTCACTTTGGCTTAAAAAGCTATTCAAGTGTTGCCACATATCTTTTTTGTAGAGTTGATAATATGCTTTAGAAAGACTGGCGATTTGCGTTTTATCACGCAACTTTTTACCAAAAACATCTTTGATGGCCTCTTCATCATCATTAAAAGTGCCTTTCGCATCCTTAATGATTTTAGCCAGTTTCTTAGCCGAGGCATCGTCCAGTACTTGAATGCTTTTGGGCGCTACCCATTTCTGAACGTCAGTTAGGTAGTTCATATCAAATGGACTGTTCCAGTTCGGCTCTTGTTTGGTCGTTCCTACGTTTCCAGTAGTGACTTGCACGCCAGTTCCAACAGATGCGGTTGTTGTGGATTTAAGTGCTTGTTGCTTTGTACGCTTTCGCGAAAGCGTAACAAAAACACCTATCCCGATAACGCCAAGTCCCGCGCCACCTATCATCCACCATCCTGTTTTTGAGATTTCCATATTAAGCTGTTCTGTAATTAGGTAGCGCCTTCACGATGTTGAGCACTATGGTTATTTCTTCCTTGTCAAAGCGGTCTTTGAGCGTGTCAATTAGGTTTTTTGAATAGGTTTCTTGGTAGGCTTTTGCTACTTGTGACACCTGAACTTTATCTTTCATCTTGCGGAAGACTCCGTAGACTTGTTCTTCATCATCGCCACCTTGATACCAGCTTCCCCAAGCTTTGTGAATCTGGTCTGCATAGCGAGAAGCCGTACTTGTTTTTACTACCAATACTTCGCGATTTACGGTCTGTAACACCTTATTCAAAAAATGAATATCAAAAGCATTTTGCGAGGTCAGTCCACTTGAAATTGGTTGAATTTGTGCTTGAATAGCAGTCAGTAATTTGCTGGTGCGTAAGTCACGACTACGCTTTCTCATTGAGAAAAACGTGGTTCCTATAAAGAGTGTTCCCACACTGGCGCCTATAATTTTATACGTCATACTCATTTGCCCAACAATTTTAAGCCACGACCTGCAGGTGTGAGCATTGCTAAATCTGATACATCCGCATTTTTTGCTGAATTTTTAAGAAGTACGATAACTCCAACCAACACAACTGCAAGTATCACAGGCACTCCAATCGATAATACTTTCGTCAAACTTTTTCCCAAGCCAAAAATATTTCCACGTATCTCAGATAAATCGGCAATTGTTCTGGTTGCCATATTGGAAACATCAAGGTTGTTTTGATGGAGCCATTTGTTAAAGTTGGGACTCGTCGTACAAGTTGCTGAACCATTAGATTTCCAAGTAATGAGCCATATCATTTTTGCATTCTCTTGACCTAATTCGCTTTTCAATTTGGCGAAATAGCTTGTCCAGAAATCACACGGATCGTCTGCTTCTGGAACTAAAAAAATGCGGTTATCTATGTTTACTTGTATAGCCATTAATTACTTCTGAAAATGGTATTACTGTGTTTTTTGCTATCGGTTTTACTGAAATCGTTCTTTTCTAAAAATTGCTGAAGGCGAGCTTTGAGTTGCGCTTCTTTTTTTAAAGCGGTGCGCTTATCGTAATTGATATATAGCTGCCTGCCCAACCAAAAACCAACACCTAATGTCAAAATCGTTTTCATCTACTTTCTCTTATAAATATTATGCTCGGGAATGTCTAATTCTCTGAGCCATTCTGCTACTTCAAATCCTGGACTATCTTCATCTGCTTTGGTAGGGATTTCATTAAAACCTGCAATAATGATGTCTGGAAAGCGCAGTATATAGAACTTTACAATCGCTTCAAGTGCCGCTTTTTGTTCATCGGTACGCGTGTCTTTGTCCCAAGCTTCCTTGAGTGTTCTGCCACCTACATAAGCAATGTGTTTGGCAATTCCCGTGATACCGTTTTGACCGTGAGAGATTCCCCATAAATCTGTAGTTGTTGGGCTTTCTTCACTTATGATGGTTTGTAAAACACCATCTTGAAGTACGAGGTAATCAATGCCTGGACGATTCCAACCAAAGCCGCCTTTATCTTTAGGAAGCGTATGTTGATTGATAATAATTTCCTTACCGAAGTCTTTCGCTTCGCTGGTGTCGGTACTTTGTATAATGAGATAATCTACTTTTTGCATCTTCTGTGATTTAAGAGTTTATAGCTGATAAGCGTCTAAAGCCTAATAAGCGATAGACAGGATATATTTTGATGTTGACTTGATTTTTCTGATTACCACCCAAGACATAGATGTATTTTTTGTCTTCTGAATAGCTAATGAATAGACCTACGTGACCTTTCCAACTGGCTTTTTTACTACGCCATAAGACGACCACATCGTTGAGTTTGGGTTCTTTGATTTCGGTACCAACTTGCAGCCAAGAACGAGCAGTGAGTTTGTTAGTTCGTTCTACTTTCGCCTTGAGTGCTACCCAATTGATAAACGCAGAACACCACGCAGTTTCATCGGTTGTGACCCAAGTGTGTCCTATTTCTTTGAAGTAATTTAGAACAATGGGATTGTGCTCTTTGCCTACAATTTCGGTTACACCGTATTGGCTTAAGGCTATATTAATAAGTTGACTCATTAGGTGGCTCGTCTTTAGGGTTATCGAGCCACGATACTGGAATGCCCTTACTCATTTGGACACCAGTAGATATTCTTGATTTTTCGGGAAGCATATTATACATCTCGATTTGATTGTAATAAATTAGAAAAGTCACTTGCTGGAACGGATTAATTTTAAAACACCACGTCACGTGTCCATCTATTAAGTTTCCATCAAAGTCAAATACTTCTGACACGTTAGCAAAGTTTTGAGGACTCTGACTATTACTCAACGAGATGGTTTTACAGATTTCGGTACCAGTGACGGACTTTTCTGTAATCTGTAGTGCATTGATGCGGTCTTCTCCAGAAGCAACCAGCTTGACGTGACCAACCATTGCAGGATTATGCTGGAAGTCTTCACGATCTTCATAATATTCTTCGTTTACTGTTACGGTAGGACCTGATTGTAATCCCGAAATGCCAACTGTATCATCTGCAGAGTTGCTCACGCCTATAATATCTTCCTTAGAACTAATTGCTAACCCAAGTCCAAAACTTTCAGTTTTAATAGTATCTATTACTTGATGCTTTGGGCTAATTCTACTAAACGTTTGATCGCCTCGATTCCCTACGTACATCAATCCATTATGCGGATTATAAGCAATAGCCACAGGATCTTTTCCAACACTTAATTTAGTGATGGCTCCAAATCTTACGGTGTCTAAAACCGAAACAGAATTTGAATTATTCAGTACCATATACATATTCTTGGTCACTGGATGGAATTGAAACGAAACAATATCTGCCACCACAGAACCTACGCTTCCTTTTTGATTGCCTTGAAGATCATATACATTGATGGCACCATCCACTATATTATGAATGTATAAATCGCCTGAGTCGGTATCAACCCCAAGTGTTCTTGCTCCAGGTACTAAAGGCAGGTTATTTACTCTACGATTGATGCAAATTTTAGAGATTGTCCCTGAAACTAAATTTGCTGTATAGTAACATTGATCCACAGGATTGTAAACGATATCTACTGGGCGATTACCAACAGCTTCTCTTCTTAAAATTGAAAAATCTCTATTGATAAAAACGACTTCGTTTGAAACTGAACAAGCTACCGCAACTACTCCGTATTCAACACTATTAGCAGATGTATTTACCGCTAAAGCAACTGGACTGATACTACCTGGAACGCTTAAAATTGTCGGATTGACAGCTCTTCTTTCGCCAATTCCAGATCCACTATCAGTCTGAGAATTACCTTGCAACAAGTCAATTGTAGTGACAAGTTCTCCTGAAGGATTAACCACCGAGACAGAATCGCCTAATTGATTCACTACATAAAATAAGTCTGTAACAACATTATAGACCAGCTCTTGTGGTTGCTTATCTACGATTACACTTTTTATTCCTTCTTCATTTATAAACATTGGGTCAGTAAGAGGTGTGCAAGCAATCGCACCCCAAAGACATACTTTTCTAATATCCTTCGTATGGTTTGTAACCGTTACTTGTACAACATCATTCTCTTTTTGAAGTTGTGCGTAGAAACGTTTTAAACTTGCCTGCTTGTCTAACCAAGTATATATTGCTCTACTCATTGGCTCTATAATTTTCTATAAAATTGATAATATCTTTGGTACGCTCAATTTGTGAAGCACCGACTATTTCTGGATTTTTACCAAACACTTTTGTTACTGCATACACGGCTTCAATGGTGGGAAAACCATAATCGAGGTATTGTTTCATACCGCATAAATCTGCGGTAGTTTGACTGCGTGTATTTAAGAACCAATGACAGCCTTCGTGTGCCAAAATCGCCACACGAATAGGAATCGTATAAGACTTAAACAAACGTTGAGAAATCTGTACTCTCGGCATTTTTCGATGCGTTCTCGCAGGTGTGATAAGCTCTGCGCCAAAAGGATCTGTAATCTTATCTAAATATTGAAACAGAAATTCGTTGTCGGTGCTTTCATAAAAACCAGGAGGTACATATCCTGCTTTTTGCGCAAACTGAATTGCAAATTCTAAGAAACGATGTTGGTCGTCAGTCGCCCAAACCGCAAGTGCTGGCATTTTTTCAATTTTCACATTGACGATTTCAAAAGCATCGTCATCTGAGTGGTTTTTATCAAAGACTTCCATTTCCAGTACTTCTGGAGAGACTGGCAATGCGATCACAAATTCTCGTTTTGAGTTCGCTTTCGCGAAAGCGGCTTTTCTCCTAAAATAATAGCTGTTAGGATGCTCAGGATCATACACACGAATTCCCAACTCAAAAGGCATCAAAGCCATAATGGTCAGTTTTATCTGAAAGCGTTCTCTATTTGATGGTATGGTTGTTATCACTGAGGAGAGTGTTGGTATTGCTTATTTTTAGAACTACTCATTACCGCAAGTCCAATCACTCCGACAACTACGACGCCACCCAAAACATAAACGATGGTAGGAATCCCTTTTTTCTCTTCTTCTGGAACTTCTGGAGCTCCTAAGTCTACAGAGAAGTCTGAAGGCAGTTCTGTGTTAGTGCCATATCCATCTAAAGGTTTTGGTGTAGTAAACGAATCGATTACTTGACCTATCGCTGTAGCGCCTCCAGCTTCTTTATAAATCTGTCCTACATCTTTAAAGAACTTTGTGCGCTTTGCTTTGCGCTCTATTCGTTTTGGAGCAGATCTTCTTACCGTTCTTCTGGCGACACGTTTTGCTTTTCGCTTGGCACGTCTTGCTTTACGTTTCTTTTTATTTCCAAAAAAGTCATCGTAATCCTCATCTTGTAGATGGCGACTTAAAATGCTTTCTGTTTCTCCTAAAATCATAAATGGGTATTAGATAATTTGCATTATTCTTAAGGTCGAGGCTCCAGGATCGTAGGTGATTTTCTTATAACCTTTACCCACAAAAGGATAACCCTTTGCTTCGCCTGGAAATAAAACCACTCCATTAACCAAAGCTTTTCCTTCTCCGACGTTTTTAATTGAGGCACTCAAAAACCCATCACTGATTTCTCCTGAGACCGTGGTGTCTATTTCATTTACTTGTGCTAATATGTCCATTTTGTAATTTTTTGTTTTGAATGAATTTATAAATCCCAAATCCTGTTACACCTGCAACTCCCACGACAGCAATTACTTTAACCACTTTGCTCACCTTACTGTCAGACTTCATTGTCTTTTTACTGGCTTCTACTTGGTTAGCTTGAAGTTGTTTGACTTCGGCTTTTGCAATAGCAGATAATGGTGTTTTGACAACCGCAGGACTTAATTTTTTAATCAAGTGGCTTATGGGTGTCTTTACTTTGACTGGTGGTTTTTTAGTTTTGATGACCGCTTTTTTCGGTTGTACCGTTTTCTTACGAATCACAGGAATGGTTTTGACTCGAATAGGCGGTAATTTCATAGGACGACCACGAACTACTCTGGGACGACTTCTTACAGGTGGTCTGCTTAATTTTGGTTTAGAAGACCGTCTGCGTTTTAAAAGTTTTCGCGTACGGCGTTTCTTTCTGCTACGACGACGTCTGCCTCCGAAGTTATCGTAGTCTTCGTCCTGATAAACATCATAATCTGTAAGTGCGTAGGTGTTTGTCATTTTATCTCGGCATTGGCACCGGTGGCTGTCCGTAAGGCATTGGTGGACGTCCCGATTTCATTAATACTACCGCTCCGATACCTAAGACGACCACACCGCCACCTATCATTAGCATCATATTGGTTTTCTTTTTGGCAGCTTCGGCTTTCTTCTTTTCTTCCTCACGACGACGCGCTTCCTCTTGTCTGCGTCTTTCTTCTGCCTCACGACGTTTGCGTTCTTGCTCTTCGCGCATACGCTGCATACGCATTTCCATATCTCTTTTAGCCGCAGCAGCCTGGGCAGATGCTCTTGCTTGTGCAGTTGCTTGAGCTGCGCCATTATTAGATGAACCTCCACGTTTCTTTTTCTTAAAGAGTCCACCTATAATGCCTACAGCACCTTTGGCAATCGCTCCCCAAAATTGATCGTTCTCTTGTGATGAGAATCGAGCGATTAAATTTTCTAACGCTTTCGCGAAAGCGTAATCTCCATCTTTTAATAGGTCAACCACCTCATTTACGAGTTGCTCTTTTGATGGTTTACCTTGAAAGAACACATTGCTTTTAGCAAGTAATTCTTGAACAGGTTTTGGATAATTGAGAACCAAATAAGTAAGGTTGTCAATCGCCTGATTATATTGTGATTGTTTATTTGACATTGCTAAAATTGAATTTTAAACCGTGTCCGACCAATGCGCCTGCAATGAAAACCACTCCAAAAAGTAGGAGTTCATCTTTAGTCACGCTGAAGGTTTTATGCGGTTGTGGTTTAGGTTCTTCTTCTTTTTTCTTTGCTTCTTTACGAATGCGCACTTCGTTCCAAACCATTTGCACTTCCTGCGCAAGATTCTTGTCATCTGCTTGAGCGTTAGATCGTTTTACGATGGTTTGGTAATAGCGTTCTAAGTCCTTGTCAGAATAGCTCTCAAACTGGTTAAGAAAACTGACTTCATCGCCTGTCCCTGAATAATTAGAATGCCCACAAGCTTTGCAGAAATTACTTTCTGTATTATAAGAGTCGTTGCTGCAAGCACCACAAAAGTTGTCTTCTTTGGGTTGGCTAAGCTTTAAAATGGCCTGCTTATCGGGATGTAATTGTATGAGCTCTTTAATAACTTTACGCCCTTTTTTACGGGCAAGTTCTTTTATAGCTTCTGCGAGGTGTTTAGGATCTTCGGGCGCTTCAAAACCATACTCAAATAACAATTTTGACACATCATCTGTATTGTGATAGACGATATAATCGATTCTATTTTGAGCTAGTGAAGGTGTTTGTTTTGAGTTTTTCATCTTGTTTTCAATAAGAACAGCCAGAGTTTATGGTTTAGGGGAAAACCGACTCTGGCTGTCTGGTATTAGGTACAAAGTCTGGACGAGTTCCTTATTACAGGACTATCGTCTACGACGTCTTACCAATCGAGAAACTGGACGTCTCGCCACCGGTTTTCTGACTAGTCTACGACGTTTTACAACTCTACGAGTAGGACGTCTCACCACTCTACGTCTAGGACGCACACCTAATGCTGTCGGTCTTTTTCTTCGGATTAAATCCAACTGTGGAAGCCCAGTGGTACGTGGTGCTCTTGAAAGCTCTGCCACGTTAGTGCCTTTTAAAAGGTTACCCAGATTTGCTCTCGCTTTAATCGTAAATGTGAATACTGCCGTCACACCATCTTCTACAGATACACGCAGGGAATCCTGACCTGTAACATCCATCTCGAAGTTGTCATCGTCAATGAGTTGTTGGGTAAAGTTTTGAGGCGAGGTCGCATTACGTGGTTGATACACTCTGGTCGTTTTAGATCCGGAAGCGGTTCTACGATCTATACGTAGCACATTATCAAATTGCAGTGCGTTACTCACAGAGTATTTCATTCCCGCAATCTTGAACGGATTTGATTTACTCTCTTCACGTACTTCCTTATGGCTGGACTCTTCAATCTCAACGGTTAATCCGTTAGGCTGAGCAGCTTCTGCATTACCACCAAAGATGACTGCCTCTGCACGAGCACCAGACTTGTTAGTCACGACTACCGTAAGGGTTCTGTCGTTAGGATCTATTTTTCCAATGCTCGATTTTGTATAATCATCATAGGCATCATCGTCGTACTCGCCTTCATCAGCGTAGTCGTCGTAATCATCATATTCATCTTCGTACTCTTCGTCGTAACCATCTTCTAAACCTTCAAATCCAGTATCGAAGTCGTCTTCTTCATCGTCGTACATCTCGTCGTTATCGTAGTCGTCATACTGATCTTCAGCAGCTTCCTCGTAACGCATTAATTCGTCGTTATAATCTTTCATTTGTTTTCATTGTTTGCCTGTTCAAAAAACAGGATGATACTTTTGTTTTGGTGTCCAAAAGTGTCTCTAAACACTATTTTTTAGTTGGACTTGCAGTTACTGGTTTCTTTGCTTCAGCTAATTTTTTAGCTTTCATTTTTTGCATCATCGGAGCAATTAAAAAAGTTCCTAATGCGATTCCAGCGACGCCTGCTCCCACACAATACAGAATTGGTGTCCAGGCGATGTCGTTCTTGTTTGCCATTCGTTTAATTATTGATTGATTTCGTTTTGAATTACTTGGCGAGGTCTCTAAACCTTGATTGACTGCGAAGTTGAGAATGAATGGTAGTTTTTCCGCTGTCGCGAAAGGGACTTTGGGACGGAGGAAGAAATAATTATATTGCTGATTGTAATATGGATAATAGTATCTCAAAAAAGAAAATCATCTACCTCGACCAATTTGCTGTAAGTGAAATGATGGATAGAAATTCTAATGTTGAATGGAAAGAGATAAAAAAATTATTATTGAAAGCTTACAAAGCTGGTAAAATCGTATGCCCAACTTCTTCTGAGCATCTTATTGAAACAGTACCTAAAGGTTTTTTAGACGCTTCAGATCACGATGGGTTTTTGAGTAGCCTATCTGATGGTTTAACATATAAGTCCGAATTGCTTGTTGTTACTCAACTTATTTCAAGTAGACTAAGAAAAAACAATAAGACACTTAATACTTTTTTTCATTTCAATACAAAAGAAGTGTTGTCAAATAAAAAGACGTACGATGAACTTTTTACTCATAATATTCAGAGCAAAGAGTTAATGAATTTCGGTGTTAATGACGTTAATCAAATAAGAAAAGCGGTTGGCAGCAATAGAGTTGATCCTAAAACTAAAAGAACTTTATATTTATTAACCAAAAAACTTACCATTGATAAATTCATAGAACGTTTAGACGATTTGTTAAAAAAAGGGCAAACCGTTTTAAGGGGAGACCAAATGGGCAATACTAAAATCCCCAATTGGATTGATTCGATAATATGGAGACTTTTAAATGTTCATAAATTCAAAAAAAAGGATATCATCCATCTAAAAGCCCAATTGAAGAGAACAGGTTTTGATAGTATTCCTACTTTAGATATTCGACACTCCTTAAAAGCTTTGATTTCACTTTATAACAAGACTGAAGATTTCGGAGACCAAATTGATATATCCAGAATTTCAACAGGATTGCCAATTTCAGATGTTTTGTTTACAGATAAAAAGCGCAAATCTGAAATAATTGAATTAGAGTTAGATGTAAAGTATAAAACAAAAGTCCTTTCAGGACAACATCAAGATTTTTGTCTTTTTATAGATTATCTAAAAAAAGAAATAAATTAATCTAAATTGGACTACTCAACCCATCCTCGTGATAACGTAACTTTTCAGAAATCATTTTTACAATAGCCTCGTTCTTAGTTTTGTAAATGTTATTTCCATCAAAATCCTGTTCGTTTAAAAGCATCTTTACTTTTCTGCTTTCTTCCTGATCGATGAACTTTTTACAAGCTCTTATAAATGCAGCACGACTGCAACCTTTAATGCGTTGCTCTCGCATATTCACGTACACAAAAAAACTCTTCTGGATTTTATATTCAAGCTCAGTAATCTTACCCATTGCAAAGGCATTAGAACATAATTCATACTGCTCATCTACGATAAGCTGACCTATGCGTACCATTTGATATTTAGGAATACGCTCTCTATAGCGAGTGACATCATCCACTTGATGATGTAAGCGCAACCACGTACAGTTTTGCCATTCAGAGGTTGTGATTTTTGCTACAGATTGGTGTGTAAGCACAATATCAATCCCTTTATGACGCACTGTACAAAGTGCACCAATCATAGACTGTCCTTTTGCACCTGTCATATAATGGTCAATATCGTCTAGGACTACGAGACCATTTTTATAGTGTTTCATAATCTTAGTAATGACTTCTTTCTTTTCGTCATTATCCATAGGCGAACCATCACTATTAAATGGTCTAATTCTGCGTGAAGATACTTTGGTAAGTGCTTTTAAATGATTTGGGCTTACGGTTCTGAATTGTGGGTAATCATCATCATTAGTGTCAAAAGCTAAAACTTTGCGACCTTTCTTTCCTATCACTAAATGATCCATCATATAGTGTTTGATCTCTTGTTTGTTGCGATAGGTTTTACCAACACCAGTTTCTCCACAAACCAGCATAATCATCGGTTGGCGCTCTAAATCTTCTTTCTTATAGCTTATAGGCTTACGACCTCGATTAGATGTAGTTCCTGACATTACGAATTGTTTTGTGGTTCTTCGGCAACATCTATGATGGGAATATCATCATCGACTTCTTCGACTTCTATATCTTGAATGGTAGGTTCTGGTTTAATTTCTTTTTCTTTAAATGGCTTTTGTTCTGGTTGCGCTTTAACGCTGCGCTCTCCCTGCGGTCGTGAATCTCGCACGCTCGATTTCGCGAAAGCGTAATCAGAACTATCTGTATCGTCCTTATTTTCATCTTCCTCCTTAATATCTTCAATTTCTGTTTCTCCTTTTTCCTGACGAACGATGTCCAGAATGCGATTTTCAAGTAGACTGTTTTCGGCACGTACTTCCATAACGACTTGTGCCTTTTTCATTAAAATAGAAATAACCGCACCCATTAATTGCTGTTCTGGCGTAAGCTTTTTAGCTTTCTTACGCAGGACTTGAGCGAGTAATGGCCTTAAGAGCGCTTGATCTTCTTTATCAAGCTTGATACGCTCAACATTTTTATCATTCTGCTGATCTACAACTTGAATGATTTCTTCAAACTCATAGAACTCTTGATGCTTTCTGATTTTTACGAAATAACCACCGCCAACTGCAAGAACATTGTTAGACATTCCCAATATCGCATCGGCTGCTTGATTTGCTTGTGCGAGCGGTACTTCAAAATCTTGGTCGGTTACGGTTTCATCAGCTTCGGTATCAAATCCGTTTCCGTTAATTTCTTGTTCTGGAGCATCAAGTGGTTCTTGGGCTTTTTCCTTTTCGACCTTAGCTTCAACCTTAGTTCTAAAATCGGTTTGGGTGTTTCCACTGCGTCCAGGTTCTAGTTCATCAAGGGTTTTATGCTCTTGTTCTGGTTTCCAAACGTTCCAGCTTTTTTGTTTTTCTTCATCGGCTTCAACAGGACGCTCGCCACCTATGTCTTTTTCAATTACAGGTTGGTTAAGTGGACTACTATCTTCGTTTTGAAGTTGTTCAAAATTGATTTCTTCTGGAGTTGCGGTAAGGGCATCTTGTACCTCTTGAGCGATTTTGTCTTGCATAGGCTTAGTTCAATTTTGCGATAAAATTGATAATGTTGTTTTCGAGGATTTTGAATTTTTCTACAAAAGGCTTGTAGAATTGAGGGATGGAAAGAATCTCATCGCACTTGTGGTAATTGTATAGTATGGCACGTTTGGACTGGCTAAAGCTTTCGCCAATCTTTGCATAACTAGAATCTGTATATTTTTTGAGTAAATAATAACAGGACATACGAGCCTCACGATACTCTTGAACGCTGCTGGTGTAGAAGTTTTCTTCTTTCAAATCAAAGACTTCAATGCTTCGTGAAATAATAAAAACCAGAAGAAGTTTTACTTTCTCCTTGTCTTGAGTGGTAAGCTCTGTATTGCTGGTTAAACTATCAATAACCTCAATGGTTTTCTGAAGTCCAAATTTTCCAATTAAGGAATCTATACTCTGCTGTAAATCGTGATAATCGTGTGCTGTCTTTTTCATTGGGCAAGTGCCGAATTGTTTGACAGGCAAACTACTAAAAGTTGTTTTTCAATTTATTTACAAAAAGTTTATAGAAGATTTACTTTGATGTAAAATCTTTTTAATCAATTTTTTGCAGTATTTGATTTTTAGCTCTAAGGTATAATCTACCGTTCGTTTTCTTGCAAACTTTTACATTTTCAGCAATAAATTTAGTCCCAAGAGGATATTGTTCTCTAAATTTTTTAAGACACTCAATAACCATTGTAATTGGGACTTCTTGATTTGGTAATGGTCTTACACGAATTCTATTTGTTTCTTTATCTAAGAAAGATTCACACTTAATGTTGTCTATGTAATTACCGATTATTAAACTCATTTTTTAAAATATCTTTACTTTTTTACTAATATAAACTTCTTTATAAACACCTCCGTCATCTTCTTTTAAATCCCTATTTAAAATAGGCGAATAGAATTCCAATTTTGCATCTTTTAAGACTTTACGTATCATTCCGAAGCCCATTACTTTACTATACACAATACTATTAACCAGTTGAGCATTGACTTCCGTACCTTTTATTGAGGCTTCAATTAAACCTTTCTCAAATTTCAGATAGTCGTTGCAAAAGCTCCAGTCTAATAATTTGTCAGGTAGGTCTTTATGTTCAATATGTAATGAAGACAGATTGAATGTATTATAGACATTGAGTAATACCAATTCCTTCCAGTAACTGAACTTATTATTCCATACTAACTTATTAATTAATTGGTTACTCAAAATTATTAACTTTAGTTTTTGAGCTTCGTCAACAGTAAATTCAGAAGATTTTAATGAAATCATAATTTGACTCAAGCCTAAATCTATAAAATCAAGTAACCAATTCTTAGATGTGTAATCTTGAATGTACTTATTTGATATAATTGAATGTCTAAAAGTTATTGGTTCTGATGGAGTATCAACTAATTTAAAGGCTTTATTACTATTTTCTACGAATAGGATAAATGTGTTTAGTAGCGCGTAATCGACATAATAACTTACTTCATAATTTGATGAGTTGATTTGTGATTCTAATCGTTTCAACCCAAATTTACGTTCCAATTTGTGCAATTCATCTAGCTGTTTATAGTGAACTTTGACTTGAGATAGTTCTTCAACATAGACTTCGTCCCAAAAATGTAAGAGAATATGAAATCCCACAAAGAGCGCATTAAGACTTTTTGTGTCCTGTGATACTTTATTAATCCTTCGACTATCGATTAGAGTGGTAACCGCTTTAATTGTTTTCTCAATTTTACGAGCTATTCGTTGACCTTCACTTGCATTGATAAACGATTGCGTATGTTTTAAACTTATTTCCTCGTCCATACCATCATCGCCAGCTTCAGTAGCAAGCTCTTCTGCATTATCTGAGAGTTCTTCAGGATTCTCTCTAATTTTAAGAACATCAAGAAATTCTTCAACCATTGAAGTTATGTTGTCGCTTGTTACTCGTTCATCAAGGCTTAAACTTGCATTTTTATTGTATTCATTTTCAGAAATGACTTCGCCTTCATCTTCTACATTTTCATTACTTACCAATAAAGGAGCTTGAGATGTCGAGCTATCCTTAAAGACTTGCTCTTGATCTAAGAAATCTAATACCAGCTCATAGTTTAAAGAACTAAATATGTCTAAGTGTTCAAAACTTTGCAATCTAGCTAGGCGTTCATCTGGATTAGATTTTTTGAGGGCATTTACATTTTGAATCAGTCCAAAGGTTGAAATACGTTCTTGTGAACTTGCATCATATAAAGCGACCTTAAAAATGCTTTCGGTCACTTTAAGTGGTGTCTGGATTGTTTTAGAGTTAACTGTAACATTTATATTTTCAAGTAGAACATTATTACTGTCAAACGTTTTCAGCGCACATTTGCTATTAAACTCTTTATCTAATGAAACTTCAACGATGCCATCACTCAACTCTGCGTGTTTGATTTTTAATAGACCTTCGATAATTTCTTGATTTTCTGACTCTGCGTTTATAGTGTTTTTAATATCAAGTGATCCATTTTTAGGAATTTGAATACCCAACTCTTTTATAAAGTCTTTATGCTTTTTAGTACGAAGTGTAACAACAGCTTCGTCGTTTTTAAAAGCTCTATTACTTATTCCATAAGCCTCTAATGTTGCGTTGGCGCTTCCTAAAATAAATATAGTCTCCTCATTATATTCAATCTGAATAATCTTTGCGTGAAGTCGCTGTATGCTTTTAGAGTTTTCAGTATTAATAACATCTTTCCAGTCAGAAAACTGACAAATACTTGATGTGAAATCCACAGGTAATGTGCCATTGCTAGTATCAACAACGCAGTGTATTTCTTCAGGTGCTAAGTCATCAATAAGCTTTTTCAAAAAGGCTCCAGACTTATTATAATAAGGTGCTATAATTTTGATACTTTTTGGCTTTCGCGAAAGCGTACTTATAACCTCACTATACAAAGACTTTGTACTTTGAGTATAAAACATACTATACTCAATATCCTTAATAACAGTACTACTACCTTGATTATTTTCTAAATCTGATATCCATTGTGAATGTTGTGCAATCCAATTGATTTTGGTAACATTGATTCCCAAACTATGAGACGATAGTGACTGAATATATTGCCAAGCAGATTTAAAAATAGGCTGCGCATCCAATCGTTCTTTTGACGTGTAAAACGATGACCATATCTCATCATTATAGAGAAGTCCACTCGAAGTAATGTTACCACTACCTATTGAAAGATATCCCTTATCCTTTCCTACTAAAAATAGCATCTTAGGATGAAATGCTCCTGAAATACTAACTGGTGTAATACTGTAATTTGCATTGAATTTTTTAATACTATCGCCCAAGTGTGATGCGAGATATTTTTCTAGCATTGAAGCATCTACAAATAGATTAATATTAGTAATTCCTGCTCCTCGTAATCTTGGTAATATGAGTTGTTCAAAAAAAGCAAGGTCAATACTGTAGCTAGTAATAACGCAACTATGGTATTTGTTCTTTCCTGTACCTATAAGCTCTAAAATGTTAGACCTTTCTATTTTCATTCGGCAAGCATTTTTAAATGTTCTTGACCTTTTTGAGTTAATGCTGTACTATCTGTATCTATAATACTCAAATCGCGCATAAAGTCAACGAGTGTATGGATTCGTGGGGAAGAGTAATCATACATAAAATGATCTACTAAACGTATCATACCGTCTTCTCTATAGAACTTTGCGCTGTTCTGTGTAGCATTTAATTTTCTTAACGCTACAAAGTGATGTCTGTTTATTACATTACGTGTGAGAAAGTATCTTACGAACTCTTTTATAGTTAGGTCTTGTCTTGATTTAAAGTCATCATAAGAAACAAGAAAACTACTGGCTGTATGTATTTTGAACTTATTAGATATTTCTAATAGGTCAGCGTTGCTTGCGCTATTTTCTATTGCTAACTTCTGGATTGCGAGAAGCGCATATTGTATTTTGATGTAAGGACTCTGCTCATTCTTTGAAAGAAATACTAACTCTTGAATAGACTCTTGAGTAAACGTTGATTCAAAAAACAAATCTGACTCTTCATCAAAACCATCTTTGTGAAACAACTCCATAACTTTTAGGATGATCTGGTCAACTAATTCAATCTCGTCTATCCAGTTATTTTTGGACTGTTCATCTAAAATTTTAAGAAAAGAATCTAAGCAACCGGTACTTGAAACACTCCAAAACTGTTCAACAATAAAGAAATACCAGAGTTTTTGTGAGGTAGAGTAATCATTATTCCAGCCATTATTATAAATGGAGAAAGGAACGTTTAATTGCTCGTATTTTGTCTCGCTATCAATCTCATCTACATTAGACAATAGAAGCTTTATCGTGTCTTTTCTGAAATAAGTTTCGTCCTTTTCTTTAGGTCGATCTACGCCAGAAAAGAGCTGCCATAATAGCTGTTGCTCCTCACTATCATTTGGTATGTTAAGCATATTAAACTCACTACTCAATAGCTCTAGCTCTGTTTTAGTAACTACATTGTTTTCTATCGCTTTCGCGAAAATGTGAGATGTATTAGAAATATTTAACCCAAAAGCATCGGCTAATTGCTTACCAGAAATTTTAGTTTCGTGCTGAAAATCGGTACGAACATACAATCCTTCCTTATCGCCTTGATCGCCAAGAACGCCCATTTGTTTTATAGAACTGATATAATACTGACCAAGAACTCCTCGTGGATTTTTCCAGTACGACCCTTCACTTTTAGACCCTTCCTGAGTGCCTTTTGTCAAATCAATTATTTCATCACTCTCAGCATAAATTGTCAACGCTTTTGTAATACCAGGAACACCACTTAATTCTTTATGTGCAGCTACTAGTGATAGTAAAAATTCTGCTCGCCTTAAATAACTATTTTGCTTACTCCTCGATGTTGTTCGAACTTGAGAAGCATACCAATCAAAAAACCAACAATAAAAAGAATAGTAGCGTATGCGACCAGTTACGTTATTAAGTCCAGGCAATAGTAAGTCGAAAATACGTTCACTTGTAAGATTCAACCCTAGTTGATCTAGACCTGATATTGGGTAATGTGGTTTACCTAAAAATGGTGCTTTTACCTGTGCGGCTTCAAATTGTCTTATGCTCATATCTTGACTTAATATCCTTTTCTTCCATACTCCTTCACTACATCGATATGCTTATTATGCAATCTCAAATAGTTCTCTAACGAGTACTGAACACTTCCATTTTCTGAAGCCTCAAAGTGCTCTGGTAAGGGTTTGTATTTTTCTATGAGTTCATCATAGAGCTTATCTAGTATTAAAAAGTAATCCATAACAAATTCATATCCTGAAATGTCTAATTCCAATTCAACTTGTTTCTGTCTGTAGGATATGATTGAATCTGTTTTCCAATTGTCTGGAAACTCATAATAAATGGAGCCGTAATGATACTTTTGGTTTTTGAAGAACCAAATCAATCTTTCTCTTTCCGTTTTGCAATTTTGATATTCAATAAGACTTTCAGTGGCCTGGTCTTGAACTTGAGACATCTCAAATACACGTTCTACTTGACTAGTTAAACTATAAGCATCGCTATATAAATTGTAGTCAAAACATTCAAATGGACCAAAACCGTTAATTGTCTTGCTTAAGTAATTGAAGTTGTCGTAATACCAATTCTTTAACTCATCTACTTTAATAGGCTCATCGATCTCACTTATTTGATTCAACAACGCATCGTATTCCTTTTTTATAATGAGATACTCTGTGGTAGGTTTAAAGTCGTGGTATTCATCTTTGTTAAAACTAAAACCTAGGTCTATTGATTTTTCAAGCTCTGTAAAATTAGTAAGCTTATTGCATACGTAGATGTCATCTGCTGTTTCTCCATCTTTACTTTCAATAAATAAGTCTAAATAGTATCCAGAATTAGATAGAAAGGTCATTCCTTCACAGCCCTTATTGCAAGATTCACAAATGCCAAAAAACACATCGTCGAATGAATGACAATCATCACGTTTAGCTTGCTTAAATTTCTTCTCTAATTTTTCAAGAAAAAGAGATTTAGACACATCTTGATAAGGCTTATCATCATCGAGTAGTTCTTTTAGAGAGGCTATATCGAAGTTTTTGATGGCATTAGTAATTTTGTTTATTGAATTAATCTTCATTCTTTTCCTTCTTCTCGTAATTCTGTATTAATGAAGAAATGAAAGCTCCACCAGCAGCAGTCGCCAACCAACCCCAAATACCAACACCTGTTCCTAAAGCCGCAATGCCAATTCCACCAGTTCCAAAGACGAATAAGCCTGTTATAGCACCTAAAAAAGCTCCAATAAAAAGCTTATTATTAGTGGATTGATCACTCCACATAATTCGCTTTATTTCTTTTGTTTTTTCCTTGGTCGTTAGATCTGAAGATTGAACGTCCTTCACTTTCTTCAAAATAGCCATCAATTTTTCCTTTTTTGAACTTGATAGTTTTGCGATGTAGTTAATTGCTTTTTGTAGATTAACTTGTAATTTATTTTCATTCATCTTTATCAAAGATTTTTAGAGCGTCTACTGCAGCGACTTTCAACCCACCTTTCTGTTTTTCGTATTCATCAATATTTTTTAGACATTTTATAAGTACGTCTTTGGTTATTTGATTTTCATCAATTTTTGTGGACTTCAGTTCGTTAAGTATTTTAGATAAAAATGCCTTTCTTTTTTTTAAGTTGTTTTGAAATTCTTTGAAAGTGAATATGGAATCAGAAGTGTTATTTATTAAAGAAGTATTTGAAAATAAATCATTATTAACTTGACCTGGTTTTGCTTTAGTTTCAATCAACTCTTTTTCAGAACCATCATTAATTTTTGATTCAATATTTTTTACTGTATTTATTGGTTTACTTTCTACTTTAAGCTGAACTTGTATTGGCTGTTCAGTTTCTTCGTTGTAATTATTTTGATTAGGTATATTGTTTCTATTTTCACTTTCAGCCTCCTCTTTATTTGATTCACTATTTGCAAATACTTCATTACTAAATTCTTTTGTAACCTTTGGTTTCCAATCTAAATCCAAAGATTTTGTATTTTTCAACAACGGAGTACTTGAAAATGACTGTAACGATTTAGAGATTGTCTGAATAGAAAATGTATAACCAAGTATAAAGAGAACTTTTGAAGCTGATTCAGAATCATAATATTTCAATTCCAGAATATTCTCCTTAATAATTTCAATATTATAATGATTTTTTTCCATTAGTCTTTTTAGATAATAGAAATAGGTAAATAATAAGAATGCGCTTGGATACTTATCATTTTCAGATAAGGTATCTTTTAGCTTATTAAATCTTTTAAGCTCATCGTCATCTATAGTATTCTTATCAATATATTGAACTGCTTTAAATAGGCTCTTTTGGTTTATTTCTGATTTTCTCTGAATTACGAAGTTGTAAAAAGCACTTTTGGTAATTTTTTCAACATCCTGTCCTAATTTTCTCATTCCTATACAGGCGGACTTTATTAGAGCTTCAATATTTCCTTCTGGTATAAAGCTTGGCGTGGTATTAAAATCTACTAAGTGGGCTAGAGTTGAATCGTTCTTTCCTGGACTTTGATTATTTAATTGAAATAATGTTGCAGCTTTAAAATCACTTATAAAATCATCTTTTGGTACCTCAAGTTCATATATTGAGCAAAGCTCAGTACCTGCCTTATTTCTTAAAATATGGCTTCGGTAATTAGTAAATGATATGTAAACTGATGGATTGAGAGGTTCCGCTATTCTAAAATCGTTATTAAGCTTAGATGAAAGCAGCCTTGAACCAATATCTGATAAAGGTATAATAGACTTTATTCCTTTAAATTTTAATAACGGAGCATTGTCATAGTCTAAATTCCTGCTGTATTCGATTAGCAATACCTCGTGCTCTTGCTCATAAATAGGAACTGAATTTTGTAAGAAGTTTACCTGTCTATCTTCAGACAGCTTTTCAAATTCGTAATATGATAAGTGAATGATTCTATCTGATGACGTTCTTAACCTATCATATTTAATTAGGTAATTTAATTCTGAACGAAATAGAACGATAATTATATTTTTCATTTGTTTTCTTTATTAAAAAACGACTTCGTCGTTATCAGATTCTAAATTGTTTATTTCTCTTACCCTAGTGCTTAATAAAAACCTCTTAAACCCTGAATACATAGAACCAGTAAAGGTTATTAATAAATCTCTTTTAGCTCTAGATAAAGCAACAAGGATTACAGCGTTTTCATTATCCGCTTCTCCTAAATCAGTTTGAATACCAGGCAAAGCAACAGCATCAAAATCAAGTCCTTTAGATGAATGATAGGTAATCAAAACAATTTTGTTCTCAATATTAGCTCTCTCTAAAGATCCAGTACCATTACCTACGTACATTAATGGAATATCTTGGTTATTCAAGTATGTATTCATAGCTTCAAAATTTCTACTTGACAAAGCATAATCTGGATACGTACCTTCAGACCACTTTTGTTTCCCTTCCAATTCTAATATGGTATCGACATACTTTATCATATCATTTTTCTTAAAAAACAATACCGCGTTAACTTCTCCAGATCTATCAATATTAATTTGCTTAGACTCGTTCCAAGAGAACTTTATTTCTTCCTTGTAGTTATTTGCTTTGAATAACCTTATATCAGAATCTTCTCTACCTATGTGAACCATATCTGCAAATAGATTTGTGTAAACATTTTTTAAAACACCTATTACCGTTCTTGTTAATCGATAGATTGTGGTAGTCGTTCTCTCTACTGGATTCAGTTGTGCTACAATTTCCTCTTTAGTAGCGGGCTTTTCATTAAAGTTTGGGACAGAAGAATAAATAGATTGTGCTGCATCACCAGCTATAATTAATTGATCGCATCCTTTTTTCATTCTTTCTAAAAGAACAGTTGGTATATCTTGTATTTCATCACAAAATACTGCATCAAACTTTTCTCCTTTATAAAGGCGCTTATTGACATCATAGATTGTTATCACTGGAATCCGTTTTCCATTTAAAGCAGGAATTTGTCTCAAACCTGAGGCTAGTAAATCAATTAAGGCGTGTGTAAAAACAACTACTACAATACTGGCTTTAGGGTTTCTTATAACATAATCTGTTAAAGCGTGAAGTAGTACAATAGATTTGCCAGATCCGGCGTGACCTTGTATCCAAATAGGTTTCCCTTGTAAATCGTGTATTTCATCAATTATTTCTCTTTGCTCAGGACCTAACCTGGCTTCTTCTATCATCCACTGCATACTTTTATTGTTTGTTTATTTCTGGCTTTAATCTAATGATTGATTTGTCTGTAACTAAATCACAAATGATTCTTGATTCTTGATTTACTTTCAAGATAAATTTTAATGGGTTCGAGTTTATATGCTGTTGCCAATCAAATCGAACTTTTTCGTCAGTGACGTCAGAGTATAAGATAATTGAATATGTGCCAGCATCAATCATACTCTCATACTCCAAAGTAGGCAGCACTTCACCTTTTTCAAATATTAGGGTATGGTTATCGTTTTTGTATATATAGATACCTCCATTAAGAACTGATTCAATAATTTGTTTTCCAAATGCATTGGAAACAAAAGATTGGATTGCATTTCCGAACCCTACTTGTTCTTGGCTATTATTAGGCATAACTATTTTGTCTACCTCAAAATAATCAGCACATAGTGATCTCAAGTAAGGGTTTTTTGCTCCACCTCCAGATATAATGACATAGTTAAAATCATCTCTTGATAAATTAGCCTCGTTTACTGTTTTATCGATACTACTTTTAAATCCCTTAAAATTTTCGTTTCCATTAAAATAATTAGTCATTACATCATTAAACTCTGAATAACTAATATCAATCGAATTGTAATTACCGTAATCACGAGTATTACATTGCTTATTTATTTCTGATTTAGATAATTCAGGTAAAGCATAATGTACTTGAGCGTCCGTCCTAACCGATTTACAAAATTCAAGTTTTAAATCTTCACAATTTTTTGAAATAAAATCATCATTAATAACTAGACTATTGTCCTTCTCAAATAGCCTGTTAGCGATTAGTCTATTAATAAGATTACCACCCATATTACTATTTCTGTAGATAGCTAAATTTTCCGCAATGACGTTGTCAGAGTCTTTAACTAATCGAATGGCGCAACAATCAACCGTTCCTGCACCAACATCAATTACCAAAATATTTAGGTCATCCTCTAAATCTAACGCAAGATTTTCTTGATGGATGGTTCCTAAAAGAGAAGAAACAGGCTCTTCTATAAAAGCAAATGTTCCTTCTTCATAGCCTGCCTGTATAATATAGCTTTCAAGAAGTTCTTTTTCTTTTAATCCATAATTAGCTGGAGTGCTAAAAGAATAACGCTTTTCAAAAGGTAATTGTTTATCGTTTATAATTTTATCAATCTCAGCTTTCAATCTCTTTAAAAAGACAATTAGAGCATCAGCGGCATTTTTAATGGGAAACTCAGCGTGATCATAGAGTTTTGAAGTTGGGTAAGCATAACTTTTCAATTCTATTAGATTCTCTTTGAAGCCATACCAGCCATCAGTGCCTAAAGTCAAATCGGCTCTTCTCTCATTAGCATATTTACCTAATAAAAATCGGTTGTTTATTATTCCAATGATCGAAGGAACTATGGTACTACTAAAGGCAATTCCTAAATGATCTTTTTGTTCAATTTCAAGCAATTCCACTTTTAGCTTGTCATCTTGAACATAAGCTATGGAGCATACAGAACTAGATGTTCCGAAGTCTATTCCAATAAATGAACGATCTGTTAGATTTTGTATTGAGTCTTTTAAATTGTCTAAAGGACGGTATATAGCATTAATTCCTATTTTATTGACTTCTTGCTTCTCTTTTGGCAAATTCTTGTTCAAAAGCGAAAAGTCATATTTAAGATGTTTGCGAGGCCACAAACCATCTGTTTTATTTAATAAATTCTCTCTTATAATTTGAGAAGGAATATAATTAATTGAAGTAACTGCAGAAGCACTTCTGTTTCCAGAGGTAGTGTTTTTGTTAATGTCCGGAAATTTGGCTTCAACCGCCTTTTCTAACTGCGCTATTTGCGATCTCACACTAGTTGTTAAGTCAACCAATAGTAGCGACGAAGCGTTTGGGATAAAATTAAAAATATCAAGAATATTATTTTCTAAAACTTGATATTCATTTTGAGCGATTTCATTTATGCAATTTTGAATTACAACTAAATCCGCGCTATCAAACAGCGTTCTATTTGCGCTTACAACATTTGAATCAACGAGATCAAATTGATGACTATTCCAGTGCAATGAGACATCGTTAAACCTATTTAATTCTGGTAACAAAAATCCAGTTAAAGCAGAATGGCTATAATTCCAAGTACCGGCATTAATATCTAGAATATCAATGTTGATGTTTTTAATATTAGGGCAATATTCAAGAATATATTTTACGGTTCCGTAGGCTTCAGACCCTGGACCTCCACCAATAAAAACAGCAGAAAAATCTGCTTTAGATTTCATTAACTGCAAATCTTGCTCTAAAAGTATCTTATAAATTAATTGATAATAATGAGGCAAATAGGTGATTAAATAAGCACTTTGAATATTCTGTTTTGCATAATCTACGTAAACAGGTGGCGGTTTTCTATAGGAAGCTCGTAACTGTCTAACGTCTGGCTTTAAAGATTGTAAGTAATCCTTAATTTCTAGTTGCTCATCATTTAATTCATCTATGGCTTCCACAATTTTATTGTAAACACTCATTAGCTTACAATAGTTCTAAACGTTAGATTTATCCTTGAATCAGTTATTCTTTTCTGAACAGGAACTTGATGCAGCCAATTGTGCTGTAAAGCACCCTTCATAATGACTAAAGAACCTGGAAGCAACTCTAATTGAAGTTTCTGATTAGGATCTGATTTGTGTTTTAAGTCAAAACGTCTAGTAGCACCTAGGCTTACTGATGCAATCAATGGGTTTATACCTAGGCCTTTTTCGTCATCTGCGTGCCAGCTTACTTTATCACTGCCGTCTCTGTATAAGTTAAGCAGTACACTATTAAAATCTGACTCGGGCAAAAAACTTTCTATAACCCTTTTAATACCCAGCAATTCTTTAGTCCAAGGTTCTGGATTACATAAAATTCCTGAGTATTTATAGTTAAAACCTTCATAACCGTACCAAGCTGTTTTGCGCGGCACAGGATAGGTTTTACCATACATTTTTATCTCTTCTTGTCGCCAGTTAATAGTCTCCACAAATTTTTTGAAATAGCTATTAGCTTTGTCAAGAGGTATAAAATTTTCCATATACCAAATCTCGCCATCCAATAAATCTATTTTCTTGAACTCTCGTTCTTTTGGCGTCTGATTAAATAAATCCATAAAGCAATACTAGGTTAATTGGTATATCTAAAATTTAAGAGAACAAAGTAATAAATATTCCACACATATTCCTTAAATTGTCCAATATTTGTCAAGTCTTTTAATGAAAACTTTACTAAGATGATAGGTGAACACATACGAACACTGAGAGAAGCTAATGATATCCTATTGCGGCAGCTGGCTGCAAAGTTAGAGATGGATCAAGCAATGTTGAGCAAGATGGAACGTGGCGAGCGTTCCTTTAGAAGAGAAGATATAGATGCACTTGCAAAAATCTTTAAACAGCCTAAGAAAGAACTCCTTACGCTATGGCTAGCAGACAAGATTTTAAAAACTACAGAAAACCAACGCTACAAAAAAGAAGCATTACAACTGGCTATTGACCAGTTTGATAATTAAGATACAGGTATGAGTGAAAAACTAGATATGACAAGCCCAGACCTTGTTAACGCCAATTTTGAAAAACTAGCAGAACTATTCCCTAACTGTGTGACCGAAAGTGCTACAGGAAAAGCCATAGACTTTGACCTTTTAAAACAAGAGTTAAGTCACGACATCATAGAAGGTAACAAAGAACGCTACCGCCTAGAATGGCCAGGTAAACGTGAAGCCATTGTAACCGCAAACTTACCTACTACAAAAACCCTAAGACCTATACGTGAGGACTCTGTAGACTTTGACAATACAGAAAACCTGTATATAGAAGGTGATAATCTGGAAGTATTAAAGCTGCTGCAAGAAAGCTACTTGGGTAAGATTAAAATGATTTACATAGATCCACCATATAACACAGGTAAGGACTTTGTCTATAAAGATAATTTTACGGGCGATAAAACCGAGCACGAAGAAGAAAGTGGGCAACGTGATGAGTATGGAAGACGTCTTGTACCCAATCCAGAAAGCTCAGGACGATACCATAGTGACTGGCTCACAATGATGTACCCAAGATTAAAGCTTGCGCGAAATTTACTAACCGATGATGGCGTGATTTTCATTTCCATTGATGATAATGAGGTTGATAACCTTAGAAAACTTTGTGATGAAACTTTCGGAAATGTGAACTTCATAGGGCAATTAATTTGGAAAAGTCGTCAAAACAAGGATAATAGAAATATTAATGGTCTTTCTTCAGATCACGAATATATCCTTGTCTATTCTAGAAGTAGTGATGTTAGAGTTTTCAAGGGAACAGAAAGAAAAACAGAACAATATAAGAATCCTGATAAAGATCCTAGAGGAAAATGGGTTAGCGGAAATATGGTTGGACTATTACCTGAAGCTCAACGTCCGAATTGTCATTATGAATTATTGAATCCTGAGACAGGGATTATTTATGATAAGCCTAAAATGGGTTGGCGATATGATCAGAAAACAATGTCTAGGCTAATAGAAGAAAAAAGAATTTTATGGCCTGAAAATGTTGATGGTAGACCTAGACGTAAAGTTTTTCTAGCCGATGTTAGTAAAGAATTACCAAATTTCACATCGATGATTGGCGAAGGAATTTATACACGAAATGGCACTCAGGATATTGATGAGCTTTTTGGTGACAAATATTTTGATTTTCCAAAGCCTAAAGATTTGATTGAAATTTTAATATCTCAAACCACCGAAAATTCAGAAAATCATATTGTACTAGATTTTTTTGCAGGATCTTCTACGTCGGCACATTCTGTAGTTTCAATCAATTCAAATGATAACGGTAATCGTAAGTTTATTCAAGTCCAATTACCTGAGGCAATAGATACAAAGGGTAAAGCATACTCGGAAGGATATCGTAGTATTTGTGATATTGGGAAAGAGCGCATCCGCAGAGCAGCCAAACAGATTAAAGAAAAAACCAAAGCAAATATAGATTACGGCTTTAGAGTCTACAGACTTGATGAGAGTAATATGCAAGATGTGTATTATAAACCACAGGAGTATGACCAAGGGCAGCTGGATGCGTTCTCAGATAATGTAAAACCAGACCGCAGCTCAGACGACTTACTGGTACAAATACTACTAGATTGGGGCTTGCCTTTATCCTTACCTATTGAGCAAGTGACCATTGAAGGCAAGCACGTATTTAAAGTAGCGAGCAACTCACTCTATGCGTGTTTTGATACTGGTATAGATGAAGCTTTCGCGAAAGCGGTAGCCCAAGAAAAACCATTGCGCATTGTATTTAAAGACAGTGGCTTTAAAAATGATACCGCCAAAGAAAATGTAAAACAACTACTCAAACAATTGAGTCCAGATACCGAAATGAAAGTATTATAAATGGCGTTACCTATAAACATAAACGACTTAGTACACGGGCAAACCGTAGAATGGGAACGCCTAGAGTTTAAACAAGGCTGGAATCCAGAAGAGATTGTACATACTATTTGCGCATTTGCAAATGATATTAATAATTGGGGTGGCGGTTACATTATAGTCGGTATTACAGAAAATGCAGGACAGCCTGTGTTGCCACCTGCAGGTTTACAGCAAAATCAGTTAGACCAGATACAAGGTGAGATTGTGAGGTTAGCCCATCAGCTACAACCCAATTATTTCCCTATAAGTCAACCGTATGTTATAGACGGGCAGCACATTTTAGTATTATGGTGTCCTGCGGGAGATAACAGACCTTACACGGCACCATCTACTCAAGGTGGTAAGGCGCAACGCCATAGGTATGTACGCTCAGGTTCGCGCAGTATTGTCGCAAGAGGTGTACTAGATGTACAACTTACAGAGCTTGCGGCGCGTATTCCTTTTGATGATCGTATTAATAATCAAGCGAGTATAGATAATCTGGATCTTGCAACCATACAAGGGTATTTACAAGAAGTTAAGAGTGACTTATATGCAGAGAGCACAAGTATGTCACTTACAGAAGTCGCGCGTGCAATGCGCATTGCAAAAGGTCCAGACGAAGCGATACGTCCTGTTAATGTGGGATTGCTTTTCTTCTCTAAAACACCTGAAGCTTTTTTCCCGAGAACCCAAATAGAAATTGTGGTTCATAAGGATGATACAGGCAAGTCTTTTAAAGAACATATTTTTAATGGACCATTGCACGTACAGTTACGTGACGCGCTATCTTTTATAAAAAACAACATTTTAAGTGAGCAAATTGTAAAACATAAAGACAAAGCTGAGGCAGATCGTTTTGAGAATTACCCATATACCGCTATTGAAGAAGCGTTATCTAATGCGGTCTATCATAAAAGCTATGAGATAGGTAGTCCTATCGAGGTACAGATATGGCAAGACAAAATAGAAATATTAAGCTATCCTGCGCCAGTACCACCTGTTACTAATAAAGTACTAGAAACTAAAAAACGTATAGTTGCCAGAGATTATAGAAATAGACGCATAGGTGATTTTCTAAAAGAGTTAAGACTTACTGAAGGTAGAGGAACTGGTTTTCCTTCTATATATAATGCAATGGAAGAAAATGGCAGTCCTGCACCTACGTTTGAAACAGATGATGAAAGTTATGTGCTTGTAACACTTCCTGCACGAGTAAATGACCAAGCTCGTGACCAAGAACAAACTCCTACTACTAATGAAGCTACTAACCAAGTTAAAGTTCCTGTTTTCAATACAATAGAAGATATTATTGCTTTTAGTAACCAAGTTAGTAACCAAGTTAGTAACCAAGCTAAAGGTGAAGCTACTGTCCAAGTTAATGACCAAGCTAGTGTCGGAGCTAGTGTCGGAGCTCAAGCTAGTGATAGTGAGGATTCTATTGATTTAAGAAATCTTACAGACGGAGCTCGGGACGGAGCTCGAGACGGAGCTCTTAAAATACTTAATGACCAAGTTCATACAGAAGTTGTTGCGATACTTACTGCAGTAAAGCAATGGACTAAAAGAACCGAATTATTTGATAGCATAGGCTTAACGAATCGAACAGGGAATCGTAAAAAATATTTAGACCCATTATTTGAGTTTGGATGGATACAAATAGAGTTCCCGGATAATATGACACATCCTAACCAACGCTATAAAATAACCGCAGCAGGAAAACGAATTTTAGACCTTATAACAGCATAATGAAATTACAATTTAAAGAACAACAGTTTCAGGTAAACGCTGTAAAAGCAGTGGTAGATTGTTTTGAAGGTCAAGCTCTCAAGACAAATACATTTACATTAGAAAAAAGTAAGGAGCTCCTGCGCAAGGCAAAACAAGCCAGTAGTACAGAAATGACACTGCAGTTAGAGTCAGAACTGGATGAAGCCATAGGCTATCGTAACAGCACTATACAAATTACAGAATCGCAGATGCTTAAAAACATTAATGCGGTACAGCAACGTAATGAGTTGCTAGAAAGTGAGCAGATAGAACGACCTAAAAAAGTAAAATTAGGGTACAATCTTACTATAGAGATGGAGACAGGTACTGGGAAAACTTACACCTACATACGCACAATGTATGAGCTTCACGCAAAATATGGCTGGAGTAAGTTTATAGTCATAGTACCTAGTATTGCCATACGAGAAGGCGTTTACAAATCTTTTGAGGTTACTCAAGAACACTTTCAAGAGAAGTTCGGCCATAAAATAAAGCCATTCATTTACAACTCTAGTCGTCCCCAAGATATAGAAACCTTTGCGTCAGATAATCGCATAAGCGTTATGATTATTAATACCCAAGCATTTAATGCGCGTGGTAAAGATGCAAGACGTATTTATCAAGAGCTGGATGATTTCGGAACCAGAAAGCCTATCGAGATTATAGCGCAAACTAATCCTATACTCATCATAGACGAGCCACAATCTGTAGATGGTGTGCGCACGTTAGAGAGTATGCAGGATTTTAATCCGCTGTTTACCTTGAGGTATTCTGCGACTCATAAGGTGGAGTATAATAAAGTATATCGCTTAGATGCGCTAGATGCATACCAGAAAAAACTGGTAAAGAAAATTCAGGTAAAAGGAATCAACTTAAAAGGCTCTACAGGAACTACTGGATATATCTATGTAGAACAAATCTCATTGAGTAATTCTAAACCGCCTGTAGCACTCGTAGAATATGAACAACGCAGTGGTACAGCAGTAAAAAGAGTGCGTAAAAAATTAGAAAAAGGGGCCAACTTATATGAGCTCTCTGGAGATATGCCACAGTATAAAAACTGTGTCATTCAAGAAGTAGACGGTTATTTTAATAAGATTGTAGTAAATGGAGAAGATATTTATGCTGGAGACGCTGTAGGCGATCTGGACGAAAAAGATTTTAGACGTATTCAAATAAGAGAAACCATTTACTCGCACTTACAAAAGGAGAAAGCCCTTTTTGGGAGTGGCATAAAAGTATTGTCACTGTTCTTTATAGATTCTGTAGACAAATACCGTGTCTATGATGATGAAGGCGAGCAGCTTTTAGGAGAATATGCTCAAATCTTTGAAGAAGAATATAATAATGCGCGTAGTGAGTTTTTAGATCTTTTTAATCAGGAATACAACGATTATTTAAAAGACACCAATCCTAGTGCAGTTCATAAAGGTTATATGCCAGGAACCTTTGGTGCTTATCTTAAACGAGATAATGCTGAGGATGTACACGATGGCTATTTCTCTATTGATAAAAAGAAAAAGTTTGTAGATCCTACGGTAAAACGTGGCAAGGAAGACTCAGATGATATTTCGGCATACGATCTTATAATGAAAGACAAAGAGCGCCTGCTTAGTTTTGAAGAACCTACACGTTTTTTATTCTCGCATTCTGCTTTAAAGGAAGGATGGGATAACCCTAATGTATTTCAAATTTGTGCATTAAAACATAGTGATGCCACAATAAGACGTCGTCAAGAAGTAGGACGTGGTATGCGTTTATGCGTTAATAAAAATGGAATACGTCAAGATTTTGATACCGTGGGCGAGCAAGTACACGATATCAATAAATTAACCGTAATCGCATCAGAGAGTTATGAAGCTTTCGCGAAAGGGTTACAATCAGAAATTGCAGCAACTTTAAAAGGAAGACCACAAAAAGCCGAAGTGGAATACTTCCTAGGTAAAGTGGTGAAAAATGAAAAAGGAGATGAACATAGAATAGATGATTTAGAAGCAAAACAACTCAATAAATTTCTTTACAAGAATGACATTCTTGATGACGACGATAAAATCACTAAGGAAGGACGAGAACTTATAGAACAAGGTAAAGTCCCATTGCCTGAAGCGTTAGAAAGCTTTCGCGAAAGCGTAACACAATTATTAAAAGCAGTCTATACAGGCGAGGCTTTAATGCCCGAAAACGACAGAGAAACTATTGTGGTGCGAACCAATAAGAACTTTAAGAAAAAAGAATTCCAGGAACTGTGGAACAAAATTAATCTCAAAACTATTTACGAGGTTCAATTTAATAGTGAGAAGCTCATTACAGATAGCACTATTAAAATTAATGCAGACTTACATATCGCAGACCGCATTTACCAAGTTAAGACAGGAGAACTAGAAGACGGCTCTATGGCCGATATGAAAGAAGGAACTTTGTTTAAGGAAATTAATAGCGAGAATAATCGAATTAAAACAAATATTTATACGGACACAGTTTATGACATTGTGGGTGAAATAGTAAACGCTACAAATCTTACTAGAAAAACAGTTGTAGCCATTCTAAAATCTATAAAACAAGAAAAATTTGTGCTGGTTAGAAAGAATCCAGAAGAGTTTATCGCAAAATGTGGGAAGCTCATAAATGAGGTGAAAGCAAGTATGATTATCAATAATATCGTCTATCATAAAACCGAAGAGCGCCACGATTCTAAAACAGTATTTACTAACGATAAGTACAGTATGCGTCAGTCAGATCCACTTACTAAGCATATCTACGATTATCTAACTACAGATTCTGGTGTAGAAACACGATTTGCAGCTGCGCTAGAAAATAGCACTGAAGTTACTGTGTATGCAAAATTACCCAAGAGCTTTTACATCACAACGCCAGTAGCAAACTACAGTCCAGACTGGGCTATCGTTTTTGATAAGGAAAAAGTACGTGAGATATATTTTGTTGCAGAAACAAAAGGATCAGATTCAGACCAAGATTTAAGGGAGATTGAACGCTTAAAAATTCATTGTGCGAAGGTACATTTTAATGAAATAAGTGACAAAGAAGTGACTTTTGATAGAGTGAGTAGCTATGATAAATTGTTAGAAATTATAGAATTAAGGTAGTATATGGCAAATGAAGTAACTATTTATTTTGACAGTCCAAAGGATTTTGTTCCTGAGAATATAAGACCGCTCAATGGTATTGCGGGACTGTACTTCATTTTTAGTAAATCCATAGATATTAACTATCCGTTTGATGTTTCTAAGTTACTCTACATTGGGATGAGTGAGAAAAAGACAAATAGTATAGGTAGCAGACTTATTGGCCATTATGACGGCAAATCGAAAAACGTTGGGCTATCTAGTTATAGAGCAGTTGAACCGCTTTTTTTCACTTATATCAATTTTGAAATGTTGCGCAGCATTTGGGATTTCAGAGTTGAAGATTTAGAAAGTTATTTTTTGCTTGATTTTGTAGATAAATATGGAGTGTACCCTATTTGTAACAACAAAACAGGATACGAAATATTAAAAAACGAATTGATTACCAGTTTTAAAATAGACTGGGAATATTTTAAATAGTAACCTATGAGTAATAAGGTAAAGTCAGGTCAAGAAATTCTCGATGATTTCTTCGCCACCATTGAATCTATTGAAGGTGTTGATCCTAATATTTCAAAACTAATATCAGATCTTTATAGTGAGGGAACACTCACTGAGGCTAGGATAAAGAATGAACTAGAGCAATTACGAATTCAAGAAAGGAATAAAGATGAAGCTTAAACAAATCGACATAAAAGGGATTCGAGGTGTCAAGGATTCTATTTCTCTTGAATTAAATGGTAAATCCATTGTACTGTACGGAGACAATGGTATGGGAAAAAGTAGCATATCTGATGCTATTGAATGGTTCTATACTAATAGAGTTGACCACCTTAAAGGAACTGAGATTGATTTAAAAGATGCCCTAAGAAACATTACAGTTGATGATGATTTTGTGTCTGAAGTAGGACTTATTTTTAAAGGTAAATCTGATTATAATACTGCAAAAACCTTATTCAACAAGAGAGGTTCGCTAGACCAAGATTTTACTGTAAAAACAGATCCTATAAGAGACTACCTCGTTCAATCTAAGGAAGAGAATTTGTTATTGAGGTATAAAAGCCTTAACAAATTTGTCGATGACACTAAAGGTGATAAATTAAAATATCTTTCAGATATCATAGGTTTTTCTGAAGTAACCAAAAAAAAGGAGGTTTTGAGAAAAGCTTTCACATCAGTTAAAACAGAAATCAAAAAGCAGAATTTTGAAGGTTTAATAGGTTCAGAGAAAAAAACGCTTATTGATAAAATAGAAGCAGTTGTAAGTAAGGAAGAAGACTTATTTAAAGTTGTAAAAGCAAAAATTGCTTCCCTGAAACTGAAGTTGGAAGTCAACAGTATGGACGACTTAGATGCGTTACTAAAGCATCTAAAAACTGCGACAAACGAGAAGCTAGTAAAAGAAAATGTTTTTTTAGAAAAAGTCCAGACTTCAATTTCTGGGTTGCAAGCAGAAGTTATCAGTATAAACAACGAGTACGATACGTATTATTCAGAATTTCAAAAGATTGCAGCAGATGTAGAAGGCATAATGAAAATATACGTTGCAGAGCTTTTAAAGTCTGGAACTACGATATTAAATAAGTTTCATAAAAAAGATTCTTGCCCTTTATGCCTTGAGGAAAAAGATCGGAATGATTTATTGAAGGAGATAGCAGAACGACTTGAGGAGGCAAAAGAAGCCGAGAAAAAACTAAAAGTATTCAAGGACGCTCAAGAACTTGTTCAAACTGTATCTACAGAAAGAATTAGAAGACTAGATAATCTCTTGTCTGAACCACTTTTTAAAACGCTCGAAAATGAAAAGCTTAAAAAGAATATAGATGCGATTTCTAGTAAGATAAAGCTTTTGCAAGCAGCTAGCAAAGTAAGAGCATCTTCTGGAGACAAAATCGCAGATTCTAAAAATATCGCGTTTGGAGTGTCTGATTTTTTGTTCTTAGATGACCTCGCTACTAGAATTAAAAAGCTAAAAGAAACCATCAAGAAGGATAACGTAACAGAAATTTATTCCAATATATCTGCCGCAAAGGACGCCTTCCAAAAGATAAAATTATACGAGAAGGAAAGAGCTATATTAGACAATCAAAGTGCATCGTTATCTATCGTGTACAATGAGTTTGTAAAGGTTCAAAAGGAAGGTTTAGAAAATTTTATAGACACATTTTCTGCTAAAATTAATGAGTACTATCAATATATGAATCCTGACGAGCCTTTTCAGGAAATTAAGATAGTAACGATGGGAGAAGAAGACGAATTGAATGGAATCACCATTGAGTATAAATACAACGGAAATTGGGTTTCGCCTCCTCAAAAATACTTTAGTGAATCACATCTTAATTGTTTTGGAATATCATTCTTTTTAGCTTCAGTTGATGCTTTTAATGATATTAACGAATTCATTGTTTTAGATGATGTAATCTCCAGTTTTGATTCCAACCACAGAAAACGATTTGCCGAGCTACTATTTGAAAAATTTTCTGATAGGCAAATCATATTATTGACGCACGAAGAGGAATGGTTTAGAAACTTTGTAAAACCACTTGCAAAAAGAAAAAACTGGTTGGTCAACGAAATAAAATGGACTGAAGATAAAGGGACTCACTTTGAAGAGTCGAAAGGGGATTTGAAAGCTAGAATCGAAGCCAAGTTGGCAGCATCTGATATAGATAGTCTTGGAAACCCAATAAGACAATACTTGGAATCTTCATTAAAAGAAATATGTATAAATCTTGATGTTAAGGTTAGTTATAGACCCAATGAGGTAAATGAAAAAAGAATGCCCGACGAATTAATTAATGAACTCAAGTCTAGGGCAAAGGCAAAAAAAAGTGCTGGTTTAATAGATCAATTTCCAATTATTGAGAGAGTTGCTAGCTCATCCATTTTAGGGAATTTGCTTTCTCACGATAACCCATTCAATCCCAAGTTAGGAGATTTAAAAGCGTTTTGGTCTGATGTACAAGAAATGGAAAGATTATTTTATTGTCAAGAAGAAGATTGTACCAAACGGGCAGTTTCTTTTAGGAATCTAGATACAGTAACTAAGGAAATTAGATGTGGAGGATGCGGTAGGACTAAATATGATTGGAAATAATTTATGAAATTAATAGATAACGTAAACTATCGTCTAGGGGAAGACTTGAAGCAAGAAATAAGAAAGGGAAGTAAATTAAGTATTGCTGCAAGCTCCTTTTCCATCTATGCTTATGAAGCTCTAAAAAAAGAATTAGGTCGTATTGATGAAATGCGTTTCATTTTTAGCACTCCTACTTTTATAGAAGAAAAATTCAAGAAACACGCTCGTCAGTTCTATATTCCTCATATTTTTCAAGAGGCAGATTTATGTGGTGGAGATTTTGAGCTTCGATTAAAAAGTGAACTGAATCAGAGAGCTATTGCACGAGAATGTTCTAAGTGGGTAAAAGATAAAGTGACATTCAAATCTAACATAGATAGCGGTAACGCTATTAATGGAATGATACATTTAGATAATGGAGCTTCAGATGGCGCAGCATACTCTGGGCTAAGCAGCTTTACTTCGTCCGACTTAGGAATTACACATAAAAAAGGATTTCCTACCCTTATTCAAAAATCTGAATTCCCTCAAAGTAGTGCATATCTGGAATACTTTAATCAGATATGGGAAAACGAAGAGGACTTAAAAGATGTAACCTCTCAGGTACAAGAATATTTTGAAAACGCTTTTAAAGAAAATAGTCCAGAGTTCATCTACTTCATAACACTCTATAATATTTTCAATGATTTCCTTGATGATATTTCAATGGACAACCTACCTAATGACCAGATTGGATTTAAGCATTCTGTCATTTGGAGTAAACTGTATAATTTTCAGAAAGATGCAGTCATTGGAGCAATTAATAAACTTGAAAAATACAAAGGATGTATTCTCGCAGATAGTGTAGGATTAGGTAAAACCTTTTCAGCACTTGGCGTTATCAAGTATTATGAAATGCGAAATAAGGATGTACTGGTTCTATGTCCTAAGAAACTAGAAGCCAACTGGAATACTTTTAGACATAACGATAAAAACAATATTCTATCAGCAGACCGTTTTGGATATGATGTACTCTTTCATACTGACTTGTCGCGCGATCGAGGAATGAGTAATGGACGTAATCTAGAAAGTGTTAATTGGGGTAATTATGGGCTTATTGTTATAGATGAGTCACATAATTTTAGAAATAACAATACTGTAGTTGGAAAAGAGAACAGATATCAAAAACTATTACGAAAAGTAATTCAAGAAGGCATTGAGACCAAAGTAATGATGCTTTCTGCAACGCCAGTGAATAATAGATTTAACGATTTAAGAAACCAGCTAGCGCTGGCTTATGAAGGAGAGGCTTCCCAAATTGATGATAAGCTGAATACAGACAAAGGAATTGATATTATTTTCAGAAGAGCACAACAAGCTTTCAATGTATGGTCTAAATACAGTACAGAAGAAAGAACAACTGAGAAGCTATTAGGTATGCTGGATTTTGATTTCTTTGAAATTCTAGATTCATTAACAATAGCAAGATCTCGTAAGCATATAACAACATATTATGACACTACTGATATTGGAGAGTTCCCGAAGAGAGATAAGCCAATATCTATTCAAAGTCCACTTACGGATGACGGATCTGTCACATACACTGAAATTGCCGAAAAGCTCACACTTTTAAACCTGTCTATCTATTCGCCTTTAAACTACATACTGCCAAGCAAGCTTCAATTTTATGCTGACCTTTATGATAAGACAGTAAAAGGCGGACGACTCACACAAATGGATCGCGAAAAGAGTTTGCAAATTTTAATGCGCATCAATTTATTGAAGCGTTTAGAAAGCTCTGTTGATTCTTTTAGAATTACTCTGGATGGTGTTATAAAGCAAATTAAAAAAGCACTCAAGGCTATAGAAAACGGAAAAGATGAGGCATATTCTGGTATTCAGGCTAAAATTGAAAATGAGGAGTTTGATTGGGAAGCAAACTGGGGAGATGAAGAAAGTGTTATCGGTAAAAAGATTAAAGTTCACGTTGCAGATATTGACACAGCAAGATGGAGTGAAGATTTAAGTGAGGATTTATTTATTCTGGAAAGTCTGCACACTTCGGTTTCTGAGTTAAAGGGCAAAAAAGATTTAAAACTTCAATCGCTTAGAAAAAGGATAGAAGAAAAAATAGAGAACCCTAAAAATGAAAATAATAAAAAGGTAATTATTTTTACTGCCTTCGCAGATACCGCAAACTATCTCTACACGCATTTAGGAAAACATCTCAAAAAATCTTTTGGTTTAAACACGGCTCTTATAACTGGTTCTAAACGCATGTCAACTACTAAAGATATACCTAACCAGTTGAACACGATGTTAAGTTGCTTTTCTCCTATTTCTAAAGACAAAGAACAACTATATCCGTCTATAAAAGATTCTATAGATATCTTAATTGCTACAGATTGTATTTCCGAAGGTCAGAACTTACAGGATTGTGATTACTTAGTAAATTATGACATCCATTGGAATCCTGTTAGAATTATACAGCGATTTGGTAGAATCGACAGGATAGGTTCAAAAAATGATAGTATTACAATGGTTAATTTCTGGCCAGACGTAACGCTAGATTCCTATATCAATTTAAAACAGCGTGTAGAAAACAAGATGCTCATCAGTAATATGGCGAGCACAGGAGATGACAACATATTAAACGTAGATGAAAAGGATTTAGAGTATAGAAAAATTCAGCTCGAAAAACTTAAAGAAGAAGTTATAGATCTTGAAGATTTGAGAGAAGGCGTAAGTATCACAGATTTAGGTCTAAATGACTTTAGAGTTGATTTGTCAAATCTAATCAAGCGATATGGTCAGTTGAAAAATGTTCCAGAAGGTTTACACGCAGTTGTTGAGTCTAGTCAAAATTTGGAGCCTGGTGTAATTTTCGTTCTTAAGAACATTAATACAAGTGTTAATATTGATAAGCTCAACAGGCTGCATCCTTTTTATCTTGTTTATATGACCGAAAACAACGAGGTTTTATTAGGCCATATTGAGTCAAAAAAGATATTAGATGCAATGCGTATGCTTTCCAAAGGTAAAGAAGAACCTCTTTTAGACTTATGTAAAAAACTATCACTGGAGACCAATGATTATTCTAAAATGGATGATTATTCTCTGCTTTTAAAAGATAGCATTGCAAGCATATTAAAAACCGAAAAAGAAAAAGATGTACAAAGTTTATTTAGGTCAGGCGGAACAACTGCTCTAAAGGATAAAATCAAAGGAATTGAAGATTTTAGTTTAGTTTCATTTTTAATTATCAAATAGTTGGAAATATATAAATTACCTCAGTCTACTCTAGTAAACAGGAATATTCCTAAAAATTCTTTTGATGAATATGCAAATTCAAGGCAGAAGAAAGACTTTACTAACTATGTTTCCAAGATCACTTGGAAACACAAAATTTCTCAAGAAACAGTAAATCTATCTGGAGATGATATTAAAGAAATTCAGTTGTTTGAAATTATTTTAAAAGAAAAACAACCCATTAATAACTTGTTAGATTTGATAGATAAGTCTATTCCTTATCACATAATTTTTATTCTCAATTTTGAAGAAGAAGTTCTAATTCGTTCAGCAAAAAAACATCCACATCCTATCAACCCAGATAATTCAGTAATAGATTGGGTTTTCTATTCACACTGGATAAATAAAGAAAAGTGTATATTTTCTCTTCAATTAAAAGGGTGTATTGACGCTACGTATCAAGACTTTTGTTCCTTAATTAGCGGTAATGAAAAAAGATTTGCTTCTATTACTGAAATGATTGAATATCAAAGCAAGATAAAAGAATTAACCACTTCAATAGAAAAACTAGAATCACAAATAAAAAAGAGTAAGCAATTCAATAAAAAAATAGAGATGAATATGGAATTGAATGATTACAAGAATCAATTAAACAAATTAATCTCGTCAACCTGAGTTGTTATTATAACGAATCTTCTAATTCGATGAAGTTTCAAGAAAAAATAAAAATTTTAATATTCAAAACAACAAGATATCGCTACCCTGCGTGTTTATGTAAATTTCCTAAAAATGCTCAAATGATGGATATATGTGAGCGGTGTAAAAAAATAATCTAGCCTATGAATGAGAATTTAATCGATGCAGTTGTAGATCAATTATTAGATTTTAACACTTCAAAGCCGTTATCTCACTACGTTATTTTTAACGGGAATAAAATAAGATACTCTAATATTCCAGAAAATGAATTGGGTCTTTATGCATTTTGGTTAACGAATAATGATGGTATTGTAGAAACACTTAATCGTTCTTTAGAAATAAAAGGACCAGGCAACAAATCTTACAAATTTACTTGGGATTGGAATGTGAATGAAAAACACATATTACTTTATATTGGTAAAACGACTACGTTTAGGAGCAGATTATCGCAACATCTAAAACTAAAGACTTTTACTTGGGTAGTTCCAGAAGACAAAACAAGTCCTTATAAACGGACAACTTCCTGTCAATTAAGAAGCGGCATTGAGCATTTACTTAGTGGCAATATCCAACCTAGTATCCTTGGATTGGATTTTATACGAAAGCGAATTCAAGTTACATATATACCACTAGAGGGATTGGGAAATCGGTTCTTCGCAGAGGATCTTGCCATAGGAAAAGGCAAACCGTGGTTCAATGTGGACTCAGAACGTTAGAGATAAATGTTCAATAAAAACCTCTGTTCATTGTCACTGAACAGAGGTTTTTATTGAACACACCATTACCTTATATCCGCTCCACCTCATACCGATACCTAAAAACACTAGTCCTTACCACACGATATTTTCCAATTACAGTATTCCAACCCAACTGAGTTTTTACACCCAAATCTCGAAATGTCGAACCAGCAATATTTCGGACACGTCCCATTCTTACTAACTCCTCTAAAATAGCCTCGTCGTTAGCAGGTTTTGCAGCTTCCTTTTTAAGTGCTATTTTTTCAAGTTCTGGTTGTTCTTCTAGTGCATCTTCAATTTCATTGAACTCTAGTTTATCGGCATATTCTTCATCTATGTCTTCAAGGATTTCTAAATCCAGTTCCTCAAGCTGTTCGTATAAACTCCCTTTTTCACAATCTGAAACCGTTCCAAGCAGTTTATACATTCTATCAAAAATTTCTATTTTTTCTTGAATGGGTTGTAATAGCAATTTCTTATCCAACTTGTTATTCTTCAGGAAAACCTGATGTTCTATTTTCTTCATAATCTTATGTTATTATTGGGATGAGTTCCTGTTTATCTGCAATAGCATTTTCTAAAACATTAGATAGCGCTGCTGTCGCCAGAGAGGTCACGATGATGATACCGGTTGTCTTTAAAAGTTCAGCACCTTTTGGTATTTGTAGTTTGAACTCCTTCGATGGGTCATTCTTACCTAAATTGTAATAGATAAGCGCTTCGGCAAAACCTATTGCGAGTCCAGCGCCTGTAATGATTAATACTTTTTTATTCATAGTTATTTGGTGGCTTTTTCTTCCATTTTATCATACTTGGCTTTAATGTCTTTTTCGCCAGCTTCGGCACGTACAAAGTTGATTCCGTAGGTATTCATTATCCCTCTGTGCGCTCGCAGCAGAATCTTCTCGGCTTCTTTCTGCATCTTCACATTATCCTTATGCGCTGGCGGAATCAAATTAGCAATCGCAATAAAATGATTCTTGATTTTGGTGTGGCGCATCGGCTTAGGCTTCTTAGACTCATTCTTGCGCTTTTCTTCGTTGAAACGTTTGATTTTTAACCGACACGCCTTGATGTCTTTACTCAAACTATCCAGTTCTTTCTTAACGGTTTTAGTAGGTGCTTTGTTTTTTTTTGGAGCATCCTTTTTAGACTCAGCAGATTCCTTTTTAGACGTCTCTTTAGATTCCTTCTTTTCCGCTTTCTCAGCTTTTATAGCATTAGGAGCAAGACGTTCCACTAACAGAAAAACCTTTTCAATATTTTCTTTGGCAATCTCTTCAAAAGCCTTTTTATCATTGGTTTCTTTGTAGTCATCCATTATGTCCTGAACAGCAGTTTGTAATGCTTCAGGTTGCACGTTGCTCATATCGAGCGCTTGTAATTGTTGTATGGTCATCGTTTATTTTTAAGCTGCGATTAATAATTCTAGTTCCAGTAATTCTAACGCTCTGGCACGTTCTTTTTCTTGAAGGCGTATGATTTCTTTAGCATCGCTACGTTTATCTTTCTGTTGCATTTTAGGATGCAGCATCTCATATAAAAGCACATCTGCTTCTTGGGCTTTTACGTCAGACTTGCTAAAATCTTCAGAAGTTGATTTAATTACTTCCCAAGCCTTTACAGGATCAAGTTTACTACCAGTGAGATCTACAATTTCATCTTGGTTTTTAATCTTCAACGCCTTGAGCGCATCCTTGGTTATATTCTTTGTTTTATACATTTTCTATAATTTATGATCTATGGCATATTGTTGATGGTACAGCGGTTCCAGCGACCAGATAAAGTCATTAGCTTCTTCCTGGTCTGCATAGTGAATAGAACACAACTGCGACGTTCCATCGGTTTTAAAACACTCGTATCGATAGCATTGCACAGGATTATCTTCATTTGAAATATCAATGGTCGTCCATCGCAGGATGAGTGTGTTTTTACGCTTTCGCGAAAGCATAATCTGAAAATCTGTACATCGTTCTTTACAAGCTTTATTGATCTCAATCGCTCTGTCCATTATCTTGTGAATGACGCTTTGCTTTAAGGTTTTCTTATCCATTTGGCTGCAACTGATTTTTATAATTGGTAATGATTTGTGAGACCTCTTTTACTGCCGAATCCATCGAATAACTTTGTTCAAAAACGAAGCCTTTAGGGTTTATCGCTTTCGCGAAAGCGGCACCCATACTAGCCGAAATAGTTCCCAAACCAGAAGGAATCGTGAGACCGAAATAGTTACTCATCGTCACCAAAGATTTAAAACCACGAAACCTGAAATAACGTGGATCACTACTCATCAATAGCAATTGGTTTTTATCCAGTTTATCCTGAAAGCGTTTTACGCGCACACAACCCATCGTGACCTGGTTATTGAAAGAAGTGCCCAACATCACATTCACTTCAACCGAAATGCCACGCAGTTCCATAAACTCTACAAGCTCTGCACAGGCGAGACCTACATAAAGCAAATCGTTACCCTTTACGTGGGCATTTGCACCAGCCATAATGTACAATTGAAGCGATGGATACGACATTTGCTTGTCCTTGAAATAGGCAAATACACTCTTCACCGAAGTGAGCACTTTCTTGTTTCCTAACTCAATATTCATCTGACTTACAGAGGTGTTGAGTGGCGAAGTCGTATTAATAGGAAACTGTTGATACATTCCCATCGCAGCACGCTCGAAAGAGAACACGCCAAGACCACGATCATTGTAAGCCATCTTTGGTTTTGGCATTACAGAATCGTTGATATACTGCAAATAATGTATGAGTTTCTCCTTGATTTTTGGCTGAATTTTAGCGACAAGTGACATCCCTAAAAAGGTACGATGTTCGTTAAGCTCCTTAACTGTTTTAGGTGTTGGTGTGCCGTACCAATCCGTTCCACTTTGTAGCTGACTATCGGTACTTTCTTCAATAAAATTCCAACGCGACTGATTTGCAGATGATAGATTTTTAGTCTCATCATCTACAAAAGCATTGAAAGCAAAGACACTATCAAATAATAGATAGTTGTATTTGCCATTAGGACTTTTAAGGGTATGTTGTTTTGGTGCGCTCACGTATGCTCATAAAAGTAATTTTTGAGGTGGTGTGAGTTACGGTGTGGAATTGTAGTTTGGGACGTGTAATGTCACAAAAATTTTAATACTTTTTTTTCAGGGAACCTATTCTCGTAACTTTACTGAAAAAACAATTATGACAAAAATTCAATTTACACTTTACAAGAATTTATACGATTTAAAAAATAATGGACCAAGTTTTTACCATCAGTTCGATGTTGAAACTCTTCCTGAAGTAGATGGTTTCTTTAATTATAACAAAAGCATTTTTGAACTTATGGATGAGGAGGCTAAAGATACTTTCGAAAACTTTTATGGTTTAGAATTAGGTAGATATTATATCTACAGCTCTAAAGACTATACTGAAAAAAACAGTCCAATATCTTATATTTATTTTGCCGTCTTTGATGGAAAGTAGGATTTACCCAACCTTCCTTTTAGACTAAATAATAAAAAGTTTGTTTCATACCGCGACGTTTGTAAGAATTTAAAAGGTCATCAAGGTCTATTGATCTCGTTTTTATATTTACTTGTTTTGATTTAATTCATAACTTCTTTTAATAGGTAATCGCCAGAATGCAGGAAATGGTTGTGCCCTGAAGTGTCGACTTGCTAGATGCGGTAGGAAATTGAAACCTGTTTTATAAACCTCAAAAGTCACTTCTTTTATAAATAAATCGATTTCTTCTATAATTTCTTTTTCGTAATCCTTCATATTTTCATAGAGCGTTATGGAGTGCTTTAGCTTTCCTTTTTGTGCGCTATAATTTGTTCTACAGAAACATTCCTCTGTGTCCTCTGTTGCAAACCATAGCTGAAGGTTGACTTTAGGAAAAGTGTCGTTTATCAGAGTTCTTACGTCTTGATAAAGTTGATCGTCATTTATCAAAAGTGCGTATTCCGCTATAATTGGCAGTATCATTGTAGAGTCCACTTCTGACAAATCATCCCCATTATGAATATCTACAAGTTTATCAAAATTTGTTCTGAATAATGGGAAAAACTTATGCGTTTTGTAGCTATTATAAAAGCCAACAGTAACGTTGTTCATCCACTTTAGAGCCCATTTTGAATTTCCTGTTTGACACAACAATTGAAGTGCTAGTGAAATTTCGATAGAGTGTTCGTCATACTCTGGGTAATTTAAAGGCGGATTATTAAAAATAAAAGAGACCAAAGCATTCGAAATATTTATAGCGCTTTTAGAATAGATATCAACATTTTCTTTATTATTGAGTTGAGCATAAAAATTCCACTCTTGGATTTCGCCTAATCCAATTATGGAAATCAATCCTAATTCTTCCCAAGTATTTAAACTGTATTCTATACGATTTCTTCCATACCTATAAAGACTATGCTGTGTCTGGTAGTGATTAACTGTCTTATTGAAATAGAGAACTCCTATCTTTCTTTTTAATTGAAATAAAGTATAAAACTCAGCCTTTACATAGTTCTTTTCGGTATGCTTATGTTTAGATATCCAATCCCAGGTTAACAGTAAAGATCTTTCACTGGCTATAAGGGCTGGTCTTAAGTTGTTGATGTCTTCTGACCACTTAAAGATAATGCCTGTGCACAATCTAACTAGTCGTAATCTCTTCAAGATTTTCTGTTTCTGCTTTTCAGGTTTGTTTAAAATCTCCTCAATCAGCTGATAGAAATGAGTGTAATTATAATCCGGTAAATCAAGGAAAGCAAGTGTTTTTCTCAAATAAGATTGATATTCAGCAGGGAATAGTTTTTCATTACTAAGATATTTATCTAGTTTACCAGCTAACTCTCCTGTTCCCCAGAATTCATAGCTTCTCTTCTTTTTAGTGTGCTCATCTACATAATTTTTCCAATTGATTAGTACGCTTTGCATTATCTCTCCGTTGGTCGCTACTATGATTTTTATGGGTAGTTTTTTATACCTTTTATCCAGCATTGTGCGTATGTAAACATCTATTACTTCATTTAGACTTTGTCTTACAGAATTTACACCACTATCCCAGTTAGAGCGTGTTAGATTTTTTTGTTTTACAACAAACAAAAACATTTTTTTCTTACCATCATCGGGATCAATACCAACAGCTGCGATATCTACACCGTGTTGTCTACCTCTCTGAGGTATAGATATAGGTGTTATTTTCATTCCTACAAGTAGATCTGTGATTAAGGTATCCAACTCGCCATCTTCTTTAAGAAGTGTAATGTATTCACTTAGTATAAATCTCATCTTCTTCTTATAAAATTTTGTCCTTCTAATCGCAAAATACTTTGCGCAACAGGGTCAATGTATTCTCCACGAGGCAATTCTTCACTAACAGAGAATAATTTCGGTTCCATCTCTTGACTATACTGACCATTGAATTTTCCGAATGCTTTTTTACCAGTTCTAAACTGAAGAGTAGTAACCATACTTAAAAATGAATTGTCGGTTTTGTCACTCTCATCGCGCATTTTATTCATTTTTTTATTCTGAATTTTATCCATATACCTAAGTCGCTCTGTAGATGGCTGAAATTCTTTAAGAATATCTAAGTCAGAATATGCTTTGTAATAGCGTTCACCTTCAGAAATAATATCTGAAATAATCTTTTTAAGTTTTCTGTCGGCACTTTTGTTTTGGTCTTTTAGATAATCAATAGTAGAGTAGTAATTAAAAATCAGATAGTCTACAAATAATCTGCCTACAAGTTGAGTGATATCTTTATTTTGATATCTATACTTGAGTATAGAGAATAGCATAACTCTAGACACTTTTCTATCATAAACATACCCCACAATTTTTTGAGTTATATATTCAATATCATTAACATTATATGTTGCTAATAATGATGGTGATAGTTCAAAAGTTGAATTACTAGCGAAGCTCATTTCTCGTATCACATTGAACATCGCTAGTTGATATTTGTGATTATCTTCGTTTAACCATTCCGTGATTAGGATTTGAAATTCTACTGGGTGTTGATCATATATTTTACTGAAGACAGATTCAAATACTTTTATCTTATTATAGTGGTCATCTTGAACAATCCATTGATTTATGTAGTTTTTGACAATAACTAAGTTTTTGTCAACTAAATTACTGAGCATATAGCCGAACATACTATGATAGCCTAATTGGGAAGCATCAAATGTTACCAAAGAGTCTAAAATCGTTAAATAAAATTCTTGCTCAGTATTAATATCTACGCTGTAGTGAATGATATCAATCAGATAACTTTTTATCTCCTTTTCCTCTCGTTTTGTAACTATTAGAACATCACTATTGAGTTTCAAAAAGTGCTTCCTATGTACTCTATAAACGAAGAGAATAGCTGTTAATATTTCAATAGATCTACCTTCATTGATATACTTTGAAAAAGTATCAATTAGATATTCTTTTAAGTCTTCAAAACCAGATTTGTCTAATTCAAATCGAGCAACAGAAGAAATAGCTTGCACAATATTTATTTGTTCATCGCTTGCGATTAAGTCTTTTACTATTAAAATTGCTGAGTCTTTATCAGAAACAGATAATCCCGCAACAATATCACTGAGTAATTCGAGATTTTTTCCAGACTTAACAATAATGTTGTAAAAGTCATTTCCAAAAGATTTATTAGTGGAGGATACTCTTTCTATCCCTTTTTGAAATAAGTGCTTACTTTGATTTTCTTTTTGTAATCTAGCAGTCAATCTAGGTAATAAATCCAACAATTCAGTAATTGTAAATATTTCTATATTATTACAAAAATCATTATAACTTGACCAAAACCTTTCTATTGGCTCTTCATTATTGATGTTGTTTAAAAATTGTTTTACTTCCTTCATTTACAATCAACTATTTGATTGCAAAGAAACTTTTTAAATCGAGAATAAAAGAATTAAGCGCAATAAGTTATTTAGGAAATATTAAGAATTAAAAATATTTGTTGAAGAAGTACTTAGTTTTGTAAATCAATTTAATTAGATGAAGGTTGATGTCCATCATCCAATCCGCCTTTTAAACTCAACAATAAAAGCCTGCTTCATTCCGCTACTTTTATAAGAATTTAAAAAACCTTCAAGATTGATTTCCGTCTTAATGTGTTCTGCTTTTTCCTTCGTCATAGCTATGAAGTAGCTGTGTAGAGAATCCTTTAGGGTTTTACCGTTGGGCATCTTTCGATAGGTCTTGCCAAACTCATCTTTCATTCCAGTTTCTCGCTTCATTTCAAGCTCGTAGGCACGTTCAAAGTTGAGCATTGTACGAAGTGTCATAATGTCTTCAGTATCGTCATCGCCAGCTTCTTTTCCTTCATATTTCAAAATAGATTTACGAATAGTCAAACAGATATCCACTACAGCTGGATAAACGAGTTGGCGCTCCAAGGTTTCATTAAAACCTATACGGTAAATACAACCACTAAAACGATCCAATAAGGACGCATCTTGCTTATTGTTTCCAACATAGTTTCCGCTTGCACCTTTACCAATAACGTTACCAGTAGCAATACAACCAAAGTTTCTATGTTTTTTGATTGGCTCATTATTTCCATTAAAAATGATAGCATCTTCACGAGCGCTTTTTGCTAACGCATCGTTTAATAATCCTGCGGTATTGGCATCCAGCTTTGGCATTTCGTCCAGGATTAAAACCTTGCCATCACGCCAAGCTTCAATAAGCGCACCTTCTTTGTAACCAGAAATAGTCTGTCCACCTTTAATGTCAATAGGCGATGTCCATTGATTGCAGTTCACAATAGTAAATGGCAATTCTTGCCCATCGTTTTCTGCGCGACCTTTTATAGCGTAAGCGACCTTTTCTCCAATGGTTGTTTTTCCTGTTCCGGCGCTTCCTACCAAATACGGATTATTTCCAACGCTTAAATCATCCATAATTTTCATAAACTGCGGAATCTGCTGTACTTCTGGTATGTCTAATTTTCTGTTGTTCATTCTTAATTTCTTTTTGCTTTTTTGAATAGCTTGTCAGCAGCTTCGTTAGCTTCTTTTTTGGTTGAGTAAATACTATCGATTACATCTGCATCCATACCACGCCTAAATTTATTTTTGAGTTCTTGCATAGTTGTAGGTTGACCATCAAATATGGATTTTCGAGTTCGATAGAATGGCGTGTACACGATGTACATTTTATTGGGATTGACTTTCATCTATTTCAAAGCAATTTGTAGTTGGTTAATTAGTTCATCGATAGATGCTATTTGAGCAATCGTATCCTCATAAAAGACACGTCCTAAATCTAGAGCAGTGTACTTTCCAAATACAAATTCTGCATTACCATCTTCGTGTAGGTTATTCAAAATAAAATAACCCATTGCCTCAATCGCTTCGTGTAATGGCAAGTCTCTTACTTCTTCAATAATGGCATTAAAATCATCTTTAATTTCTGTCTGGAGGATAGTCGTTTTCCAATCTTGGTAAGGTTCTTCAACGTTCTTAAAAATGGGAATCAGCGAGTAATTGTATTTCTCCTTGTCAGTAAGTGGGCGATTGTAAATCACAAGACCAAATTCGTAATCTGCAGTTGGTTCTTCATAGCTTACAAAACCAATGGTGGGATTACTTCCTTGGCCATAAGCACGTCCTAATTGATACTTAAAATTTCCTTTTTTCTGTTTGGTCTGTGCTTTCCAATCGGTTTCATTTTCAATTTCCCAATCTTCGAGTTCACGAGCTTTGCCCATATACTGCACTTGAAAAGCATCCAATCGATTTAGAAACGGTTGCAGGTTTTCCAAATGCAATGCGCCAGTCATATCGCCAGCATTTTGTACAAAGTCTGGCAATTCATCTTGTGATTGACCAGATTCTCGTCTTAATAACGAACGTAGTTTTTCGTCAATTACCGCTGGGTATAAATCCTTTTTGTCTAAATAGACTTGATAATAATTATCACTTATTCGCTTTGCTCGAAAACTTAACTTGTGATCTGCAAAGAAGTCATCTAAATCCAATTTGCTAATTATTGGATACGCTTCAGAAACTGGAAGCAATGCCGAATCTGCCTCGCCTTCTTTGCCAAAGTCTCTATGCAATAGGATTCCATTTTTGATGGTACCTTCTTTGGTATTGTACTTAATCAGTTTGTTTTGAGTACCAATCTGACCTGAAGCACCTACGATATTCTCTGTCAAAATGTGACGACGTTCGCGTTTTGAAGAAGCCTTTTTAATCAGCTCGTTCCATTCCAAATTAACCATTTGTATGTCGACATCGGTAATGCCACGACTCTCTGTAAATACCTGGCTAATGAAACTCTGCTCGGCAGGCTGTAAACTGTATGTTAAAATCTTACGGGAATCTGTAACACCAAATTTTAAACTGATATTACTCAACGTATATGGGTTCTTACCAGATTTCCCGACGCTCACACCCAAGAAGATTCCCCAAGATGGTTTTATGGTCGTACCAATAAACGGAACACGAATCACATCGCCAATATTCCACATATTGGTATAGCGTAAAATGATGCTTTGAATGTTTTCTAATCCAGCGATATAAGTAGCGAGCTGTGAAGTCTTTTGATTGATAAGCGCTTCCAACTTGTTCCAGTCCGATAGAATCTTTTCGTTCTCTTCTTCGGTTTCTCCGCTGCCTCTTTGTGGTAATACTTCCCGATCTTCTTTTAATTTTTCTATGACCTTAAAACGTTTTGCTTTTCGGTCTTCTAAAAGTTTAGGATAAGCTTCATTGATTTGATCTTCTAATTTCAAACGCACTTGAACTGGTTTTTCTCCATCAAGCGCATCTTGAATGCGCTGATCAATATCTTGTTTGGTAAATGGTCGTTTTAGGTTATTTACTATAGTAATATCCCGTACCGTATCTTTACCAAATGGTGTGCGACCACCTTGACCTTTTTGAAACAGGAAACGCTTTTTTACTTCGGCATCGAGTGGTAAAAATTCAGTTTCCAGATCATACGTGCCTTGCTGTTTTTCTAATTTGATTTGATGGTCGTATCGTTCTAATAAATCATCGTACAACGCGTCTTGATCTTCCACTTTAAGTAATCCAGCTCTTCCAGTTAATTGACGGATAGCACCTTCTTTAAAACCATTACGTTCATAAGAAATGAAGCCTCGTTTATCGGTTTTCTTTTGATATGTTGGATAACCCAATTGTTCCATCATCTCTTGGTTTTCATCTACCCAATTCCACGCTGCGATGTCACCATATTTGTTTAGGAAGTCGGCACTTTTTAAAGTATCATCATTTGTCTTTTGCGAGCCTGTGGTATTAGCATCCAGCGATTTTAATTTTGCTTTAAGCATCGTCATTAAACGCTTTTCGGTCGGAATGTCACTTGTGATGTAATAATACTCTGGCAAGTTCACTTGACCAGTACGATTGATGCGTCCCCTTTTCTGAACTTCAGTATTTATATCCAGCTCGAACTGATGTACGATCATCGCTCGCTGGCGTTGGTCTTTAAAATCTTTACTCGCGTGCGCAGAAGATCCTGTACTACCACTTTGATTAATAAGCAGCACATCATAATCGCCACTATTAAACATTCTAAAAGAGCGTTCTGTATTGCTACGAAAAGATTCTACAACCGCTTCATCATCAGTTAAATCAATACGTTGATTACGACCTGTTACTTCGGCTACTTTGAAATACATATCAGAATGACCGCCTAAATGTTTGGGCTTCTTTTCAGTCTGCAGTAAATGAATCAACTCGTCAATGGGCGAAATAGATAGTCCAGAGCTTTCTAATAACATTCGTTTTTTGATGTCGTTGTATTTCTCAATCCCATTCTGAGGCAATTCCTCTAACTGAATACGTTCTCTGGTTTTTTCGCCATCAATCGCCACATAATTGTAGTTAAATATTCCATCGAGTCCTTTGACTAAAGTTCTAACAAAGTCCATTTGTTCATTTGGAATCACATCGCCACTTACCAAATTCAAATCTTTCAAGAATGCACCCATTGTGGACTTAAATGCAATGACTACTTTCTTGTCTTCCTTCAGTAATTTGATGGTGTGCGCTACCACATCTTTGACTTTCAATGCAAATAGCATTTGGTCAATGATGTTGAACACACGAGAAAAGTATGGCGATTGTTTTACGCCAAGTCCTCTCGGTTTAGAAGACATATGCTCGCCTTGCGCTTTCGCGGAAGCGTGAACGTCTGCTAATAATGGCGCCACAAATTCCTGCTCAAAAGCCACTACGTCATTCATTAAACTGATGATGCGATTGACGCTTTCTCGACTTTTACTGCGTTGTGGTTCGGCGTCCAGTGTTATGTAATCTACATTGATACCTTCGTTGGAACGCTGACGTCTAATAAGCTGACCACTTTCTGAAAGATTGGATGCCACAATTTCCTGTAATGCTAATCCGCCACTGGTCATTGAACGCACAAAATTTGAGTCGGTCAATCCTGTTTCAGCGATGGCGGTTTTCTTCGCATAGAAAGGCATCACTTCTGGATATTTGGCGAACGTAGCACTCAAAAAGCAACAAGCTTTAGTTTGCGGCAAGACTTCGCGCATCCAGGTACCGATGATGGAATCGAAACCGCCAGCCATATGCGACTCATCGAGAATGAAGATGAGCTTCTTATATTTTTTACTTCCATCGATTCCGTTATTTACCATTTTCTCAATCCACATACGTTTGTAGGGATGTGCAGATTGCACTTGAGAATAAGTAGCAAAAATCATATCATAACCCAATGGTAAATGGTCGAGCGTCAATGGAATTTTAATAGTTGGTGTTTTATCAGGATCAGGTAGTTTCTTCCCAATCTTTTTATGGTATTCAATAGACTCTGGACTCTCCGTTGGAAATTCAATTTCGTTTGAAATCAGGTCAGCTTGCGCAGAACTACTCAGCGGACTGAACACCACATTACCATCGGCATCTTTAATCTTTGCATTGGTATCTGTATTGACTATGAATGGCCTGATGTTCTCAAAACCTATCGCTTTCAGATCACGATACATATCTGTAAACAAGTCTGGTTTCTTGGTAAAAAAGACAGGAATATAATCGTTCATAACTGCGTGTCGTATCACCGCAGCAGCCTGCCGACCTTTTCCTATTCCTGTCTGATCTGCTATAATAATGCCTTGCTCATTTTCAAATTGATTGAGATACAAACCAACCGCATCCACTTGTTCTGCACCCAATCCACTCCAAAGTTGTTTGGTGGATTCATACTTTAATTGATTACGCACATAATTATCAATATTCCCTTTTGTCTTCACAATGCTATTGAGCGACTTTTGAACCTCAAATGCCATATTACGCGGAATGAGCGTATTCATTCGGTATGGCGCTTTTGACTTTGGGACGTATTCCACTAAAGCACTTTCTTGCGTGGCAAGTTTTGCGACCTCTTCGGCATCTTGCTTAAAATCTGCCTGTTCTATTTCTAATTCTTGGTTACTCATTCTTGTGTTGGGCTAATGCTTCTAAATAAGTTCGTAATGTGATTTCTAAATACAACTGAATGGCCTCTTCTTTATCCATACCACTTCCATAAAGCAATGAATCTTGAGGTGCGGTTTCGTCCAGTTTATCCCAACTTTCTTTGAGTGTCCAGAGTGCGAGTTGCATCTTATCTGTATTGGCAAGAAAGTCGGCTATTTCTGCTACCGATTTCCCTTCGGTGTAGACCAACTCCAGATAATCTTCAATAAGAGCAATTGGGTTTTCACCTTTCGCGAAAGCGTGTTCCACCAGTAGATGTAATTGAATGTAAAGTGCTGCTTCGTGGTCTTCATAGCGTTCAAATGATTTGGTGTTTGTGACCATAAAGAGTTTTGTACTCGTGTCGTTAGGCATTAATTGATTATTGAAATAGATCATTTTGTTCTTGCGGTTTTAAGCTGTTTTATGATGGTATCGATATTTGGTTTGATGTGCGATTTGGTTTGCTTCCAGAGATCTTCAAACGTCTCTACCATATCTTCTAAATGTGGTTGTTCGCTTTTGTTTGGTGCTACTCCATAAGGTTTTGATTTACGACCACCAATGAGAATGAGCATTGTTTTTGTAACCGCTCCTTGTTTATTGTAGAGCTTGTAACTATTCATATTAATCACATCGTCTACTTTGTAATGACGATACAGCCAGTTGAAAAACGGACGGTATTTTGCAAAAAGTCCGTCGTCTCCAAAATAGACGTGTCCCATTATAATAATTGCTGCCTTGCCATCATCTTTCATCGTGTAAAGCGCCAATCCAGCCATCAAGTGTTCTAGGCGAATATGGTTTGCTAATCCGCGATGTTTGTTGAAGTATTTCTGTATAATTCGCTCCTTATCAAACTTAGAATCATCCCAACTTGCAAATGGCGGATTGGTCACGACCACATCGTGAACTTTGTGCATCATTTCTGGAAATGGTTCTGCTGCGTTATCTGATGTAATACGACCAAAACCTTGATGCTCTAAAGATTGTTTTCGGCTTTTATCTATCTCGTTGACGTGAGTGATTCTTGGATTCGCTCCTACGAGTAGCAACCCATTTCCAGCACTTGGCTCAAAGATGAACTCGGCTTCATCCATTTGGGTGTATTGCGCGATGATGGCTCCAATAGGACAAGGCGTGGAATACTGTTTGTAGAGTTCTTTACTACTATCAGAATACGCATAGGTAGGTTGCACTTTATTCCAAAACAACACCATCTTTTTCAGTCGTGCTTCAAATGGGATAGGTTCTCTGTAGAGCATCTTGTACCATAACAACCAACTCAATTCTACCGCTTCCCAAAGTGCGCCCATCGTTGGTGCATTGGTTTCTTCTCTAAGCTTTTCTATCTTCTTTTTTGATAGGCGTTCCGCTTTCGCGAAAGCGGTATGCAGAATAGCTATGACCTTATCTAAATAGTCGTTGGGTTCTTGATGTTTTTCTTTTTTAGGCTTGGGTTCTGGAAGTGATTCTTCGACCTCTAAATCCTTGTTCATATAATCCTGAATGACCAGTTTGGATCTTTCCAATCTGCTTATTTCCCATTCAATATCATTGAAAGCTTCTTTGGACTGCTTATCGGTTCTGGGTTTGTTGGATTTTGGGTTGACTAATTCCAATTTCTTTTCAACCAATTCCATTAATAAGGAATCCATAATCACAATTCCCTTTGCTAAATCTGCAATAGGTCTGGAATGTTCGACCGCAGACCACCATTGATGCCTGTCATCGTATGCGCCAATTTGAGAAGCTAAAGTTGAGACACTTTTATAACCAGTATGAACGTTCACATAAGGATAATCTAAATCTGTAGGATAGCCGATTTCTTCAAACGCTTCCAGACCGCGACTTTCCCACTCACGAAGAACTGTAGAACGATTTACATTAATTCCATAATCATTAGGATGTGCCATTTGAGACAGACGAAATAAATCTAATCCAGAGGCTTGTTCAATGGTATCATCTGTAATGTTGTAGAGTCGCTTGAACTTCATTCTCATAAAGTTGGCATCACTTAAATTGAGTCCACCAGATTGAAAAGGTTCGCCAGCTTTTGTTGGGACTAAAACATTGGGAACAATATGATCGCGATTGAAAATATCTTTTGATACAGATAGCGTTCTAGCGACCTCTTCTTTCAGATGGAAAAGAGGTAAGTCTAGCGATAGGTTCAAGCGATTGATTTCCATTAACGCCATTGTGCGCGATGAGAAAGTCAAATCCAAAATCCAATCCTTAAAGTTTTGTAGCGCTTTTAAAAGTTCGTTCTTAAAACGTAGTTCGCTGGATTGTTCCTGCGCATCTTCTAAATCTAAAATGGTGGTGGCTATGATGGTTTCATCTTCACCTTCAAGACTCTCTTCTAAAATTACAAGTTTGCTAATCACTTCGCTTAAAATCTCACGAGTAGAAATTTTACGCTCTTTATCGGTCTTGTAACCAGACTCATTTTCTTTAGGCACTTCTTCAAGGGTCTCTTCGTTTTCAGTTTTACTATCTTCTATAGGAAGTTCGTTTTCTATTTTGATTTGCTTTTCGTTGTTTGTTGTCTCAAGAGTAGGTTTGTCTTGAGCTTTGCCATCCTCTATAGGAAGGTAGTTTTCTACTTCCTTAGTAGGTTCGTTTTCTATTTCCGTTATCTCATCGACTTTAAAACGATTTATAATTTGCCCTTTGTCATATATAATGCGAGCTTTCCGTTTATAGTTTCTGGGAGAGACTTCGACGTTTTGCAAATCGTCTCCATATTTGGTAATGGCATATTGAGTTGCTATTTCTGTAGCGACCTTCTTATAGGGATCGAATAAAACATAGTCCTTCGTTTCTGCCTTTTCTGTACCTCTGTATGAAATAGTAACAAAACTAAATTTGCTTTTATCAATGTTTTCTAAGGAAGGTTGAAACGATGGATACATCGAAACCGTTTTCCAATCGTCTCCACGAGAAAACGCATCTCTTAAGGAAGTAGCAAAACTTTTATAGGCTGGATGCGCATCAGAATACCAAGTATTTTTCTTCTTAAAAACCTCGCGAAAGCCTAATTCTAATAGGAAGGTCGAAAACTCTTTGGGTAGGTTTTCACTGAATAGCAATTCAATTGCGTTTTTCTCTTCGTTCTCTGTAATCGTTACCTGCATCTGTATCGGGAATAGGAAAACTCATCGCTATAGGAAGCTCGTTTTCTCTTTGATTTAGGATAAATATAGATTTGAGAGTCGGTCGATTGACCTTACGGAAATGTACTTCGGTACATTGGGATTATTTTGAAATTAGGTTGAAATGGGTAATCGTAGTAACGGTAAGGGTTTTGAATTTATGGGTGGGATAAATTCAATAATTTTAGAAGGTACTCTAAAGTAATATCCCTGAACTTTCATTTTAAGTTCAGGGATATTGATTGATTAAATATATAAGGAAGTTATTTTATCAATAGATGTCTTTGCAAAGCTGTTATTATTCCAGATATTCTTTATGAGACTAGAAGAAAAATTTTTCTCTTTATCATATTTTACAAGTGTTTCAAGAGCTTCTAACCACTCAGGAGCTTCACTCGCTAAAAATCCATTTTCTGCATTGTGAATCCATTTTTTGACTGGATGGTGAGATGATGCAACTACAGGAATCCCAAACGTTGAAAGCTCCATAAAAAGCTGATAGTTTTGATGCCTATTAAAAAGACATTCTAAAGCAGGTAGTAAAACTACATCGAGTTGTAAGCTGTTCAACTTTTCAAAATAATCTAAGAATGAAACGGTAGGATGTATTTCTACTTTATATTCTTTAAAAAGTTTTTCTACTTCCCATACAGAATAGGGCTTCCCGAAGTAAATAAACTCAATTTGATCTCCAAAATTTTTTCTCATTTTAAAAAGTACTTCCTTAAGAGATAGCAAATCTTCTTCGGTTGATTTTATTAAGCCTACTCGTAATTTCTCTGAAGTGTTTCTTGTAAGTGGTGGCATTTCTTCATAGCCATATCTCGAGACTAAACTGGGAAGGTATTGCACAAATGTATGTGCGTTTTCTAAGCGGTCGTCAATGAATCGCTGCAAGAACTTTTGAAAAGCTTCATTTGCAACAGTCACGATATCCATTAGACCCAAATTATTTTCTATGCACTTTAGTTTGTCATTAGTTAGCTTTCGCGAAAGCGGAATAGAAACAGGTATCGCAAAATAATTTCTATCTAAGTCCATCACTAATTGAACCGAAGGATTAAGCGTTTTGATAGCCTGCATCAAATAGCTAACATCACTAAACAGGGCAGGGAAAATGATGTAATCTGCCCAGGTAATTAAGCGCTCATCCAGCTGATTTACAAAATCAGAAAGTTTCATCGAGAAGTCATTGGTCTCGATACTGGTAATAATCGCCTTATGCGTATCTGTTTTATTGATTTCTAATGCAGGTGTTATCATCCTGTAATAACCTGTCGCATTGAGTTTGGGACTCACATAAAGCAGATGAATTTTATCATCTGCCTCTATGTTATATCGCTGGTCAAAATTGTTTTTAGGATTGAGCTTCGCTTGTAATTCTTTAATTGTTCTCATTATATAGTTTCAACTGATTTCTCAATCCCTTCGTAAAATTTTGCAATGCGTTGTCCGGTTGCTTTGTCATAAATCTCAATGGTACCAGCTAATGGACCATATTGTTTTATCTTTTTTCTGAAACGTTCCATACCAGTTTCTTTGCTGCGTGTTCTTGATAATTTGTGCTTCCAATCTATTGAATACATTGTTCTTACGTTACCGTCTTTAAACCAGACAATCATTTTTGAAAATGAATCTTGTCCTAGTTTCCATCCTTTGCTTTGTGCCATTATTTGAAATATTTAATTAGTGAATTAAGTGGGATTTGTTTTATAAACTCTTCATTTTGAAAAGCTCTAACCTGGACTTTATCGTCCTTGAGGTGAATCCAAATACGGACGCTTTCTTCATCAATACGATTGGCTTCTGCAAACTCTTTGAGGTATTGTTTGATGCTGAAGGCAACTTTATTCTGTACGTTATCCAATTGTGCTAATTGCTCTTCCATAAAGAAATACGTGAGCTCTTGAGTAGGTATAGCGCTCACAGGTTTACTCTGATTGTATAAAAATGAACGTATGATGTGATCTTTTTGAAAAATCCTGATGTAGAGACGATCCTTTGGGATTTGAAGTCTGTTGGAAATGTAGTTGGTGCGGTTAGTGATAGTTTTAGTTACCATCTTTTCGTAACCAAAAATATCAACCGTCAAATCGGTTAATGCACCTTTGAGTTTTTTGCTCAAAGACGCATCATTTTTTTTAAATGGATTCATTTTTTAAGTATTAAGTTGTAAATATTTGTGTGTAGAGTGATTCAAAACAGAAGCGTGAAAAGTGTTCAACAATTCTGGTTGACCTAATTTGCTGATTCTGGTTTCGCAAGACCTAAATAGCTCAAGGCGAGGTTTTTGCTTTGCAGTTTCTTTTTTCTCATTGTTGAGAAAACGACGAATTTGAGCTTGTAAAATCAGTTTTAACCGCACCTCGTATTCTCTTTTCTTCTGCTTTTGGTACCAGATTCTCGTTCCCGTAAAACCTGATGGATTTTTTGGGTCAAAGTATTTATCTGGAAGCTGGACGTATCGTTTTGTTGGGTCTTTTGCAATATATTTTTGTACAATTCCTAATCGGCTAACATAAACCTCGTGGACGTTTTGCAGTTGTTTGTCAGAGACAGGCTCGTACCACAAATGGAGCAGTTTCAGCGCGGTTTTCTCTTGACTTTGTGTAAGGTAATGGTCTTTGTAGATGGTATTTCGCGCCAGTTTCCAAAAGGACTTGACGTAAAATGATAGGGAAGCGGAACGAGCCTGATCGACGCCTGAAATTTCGGCGCCAGTTTGATCTGTGGCTCGTGATTTCCGCTCTATTTCCCCTGCATCATTATTTTTTTTGGGGTCTATTTTTCCTGTGTATCCTGTAAAAGTGTTACTAGTAGCGTTGCGTGACTCATAACCCTTCGTGAGTGGTAACGAACTCGCTTTAGTCTTCAACTTATCAACGCCTATTATTATATTATTTATGTAACCATTGTTACTAGTATCTGTATGAGGACAAGTTGTCGTTTTAGAATTTTTAAAAAACTGATTATCAGTAGTTTTTGATTTTTCAGTTTGAAGCTCATTTTCAGGCTTATTAACGGCTTTTACACCACCTATCAACAATATATTTGGGTTGATAAAAAGCTCGTATCCAGAGTTGGAACCGTGCCATATCTTTTTAGTTATGATATTAGCTTCTATGAGACGTTTGAGGTGTCGTTGGATGGTTCTTGTGCTTGCTTTGGCACGTTTGGCTAGCTGTACGTTATTAGTCTTTAATGGAGGTAAATTCTGTAAATCTATGGCAGCTATACTATTTGCCTTCAGTAAGGATATAGAATAAATCTTGATGATCTCTTGAGTGGTTAAGATCATTGCCTGTCTTACATGCGAAGAGAGGTCTTTTGTGCTTGCATTATGCTGGTTAACGTAACCTTCTAAAGCATTAAATGCGGTTGAGTATTGTATGATGGCCATTGTTGAGACAATAGCCAGTAATCAGCTTTTTTGCTGTCTGTACTGGTAATTTGAGTGAAGTGCCCGTTTAAGCATCTTAATTTTTAAGCCTCGTAGAATAGTATCTCTGTTCGCTTCTTAATAGAAGATCGCTTTTCTTCTTTTTCTTCAATGAGATCAAGGCACAATTCATAAATAATTTCTACACTACTGGGTCTGATAGATTGTAGTCTAAAAAACTTGGTAATCGTGGGGCGTGATAATTGTGTTTTACTTTTTATGACGTTCACGGGACTATCATAAAGCTTCTCCATCCTGAGAACCACCTTTTTGATATCTTCTGTTAGGTACATTAATTAAATGTTTAGTAAATTAATTGACAACATATTGTAAATAAAATACAAATAAAACATCATTTATACTTTATTTGATGCCAAATATACTTAATATTGCATTTCAATTAACATAATAATCTAAAATAATGTTGTTTTAAAAAGAATAAAGTAAATAAAGTATTGATAAATAGATAGATATAGATGAAAGAAAATCCCCAGTATGACGAGATAGATCTCAAATTTGTAAATGCAGTAGATGAAGTGATTGCTGTAAATTCGGAATTAGGTATTAAACCTAATAATGACAGCTCAATCGGTAAAGAGGTATATCCCACTAATAGAAGTATAGTTTCTGCGGTAAGAAGTAGATCGAAGCATATTCCGCATTTAGCGCTCATCAATTTTGCTAAACGTTTTAATATAGATATGAATTATTTCTACAATGAAACCCCATTGCAATATCAGCCACCAACCATCACAAATATTACTGTAAAGAAAAACGGAATAAGTAGTACAGGAAATAATGCTACTAACATTCACGCAGGTAATGGAAAGATAAAAGGGATTAATAATGCGGAAGCTGGCTCAAAAAACACCTTAGTAGAAGTTGTCGAAGTCAATACAATGATTAACAACTTCATTTCTCAAATAGACGGTGAACGAGTAAAACAGTTCCTGACTATTATCTCAAAAATACAAGTGGAGAGCAAATCTTCATCAAAAAAATTGGAACGTATTTTAATAGAGAAATCAGAAGAAATAAAAGAAATGCGTATTTCATTTAAAGAAGAAATGGGTGAGCTAAGAGAAGAGCTTAAAGAAACGCGTGAGAAACTTGATATTTCTCTTAAAAGAGAAGTGGATTTATTGAGAGAGCTATTAAACGAAAGGAAATGAGCTTAATTATAGAACAGAAGGATTTAAAGTCATTAGATGATTTTAGTCCAGAAGAACTTCAGTTAATTGAAATGACAAGAAATCAAAAGTTTCAATCATTGAGAATAGTAAAACGTGACGGTCGAATTGATATGATTGAAGGAGTTGAGCGTATTGAGGACAGAACTAAAATAGTAGATATCCTTAAACAACACGATTATCAGAATATTGAAATTAAGCAAAGCGATGGCAGAATCGTCTTGATTAACAGAACTGTAAAAACAAAGGTTAAGTAAACCAATTAAAGCGACTGAGTATAGTCATCGGAAATACCGAAGCTATGCTAAGAGATCATAAGGATCACTATTTCAGATTCAATTGTAACCAATAAGTAATGGAGCAATTGATAAGAAAAAAAAGATGTCTAACTCAATTGCAGTAGAAGAAAAACCTACTTTTAAGAAATATGATGCTGAATGGCTTCAAAAGTTTGATGGCTTCAAAGATTATTCAGATAAGAAAGCAGAAGAGACAATAAACCAATTAGAAGAATTTGCAAAAGTACTTTGTGAGCATCTTCAAAATAGTAGTTAAGTATATGAAAGACCAAACAATATTTGATCAGTTTGCCAAAAAAGGTAAAGGACAAAAATTACGAACAGATGGCAAAGCTGTTATATACACAAGAGTATCTACCAAAGAACAAGCAGAGAACAACGCCAGTTTAGAAACTCAATTAAAGTACTGTAAGGATCTTGCAAATAAAAAAGGACTTGAGGTAAGTGAGTATTTTGGAGGAACCTATGAGTCAGCTAAAAGTGATGAGCGTAAGGAATTTCAAAAGATGCTTAATTATGTAAAGCGAAGAAGTAATGTAGGCTATATCATTGTCTATTCTTACGATAGATTTTCAAGAACTGGAGCAAATGGTGCTTACATAAGTGATCAGTTAAAAAGACAAGGTATTGTCACAATATCAGCTACCCAAGAGGTCGATACTTCTACAAGTGCAGGATCATTCCAACAGAACCTTTACTATATGTTTTCTCAGTTTGATAATGAATTGAGAAGAGATAAATCAGTGTCTGGAATGCAAGAGAAACTTCGCAAAGGACATTGGACAGGCGCATATCCGTTTGGTTACACAAATGCCAATCCAGGAAAAGGAAAAACTCCCAAATTTGTTATTACAAAAGAAGGAAGGCTATTGAAGCAGGCTTTCTTGTGGAAAGCAAACAGCAATATGTCTCACGTTGAAATCGCAAATAAATTACAGGAGAAAGGGCTTAAAATAAATGATAAGAGATTGAGCGTTTTATTTAGAAATCCATTCTATTGTGGACTTATTGTAAATAGCCTCATACCAGGAGAAGTTATTGAAGGCAATCATCAGCCAATGATAACTAAAGATTTATTTCTTAAAATTCATAACTTATTGAATACAGGAACTGAGACCAGAAAGTACTGCGTAGATGACGAAAACCTGCCTCTAAAAACTTTCCTGAAGTCCACAACTTGTGGGACTCCTTACACAGGGTTTATCGTAAAGAAAAAAGGGCTTTACTATTATAAAAATCGTCGTAAGGGAAGTAAGGAGAATAGAAGTGCTAAGAAACTGCATCAAGAGTTTTTAGAGCTTTTAGAGACTTACAAACTAGAGGACAAGAAATTTGTAGCACCATTAAAAGAAATGGTCTATGACACCTTTGTTAGTATGAATGAAGAGGCTATAAAAGAAACCAAAGAACTATCAAGTGGCATAGTCGCTATTGAAATGAAGTTAGATCGTTTAGAAGAGCGCTATGTCTTTGAAGAAATAAATAAGTCTCAATATGATAGATTCAGAACTAAGTTGGTATCAGAAATTAATCAAAAAAAGAAAAATTTATCAAAACATAGCTTCGATAGTTCAAACCTTAAAAAATCAATTAATATAGCCTTGAAATATGCGCTCAACCTACCGCTATTATGGAGTTCTGGAGATATTGAAGTAAAAAGAAAACTTCAATATATGGTCTTTCCAGACGGTTTAGGGTATGACTTCAAAAACAAGAGAGTTCAAACTTTTAGAGTAAACTCAATTTTTGCTCAAATAGCCTGTTTATCAGATAAGTTAGGAACAAATAAAAAAGGGAACTTTCAAAATAAAATTGAAAATTCCCTTTCAGTGACCTCGACAGGATTCAAACCTGTAACCTCTTGAGCCGTAATCAATAACAGCACTTAATAGATACCACTTGTTAATTACTTAATTTTACTAGTTATCAGTGGTTTATATTTTATAATTACTAATTTTTACTATCTATTATTGATCTATTAAGTAATTTTTTCTGCAAATATTCTGCAAATGATTTATATTTGCAGAAACAATATAACTATGAGTTATAATATATCTATTCGCCTAGATAAGAGAAGAAAGAAAGATTCAGGAACATATCCAGTAAAACTTCGTGTTTACGGAAAAGCCACTCAAAAAGAAAAATGGTACAATCTAAACATCGACTTAACTAAAACAGAGTTTGAAACCGTATGGATTAACCCTGAAAATAAAAATTTAAGAGGCACAAACAAGGATTTACGTTTAGAATTACAAGCCATCGAAAATAGAGCAAATGATGAGGCGAAAGCCATGAGTGTATTTGACTTTGAAAAATTCGAATTTAAATTTTTTAGAAAATCAAATGACAAAAATAATATTCATTACCACTTTAATCTTGCGATAGAAAAAAACATAAAGAATGAAAAAATAAGTACTGCAGAGAGTTTTAAATACACGCTTAATTCCCTTGCTCAATTTAGTGAAGAGCAAAAAAAATGCCCTATTAATAATTTAACCTTCCAATCGATCACCCCTGAATGGTTAAAGGAATACGAGAAATATATGTTAAATAAAGGCAAAAGTTTAACTACTGTCTCTATTTATTTAAGAACGCTAAGAGTAATTTTCAACAATGCCATCGAAGTAAACGATCTTAATAGTGACCACTACCCTTTTGGAAAAAACAAGTATAAAATTCCAAGAACAAGAAAAGTAAAAAAGGCTTTAAACTCAGATCAACTTAAAACTTTATTTAAAGCTGAAGCAACAAATTACAACGAGACTAAAGCTAAAGATTTCTGGTTTTTCAGCTTTGCCTGTAATGGCATGAACATTAAAGACATTGCTCTACTGAAATACTCCGATATTAAGGATGATAGATTCACCTATTACAGAGCTAAAACGTTTGACAAAACTACCGACAAAACTAAAATCATTATTTATTTAACAGACTTTACAAGTGGTGTCATAGAAACTTATGGCAATAAATCGAAGGAAGGTTTTGTATTTGATATTATTGAACAAAAAGATGATAGTTTAAAACGGTATAAAAAAATTAAAAACTTTACTAGATATATCAACGATCACATTAAAAGAATAGCCAAGGCAAATAATTTGCCACAAGATTTATCATCATATTGGGCAAGACATTCTTTTGCTACAAATGCAGTCCGTAAAGGTGCTAGTATGGAATTTATCAGCGAAGCCTTAGATCACAGTGACCTTCATGTCACGAAAAATTACTTTGCTGGCTTTGAAGATAACTCTAAAAAAGAATTTGCAAACTCGATAATGGATTTTTAAACATGAATAACAAAGGTAAATTCCATAAATTAATTCTGATTTTAACAGAAGTAACACCGCTTAATTTTAATATAAAAATCAATAATATCCTTACCCATCCTTATATAACTCATGATAAAATCCATTTACAACTGATTAGAGAATATTTAAATGATGATTTTTTATATCAACAAAAAGTTAAAAAGCATTTAAGCACAGAATCATCTGACAATGATGGTAAAGAACATTTAGATATTGAACCTTTATTTGTTATTTTATCTATTGAATTTTTCTTCTTTTCCGAAATACTAAATAACAGTGAAAAAAAAGAACTGATAATAAATTTTTTTAATTCTCTAGACTTAGAATTTATTAATTGGCATAAAGATGATAACTACATTAAAGCAATAGAATTACTAGCTAAATACAAATTAATATATCACAAAGAATTACTAGATTTAGGAAATAACTTTTTAAAGAATTTAGAGGTAATAAATGAGCTTCTCAACGTTATCAATGAACAAACATTATTATTAGATATTGAAGATACTTCTTTATCTCAAATATTGGAGAAATCAAACAAGTTCTACTTAAATAAAATGAATTATTATAAAGAAGCTCATTCAATTAATTCTAAGACAGGAGATAATAATATAGATCCCAAAATATTACAGCTAAAAAATTTATGGTCGATGAATGCAAAAATCTCTTTAGATAGTGTTTTAAAAGCAGGAATAGACAATAAAATTTGGGATGATAATTTAAATATTATTACCAAAAGAAATAGTATCTACGGATCCGGCAAAGCGCTTCTAAGTAGTTTATCCATTTCTTTAAAAAATCATGCATACCCAGAAATAATTGACCCAAACGTTTTAGGAGATGCATTTTGTACTGCTTTCAATGTTTCGATAGATAAAAACACTAAAGAACCCTATAAATCTTTTACAAGTGCTAATCCAAAATACACTAGAGAATTTAAAAGACTATTAAAACTCTAAAAAAATACTTTTTCCTTAAACAGTATAAACCCAGAATAGTAGTCATCTGGATTCGCCAAAATTCCGACGAAAAAAAAATACTTACACATAACCCCTATCTAGTATAGGTTTATTGTGTTCGTGAAAATTCGTGAAAATTCCTAAAAGCAACAATTCAGAAATTTGAGGTATCAATAATTTTAAATAAATAGTTATGATACCATTCGAACAAACGCAGCAAGACGTTGCAGAGGTCAAAAAAGACCTAAAAGAAATGAAAGCCTTACTTCTTAATAAGGCAGAACCACAAAATCTAATAGATGATCCAGTACCTATCGATAAGATAGCAAACTTAACTGGTTATAGTAAAGCTACAATCTATGGGTATTGTCAAAAAAACCTAATCCCACATCACAAAAAATGCGGTCGTTTATTCTTCTTTAAATCCGAGATAGTAGCTTGGATCAAAGAAGGAAAGCAGAAAACTATTAAAGAGGTTGAAGCTGATGCTAATACTTTATTGTCCAACATTAAAAAATCTTCAAAGTAATGGGCACAAAAAACACCAGTACATCCAAAAAATTCCTTTCAATAATCGTTAGTCTAACGTTAAAATAACGAACAATGGATAGATATACATACAATTGTAACTATTGTGGCAATAGTTACGTTCCTAGGAGAAGATATAAACAAAAGTATTGTTGTAATAGTTGCAGAGTAAACGCTTTTAAGCGTAAATAAAAGTTACACGAAAATTTACCGCAACAAGTCAATAAGTCCGATACAGCACAAAAAGACAAAATGAGTTTGTCTGGTATAGGCAATGCTGCCGTGGGAACGCTTGCAACAAATATTGTCACAAACATCTTTACTAAAGAAGAAAATAAGCCAGCAACAAAAGGAGATATTCAAAAACTGCTAGGCACAGGTTTACACCAGGATATTTTAGTTAAAAATGTTCCTGCAAGAAGCGATGGTGCTAGAGCATATTTTAATACAGTACAACAAATTTTATTTTATAAATAATAAAAATCATGAGAAATCAAAATACGCTTAATAAATCAGAAATTTTAAAAAGACTAGAAGCACTCTATTCAGACATGTTATCACTTAGAGTCAATGATATATTAAAGGTTAGAGTTATTGATAACTTAATATCTAAAGTTAATATCATTATTGAAATAATAAAGTACAACCCAAGACTGCCATTGTATGATATTGAAAACGCAATTATTAATCTTTGTAAAGAAGACAATTCAATAAACGGTGTAAATATTCAGATCTTATTCAACAAGAAGTTTGATGATGTTGACAAAAATAAAATGGCTTATTTAATCGTAAATGTGTAATCATGGAAAATAAATATTTACGTATCGGTACAACCTATTATAAAAACGTCACAAAACCATTATTGAGTCAAGACAGTATTAACATATTAGTACAATGGTCAAAGAGTGAATTAATGACAGATTATGGAAAGGATTTTATAAAAAGCATTCCTCGATATGACGGTTTCTGTTTAATACCATCCCACACCAATTATAAAAAAGTAATAGACGGTTTTTACAATCGCTATGAAAAGTTAGAGCATGAGTTTATTACTGGTGAATTTCCGAACACTACAGCATTTTTAAAACACATTTTTGGCGAGCAATATGAGATAGGTTTAGACTACTTGAGTATTCTTTGGCATCATCCATCTCAAGTACTACCCATATTATGCCTAGTAAGTAACGAGCGTAATACAGGTAAAACAACTTTTTTAAATTGGATGAAGCTCATATTTCAAAATAACATGACCATTAACAATAACGAAGATTTTAGAAGTCGATTTAACTCAGATTGGGCATCTAAGCTAATCATTGCCGTTGATGAAGTATTGTTAGATAAACGTGAAGATAGCGAACGATTAAAAAACCTTTCAACAGCACAAACCTATAAAAGCGAAGCTAAAGGCAAGGATAAAACTGAAGGTAGCTTTTTCGGTAAATTTATTTTATGCTCTAACAACGAAGAAAACTTTGTCTATATCGATGATTCCGAAATAAGATATTGGGTGCGCAAAATAATTCCTTTTGATTTATCCGCAGACAACCCTAATCTTTTAGACGCTTTAAAAAAAGAACTACCTTATTTTATACATGCCATAAAGACCAGAGAAATATCATCACCAAGAAAAACAAGGATGTGGTTTACAAAAGAACAGATTTACACAAGAGCATTAGCCGTATTGATGAATGGTAATAGAACTTTTATAAATAAAGAGTTAGAGCAAATATTATCTGATGAATTTTTAATGTTCGACACTGACACACTAAAATATTCTATCGGAGATCTAGTTGAAAAACTGAGTAAACATAATATTAGAACAAGTTCTTTCAAAGTTTCAGAACTAATTAAAAAAATGTATCAACTAGAACCTAAAAATAGTACATATACTAAATATCACATATCACAATCTGCAACAGATATGCCCATTGTTGGTGAAACAACTCATAAAGGTCGTCATTATACGTTTAAAAAAGCCATGTTTAAAAACTAAGTTGATTTGTTGATTAATTACTGTAAAGCCATGCTAGCTGGCTTTTATAGTATAAACAGATCGTCAACCATTTAGCAACAAACAGAATTTTTCAAATGTTGACCAGATGTTTCTCAACCGTTTACAACTAAATCTTTGAGCACATTGACTTTTGAATGATTTAGCAACAAGCAACATTAGAACAGTAATAAACGGTTCGGTTTAAAATATTAAGTCTTTTGGTTCTCAGTGTAATTATCCAATGACCTTATGAGTCAATTTGTTTTTTCTAAGGCATGTAAATCATGAAATATTTTCCATGGATATTTTTGATTTTACATGATAAACTTGTGGCTTAGTAAGCTCATTTGATGATATTTTAATTAACAAAGCTTTTGCTGCCTTTTTACCCAAATCCTCAGCGCATTGATCAATAATGTGAAGAAAAGGGTATCTCGAAAGCGATTTTACATGTTCAGCACAACAACCAACAATATGCACATTAGAGTTTCTCAGAGAATCTTCATTATTAATTATATCGAGTACTTTCTGAGTTGTAGAATCATTAGCACATATTATAGCATCGACTTTGTCTTGACGTATTAACACTAACAATTCTTGATGCAAGATATGCGGATCTGTTGTTCGAATGGTTTTGATTTTTTCTTCTAATTCATTATCTATCATTGCTGTTTTATACCCTTGGTAACGCAATTCTTCAATGGTAAGTCCGCCCATAAGAGAGACAAAAATAATATGTTTGGCAGATGTATTCTTTAAGAGTCGCAGACACGTACTATATGTAACATCATAATCATCAGAAACCACGTGATCCTCATTAATTGTATTATCTAATCTATCAACATATATTCTAGGAATACCTAATATGTTACTGTGTGTTAAGTGATGTGTACTTTTGGTTAGTTGGGTCTCCCTTGAAATACTCAAAATGATTCCTTCAGTAGAGCCATCAGTTAAGTTATTTATACATTCTTCTTCTCTTTTTATAGAATCTTTAGAGAATAGTGTCATCATTTTGTAATTATTTGTCGCTAATACTTTTTCTATTCCTGTTAGCAACTCAGCGTAATAAGGATTTAAAATTGTCGGTAAAATAACTCCTATAGTCTTTGAATGTCCACCTCTCAGCTTGGTAGCAAAGTAATTAGGTTTGTAGTGCATAGCGTCAGCCATTTTTTTAACACGGTTCTTTGTGTTTGAGCTAATTTCTTGACTCTGAGACAAGGCTTTAGAAACTGTTGACACCGATAGATTTAATAGCTCTGCTATTTGTCTTAAAGTAACTTCTTTTTTCATATCAGTTCTTTTTTTCCAGATGATAATATTCTTCCCATTGCCAAGAATGAGATATCATATCCTCTAATCCCATTTTAGCTCTCCATCCTAATATATCATTAGCCTTATCGACATTGGCATAAAGTTTTGGAACATCTCCATCTCTACGTTCAGTAATTTCATAATTCAATTTCTGCTTCGTAACCTTTTGAAAAGCTTCAATTACCTCCAAGACGGAATACCCCTCTCCTGTTCCCAAATTAAATATCTCAAGATTGTGATCTTTCTCTTTACTAAAAATTCTATTTAATGCCAGCACGTGTGCCTCAGCTAAATCTACCACGTGTATGTAATCCCTAATTGGTGTCCCGTCTTTTGTGGGGTAATCGTTACCGAAAACCATAAGTTTATCTCTTTTACCTATTGCGGTTTGAGTTATATAAGGCATTAAGTTATTAGGGATTCCATTGGGTAGTTCTCCAATCATACCAGATTGATGCGCTCCTATAGGATTAAAATAACGAAGAGAAATTGCTCTTAAATTGGGGTTTGCCTTTACAACATCATCAATTATCTCTTCTGCCATTTTTTTTGTATTGCCATATGGCGAGAAGGGACGCTGAGTTTCATTAGATTCTTTTATTGGTAAGGTTTTGGGATTCCCATATACTGTCGCTGACGAAGAAAATATAAAATTATTTATATTGTATTTCTCCATTGCCATTAACGTATTTACAAGGGCACAAAGATTGTTCTGATAATACATAAGTGGTTTTTGAACTGATTCTGAAACCGCTTTGTGTGCTGCAAAATGAATCACTGCATCAATATCTTTATTATATCTAAAGGCATTCTCAGCTAAAAAGGAATTTTTTAAATCAATATTTAAAAGTTTTGGTTTAACACCGGTAATTTTTTTTATGCGTTCCAAAACTTGTTCATTTGAATTGGATAAATCATCAATTATTATAACTTCAAAATCATGCTCTATTAATGCTATTACAGTGTGAGATCCTATATACCCACAACCTCCTGTTATGATAATTCTATTTTTCATTTTTTACATTGTTTAATTAATATGTTTTTACAAATAGTTTACCAAAATAAGCAGTATAATGTAGCGGTAATAATGCATATTATAATTGAGCCTATATTGAATAATGGAGACGTTTTAAATAGTTCTTTAGATAACAGAATTCCCTTTTCATCATCGGCACCTCTATTCTGTAAATAACTAATAGATATAATTACCAACATCGTGAGTACTGCTGTTAACCCCATTTGATGCATCCATGGCTTTAAAGCTTCAATTGGAAGATATTTTAAAAGCAACGCAATTGGAATTGACAAAACGGCTCCCCAAATAGCAGCATTGTTCGTTGTTTTCTTCCAGAATAAACCTAAAATAAATACAGCTAAAATTCCAGGACTAATAACACCTGTCCATTCTTGTATAAACTGAAATGCTTGATCTATACCACCTAAAAGTGGTGCCATTATTACAGCAATAATTAATGCTATTAAACCAGAAAGTCTACCTACATTAACTGTCGTTTTATCATCGGCATTTTTATTAATATATTGCGTGTATATATCCATTGTAAAAATAGTTGACGTAGAGTTTAGCATAGAAGCTAAAGAGGATACAATAGCTGCTGCCAAAGCTGCAAAAGCCACTCCTTTAATACCCGTAGGTAAAAATTGCAACAGCCATGGATATGCTTTATCTGCTTGACCGCTAGAAGGCAAACTTAATTGACCTGCTTCTCCTAATCCTGCCATAATAGTTGGATCATTTACCATAACATAAGCAGCAATACCAGGAACTACTACAATGAGTGGAATAATTATTTTTAACCCAGCTGCTAGTAGAATACCCTTTTGAGATTCTTTCAAAGATTTTGCAGCTAATGTTCTCTGAATTATGTACTGATTAAAACCCCAATAGTAAATGTTGGCAACCCATAAACCACCAATTAAAACCCATACTCCTGGTAAATTCAAATAATTAGCATTAGTACTACCATCTTTATTAAATTCATCTAAAATCATATGAAATTTTTCAGGAGCTGCTTCGACAACTTTTGAAAAACCGGCTATTACGCCTTCACCACCTGAAACTGTATTCAAAGCTAAGTAGGTTGTAAACAAACCACCTAAAACTAAAAACACAACTTGTATAACATCTGTCCAAGCAACTGCAGACAAACCTCCATATAATGAATAAGCTGCAGCGAATAATGCCAAGCCAATTACAGCATATATCATGTCAAACCCCATAATGGTTTCAATGGCTAATCCTCCTAAATATAATACAGAGGCTAGGTTTACAAACACATACAATGCAATCCAAAACACTGCCAAAATCGTTTTTAGGTTTGTTGAAAATCGTTTTTCAACAAATTCAGGAATCGTGTAAAGGCCTTTTTCTATGAAAATTGGCAAAAAATATTTACCAACTATAATTAATGTTATAGCTGCCATCCACTCGTAAGAAGCTATAGCTAAGCCTAAGGCAAATCCAGATCCAGACATGCCGATAAACTGTTCTGCAGAAATATTTGCAGCTATTAAAGACGTACCAATAGCCCACCACGGCAAAGATTTACTAGCCAAAAAATAGTCTTCTGCATTTTTTTCGTGACCTTCTTTATCACGAGACACCCATAGTCCTACACCTAAAATTAAAATTGCGTATGCGATGAATACTACATAATCCCAAAATTCAAATCCGTTTGTCATAATTTAGTTTCTTTTGGTTCGTTAATTTTTTTTTATCAATTAAAATAGAATGATCACTATAACCCCCTTTTAATGTCCACTATTTCCTCAAAAAATAGTTAAGTTTATTAAACCAAATCTTGGATCATTTTTGTAGCTATCTCAGCTGTAATATCTCTTTGTGGCGAACCAAACATTTCATATCCTACCATAAATTTTTTAACGGTAGCACTTCTTAACAATGGTGGATAAAAACTCATATGCCAGTGCCAATGATTATTATCTTTTGCATTTGTTGGTGCTTGATGAATACCACTGGAATAGGGAAAGGAAGTATTAAATAACTTATCATAAGCTTTTGTTATTACAGAAATAGCTTCTGCATATTGAAATGATTCTTCTTTATTTAAATCTAAAATATTTGATTGCTGTTTTTTAGGAATAATCATCGTTTCAAATGGCCATATGGCCCAAAACGGAATTAAAACAACAAAGGCGTCATTTTCAAAAATGATACGTTCCTTCAGTTTTAATTCTTGCTTTAGATAATCTCCTAATAGACTGCTATTAACTTTATCATAATAAAGCCTTTGTTGTTTATCTTTCTTTTCAACTTCATTTGGGAGTGTGGACTGACTCCATATTTGTCCGTGTGGATGAGAATTACTGCATCCCATAACTGCACCCTTATTTTCAAAAATTTGAACGTAATTGATATTTTGAATTTTCCCAAGTTCTTTATACTCGTTTTGCCACGCTAAAACTACTTTCTGAATTTCGCTTAAAGACATGTCGGCTAAACTTTTAGAGTGGTCAGGACTAAAACAAATCACTTTGCAAATACCTGTTTCACCTTGTGCTTTTAGTAAACCATCGTTTATTTGAAAAGATTTTGAGTCGTTTTGTAATGCTGCAAAGTCATTGGTAAATACAAATACATCTTCATATTTGGGGTTTACTTCACCATTGATTCTTTTATTCCCAGCACATAAGTAACAACTAGATTCGTATGTAGGACGTATCTGGTTTGATACCGCCTCATTCTGTCCTTGCCATGGTCTTTTTGCACGGTGTGGTGAGACTAAAACCCATTCATCTGTGAGAATATTTAAACGCTTATGAGAATAATCTTGTAAATCGGGATTCATTTTCTGTACTTTAATTAAGTTAGTTTATAAGATGCGTTCCATTAGATAGCTTAACAGAATATATAGAACATGCTTTATTGAACTTTTGCTTATAAGCTTTAGAAATAAAGGCTTTAAAAGCAGAACTTTCTGTTTTCGAAATTAAATTAATAGTACAACCTCCAAACCCTCCTCCCATCATACGAGCTCCCAATATGTTGGGGTTTATTTTTGCTTGTTCTACTAAAAAATCTAATTGATCGCAACTTACCTTATATTGATTTTGTAACCCATTATGAGAAGCATATAAGAGTTGGCCTAATGCTTTTAAGTCGTCATTCTTTATTGCTTTTGAAGCGTTAATAACACGTTCGTTTTCTTGAATTACATATAATGCTTTTTGATAGTTTTCTGATGATACTTGGTCTTGAATAGTTTCCAAATCGTACTCCGTAGCATCTCGAAGTGCTTTTACGTTAAGCATATTAGCAATAGATTCACAAACAGAGCGTCTATCATTATAAGCACTATCTGATAAGCCATGCTTAACATTGGTATTAATTAAAATGAGTTCATAGTCTTTAAAATCAATTTCAAAAGGTATTGATTTTACAGTTCTACAATCCAATAATAGCGCATTGTTTATTATACCAAACATACTAGAGTATTGGTCCATAATTCCACATTTAACGCCTACATAATTATGTTCTGCTTTTTGCGAAATTAATATCATCTCATGTTTTGTTAGTCCTAAATCAAAAAGCTCGTTAAGTCCAAATACAACGCTGTTTTCTAATGCAGCAGAAGAAGACATACCTGCCCCACCAGGAATATCACCCCCAAATACCATATTGAAATTACTTATAGTTTTGCTTCTATTTTGTAGTTCTGCAACCACACCAAGTATATAGTTTTGCCAAAAACCTTGTGAAAGTGGTTTTATATGTTTTAAAGTAACTTCAAAGGTTTCTCTCTTATCTTCAGCATATATTATTGACACATTTGAATCGCTTTTAGCAATAGCTGCAACGATGCCTTTATCGATAGCTGCGGGAAATACAAAACCATCGTTATAGTCCGTATGCTCACCTATAATGTTTATTCTTCCTGGAGAAAAAATCATGAGCGGTTCATTGTTGAACTTTTTGATAAAACTTTTCTTTATAGTACTTATTAAATCCGTATTCATTCTTTTTGCTAGTAAGCTATTTTAAATTTTTTATCAAATAAATTATATCCTTAACATACGCATCAACCCAATTTACAATGTGAATGTCATCTCCAAATGTCTTCTATTTCTAGTTAAATAATCACTTCCAAATACTTTTAATCGTTTCAACTTCTCTATCACTGATGGAGTTATTTAAGTCATGAGATTATGAGGTAAGCTTTGTCCAAGTTCATCTATCAAATCTGAACCATGAGTACCAACTGGATTAAAATATTAATATTTTATGTTTTTTTCCATGTAAACAAAGCAAGAATTACAGAGATTATGGCCGCCCCAATCCACAAAACACTAATAGCGTCAAAATTATATAGTGTGTCTCCATTTACTACTGACTTATTATTTTCTATCAAATATCCACTTGCTATATCTTGTATGCCAGCAGCTGCATAACTCATAACCCCTACAATACCAAGTGCCGCTCCTGATGCTTTTTTTGAAGCAATATCTACTGCCATTAAACCACCTAAATAACAAATTAAAGCACCAATGGCCAAACCAAAAATGAGCATACTTAACGCATCTAACCACCATACATCTTTTGGCCCTAACAAAAAGAGGCATAACCCCAAAACATTCATTAACCCAAAAATCAATGCCGGCATATTTCTTCTACCTTTAAAGAATTTATCCGAAATGAATCCAGAAAAAGCTGTACCCAGAATACCACAGACTGCACTTATTGCTATTAAACTATTAGCTTCCGTTAGGGTGTATCCTTTAGCTGCTTCAAAATAATAGGGTCCCCAACTGTTTACAGCGTACCTTGATATATACATAAAGGCACTGGCAAATGCCAAAATCCATACATAAGGGTTTTTTAAGACCCCTTTTTGTTCATCCCATGTTGATACTTTTTCTTTTTTGAAATCTTCGTTTACTGGCGAAAGACCTTTGCTTTCTGGTGTGTCATGAAAGAATAGAGAAATCATTAAAGCTCCTAACAACCCAACTATAGCAGCAGCTCTAAAACCCCATTCCCATCCAAAGTAAGAAACTACCACAGCTGTTAATATATAGGTCAAAGCCTCTCCAATATTATGACTTGTGCTCCAAAACCCATAAAAACTGCCACGCTCTTTATCTTTATACCATCTGGATAATGATACCACGCATGAAGGTGCTCCCATTGATTGTACCCAACCATTAACTCCCCAACAGATTACAAAAAATAAAAACGTTCCTGTGAAACCCATAACCAAATTAGCTAAAGCAGAAATTAAAAGCCCAAAAGCCATAAAACGTTTAATATTACTATGATCTGCTAAAAATCCGTTCGATAATTTACCTATAGCATAAGAAAAAAATAATGCTGACCCAATAATGCCTAATTCAGATTCTGTTAAAATACCAGCATCAACAATAGGCTTTTTAACTACATTTAAGCTTAATCTACACACATAATATAATCCATATCCTAAAGTAGCTGAAATAAATACTTGCCATTTTAGCTTTTTGTAATATGCTTTTTGTTGATCTTCTTCTAAAGTAATTCCTTTGGGATGTGATTTTTTGAAATAGTTTATCATGGTCTTGGGAATGCTAAATTTTCAGTTAGAAAAGGCGCAGCAATTCACCGCGCCATTTCATTTTAAACTAAACAAATAATTAATGCTATTAATCGTGAAGTCCTTTACTCCTTAAATATTTCAATAATAAGGCTGGTCTATCAGTTTGAATCATATTTACACCTTTATCAACATACCAGCCATAAATGCTATCCCTATTATTAAGGGCAATATCATCTTCATAACCAGCGTTTAAACTTTTCCAAAGAGAATTTACCCAAACTTTACTTCCATTATTTTTAATTTCGGAAAATTCATTGAGTACTGATGATGTATCTTGAGAAAACACTATTTCAAAAGCAAGTGGTTTAATTTTATTTTGATAATCGAATAGAATAGATTTTGCGTTTTTTTGCTTATCTAAATGTATAATTGGCATAAAAATTATAGAGTCTAATTTGTTTCCAAAATCTCGTTGAACATCTTCTACCGATTTATTATAACCCTTTATTACAACTTGTTTGGTAGTCCCGGTTTCTTCAATTATTTTATAAGCATCATCAAAATAATCATAACATTTATCTAAATTGATAAGGATTTTACCTTTAGCTATCAATAAAGCTTCACGTAATGTTGGAATTCTATGATGCGTTGGTCTGCCAGTACCGTTTTTGAGTCTTAAAGTCTTTAGTGAATCTAAAGTCCATTCTTTTACAAGGCCTTTTCCTGTAGTAGTTCTATCTAATTTTGAATCGTGTATAACTACTAGCTGATTATCGTTTGTTTTACGAACATCTATTTCTACCATGTCCACACCAAGGTCAATACAATTCTGAATGGCCTGCAACGAATTTTCTGGTGCATTTCTCCAATCGCCTCTGTGGGAAATAACCATAATCTTATTGCTAGTAGGATTATTTAAATTATTCAATAAATCTTCTATACTATTGTTATTTGAGATAGAATCTTTTGTAGAATTATTTACATTTGTTATTGATGGTGCCTCTTTACATGAACAAAAAACTGTAAATAGAACAACTAAAAAGAATAGTTTATTTCTCATTTTGTATTTTATTAAAGATTAATCGTAATTCCACCACCTCACTTTGTAAAAATTTATAGAGGGTTGAGTAATTTTTAAATATGGATTTGTTAAGTAAATATTATGTGACCACCATTTTTCCTCTCCTTGAACAAAAGCTATTCTTTTATTCTCACCCTTAGAAACCGATAGTCCCTTAATGAACTTTTGATTACCTAATTGGGTGAAAATTTTAAAACCTCCATTAGATTTATTGAATACCCACACATTGTTATTTGTTGTTATTAAGAGTTCATCAGAACTATAACTTATTAAATCGTGTCCACCGACATCAGGTAAATCCCATCGTTCTTGAAGTTCAATTTTAGGCGATTTTGATTCCCAATGAATAAGTTTATAGGTCTGCAATTCATTTCCTCCAAGAACAAATAATAATTGTTTTGTTTTATCCCAAACAAGCCCATGTCCAGCAAATAATTTACTTTTTGTAATAGGCTCTTCTCCAAAAGTATGTCTATTAAAAATCGCAACGCAATTCCCTTTTTCATGATTTGAACCCGCTACAGCTATTCGGTCATTAGGTAATTCTTCGATGGAATGCGCATTTGCTAAATAGCTATAAAAAACCACATCCTTTGTTGGTTTATCAATTATTGCAACACCACCTGTGCTTGCAGTAATCATTATTTGATTTCCGTTTTTAGTTGGTTTACATTCGTCTATTTTAATGAAATATTTCTTTTTGTACTCTTCTGGTAAACTTTTGGCATCATATGGTGACCATTCCCAAAGCATTCTCGATTCTAAATCTTCATTTGTCTTATTGGCGCTGATAATAATGACTTTATCACTACCACAAGCTATTAGTTTATCAGGTTGCCCCTTACATGACAAAACAATTAATTGAAGAAAAACAATATATAGGACTTTAGACATGCAATTATAATTAACTAAGTTTTTTGATTATAAATAAGAAGCTGTTTAAATAACAGCTTCTTATTTAGTGGATTATTTAATTTATTACTACTTTTTTAGTAAACGTGAATCTATTTTCATTACTCACAATTTTTACAAAATATAGACCTACACTTTCTCCAAAAGGTATTTCCTCTACATTACTTTTCGAAAATTGTATTTTTGCTTCTTTAATCTTCTGACCCAAAGTATTATAAATAATAGCCTGCGCATTTCCAGCATAATCTTTTGAAGTAATATTTAATGCACCATTTCTATAGAAGACTTTAAATTCATCTTGAAAATTAAAATCTTCAACCCCTAAAGTTCCATCAATGCTAGAGTTATGCTGTTCGTTTCTTCCAAACATTGGCCAATCGGAAGCTGCTAGGTTAGTAGAAGGGATATCTATTGAATACAAATTATTGTCATAAGAACCTACATACAAAGTCCCGTTATAGATAGCTGGTGAAGACCAAATATTATCATTTAAATTAACTCTAAAATCTAATGTTCCATCAGAATTAAGGCAATACAAATGATCGTCCCACGAGCCAAAATATATTTTACCATCGTCGCCTACGGCCGGAGAAGAATTAATAATACTCACACCGTCAGCCATTACATATTCCCAAACTTGTGTTCCATCGGTAGGATTTAAAGCTAACATGTTAAAACCTTCTTTTGTACCAACATAAATAGTTCCATCAGATGCTAATGCTGGAGAACATACAGATATTCTACCCACTATAGATTGACTCCATTTTTGGGTACCATCTGGATTAACAGCAAAAACAGCACCTGCTGAGCCTCCTTGGTCAACACCTACTATAATAGTACCATCTGCTTGAATCGCTGCACCTCCCTGTATATTACCACCAACCGGAAATGCCCATTTTTGTGTACCATCTGGATTAATAGCATACAAATTATCATCGTCACAGCCAACATAGATGGTAGCGTCACTTCCAATTGATGGAGTTCCACGAAAGTTTGCTCCTCCTAAAAATGCCCACTTTTGAGTCCCATCTGGATTAATAGCATATAAATTATCATCATCTGATCCTAAATAAATAGTGCCATCGTTTGCTAGTGCTGGTGTCGAATAAATGACATTACTACCAGCTCCAACAAGTGTTTTCCATTTTTGTGTACCATCTGGATTTATAGCATGTAAATAATCATCTTTAGAACCTACATAAATAGTTCCATCACTTCCAATTGATGCCGAAGAGTATACGTTGTCTGTGAGTAGTGCGTAGGTCCATTTTAATGTTCCGTCTGAGTTTATAGCGTGAAAATTAGTGTTATCTTCAGAACCAATATAAATAGTTCCATCACTAGCAACCGCAGGTGACTGAGGTTTAATTTGAAACCCTATATCATAGGACCAATTAATAGTCTGTCCAAGAGATACTTGAACTATCATTATACAAAATAATAATGTAATTTTTTTCATAATAAAAAGGTTTAAAGGTTAATTAATATATGTATTATCTTGTTTTATCAACTTGTGTTTTATCAACTTGATTTTACACTAATAAAACGAAGAATTAGTGTACTCCAATAGCTCTTTAACGTTGCGTGAATAGTGAAATTCACGCTATGAAAAATATTTAATACAAGACAAGAAATGTTACTTATTGTGTTCTATCTACTCGTATGCTTTTGGTTTTTACCAAACATTGGCCAAACATCATTAGCTAATCCTCCTGAAAACATTTCTAAAGCATGCAGTTTATTATCATATCCTCCAACATATATAGTGCCATCAGATCCAATTGCCGGTGAAGACCAAACATCACCATCAGTTAGGAATTTATACTTTAAAGTACCATCTGGATTCACCGCATATACATGATTGTCCCAAGACCCAAAATAGATAACACCATTAACATCAATTGCCGGTGAAGAATTTAGAATAGCTCCTGGTGTACCAAAAGACCATATCTGACCACCATTAGTAACATCTAACGCCAGTAAATTATTGCCCTCTTTAGTACCAACATAAATACGACCATTAGCTATTGCTGGTGCACATACTGAAATTCTTCCAGTAACTGATATACCCCATTTTTCAGAACCATCAGGATTTACTGCAAATACAGCTCCTGCACTTCCTCCTTGATCTACTGCAACAATAATAGTACCGTCTGAATCTATTGCTATACCACTCTGGGCATTACCTCCTAAAGGAAGAGACCAAACTACGCTTCCATTACTAGGATTTAGCGCGTATAAATTATCGTCATCTGATGTTATATATACTGTTCCATCATCAGCAATTGCAGCGGTTGATCTAATATTAAATCCAGTGGTATTGAATGTCCATTTTAGTGATCCATCAGGGTTTATGGCATATAAATTATCATCATCAGACCCTATATAAACTGTACCATCTGAGGCTATAGATGGTGTAGAATAAATCACATTACTTCCCACGGGAGCAATCCATTTTTGTGAACCATCTGGGTTTATGGCATGTAAATTATCATCTTTTGAGCCTACATAAATAGTACCGTCACTACCTATAGAAGCAGACGAATATACATTATCACCAAGTTGTGAGTAAGTCCATTTTAAAGTACCATCAGGATTAATGGCATGAAAGTTTGTATTATCCTCGGATCCAATATAAATAGTACCATCATCGGCAATAGCTGGAGATTGTGGTTTAATTTGATTTCCTAGATCATAAGCCCATTTTTCACCCCATACAAATACTTGTTTGGTGTCAGTAAAAATTGTTCCTTGTTCATCTGTTATTTGAACAATAACATCGTAAATTCCAGGTACAGCATATGTGTGTGTTGGATTTTGTTCCGTACTAGTGTTGCCATCACCAAAATCATAATTCCAAGAATCTGCAGTACTTCCTGGTAGGTATGCAGGATTATATGTAAACCCAACTAACTCTGTAGCCATTGGAGATTCAACACTTAATAAAAAAGCTGATATTTCTCCTGGTGTTGCAATAGCTTGAACGTCATTTGAGCTATTTCCGTCAGAATAATCAATTTGAAAATCAAAGCTATATTCTACATCATTGGTTAATCCTGAAATTTGATATGTATTTGTTCCAAAAGGTATTTCAATTGTTTGCCCATTCGGTTCCCAGGACAATCTATATCCAGAAATATCATTTCTATTTGGTGTATCCCATAAGGCTATCGCCAATTCATTACCAGGTAGTACAATAAAATTTAATTCATCCGATGGCTCTAGTTCGATTTCATTCTGGCCAGATATACCACTATCCCCATAGTCAGCTTGTATAGTAAATCTATAATTGGTACCATTGGTTAGATTAGATACTTCGTAAGTGGTTGTAGTTGCTTCAAGAATCGTTCTTTCTCCATCTGGTGACCATTCTAAAATATAATTTTCTGGAGATTGGTTTCCGGTTGGTTCTTGCCATATTAGACTTGCTTTTTCATGAGCTACCTCACCAGAAAATACTGTAACAGCATCAAGATCAAAATTTGCTTTGGGTAAATCGTCGTTTTCACATGCAGAAAACAAAACTACTAATGCTAAAAATTTAATAATTACTGAGTTTATTTTTTTCATTTTTTTATTTTTTTATTTTTTAAGGATCTAAAGGATCAGATGAATCTAAATGTAATACCTCTATGTTTGGTGTGAACTCAATATCAAAATCGGATAGACGATTATGAAGTGTCATTGGGATATGATTCATTTGATTTGTACATCTGGTTAAAAAAACGCTAGATGATACATAGCTACTTTGTGAAGTTGCCGTACTTACTATAGCCTTTTTATCATGTGGAATTCCATATTTATAAATAAATCTACCTACATTACGCATATTAGTAGTCGTATGCCGTGCATGTGGATCGACCAAAATCTTACTTTCAGAAATATTATAGTTATCCATAATATAATTTTTCATTTCAATAGCTTCATGATATTCTGACTGAAAAGGCGCAACATTAGCACCAGTAAAAACAATTAATGGAGCTAGACCCTGATTAAGTAAATCAACACCATGATCAGAACGTTGCATTCCTCCAATACTAATATTTGGTAAGTCCCCTGACGAGTTTGGAGCGTCGCCTAGTACAACAATCATCGAATACTGATAGTCATCCCAATTAATGGTTTGAATATTTTGATAAGCTGCCGCATTTTCGCCTAGTTTTAAAGGCATAAAACGTCCAGCTTCATCTCTATTATTTATTTCCATTACTCCTAATGCAAAATTTAAAAATGGCTGATAAAACAATTCCATTTGATCTGTATTTGCATATAAATCGGTGACTAGGTTGCGCAGTAACAGTTTGTACTGTGCACTATTTACATCATAACTTACTCCGTCTAAATCTGGATATGTTGGATCTATACCTGCAGCATAGGTATCGATTATTTGATTTATACCTTTTAGCATTTCCTCCAAAATAAGTTGTTGTAATCTATCGACATTAGTAATTTCTTTAAATTGATTAAAAGCCCCAGAAGGGCCTATGTGCGTATTACTGAAGTCTATAAATACGTTGGCATTAGTTGCCGCAACATCTTTTACTGCTGTAGAAATAGCTATAACCTCATTATTAGAAAACTTCAAAGCATTTGCGTATTGAGCAGCTGTTGGATTATTTTGATTGGCTATATTACTTAATCTCTGCTTTGAAGTTTCAAGATAAGCTGATAGCGCTTCATTATTTTTAATAAAATTTTTAATTGTTACATTATTTTCGATTAATGTTGCCCAATAAAAATTTCGATCTTTCACTATAGAATTACTTTCAAGAAAAGAATAATTTCTGTTGAATTCTGACAGTGTAATAACTGTATTTTGAACTTCTTGCCCATCATCATCAGAGTTTCCCGAGTTTCCATTAGAATCAGAGGAACACCCTAAAAAAAATAGCGAGAATACAGTTGTATAAATTAATTTAATAGCCTTCATTTTGATAAAATATTGATGTGTTATTTATTTTTTCAATTTCTACTTGTGGTACTGGGTAGAGTAATTGATAATCTTGAATAGAAACTCCAATTCCAGAATTTATTTCTGTATCTGCTGTGTTAGTTCTTAGTAAATCAAACCAACGATGACCTTCAAACGGAAATTCCAAAAAGCGCTCATTTAAAACAGCATCTCTAAAACTTGTTTGATTCGGCAGTTCTGCTGAAGTTAATAATGGTAAATTGGCTCGCTGTCTGACATCATTTAAATAATCAAATGCATTACCACTAGATTGGTAAGATTGTTCGTTTAGAGCTTCTGCCAACATTAAAAGTATGTCGGCTTGTCTTAATAATATATAATCATTTCCAAAATTTCTAAAATCTGATTCGGTATCAAAAAATTTACCAGGAACAAAAAGATTACCTACAGGTTGAAATTCTATTAAGTCTTTACGCTCATCAGAGACAGAATATGCATTTACCAGTTTTGTAGTAAACGGTGAAATAGAAAGGTCCGAAACAGCAAACCATAAGCCATGTCCTTCTCCTTGAATATCTTTATTAAACCGTATAGAAAATATAATTTCATTATTGTTCTTATTTTCTGTATCAAATACGTCAGAAATATCATCTAACAAACTATACTGCCCTACTATCTCATTCAATGTGGTTACTGCCTCACTAAACCTATTTTGAGTTAAGTAAACCTTACCAAGTAAAGCTTTGGCAGCTCCAGACGTCGCTCTACCGAAATCATCTGCAGGATAAGAAGACGGTAGGTTAATAGCGGCAAATTGTAAATCTTCTTCAATAGCCTCATAAACTTCACTAGCTGGTCTTCTACCTGCTTGAAGAGATTCCTCAACAGACAAAACATTTAAAACAATAGGTGCATCACCCCATAAACGAACTATATTAAAATATGTTAATGCTCTAATAAAACGAGCTTCAGCTTCATATTGTTTTTTAAGAGTTTCATCAAAATCTACACTACCAATATTATCAGTTACTGAATTAGCGCGAAAAATACCGTTATAAAAATTGGCCCAAGCATTTCTTATGAGTTCGTTTGCTGAGGTTTCCTGAAATTTATTAATATTAAATCTATCTTGTGTACCAGCTGTTGGCGCTAATAAATCTAGATTATCTGAACGCCATTCATTTAATTCAAAATAAATACCAACTTGACCTTGTAATTTAGCATAAGCTGCTATAACAGCTGCATTAAAATCATCAGCATTATTATAAAAACTATCTGTAGTAACATCGTTTTCTGATGCTATTTCTGTAAAATCATCGCTACAACTTGTAGAGATAAAAGAAACTATAAAAATTATGTATATTATTTTTTTCATGTTTTTGATTTTAAAATGATACATTAACACCTAACGAATATGTTGTAGCTAGTGGGTAAACGCCATAATCTAAACCGGGTGTTAATTGATTACCTCCACCTGCCAAATTAACCTCAGGGTTATAACCTGTGTAATTAGACCACGTATGAATATTATTACCCGTTACATATACTCTAAATTTTGATATACCAAACTCGTCTAAAAGGGATTTTGGAAGTGAATACCCGAGCGATACATTCTGCAATCTTAAATAAGATCCATCTTCTACATGCCACGTAGATGTACGTCCGTTATTTCCACTAGCTTTTCTATTGGCTCTGTTTGTATTACCATCACCAGGGTTTGTCTCGGATCTCCATCTGCCCAGCAATTCTCTTGTGTTATTGAAATTACCTTCACCATTTGCAACATAACGTCTTAGTAAATTCAGTACTTCACCGCCATAACTACCTTGCAATGAAATATTTAAATCAAATCCTTTATAACTAAAAGAGTTTGAAAAACCATAAGTGAAATCTGGTGCGTAATTACCAACAATAGCTCTATCTTTATTCACATCCAATACACCGTCTCCATCTACATCTACGAATCTAAAATCACCTACTGTTGTATTCTCGAAATGTGGATATTGATCAAGCTCTTCTTGTGTAGAAAAAATACCATCTTGAACCAATAAAAAATAATTACCAATAGGCTGGCCTATTTCAGTTTTAAAAAATGCAGTTCCTGTACCTGCAGTTTCAATTATCGCTGTTCCTTCTGGACCTAATTCTCTTACTTCATTTCTATTAACGGAAATATTAAAATTACTATTCCAATTAAACTCACCTAAATCCGGATTTATATTTATTGAAGCTTCAATACCACTATTATTGAGTTTACCTATGTTTTGTAGTGCGGTTCCAAAGCCTGTTGTCTGTGGCACTGGAATATTCAATAACATATCCTCCGTATTCCCATTATAATATTCTAATGTAAAACCAAGTTGATTTTTAAATAATTTGGCATCAAGACCTATGTTAAACATATAATTCGATTCCCAACTAAGATTTGGATTAGGCACTTGAGATGGCCTAAAACCAATTTGTAATTGCCCAGGTATTCCAGTGATATATTCGTCAACATCCAATAAAGCAGCTTGTTGATAATTTCCAATTTGGAAATTTCCAGTGCCTCCGTAACTCCCTCTTATTTTTAATTCATTAACCCAATCTGTTTCATCTAAAAATGCCTCCTCTGAAATTCTCCATCCAGCAGAAACCGAAGGAAAATATCCCCATTTATTATTCGCTCCAAATCTTGAGGAAGCATCAGCTCTAATAGAAGCTGACAACAAATACTTACCAGAATAGTCATATTGCGCTCTAGCTAAAAGTGAATAAAGGGACCACTCACCTAAACTACCTGTAGAACTAACAGCATCTGGTGCGGCAGATCTAACAACTTGTATTGCATTATCTACTCGTGTACTTGGATCTACCTGTGCTGAGATACGCTGTTGTTTTGTTCTACTTTTTTCTGCGGTAATACCTCCTAATAATTGTAGATTATGATTCCCAAAGCTCTTTTTGTAATTAGCTGTATTTTCAAATGTCCATTTATAAATATTAGTGGTACTTAATCTACCTCTAGGAATAGATGGACGTCCTGCATTATTTCTTCCTCTAGTTTCTAACGAGGCAGGTCTATAAAATTCATTCTGAAACTCATTAAAGCTTAGTGCAAATGATGATTTAATTTTTAAACCTTCTAATACTTCATATTCCACAAATAAATTACTCAATAAATTAAGATGTTCTATTTCATTTTGAGGTATTAAGGCTAGAGCAACAGGGTTTACCATTTCATTATGTTGGTAATCTGTTCCTATTCTCCAAAATCCATTTCCTTGTTGATTAAAACTACCATCAGGGTTATATACTGGCCATACAGGGGCATAAGATAATGCAGTATGAACAATACCATCATCGAAATATGGGCTATTAGCAGACACTCTATTTTCAAAAGTATAAGATGGACTTAAATTAACTCCTATCTTAAATTTACCTGAAGAAATCCCTAAATTGGCTCGCAAACCAGTTTTAGCATAATCTGAATTGATAATGACTCCCTCTTGGTCTGAATGATTTAAAGAAACAAAATAATTAACTTTTTCCGAAGCTCCACTTACAGAAATATTTGTTCGCTGAAGATAAGCCGATCTATAAATTTCATCTTGCCAATCTGTATCAGTTAGTCCTTCTTCTCCATTTAAGTAAGGAAATAATTCCTCTGGAATTTTCTGATAACCAATAGGTCTAACACTATTAGGGTCATTAACACTACCTGTAGGAACATCTTGTAAATATGCGGCGTTATGTCCGTCCCTAGAAAGTTCAGCATATTCGTAGGCGTTCATCATATCAATTTTTTTTGATACTTGTTGAAACCCAGTAGAATGATTAATATTAACCTGCATTTTACCTAGTTTCCCTTTTTTAGTAGTAATAATAACTATCCCATTTGCGCCTCTAGAACCATAAATAGCTGTTGAAGCTGCATCCTTCAAAACTTGAATAGACTCAATGTCTTCCATATTTACAATCTCTGTAGCTTGACCACCACTTTCTAATGGCACACCATCCACAACATATAAGGGCTCTACTCCTGAAGTGATTGATCCAGTACCTCTTACTTTAATGGTTAGTTCTCTACCTGGTTCTCCTGTTGTTTGGGAAACTTGTACTCCAGCCAATTTCCCTGCTAATGCTTGGTCAAAATTTGATACCGGGAAATCTTGTAGCTCTTTCATCGGGACTTTTGCAATAGAGCCAGTTACCTTAGGTTGTTGTTGTGTACCATAACCAACGACAACAACTTCGTCTAATTGAGCTGTATCTTCATTCAATTGGACATTAATGATTTTTTCAGTGCCCACTTTAATTTCTTGAGTTATAAACCCTAAGTAGGATATAACAAGTTCTGAATTAGTATCAGTAACGGTTAGGATGAATTTACCATTAAAATCTGATTGTACACCATTAGTGCTACCTTTCTCTAAAACGCTTGCACCAGGCAAGGGTTGCCCATTTTCGTCTGTAACAACACCTGATATCACAATACCCTGTGATTTTTGGTCTGCTGCTAAATGGGTTGAATTTACGTCCTCTATAACAATTGTATTATTTTCAGAAAATTTGAAGTTTAGATTGCTACTAGAAAGACTTTGCTCCAAAAGCTTTGATAATTCGATTTTTCCTTTTTTAAGGGATACCGTAGGTGCATCTTTAAACAAATCCTGAGGGTATAAAAAACGATACTTTGTTTGTTTTTGTATAATCTTAAAAACCTCATCTACAGTAACTACTTTGTCTACATTTATAGTTACTATTTCTTGAGAAAAAGAAGCCATAGAATTAAAACTAAAAACGGAAGTGCATAAAAAGAATATAATGGTTCTCATACAAAGAAATAGAAGTCGCTTTCGAAAGAGGGAACGCCTTTTGATTAATTTAATTTTCATAAATTTACATTGTGTTAGTTATATATTGATATTAATTAGTACAGTCTAGAGGGACGAAGTTGATTCACCGCAAAATGTTTGACTTCGCCCTCTTTTTTATTTTCTATTTTAGAATTACTCGTTGTTTTTCAATTTCATAATTTTTAATAACACCAAAGTTTTTTATAGTTTCTAATATATCTTCAAGCTTTTGGTCTTTCCCTATAGCACCATTAAAACCAGCATTTTTGATTTCAACATCATTAAATTGTACATCTATATTATACCATCTAGATAATACTTTCATAATATCGCCTAATGGCTTTCTTTGAAAACTAAAAACACCTTCTTTCCAAGACGTTTCATTATAAACATCAACATCAGAAATCGTTAATGATTTCTCCTTTAGATTAAGATTAGTTTGCTGATTGGGCTTTAATATTTGATTAGATATCGCTGAGTTTATCGAGACTTTACCTTCTACCAAAGTTGTGTAGATATTGGTTTCATCTCTATAGGCTTTGATATTAAATTCTGTTCCTAAGACCTCAATTTCTTGAGATTGATTAAATACTTTAAATTTAGATCCGCCATGTTCTGAACTAGGTGACACATCAAAATAAGCTTCGCCATATACTAACTCAACCTTACGAGCTTCACCTTCAATAAAACTTACTGGATATTCTAGTTGAGATTCAGAGTTTAACCAAACTTGTGTACCGTCAGAAAGTTTAATAAAGAATTGACCTCCTCTAGGGATAGTCAGATAATTATATACAACCTCTGTTTTATTTCTTTTTTCAGCTTCATAAATAATTTCCTCGCCATTACTGCTAGCATTATGTGTTTGATAAGACTCACCCTTTTCTAATACAATTTGAGAACCATCTTCTAATGTCAATGTAGCTTTATCTGTACCAGGTTCAATTGTAGAATTTACAATTACCGGATTATCAACTACAGGTTTTTCATAAATTCCATTTTTGAAAAAGTAAATTGAAAGTATTATTCCTGCAAGTATAGCCGCATATTTAGAATAATTTTGTATTGTTTTAAGTCTTAAAACTTTTTTATCCTCTTTAATAAGATGATGAAGTTTTTTCTTTGTTTTATCTGCATCAAATGTCTTCAAATTAAACTCTATTAAATAATTAGTTTTTACAAAACTGTTAAATTCCTTTACGTTACCTGGGTCTCTTAGCAAAAGTTCTAATTCATCCAATTCTTGAGAAGTGGCTTGGTTTACTAAATATTTAACAATTAAATTTTGGTTGTTTTTCGATATCATTGAAATCTCATTGTATATAAGTAAAACGAAACAAAATTGCACAACCCTAACTTTTTTGATAAGTTTTTTTATAATTTCGCATTAAATCATACTAAATTATATCAACTTCACAGTGCAACAAGTTTTTAAAAATGACACGGATTTTATTAAGTCATTAAAAAATGGCGAACCAAAAGCATATACGCATTTGGTCGATTCATTTCATCATAAATTATGTATCTATGCTTTCGGACTTACAAATGACCATGATTATTCTGAAGACATCGTGCAAAACGTCTTCATTAACATTTGGAAGAAACGCGAACAGCTTAAGGATGATTTTTCAATAAAAAATTATTTATATAGATCTGTATACAATGAATTTATAGACCAGTATCGTAAAAAGAAATCGGTTATTGAGCTTGAAAAGAAATATATTGACGCTTTGAGTTCTATTGTTGAGGAAGATGAAAACTCATTAGATCGACTTATAACAATAGTAAATCAAGAGATTGAAAACCTCCCTCCTAAATGTAAACAAACATTTTTGCTAAGCAAGAAAGATGGATTAACAAATATAGAGATTGCCGAGTATTTAAACGTTTCTATTAAATCTGTCGAAGCTCATATTACAAAAGCATTTTCTATATTACGAAAAGTTCTAGGTGAAAAAATGCAGGGGTTTTTATTTCTATTATTTGGAGTGCACAAAATAGAATAATTGAGATAGGGTTACTCTTATTCTATTTTTTATTTTATTTACATAGCCTTGTATAAAATTATGTGATAGTATTTTTTTTAGTGAGTGAATGAGTAGTTTAATTATGTTTCTAATAGTACTCAATTACTCAACATAATTTATTGATTTCTTCTCTTCTAATCATGAAAATTCTCTCAAATCGTATTTTTTAGTTTACATTTACTAAATCATCAGTTTGAAACACTAAATAAGCAATATGACTGAACTAACTAGTGAATTAAATACTATATATTCTGCAAATATTCTGCAAATAAAAAAACCAACACTTTCAAAATCGCTTGAAAGCATTGGTTTCACTGGTGACCTCGACAGGATTCAAACCTGTAACCTCTTGAGCCGTAATCAAGTGCGCTATTCAGTTGCGCCACGAGGCCTTTTTATTGGGATGCAAATATACTACATAAATTAAAAATCTACCAAACTATTTATTTCAAATTTCAAAATGATTATTTTTGGACCATGATTTCTAAAGAAAACCTTGAGCAATTCAGTTATTTGTTTGATGAAACTATCATCGACGATATTTCTAATGTCGCACAATTAAAAACGTTCAAAAAAAACGATATCATTATAGATATTGGCCAAGAATTAACTCATATTCCATTACTTACAGAAGGTAACATCAAAGTGTTGCGAGAAGATAATGATGGCCATGAACTGTTATTGTATGTATTAGAAACTGGTGATACTTGTGCCATGTCCCTCACTTGTTGTATGGCCAAATCTGTTAGTAAAATTCGTGCTATTGCAGATGAAGATGCTAGCGTTATTATGATTCCTATTTCCTATATGACAAAGTGGTTTAATTCCAATGATAGCTGGAGAAGTTTTATTCTGCAGAGTTATCAGGTTCGTTTTGACGAAATGCTGGAAACCATAGATACACTCGCTTTTATGAAGATGGATGAGCGCTTGTTTAAATATCTTACTGACCAAGTAAAACTCAATGCTTCAACCAGTCTCGAAATAACACATCAAGAAATTGCCGAAGATTTAAATACTTCTCGAGTTGTTATCTCTCGACTTTTAAAACAATTGGAACGCGAACAAAAAATTGAACTCGGCAGAAACAAAATCATTGTTTTAGACTTTTAGTCACTTTTGTAACACAGTCTTAAATCATAGAATCCTATTTTTGCATTAATCTAATTTTATGGAATACATTTTAAAGCCATGGCCTTGGTTTGTCTCAGGACCTTTGATTGCATTAGTCATGTTTCTTCTGCTCTATTTTGGTAGAACCTTCGGTATGTCATCAAACCTAAGAACGTTATGTGCCATTGGAGGCGCAGGAAAAAGAACTGAATTTTTCAATTTCGATTGGAAAAGCCAACGATGGAATCTCGTGGTAGTCCTTGGCGCTATCGTTGGTGGCTTCATAGCCCATTATTGGCTGTCAAACCCTATAAACATAGACCTCAGCGAAGCGACAGTTAACGATTTAACTGCTCTCGGATTTCAAAATGTTGGTGAGAGTTTATTGCCACCCGAATTATTTAGCTGGGATGCCGTGTTTAGCATTAAAGGTATTTTAATACTCATTGTTGGTGGATTTTTAGTAGGATTCGGTACAAGATATGCTGGAGGTTGTACTTCTGGTCATGCTATTACGGGTTTAAGCAGTTTACAGGTTCCGTCACTAATAGCCGTGATTGGTTTTTTCTTGGGAGGACTAATCATGATTCACCTTTTTTATCCAATACTATTTTAACTATGGGGAAGTATATTAAATTTTTTCTGGTCGGCATTTTCTTCGGCATTGTATTGGTAAAATCTGAAGCGGTTTCTTGGTATCGCATTTTTGAAATGTTTAAATTTCAATCCTTTCATATGTATGGCATTATAGGTACAGCCGTTATAACTGGCATCATATTATTGGCTTTTTCTAAAATGAAAAAAATAAAAACCATTAAAGGTTCAACTTTAAGAGTACCTTTAAAAGAACGTGGCTTTACAAACTATATATTAGGTGGCACTATTTTTGGACTGGGCTGGGCATTATGTGGCGCTTGTCCTGGTCCAATGTACATTTTATTTGGTACAGGAGCATTCTCAATTCTCATTGTAATTGCAGCTGCCTTATTAGGGACTTATGTTTACGGATTATTAAGAGACAAATTGCCGCATTAAATGGAACTCGTTGAGATATTAGGATATTTAGGTGCACTGGTTGTTGGTCTGGTACTAGGCTTAATAGGTGGAGGTGGTTCTATTTTAACGGTTCCTATTATGGTTTATCTCATAGGATTAAATCCTATTGTAGCTACTGGATACTCCTTATTTGTTGTAGGAATAACATCCGTTTTTGGAGCATTTCAAAATTATAGAAAAGGCTTGGTGGATGTAAAGACAGCAATTGTTTTTGCTGTGCCTGCATTTATAGTCGTCTATCTTACAAGACGGTATTTTGTCCCTATAATACCAGATGTGGTTTTTACCATTAATGATTTTGATGTTACCAATGATATTTTCATCATGATTTTCTTTTCTCTGGTGATGCTCTTGGCGAGTTATTCTATGATTAAAGGAAGAAAAAATATCTCTCCTACAGAAACAAAAAGTCTAAAACACAATTATCCCATGATTGCGTTTCAAGCTACAGTTATTGGTGTTTTTTCGGGTATTGTAGGAGCTGGCGGCGGATTTTTAATTATACCAACACTTGTGATTTTAGGCAAACTACCTATGAAAAAAGCGATAGGCACGTCATTATTTGTCATCGCTGTAAATTCGTTGTTCGGCTTTCTTGGTGATGTATCCAATATCGCAATTGATTGGAATTTCCTATTGATATTCACCTTCATTTCAATTATAGGAATTCTTATAGGCTCGTATTTTTCAAAATATATAAGTGGAAAAAAACTCAAAACAGGATTTGGTTATTTTACAATTGTAATGGCTATTTACATTGTTTATAGAGAGCTCTTTTAACACACTTTGTGATAAATATCACATTTCAAAAATTGAAGTTTTGTAAATTTGTATTACGTAATGTTTTAAATATGAAAATTGAACAATTATACACAGGCTGTTTAGCGCAAGGCGCTTACTATATTGAATCTGAAGGCGAAGTTGCCATAATTGATCCACTTAGGGAAGTACAACAGTATGTTGACAAGGCTAAGGCCAACAACGCCAAAATAAAATATATTTTAGAAACGCATTTTCATGCCGATTTTGTTTCTGGTCATGTAGATTTGGCTAAAGAAACTGGTGCTACCATCGTTTTTGGTCCAGGTGCAACGACTCAATATGATATTCATTCCGCTAAAGATGGCGAAGAATTAAAACTAGGAAATGTAACTTTAAAGGTTCTGCACACGCCAGGTCATACATTGGAATCGGCAACCTATTTATTAATAGACAAAAATGGAAAAGACCACGCTATTTTTTCTGGTGACACCTTATTTTTAGGTGATGTTGGAAGACCTGATTTAGCGATAAAGTCCGATTTAACCAAAGAAGATTTAGCAGGTATGCTATTCGACTCGCTTCGAAATAAAATCATGCCTTTGGCAGATGATGTTATTGTATATCCTGCTCATGGTGCAGGTTCGGCTTGCGGAAAAAATTTAAGTAAGGAGACGTCTGGTCTTTTAGGAGAACAGAAAAAAACCAATTATGCGTTGCGTGCTGATATGAGTAAGGAAGAATTTGTAAAAGAAGTTCTCGACGGTATCCCTCCACCTCCACAATATTTCGCTAAGAATGCCATGATGAACAAAATGGGCTACGATACTTTTGATACTGTATTAAAAACTGGTAATGTTCCTCTTAATCCTGAAGAATTTGAAGCATTGGCAAATCATGAATCCGCATTGGTTTTAGATGTAAGACCTCAATCCGATTTTATAAAAGGCCATATTCCTAATTCTATTTTTATTGGATTAAATGGTTCATTTGCACCTTGGGTTGGTGCTTTAATAACGGATATCAAACAACCAATCGTTCTTGTGGTTCCTGAAGGTAAATCGGAAGAAGCCGTTACAAGGTTATCTCGTGTTGGCTATGACAACACTTTAGGTTTTCTAGAAGGTGGACTTGAAGCCTGGAAAAAAGCAGGTAAAGATATTGAAACATTAGAATCAATTTCAGCTGAGGAATTTGCTAACAGAGCAAAACAGGATAACTTAAATGTTTTAGATGTTCGCAAAGATGGTGAGTATCTATCGTCGCATCTAGAAGATGCCCAACATTTATCCTTGGATTTTATTAATGAAAAGATGGATGACGTCAGTAAGGACAAAACCTATTATGTACATTGTGCTGGTGGTTATCGTTCTGTAATTGCTGCTTCGATCCTGAAAGCACGAGGCTATGATAAATTAATTGATATTGCTGGTGGATTTGGTGCTATTAAAAACACCGATTTAAAGACAACGGATTTTGTTTGTCCATCTACGCTTTAACTAACTGACTAACAGATTTTAAAAATTTATTCATCATGAAACAGAATATGGGTGCTTTGGATAAAGGAGTCAGAATAATTGCCGCAATTGTCATCGCTTTACTTTATTATTTTAATGTCATTGAAGGCACATTAGCTTATGTTTTAATGGCTGTGTCCATCATATTTTTATTAACGAGTTTCATCAGTTTCTGCCCATTATACACCTTATTTGGGTGGAATACTTGCAAACGCAAATAAAACAACATGAAAAAAAATACATTTTATATACAAAACCTAAAATGTGGTGGTTGTGCCAATACAATTATAACACAACTATCAAAATTAAATGGTGTTTCTGAAGTGGTTGTAAATAACGATACAGATCAAGTAAGTTTTAATGCTATTTCAGAACTTGAAATTGAACAGGTAAAGCAAAAGCTAACTACCTTAGGATATCCTATTAAGGGTGAAACTAATTCCATACCAACGAAAGCAAAATCTTTTGTGAGTTGTGCTGTTGGCAGAATGTCGAAATAAATGAAATAATATTTAGTTGTAATAAAAAATCCCACATAAAGTGGGATTTTTTTAAACTATTTCTGCGTTTAGTCCAGCTTGTAAGAGCTTGGAGCATCGTGGTTCTAAATCGTCGTAGGAACCTGTTTTAACTGTACATTTCCCTTTATAATGCACTAATAATGCACATTGCTCTGCCTGTTCTGGCATGTGATCACAAGCGTATATTAAGGTGTCGATAACATGATCGAACGTATTGACCTCATCATTAAATAATACAATTTCGTTTTCTTTTAATACTTCTTCTTTTAAGAGAAGTTCTTCTGAATGTTTTTCTTTTGTCATCCCCTTTGTCCTTCGGACGTTTCCACTAAGGGAAAACGCCATGGTTAAACTTTAGTTATACTAATTTATAAATTTTAACGATACCCACTGTCCTTTTTGTATAGTTTCAGTCAATTTTAACATCTGTTTATTACATTCGGCTTCAATAATTGGAATGTCTTCTTTGTAAAACCCGCTTAAAAAGAGCATTCCGTTTTTATTTAGACACTTGGCGTAAGTTGAAATGTCTTGAAGCAATATATTGCGATTGATGTTAGCTATGATACTGTCGTAAGTCTTGCCTTCCAATAATTTTACGTCACCTTCATACACCGAAATATGGTTACAATCGTTTCGTTCTACATTTTCTAAACTATTCAAATAACACCAATTATCAATATCGATTGCATCAAGTTTTGTGGCTCCGACCTTTTCTGCTAAAATTGCTAAGACACCTGTACCACAACCCATATCCAACACTGATTTGCCTATAAAATCATTTTTCAGAATATGTTGAATCATCATGTGTGTGGTTTCATGATGACCTGTACCGAAACTCATTTTAGGCTCTATGATGATATCATATTTGGTATCTGGTTTTTCGTGAAATGGTGCACGAACGGAAACTAAATGATCTACAATGATAGGATTGAAGTTTTTTTCCCATTCTTTGTTCCAGTTGGTTTGTTCTATTTCTTCAAAAGTATAGGTGATTTCGAATTCGTCGGAATTTAAAATGTGAATATCGCTCAAGATATCTTCGTTCCATTCTTCTTTTTGAATGTATGCGCTTACGCCCTCTTCGGTTTCCACAAAACTTTCAAAACCTGTATAGCCCAGTTCTGCTATTAAGATTTCGGTAGCTGGTTGTAATGGTTTTACTATAAAATTGTAACCTATGTATATATTATTTGACATGTAACTAATTTAGTCCACAAAGTTACATCAATATGTCATAATTATAAAAAAAGCATTTATCAAAAATAGTCTTGATAAATGCTTTGCTTCAGTTCCCTACAACCAAAGACTACGTTTCAAATTCAGCTTATTTACAAATTAAAAAAATTCAATTGGCCTCACTTATAATAGCTGTTTCTCAATAGCTATTTTAATAATCCCAACGCTATTTTTTGCGCCTAGTTTACTCATAATATTCATTCGATGTGTTTCCACTGTTTTTGGGCTAATGAATAGTTTTTCTGAAATTTGCTTCGTTGTTAACTCTTCCGAAATACCCACTAGGACATCATGTTCCCTTCTGGTTAATTTAATTTCTAAACCATTGTTAGTTGACAAAGACGACATTTGCATGAGCAACTTGTCATTAATACTTTTTTGAATATACAAGTTACCAGACAAAACGGACTTCAGCGCCTCAATTAATTCAACTTTATCCGTGTTTTTTAATAAATAACCATGAACACCATTTTTTAGCATTCGTTTTACAAAGGAGATATCTTCAAAATTTGTAAGTGCTATAATTTTTAATTCCGGGTAGCGTTTCAGTAGTTTCTTACTTAAATCAATACCGTTTATATCAGGCAGATTAATATCTAGCAAGAGCACATCAGGAATAGCTTTTTTTAATCCCTCAGTAGTCTCTTGAGCATTAGTGTATGATGCAATTATGGTAACTTCCGAAGTATTTCCCAACATCGTTTCGATGCCTTTTAGCACCATAACGTGATCGTCCGTAATTGCAATTTTAATTTTCATTTAATGTTTTTAAATCAATATCAATGGTATAAGATGTTCCGTTTTTATTGGACATAAAATCTAAAGAGGCATTTAAATAGTCTATTCTTGACTGGATATTACTTAAGCCAATTCCTTTTATTTCCACATCATTTCTGTCAAAACCTTTTCCATTATCCTCTACAGTAATTTGAATCTCATTAGCTCTATGACTTATTTGAACAGTAATTTCACTAGCTTCTGCATGCTTAATTGCATTTGATATGAGTTCTTGAATAATTCTAAAGATATTTACCTCAGCTTTTTTTGAAATCCGTAAGTTGTTTCCTATGTTCTGAAATACAATTTTTTCTTTATTGACCGCATTTAAATTTGCACAATAATTCTCCGTAGCTTCAACTAAGTTAAAGTTTTCTAGGGAAGGCGGCACTAAATTATGCGAAATTGCCCTCACCTGACTACAAGAATCATCTATCATAGTTATGGTCTCTTTGATTACATTATTATTCAAGTCTAACAAAGAGGACAACTTGTGTTTTATGGCTGATAAATCACCATTTACACCATCGTGTAATTCTTTGGCTATTCTGAAACGTTCTTTCTCCTCGCCCTCTATTAATGATTCCAGTGCATTTACCTTTGCTTTATTTCTAATTGCAATTAACTCCTGATTTTTTCGTTTCTGTCGTTGTCTAAAAATAAGCCAACTCGCTAAAGCTAAAATTAAGAATAATAATGCTGTACCTATAGCATAATTCATTTTTACCTTTTGTTTATTAATTCTATTACTTTGTTCTACTATTTCTAGACTTTGAGCGTTTATTTCAGCATTCTTTTTTTCAGTTTCAAATTGCTTTTGAAGCAGGTTCAATGACTTAATATTTTCTTCGTTAACAAGCGCATCACTAAATTCATTGTACTTTTTTGAATGATAAAACGCTTCTTTATAATTACCAAGTGCTTCACTTACCTCAGTACTTAATTTATGAATACTCTTTAAATCCTGCATGGATTCTGATGCCATTGGAAGTATAGCATCAAGAATTTCTTTCGCTTTTTTAAACTCTTTGGATTCGTTATATAAAGAGGCTAAACTAATATTAGTACCTACCAAATCTCTTGCATAGTTATTCGATTCCTGAATTTTCGCTGCACTTTGGAAATATGAAAGTGCCTTTTCCTTATTTCCATTAACTCTTTCTATATTTCCTAAATTATTATAATTCATGGCGATTCCCCATTGATTATCAATTTCGAGATCTATGGCAATGGCTTTCTTATAATAATCTTGGGCTATAGTATATTGTTTTTTAGAAAAGTAAATACTGGCCATACTGTTGTACGTATCAGCTATATCTGCCTTTTTATTCGATATACGATTAAAATCCAAGGCTTTCTTAAAACTTTCTAGGGCTTCATTATAGCGTTTTAGATTTTTCTGGACTATTCCAATACTATTCCAAGTAAACCCATAACTTGAAGTATCCTTTTTAAGCTCATACCAATGAAGTGTTTCAAAATAAGATTCTAAACTATTTTCATAATCACCTTGAAGCGCATATACAACCCCTTTCTGGTAAGCTACATTAGCTTGAGCCATACTGTCTTTTTCCTGGATAGCAAATTTCTTATAAAGATCAAGGTTCTTATGAGCTTTGCTGTATTCCCCTGAAAACCGATATATCACTCCATATTTATAGTTGACCTGTGCTACACCCCTTTCATTATTGATTTGACTGTATTTACTATATGCCGTATCATTATATGCTTCTGCTGTCTCCAAATCTCTTAGTATATGCAACCAAGCTAAACGTTGAAAAGCATCAGCTCTATCAACTTCTTTTTCAGCCGTTTTTGTTAGTGTTTTTAAACTATCAATGATTTTTGTTTGTGCAAAAGTGATTGAACAGAGGTGGATAAGAATTAATATGAATAGTGCTTTCTTCAAAAACATATAATCTGGATTGCCCTCTAAATTAATTAAAATATTACCAATACTTGTTTGAAATAATCTTAGTCTTGCCTTAAAAGTCCTTTTATTTCTTCTATTTCTCTCCGAAGGGTGTCTAATTCTTCCTGCTGTATTTCAATAATAGTTTGTTGCTCTTGCATGGCTTTGACCAACGGCACCACAAATTCGGCATAGTTAAGCCCATAAAGTCCGTCTTTACCAAAACGGACCACACCATGAAAATCAAAGTCAACAGCTTGTGCTGCAGCTTCAACTTCTTGGGCTAAAAAACCTGTTTGTATTTCTTGTGCTTTTAATTGCTCAGCATCTTTTAATCGTAAACTATCAGGTGTTTTTTCAAAATGAGCTATGGCATTCATATTATAGTTATAACTTACAGGTCGCAGTTTTTTAATAAAGTTAAGGCCCACTACATCTTCCCTAATATTTGTTTTTAGACGTCTATCTGAAAACGTGCTCCAATTCGCCGAACCACCTATTATAGCTACAGATGCATTTCCCACACGAATTGTATTCGAGGATAATGGAACCGCATTATAACCAACTGCTGTGGTGTTATTCAAAACACCAATTACAGGACCCGAATTAGCACCAATTGCTGTATTTCTTCCTCCTGTAGTTATATTTTCTAAAGTTTCAAAACCCACTGCGACATTTAAATTGCCAGATAAATTTATATTTGAAAAAAGGCTCCTGTAACCAATAGCCGTGTTTTTGCCTCCTGATGTATTTGAATACAAACTTTGATAACCTAAAGCTGTATTCCATGTTCCTTGATTAAAATAGAGACTTTGATAGCCAATGGCCACATTAAGACCACCTGATCCAGAATTAGTATAAAGGCTTTCATAACCTAAGGCTGTATTTCCGTGACCGGTAGTATTTGAAAACATACTAGAAATACCAATAGCTGTATTCTCTCTACCTGTTCTATTTGAAGAAAGACTACTCCACCCAGTTGCAGTATTTCCATTCCCTGTTGTATTAGAATTTAGACTATTCCATCCGATAGCCGTATTGTCATCTCCTGTAGTGTTAGACAATAGACTTGAATCACCTAATGCCGTATTTTCTGTGCCAGAAATATTATTAAACAGACTTTGATAACCAATTGCAGAATTAGAGTTACCCGAAGTATTTGAAAACAAACTTTGATACCCAACACTTGTATTCGTGGTTCCTGATGTATTTGATAAACCAGCATTTTGTCCTAAAAACAAAGAAGTTGTATTATCTGATTTACCATCTGCTAAATCGTTAATTCGTTCAACATTTACTTTCGTCCAAGTCGATGTGCTATTTTTCCAGTAGTAAAATGAATTATTTGAATTTAAAAACACCATCATCCCATTTTGAGCCGCTGTTGGATTAGTTGCAGGAAACACATTAACACGAGGAATTAAAATACCATCTACACTTGTTGGCGTTGCTACATTAGAAGCTTCAATATCCAATGAGGCATTGGGCGCATTATCGTTTATACCTACTCTTCCATCCTTTAGCCAGGTCATACGTTCTGCTTCATTACCAGAAAAAGTTCTGGACCATAAGTTCAATTTATCATCTGAGCCAGTATATAAAAATTCAAAACCGTAATCTGCGCCTTCTAATAATGAAATAGAAGAAGAATTGCCATCATTTGTTTTTATCTTTAAAGTTGAATTGGTTGTTTTCACCACCTCAAAATCGCCATTGGTTCGCAATAAATCATTGTCAAATTCGCCATAGATTAAAGGACTTGTACCTCCTAAATTTTCAATATACAGGTTATTATTATCTGCAAACGAGTTTAGTCCTGAATTGTTCCCTATAAAAATATTATTTGAACCTGTATTGGTTGAACCAGATTGGAATCCTAAAGCCACATTGCCGCTGCCAGAAGTATTGTCATACAAGGATTCTGTACCAATACTCGTATTCTGATTGCCCGTAGAATTACTATCTAATGAATTTGCTCCAAAGGAAACATTTTCATCTCCTGAAAACATATTGGACATCGCATTGTATCCTATTCCAGTATTTAATGAACCGTCTCTATTATTATCTATAGCATAATTACCAATGGCCGTATTATTCTCGCCGATTGTATTTCGAATTAAGGCGCGATAACCTATTGCTGCATTAAATGACCCAGAGGAATTATCCTGTAACGCTCTGCGTCCTATGGCCACATTACCATCGCCATCTATATTATTTGTAAGTGTGCTGTAACCTATAGCTTCATTACCAAAACCATCAATATTATTAAATAAAGATTGATATCCAATAGCAACATTATCAAAGCCTATGGTATTTGAATGTAAACTTTCAAAACCAACCGCAATATTTCTATTATCAGAGCCATCATCTGCTGCCCCAGAATTAATTCCAAGAAAAAGAGATGATCCATTGTCAGAGCCATCATTATCAGATTTGCCATCATTTAAATCATTAATTTTTTGAATTGTAGCTCCAGAGAGAGCAATCCAAGAAATACTCACATTATCCCAATAATAAAAGCCTTTCGCTGGTGCGCCATTTCCAGTAACATAAACAAGAATACCATCTTGAGCTGCAGTAGGAATTGTAACTGGAAAATCATCTATTTTAGGGATTAATATACCATCTGTATTTGTAGGTGTAGTTTGGTTAGAGGATTGAATATCCAAACTTGCATTTGGCGATGTGGTATTAATACCCACTTGAGCTATACATAGAAACGGTAATAGAATACATAAGAAAGCCATTTTATTATCCATGTGTTCCAACTATTTTTTGAATATCTAAAACTAAATAACACTTTTCAGCTTTAAACCAACTGATTAATAACTAGTTGCAAATTACACAGATAGCTTATAAAAAAGCCAAGGGTATTCTCTGAATATTAAAATTCAGGGAATACCCTTAGAAATTTGAAACACTATAAAGCTATAGTCTGTTATAAATAAATTGTATTTTTAATAAGGCCAAAAAGATAACCTATTTCAGTTTATAAAAAAGAAAATGGCATCAACCAATTATTAAATTGAAAGATGCCAACATTAGATCCCTACATCTAAAGTTTCTTGACTATTAATCAGGTAATAAGTCTTTTAAAATGAATATAATTTTATCCATTTCTTTTTGTTGCAACTGCAATTGTTGTTTAAGTTCTTTAATTTCTTCTTGTTGTTCTTGTATGGCCTTTATTGCCAAAACTCCAAATCCACTATAGTCCATAGTATAGTTTTCTGATTCTTCATTTGGTGGATTAACAAGATGTGGAAATACCGCTTCAACGTCTTGAGCTATGAGCCCAACATATTTTTTGGAATCGTTTTGAAATTTGAAATTATAATCCACCACTTGAAGCGTTTGGATCTTTTCTAAAACTGAAGCTATATTTGAAATATTAGTTTTTAAATTTCTATCAGAAATAGCGGTATAAACTCCTGAAACGTCATCAAAGTTTCCAATATTAACATCATTGTAGAGTAAGGCCAAAGTATTAGTATTCCATTGCACATAAAAGCGCCAATTATCCGTATCTACTTGATTAGACAATTTTAACCCTTCGATTCCTGACCCAGAAGGATGATTTATTTCCATTGCACAAGTAGGAAATTCGGTTTGCACACCAACTCTTCCATCAAGAACATTAAGATTTCCATCATTTCTAAATTGAATCAATGGATTACCACCAAGACCATTAATAACCATTCTATTTTCCCCAGCTAGACCAACACCATTATATTCAATGCTCATACCTTCCGCTAAACCCATATCGGCAGTTTCTGAAAATTGTAAAACGGGACGATTAGAAGTGTTGGATGCTAGACCCGCAACAATAGTTTGCACACCAGAAGTTCCTTCTTCCGTAACATGTAATCTGGCATTTGGGATTTGATTTCCAATACCTACATAAGCATTAAAGCCTAAAATATCGTTATCAAATTCGCCATAAATTAAAGGGTTTGCATTACTTGTGTTTTCTATATAGAGCTTATTAGAACCTGTCTCACTATAACCAGCATGATAACCAAGAGCGACATTTCGCTCACCTATTGAATTTTGATTTAAAGACAAAAATCCTAACGCAACGCTGTAACCACCTGTTGTATTCGCTCCTAGAGCACCATTACCCACTGCAATGTTAAAATCACCAGTAGTATTATCATCGAGAGAATACAACCCTATAGCAACATTTGAACTTCCTGAAGTATTTAACAAAAGTGAATGATAACCAATGCCAATGTTACCTAATCCTATAGTGTTATTATACAGTGCCCGCAATCCATATGCAATATTAGCAGCTCCAGTAGTATTATTATACAAAGCATTACTACCAATTGCAATATTAGAACCACCACTTGTATTGTTATATAATGCATTAAAACCATTGGCAATATTACCATTTCCAATTGTATTGCTATACAATGCATGATAACCATTCGCCACGTTAAAACCACCGTCGGTATTGTTGTATAATGAATTATAGCCAATGGCATTGTTAAAACCACCATTGACATTACTATATAATGCGTTATTGCCAATTGCTACATTTCCAAATCCGGTTGTTAAAGAATTTAATGCTTCTAATCCAATACCAATATTTTGGTTATTGGTTCCATCATCGTTAATCCCTGCTCCTATCCCTAGAAAAAGTGAAGTACCACTATTTATAGTTTTACCATCTGCAAGGTCATTAATACTTTTTGCACCTGTAGCACTTGTCCAGCTGGTTTGCGCATCATCCCAATAATAAAACCCCTTTGTTGGTGTTCCATTTCCTGTCACATAAACCATCATTCCATCTTGGGATGCAGTTGGATTGGTTACTGGAAACTCATCTATTTTTGGAATCAACAAACCATCGTTATTAGCAGGTGCTACTTGGTCAGACGACCGAATATCTAAAGTGGCATTCGGATTTGTTGTACCAACTCCAACTTGGGATATCACTGTCTGTGTAAATAAAACAACAAGCACTATTATCAATTTATAAGTTTTCATGAGATTTTCGCTTTATTGCTTAGTTACTTTTACTCTTGAGTGTATCTGATTTTCTAATGCTAATTCCACGATATATAACCCTTTAGATTGGTTATAAAACTCTACTTCTATAATTCTTGAATTGTTGTAATTTTTAGAAAAAACCTCTTGCCCAAGTATGTTGTAAACATGAAGACGAGTATTATCGTAGTAACGTCCTAAATCAAGATTAAGAACATTTTGAACAGGATTGGGATAGGCTTTAATTATGGATTCAAAGTCAGACTTAACAACACTTAACGTATTGGGTTCATTCACATCAAACATAAAGGCAGCACCTGCTCCATTTAAATTATTTTCTTCATTTTCATCTTCTTCATCGCCATAAGCACCCACAAACGCAAAATCACCACTTATCGCTACGGTAAAGCCAAAATACTCGCTTGATTTATAAAAGGCATCATAAATAAATGCAGTTTCTGTCCAAACACCAGCTTTGTCTTCAAAAATATAAGCTGCACCATCGTCTCCCTGACTTCCAATATGTTTTAAATGTGATCCCACAACAATTCGGTTACCATCAATATCTACATCTTGTCCAAAACGATCGCCTGGGAAAGCATTTGACGCAATAAGTTTTTGAGTTTGATTCCAGATACCATTGGCGTTTCTTTCAAAAGTATAAGCAGCACCTCTAAATTCGTTGTCTTGATTAGATCCAACAACCACTTGATTTCCATTCACTCCTATTGACCACCCAAAAAACACCCCTTGTGATCTATCAGAGGCCACAATTTTTTGTGTTTCACTCCATATTCCATTTGTACCACGTTCAAATATGTAAGCAGATCCAGCACTAAGGATTAAGTTCGTCCCGTTTTCATCCTCATCTTCTCCATAAGAGCCTATTGCGATATAGTTTCCATTTACTGCAATTGCTAACTGTCCAAAATAATCAAAAGCCGCTCTATCTGAAGCCACAATCTTTTGCACCTCGTTCCATGTGCCACCACTGTCAAGCTCAAAAATATAAGCAGCACCTGCATCGTCTAAAAAATTATTTCCAGTTTCATCATAATCGTGTCTTACCGGACTTACCAAGGCATAATCTCCATCAACAGCAACTGTGTAACCAAAGGCGTTTAACGTCTCACGATCTGAGGCTACAATTTTTTGTACAAAATCAAATAATCCTGACGGTTGTTTTTGGAAAACATAAACTGCTCCTGCTGCTTGAAGGAAATTTGAATTTGTTGCATCTCGATCTTCACCCCAAGCTCCAACAAATATATAATCGCCACTGATTGCGACTGAATACCCAAAATGATCAAACTGGTTATAATCTGGACTTTCTAATTTTTGTACTTGTATCCAATTTCCAGAGCCATCGTTTTCAAATATATAAACATTGGTTTCGTTTGCACTAGGCAACATTCCCACTACCGCAAAATTACCATCTATATCAACATCTGACCCAAATTGCTGTGATTGGGACCGATCATCAGGAACTATTTTTTGCGTTTGTCCCCAACCTTGGGCGTTGATGGTTGTTGAAAATAATAGTGGAATGATTAATAGTAGTATTCGTTTCATAATCTTATATTTTATTGATTAACAATGATATAAAACTACATTCACCACAAATACCAAGCGTGCTGTTTTATGTGATTATGAAAAAATAAGACTAATTGTTATGTTTCTGTTTGAATTGGGAAGGCGTTTCTCCTGTAATTTTTTTGAAAGAGGTGTTGAAAGCAGACTTCGAATTAAATCCGGCTTCCAGACCAATGGCGACTAAGGTATAGTTCGAAAAATCCTCATCTTGTAAATAGGATTTCGCTTCTTCTACTCGCAATGTATTGATGTAGTCTTTAAAACTTATACCTAATTCCTTGTTGATAATTTTAGACAAATGCCCTTGACTCAATTCTAAAGCATCGGCAGTTTTTTCCAGTGTTAATGAGGAGTCTAAAAAACGTTTTTCATTCTCAAGAAATTGTTTTAGACGTTCAATGATAATATGCTTTGTTTTTATTTCTAAAATTGGAGCCGTTTTATTTTTTTTCTTTTTTCGGATCTGTTTTCGTTCTTCTACAATCCCATATTTATAGATACCAATATGGCCTAACCAGTATATAATTAAGGTCAAAAGAATCCAAACAGGATAATATGATATATCTTCAAAAAGCGTCATATCGGTTATGACTAAAGAAACATTTAATATGGTTAATAGTAAAAACAGTAGTAATGTTATTTTCAACCAATTTAATTCTAACTTGATGTACTCCCGTTGAAATTCAAGATGCTTTTTTTGGTAGTCTTTTATCTTAAAAAACAAAACAACCAGCACACAAATACCTAAAAGCCCTGTGACTAATTCCGCATAATATGCAGAATAATATCTTAAACCATCTTTTAACTGTTCTAGAAATTCTAATTTAGAATTAATTCTCACCAAAACCTTATAAACTGCACTAATCAAAAAATGAAGTCCGAAAAGTAACAACAACCATCTTGATTTATTACTGTTTTTTTTCTCAGGAAACAAAAAACTTAAAACGTAAAAATATAACAATGCAGGTACCAATTCTGCCCAAGGAAAGTAATAATTTTTAAAGAATTCATTATAATCAAATACACCTATATCCACAAAATAATATTGAAGATTATTCAATGAATAGATCACTATCATAGTAACTAAAAAATAGACACTTTTGTGATTATACTTTTTAGAAAACAAAACAACAGCACCAAATATGAGACCTTGAATAACGCCTGCTAATATGATGCTGTTGTATATATTAAAATTCAAATACTTCTATGTTATACCAATTCAACATTAAATTGGTATTTGAGAAGTAAAAGATAAGCAATTTTTAAAACGCATTTACAATAGCGTAAAAATCTTCTGCTTTAAGCGAAGCTCCTCCAATTAATCCGCCATCTACATCTGGTTTTCCGAAAATTTCCTTGGCGTTACTTGGCTTTACACTTCCACCATAAAGAATGGAAACAGAATTTGCGACATCGTTGCCATATTTGTTAGCCAATGTTTTTCTGATGAAGGCATGCATGTCTTGTGCTTGCTCCGGGCTTGCTGTTTCTCCAGTACCAATGGCCCAAACTGGTTCGTAAGCTAAAACTATATGCTTGAAAGCATCCGCTTCTAAATGAAATAAGGCGTTTTTAATCTGACCTTCTACAACAGCTTCTTCGTTGCCTGCTTTTCTATCCGCTAATTCTTCCCCAAAGCAAAAAATAGTGCGCATTTCATTTTCTAAAGCGGCATCTATTTTCTTCGCCAATGACTCATCGGTTTCATTATAGTAAGCACGTCTTTCGCTATGCCCAAGAATCACAGTTTGTATCCCAATACTTTTAAGCATACTTGCGCTAATTTCGCCAGTATAGGCACCGTTTTCCGCAAAGTGCATATTTTGTGCAATGACTTCTATATCATTCTCTCTTAACGTTTGAAAGGCCTGCCAAAGATTAGTATATGTTGGCGCAATCATAACCTCAGCGTCAGATGTTTTGGTTTGATTTTTTAGTGTTGTAATTAGCGTTTCGGTCTGTGCCAAATCGTTATTCATTTTCCAGTTTCCTGCTACTATGTTTTTTCTCATTCCCATCCTAACCTTCCCAAGGGGAAGGGATTTTTATTGGTTAACATTAAATTTTGAATTACAAAAATAAGGTAAAAAGATTACACAAAACTTTCCCTAAAGAAATAATAATCAACGAAATCGTTATAGAAAAGACAATACTTTTTAATATTTACAAGACTTCATTGAGCAAGAATTCCTAAACTTTTAACTAAGACAATTTAACTCTCGGATCCAGCCAAGCATAAATAACATCCACAAAAATATTGATAGTGATAAAAACAATCGCAATAACCAAAACCGCTCCCATAATTACTGGCAAGTCTAAGGTATTCAACGCATTAACAATTTCTTTACCTAAACCATTCCAACCAAAAATATATTCCACAAAAACGGCTCCTGCCAACATGGAAGCAAACCAACCCGAAATTGCCGTCACCACAGGATTTAATGCATTTTTTACGGCGTGTTTTTTTATCACCTGATATTCAGTCAAGCCTTTTGCCCTTGCGGTTCTTATATAATCTTGGTTCATGACTTCCAATAAAGAATTTCGCATCAATTGAATTACAACTGCCAAAGGGCGAATTCCCAGTACTATTGCAGGAAGAATTAAGTTTTTCCATTGAATAGTCATTTTTTCACCGAAATCATCAAGTTCGTATAAGCTACCTGTCATTTCCAGATTGGTATATTTATGTAATACAAAACCAAATAGCCAAGCAAATAATATCGCACTAAAAAAGGATGGCACACTCATGCCAAATGTGCTTAGCACTTGAATGGCTTTGTCTATCCAAGTGTCTTTATATAATGCCGAAATGATTCCGAAAATAATGCCCAGAACGATAGCAATAACAATTGCTGAAACGGCCAGGACAAAAGTATTTGGAATGGTTTCTGCTATAACCTCTGTGACTTTCTTTCCTTGCTTCGTGAAGGATTCACGCAAATAAGGCAATTTTAAAACTGTAGTTGTGTTTCCTATGGTGAAAATTTCTGTTGCGGTATATTTATTAGGGCTTAAATGGGTATAATCCTTTGGTGTATTAGAATGAAATGAAATTGGTGATAAATCATTCAAATAATATAAAAATTGGGTACCAAGAGGTTTATCGAATCCGTATTTCTGCTTTACGGCTTGCACTTGTTCGGCCGTTTGATTTTGACCAAGCATCATTTTTGCAGGATCGCCAGGCAGTATAGTGAACAAAAAGAAAATGACGGTAATGACACCTATTAAGGTGATGAAAGCGTATAATAATTTATTAAGTATATACCTTATCACAATTTATGGGTTCATATTTTAAAGCTTTAAAAAATCAATTTTAATACTGATAACGTTTGGCATTAAGTTCCAACTAATTAACCTACAAACTTATACTGAATACTAAAGATCAATATCTTCAATATCGGTCCAATGTTTCTTTTGCGTTATTGTGCCTTTTTCTAAAACCACAATGCCAGGATTAGAACGGACGATTGTTTTTATAACTTTTTCATCACACAGATAAAACTCAAAATTTAGATCGTAATCAGCTTTTAACTGCGCTTTGTCGCTAGGACCTGAGGAAGTTAAGCCAATGACCGTGTATCCTTTTTTTAGGGCTTGGTCAGTAAATGATTTTAGCTTTGCCACACCTTCGGCTTCGGCTTCGGCCTTGGGAATACTATACATGGCAACCATCACTAAATTATCTTTTTCCAAGAAATAATCGGTTAAATCTTCATCATCAGATTCTATGGAAAAATCTTGAATTGGTGGTATATAACCTTCGTCAATCACTTCAGTTTCTACACCGACATACTCGCCATCTACTTTAGGATAGCTTCCGTTGGTTACAAATTCTTGGGCTTCGCCATTGACCATAAACGTCCAAGTATACTCTGAAACTGGTTTTTGAGCATCATCCGGAATTATCATACCTTCCTGAATATTAGCGCCAATCTTATAAGCCCTAAAATCTATCGCAGGCAAATGCATTAGAACATGGTAGCCAAACCAAAGCGATATCAAAAAACTCAACAGGGCGATTATAGTGGTTGGAAGTTTTGTAAAAATAGGTTTGATGTTTTTCATCCCAAAGAACAAAATCAAAATAAGCACCAGTAAAATTACATCTTTTGTAAAGCTTTCCCATGGTGTTAATTTTAAAGCATCTCCAAAACAGCCACAGTCTTTTACTTTATCGAAATAGGCTGAATAAAAGGTTAGAAATGTGAAGAATACAATCATTAACAACAAGCTCCAAACCGTAAATTTAGGTTTATAACCAATCAATAAAAACACACCTAATACCACTTCAAAAACCACAACGATTACTGAAATACCTAAGGCATATGGAATCAAAAATTCAAGATTCAACACGTCTGCGCCAAAGTATTCTTGAAGTTTGTATGAAAACCCCAAAGGATCATTTAGTTTTATAAATCCTGAAATGATGAAAAGGATTCCTGTGAATATTCTGCTTATTTGTACTATGTATTTCATAAAAATTTATTTGCTTTCTCCCAAGTGAATCATTGCAAAAACCGAATAATTAATCATATCCTGATAATTGGCGTCAATACCTTCGCTTACTATGGTTTTTCCTGCGTTATCTTCAATTTGCTTTACGCGTAATAATTTCTGCAATATCAAATCGGTTAAAGAACTGACACGCATATCTCGCCAGGCTTCACCATAATCGTGATTCTTATCCATCATTAATTGTTTTGTGAGTGCTATTTTTTCGTCATATAATTCGGCAGCTTCTTCCGTGTTTAAATCCGGTTGCTCCACCACACCTTTTTCTAACTGGATCAGTGCCATTAAACAATAATTTATAATTCCGATAAACTCGCTGACTTCGCCTTCATCTACTTTTCGAACCGCATTTTGCTGTAAGCCTCGTATGCGCTGTGCTTTAATAAAAATCTGATCGGTTAACGATGGTAATCTCAAAATTCGCCATGCACTGCCATAATCACTCATTTTATTGACAAAAAGGGCTCTACATTTGGCGATAACCGCATCGTATTGTTTTGAAGTGTCTTGCATTGATCAAAAATTAGCTACTCGTAAGTCAGTTACAAGTTTTGGTTTATAAAGGACTTTTATATACCTAAAGCCCTCTATACTAAAATCTCGATTTTCGAGTAAATTTTGCGTAAATTTCGCTTATTTAGTTCAAAGTTCAAAGTTCAGAGTTCAATGATTTGAAATCAGCTTTAAAGTTTGGGAATATGTTAATAACTTTGAACTTTAAATTCTATCTAAAAGCTTACCGCTTTCGCGGCAAATAAATATGACCATAAACTGTAAAGGTAAATTGATTGATCTATCCACACCAAAAGTGATGGGAATTCTTAACGTGACTCCTGATTCGTTTTTTGATGGTGGAAAATACAAGGATTATACTGAGATTTTGAATCAGGTTGAAACGATGCTGAAAGATGGTGCCACGTTTATTGATATTGGTGGTTACAGCTCACGCCCGAACGCTGATGATATTAGTGAAGCCGAGGAACTGAATCGTGTGATCCCTGTTGTAGAATTAATTTTGACGCATTTTCCTAAGACTTTAATTTCTATTGATACATTTAGAAGCGAAGTCGCTAAGCAAAGCATTGAAGCTGGCGCAGCGTTAATCAATGATATTTCTGCTGGAAAATTAGATGACAATATGCTATCTACTATTGGAAAGTTAGCTGTGCCCTACATCATGATGCACATGAAAGGCAATCCAAAAACGATGCAACAACAAACGCAATATGAAGATTTAACCAAAGAAGTTATCGCTTATTTTGCGGAACGCATAGCAGTTGCGCACCGAGAAAAAATCAACGATATCATTATCGATCCTGGTTTTGGATTTGCAAAAACCACAGCACAGAATTTTGAATTGCTGAATAAATTAGAATTGCTTCAACTAACAGAAAAGCCCATTTTAGCTGGTATCTCTCGAAAATCGATGATTTATAAAACTTTAAAGTCCAATTCCGAAAATGCACTTAACGGAACAACTGCTTTGCACATGGTTGCTTTGGAAAAAGGTGCAAAAATCTTACGCGTTCACGATGTGAAGGAAGCAATGGAATGTGTCACACTTTACAATCAACTCAAGTCCTAACAGGTTTCCAAAACCTAGCAGGTCTTAAATATGAAACTTTTAAACAAACTATGCGCTACATTTATATACTCCTCATTTTAGGTTGCTTTAGCTGCAACAACGAACGTGTTTTACAATTACCGGAAATTGAAAATGCCGAAGTCACAGAAGTTTTAGACGTATCTCCTGCTTATATCTTTTACGATGAAACCCAACCTGATTCCACCTTATTAAATCGAAAAAACCTCATCACCACCACCAATTGGTTGGTTAATGTCGATAAACGCTTAACGTTGAGACAAGCCATTCCGCATATAAAATTTTTACAGGATAAGAAGCGAAATGCAGAAATGCACAAGAATGAAGATGCGAAGAATTATTTTACTTGTAATGATACGAGTATTGGGACTTTGGGGTTTTTGGAGTTTACGGATGTGAATTATACTTTCTCAAATGATGAAATGGATTTTAGAGTATCAGAAATAATTGATGATATAAATTTGATAAAGAGAGATACAATACTGATAGAAAAGCTTTCAAAAACATCTCATAAGGGACCTGATATAACTCAAGTATTTGAAGTAAAATTTGATTTAAATGATATTTATTTTGGTGCGACTAAAATAAAAAGAGAATTATTATCTGATTATGTCAACTTTCTAATTGAGAATAATATATTAACTGATTTCTTTATTTTGAAACTTTATTTTAATAAGAGTCTCTTGTTCCAAGATTACATTTCTTTAAAATCTGAATTATCAAAACTTGAATCGGATAAAATCACAATTGACATAAACGAATTCATTTATTAAACAGAAAAAATTAGACAATTAAGGTTTTGAAAAACACCCCTAAAGTCCCCTCGAGGGGACAATCGTGCTAATAAACTTTATAGGTTTATGATAAAAATCTAATTTAAGAGTGAACAATATATTTTCAGTTTACTCAATTCTTATTCTGGAAATTGTCCCCTCGAGGGGACTTTAGGGGTGTGAATTTTTAATAATCAATAGAACTGTGACAACAATTATATTTTTTTCTTCCCTACTAAACATAAATTCTTAAATTAGCAAAAACACCAACCATTTGGAAAACTTACAACTTTGGGATTTTAGATTTATAGATTTTGTGGATGTCTTCCTTGTGGCTATTCTGCTCTATTATATCTACAAACTTGTAAAAGGAACGGTTGCTATCAATATTTTTATAGGTATTCTGATCATTTATTTTGCTTGGCGATTAACTGATTACCTGAACATGCAGATGCTTTATAGCATTTTTGATGGGTTTATGAAAGTCGGAATTATTGCTTTAATAGTCGTCTTTCAACCCGAAATCAGAAAGTTTCTTTTAATGGTAGGTTCAACCAATATTGGTGGCAAACGTAATGTTTTCAAAAACTTTAAATTCCTTAAAAACGACGACCAAACCTCAACGGATGTGGACGCCATTATTAATGCTTGTAATAAAATGGGATCATCAAACACAGGTGCTTTAATCGTTATTGAGCGTAACAACAACTTAGATTTTTTAACGAGCACAGGCGATGAAATGAATATTTTGGTTTCTCAACCTATTATAGAAAGTATCTTTTTTAAAAATAGTCCGTTGCATGATGGCGCCGCAATCATAGACAAGAATATTGTAAAAGCCACACGCGTTATTCTTCCTGTCAATAATGAAAAAAATATTCCAGAACGATTCGGTTTACGACACAGAGCTGCTATTGGAATTACAGAAAAAACGGATGCTTTAGCCCTTTGCGTAAGTGAGGAAACAGGTCAGATTTCTTATATAAAAAATGGCGAGTTCGAAATGTTCAATGACACCGATGAACTCATTCAAAAAATCAAGGAAGATTTAGGCTAGTGCATTGTAAAAACTGTAATAATTCGCTTAGAGATACACAAAAATTTTGTGATGAATGTGGTGCGAAGGTAATACAGAATCGGCTTAAGCCAAAAGTATTGGTGCAGCAAGTGAATGAACAGTTTATTTCTATTGATAATAAATTTCTACGCACATTTATCGATCTTTTCAAACAACCCGAAATTGTAATTGTGGGTTACATCAATGGTACGCGAAAAAAGTATATTGATGTCTTGCAGTATTTTGCCATTTCGTTGACCTTAGCTGGTATACAGGTGTTTTTTATGACTACTTTGTTTAAAGAATCTATGGACTTTGGTGCTGGATTCAACGAAGGGTTTAATGCATCTTTAGCAACACAGGAAAATCCGTTGAAGGATTTTGATTTTAACAACATATTAAATTTCCAAGGTCTAATTTATATTGTTACGATTCCGTTTTATGCTCTAAGTACTTGGCTGGCCTATTATATACTTAAACAGCGTATTTACAATTTCACTGAACATTTGGTTCTTAACCTGTATTTTTCTGCACAGACCATAATAATTACCTCTGTATTTAGTATACTTTTTTTATGTTTTGGATTAGATTACGTTATTGTATCCACCGTGTTGACTATTCCATTTTTCGTGTATTTATTTTACGTTCTTAAACGTGTGTTTAAAAACGGTTTTTGGGAAACAGTGGCAGAGTCCTTACTTGTATTGGTGTTTTATGCGTTAACCATGATCGTATTTATTATTTTTGGTGGCCTTCTAGCATTTTTATATTTATATGTTACACATAAATGACCTGTAAAAACTGTCATACCGAACTAGAAGAATATGATGACTACTTTAAAAATTGCGGTGGTAAAGTGATTAGAAATCGTTTGACATTCAAAAATCTTTTTGAGCATATCAGCGAAACTTTTTTTAATTACGACAATACACTTTTAAAAACGTTCATTACACTTTTCAGAAAACCTGAAGCCGTTTAGAGATAATAGTTAGAACTTTATTATTCTTTTTTGTTTTGGGACTAACGCTTTTTATCATCACTATAGTTATGCTATGTGTAATGTACTTTACAGGAGCGTTACAAGAGATGTTTGAAGCTAGCAAAAGAGCGGCCGAAGAGGCAGCCAAAACTAAATCGGCAAACTAAACCGCTTCAGCCTTCAAAAACTGAACTTCGTACAGGTTTTTATAGTAACCGTTTTCTTGTTTGAGTAATGATTTGTGCGTACCAATTTCTACTATTCTGCCAGCATCCATAACAATAATTTTATCAGCTTGTTGAATGGTTGCCAATCTGTGCGCTATTACAATAGAAGTTCGTCCTTCCGTTATTTTATCGGTTGCATCTTGTATTAATTGTTCCGAATACGAATCTACTGAAGATGTCGCTTCATCTAAAATTAAAATACTTGGATTAGTCACATAAGCTCTTAAAAAGGAAATCAATTGGCGTTGACCAGAGGACAACATTACACCGCGTTCTTTCACATTATAATGATAACCATTTGGAAGACTTGAAATAAACTCATGTATGCCAATGGCTTTGGCTGCACTTACCACATCATCTTCCGTAATATCGTCGTTATTTAATGTAATATTATTCAGAATGGTATCTGCAAATAAAAACACATCTTGAAGTACAACTGCAATCTGGTTTCTTAGTGAACTCAATGTCATTTCTTTAATGTCTGTATCATCAACTTTTATAATTCCCGAATTGATTTCGTAAAAACGATTCAATAAATTAATGATGGTCGATTTTCCTGCTCCTGTCGCTCCAACAATAGCAACTGTTTCGCCCGCTTCAACCTGTAAGGAAACACCTTTTAAGACTTCTTCATCTTTAACATAAGAGAACCGTACATCTTTAAAAGAAATATTACCATTAAAATGTCGAGCTTCAATAGTACCAGAATCGTCAATATTAGATGTGGTATCCAAAACTTTAAAAACACGGTCTGCGGCCACCATTCCCATTTGCAGCGTGTTGAATTTATTGGCAATTTGATTAAGTGGTCTAAACAACATAGGAATAAACATGGTGAACGCAATTAAATCTCCTAAGGTTGCTGTTTGACCAACAACTGTATTTATTCCACCATACCAGATCACAGCTCCCATGGTCAATGACGAAATGAAATCGGCAATAGGAAAGAAAATAGAGTTATACCAAACCGTTTTAAGCCAACCTTTTTTATGGCGCTCGTTAATGGCTTTAAACTTTTTGTATTCAGTAGCTTCCCTTGTGAATAATTGTAGAATTTTCATTCCTGTCACACGCTCTTGCACAAAGGAATTTAAGTTAGACACCTCAGTTCTTACATCTTCAAACGCACGTTTCATATACTTTTGAAAAACCTTTGTTGCAAATAAAATAATGGGTAAAGTCACAATAACGATGAGACTCAATTTCCAATTCATGTAAAACATAAAACCAGCAACTACCAACATTTTAAGCACATCACTAAATATCATAAATAGGCCTTGACCGAAAATATCCGCAATACGCTCCATATCTGTGACTGCTCTTGTAATCAATACACCAACCGAAGATTTATCGAAATAAGTCATTTTGAATTTCAGCATGTGTTTAAATAATTTCACGCGAATATCCTTGACGACGGATTGTCCTAACCAACTGGCATAATATATGAACAGTAATTGTGAAATTACCTCAAGAATCAACAAGCCAAGCATGATAACCATATACATCACAAAGCCATTGTATTCTTTATTGGCGATTTTGACATCAATCGCTTCTTTCAAAACGTAAGGTCTTAAGGCTCCGAATAATGCCAGTCCAATAACGCAAACCAACGAAATCACAAATACCGTGCGATACGGTTTTATGTACTGCAACAATCGTGTGAACAACGAAACATCAAATATTTTCTTTTCTTTTTCTGTCATCTTGTGCCACGACTTGATCGTGGTATCTATTTTCCTGTTAATCGGAAATTTGTTATATGCGATGAATCGCTTTTACAGTTTTATACGTTCTGGATAAACTATTTCTGCCAAATACAAGCCATGTGCAGGCACTGAAAATCCGGCTTCGCTTCTATTTTTTGAAGCTATAATTTGATGCAAATCATTTGCTTTCAATTTTCCTAACCCTATGTTTACCATGGTTCCGACAATGGCTCTCACCATATTTCTCAAAAAACGATCGGCTTTAATTGTAAAAACAAGTTGCCCTTGTTTCTTTGCCCAAAACGCTTCCTTTATGTCACAATTATACGTTTTTACATCGGTATTACTTTTAGAAAAGCATTGAAAATCTTTATACTCAAATAAGATTTTGCAGGCTTTGTTCATCGCTTCAACATCTAAAGGCAATTGCACTTGATAGGCAAACTCGTAATCAAAAACATTTTTTGAGGTCGAGATCTTATAATGATAGGTTCTACTCAGCGCATCGAACCTAGCGTGTGCCTCAGGTTTTACTTCAAAAATAGAAGTTATGGCAATATCTTTTGGCAAAAAAGAATTCAGCTTATAAATCAAATCTGTTGATTCGATTTTATTTTCAAAATCAAAATGCGCAAACATCTGCGATGCATGGACACCTGAATCTGTTCTGCCAGCTCCCATAATTGAGATTTCAGTTTTCAAAATAGTGGAAAGCGCTTTTTCCAATACTTCTTGTACAGAAATAGCATTGGGCTGATTTTGCCAACCATGATAGACTTTACCATTAAATGAAAGTTCGATGAAAAATCGCAATAGAAATCTTACTTTTGATGAAGTGCAAAGATACTTTATTCCTGCCAACGCAAGAATCTCATTAACGGAATATTTAGAATTAAGAATATAAACTATTTTTGTTTAAGAATTAAGACATTAACAAGATTCCCGATTTCTCGGGAACGAAAAATTAAACTTAACAAAAGTCTTTTCCCTAGGAAAGGATTTAGGATAGTATGAAAAAAATACTACTATTATCAGATACCCATAGCTACATTGACGATGCTATTCTAAAACATGTAAAACAAGCCGATGAAGTTTGGCATGCTGGCGATGTTGGCGATTTAAAAGTTACAGATCGCATAAAGAAATTAAAACCATTACGAGCGGTTTATGGCAATATAGATGATGCCAAAGCACGCACTGAGTTTCCACTCCACAATAGGTTTATGTGCGAAGATATTGATGTATGGATCACGCACATTGGCGGTTATCCACCAAAGTATAACACACGTGTTAGAGAAGAACTGAACTTAAACCCTCCTGATATTTTTATAACAGGACATTCGCACATCTTAAAAGTGATGCCAGACAAAAAACTAGATTTGTTGCACATGAATCCAGGAGCGGCTGGTAAGCATGGATTTCATAAGGTAAGAACCATGCTTCGTTTTAAAATTGATGGAAAAAAAATTAATGATTTGGAGGTTATTGAGTTTCAATCCTAAATAACAGCCCGTCCCAACCTTCTCAAAGGGAAGGAGTTCTTACTCGGACGGATAATAGAAATCTGAAAATATTCTTCTAAACATAGACTTTCCGATACTTTTGCGCAATGCTGAGAGTTCCTTCCCTTTGAGAAGGCTAGGATGGGCTTATTTATTAAAAAACCCAAACGGCAGTGTTTGGGTTTTTCACACTAATTAAGATTCTAGTTTTATCGCAATCGATCTACAGATTTTACGAGATCTTCATCCTTTTTTATAGCCTTGTTAGCCAAGACCAAACACACAATAGAAAAAATAGGAAGAAGAATCCCAATACCTTTCTCAGAAACGTTAATTTCTCCAGATAAGTTTAGAGATTGATACACAAAAATTCCTAGTAAAATAAAGTTTAATATTATATTAAGTCGTCCCAAAACGAATTGGGATTTCCTGTCTTTAAATCTAAAAATTGAAATCAAAGATAATAAAGCTGAGCCTAAAAATAAACCTAAATACAAATAATTATCTAGTGCATATACTTTTGCTCCTTCATTGTCAGTCCACAAATGAAACACAAATATTAAGCCCGCAGAAATAACAGCAGCTAGAAATAAATATAGGGTTTGAATGCGTTGAATCATATCTTTTACTAAAAAAGTTCTGCAAAATTAGCAGTTTATTTTTTAAAAAGATAGAAATTGTTTTAAAATAAAATCGTATTATTGCAATATAAAGAAGTAACATACTGAATTGCATCCTTCTAATCTTCCAAATTAATCTCACTTTTTTTCTTTTTATTTCATTTAGAAAATATTGAATTAATAATATCAAAATTATAATACATTATACTACATAAGAATGTTTGAAATTTCTCAGTTAAAAGCTAAAAAACTTCCTGAATTGCAGGAGATAGCAAAACAACTAAAGGTACCTAAATACCGTACTCAAAAAAAATTAGACTTGGTCTATAAAATTTTAGATTACCAAGCGGCCAATCCTGATGCTGTAAAAACTAAGGTGGCAACCGAAACCAAACCAGAGCCAAAACAATCTCAAAGCAAACCGCCTCAAAAGCGCTCTAGAGTTCAGAAAAAGCCTCAAAACGACAAAGATCAAAAAACAATGGAGTTTTCTGACAATGACAAAAAAGAGGACACAAAGCCTAAACAGCAAAAGCCTAGAAACGATAAATCGAACAACGATAAGTCTAATGATAAGTCTGCTAAAGACAACAGGTCTAATGACAAATCGAACAACGATAAATCCAATAAAGAAAAATCGCATCATAATAAAAGTCAGGACAATAAATCCAATGACAAAAAGGATGACAAAAGACGTTCTAACGACAATAGACAGAACCGTTCTAAAGATAACAATAACAACCGTAACAACAATAACCAAAAGAATAATGGCAACAAGGACAGCAGAAATCGCTACCGTGAACCAGACTATGAGTTCGATGCCATTATTGAAAGTGAAGGTGTTTTAGACATTATGCAAGATGGTTATGGGTTTTTAAGATCTTCGGACTACAATTACCTATCATCTCCAGATGATATTTATGTCTCTCAATCCCAAATTAGATTGTTCGGTTTAAAAACAGGTGATACGGTTCTTGGTCATGTGCGACCTCCAAAAGAAGGTGAGAAATATTTCCCTTTAATTAAAGTGAGTAAAATTAATGGTCAAAACCCAAATGTGGTTAGAGATAGAGTGGCTTTTGAGCACTTAACACCGTTATTTCCACAAGAGAAATTCAACATTGCCGAGAAGCAATCGACCATTTCTACACGAATCATGGATTTGTTCTCGCCTATTGGTAAAGGACAGCGTGGTATGATTGTATCCCAACCAAAAACAGGAAAAACAATGTTACTAAAGGATGTGGCGAATGCTATTGCTGCCAACCATCCTGAAGTTTATCAAATGATTTTATTAATTGATGAACGTCCTGAAGAAGTAACAGATATGCAACGTAATGTGCGTGGCGAAGTGATTGCTTCTACTTTTGACAAAGAGGCACACGAGCATGTAAGAATCGCGAATATCGTTTTAGAAAAAGCAAAACGATTGGTAGAATGTGGACACGATGTTGTGATTTTATTAGACTCCATTACACGTTTGGCGAGAGCTTATAATACCGTTCAACCAGCTTCTGGAAAGATTCTTTCTGGTGGTGTTGACGCTAATGCTTTGCACAAACCTAAACGTTTCTTTGGTGCTGCTCGTAATATTGAAAATGGTGGTTCATTAACTATAATTGCTACAGCATTGACCGAAACTGGTTCTAAAATGGACGAAGTTATTTTTGAAGAATTTAAAGGTACAGGTAATATGGAACTGCAGTTAGATCGTAAGATCTCTAACCGTAGAATTTTCCCAGCGATTGATTTAACTTCATCAAGCACAAGACGTGATGATATTTTATTGGATGACACAACGATTCAAAGAATGTGGGTAATGCGTAAGTACTTAGCTGACATGAATCCGGTGGAAGCTATGGAATTTATCAATGATCGTTTTAAGCAAACGAAAAATAATGAAGAGTTTTTGATTTCTATGAATGGCTAAAACGCCTCGAAACATATACTACTGAAAAACCTTGAATTGATTATTCAAGGTTTTTTTTGTTTGTTATTTATTAATATTTAGCCCTCTTGTTATTCTTAAATTTCACACTTAACAAATCACAGAATATTTATTTAGTGCAATTATAACCTATCGATTATTGTTTGAAATTTAGAAAATTTAATTTCTTAATTTTGATTGAAATCATACTTCTAAGATATTTTTACAATTTATCAATATGTAATAACGGGTGTTAAAACAACTATAATGAACAAAATTAAACTAATTAAATTCGGTGGCTAGTGTCGGACTTGGTCTTGCGTTCTTAGTTGCTTGCTCTGGTTTTCTCATCATTTCAGAAAAGTATGAGGGTATCTATGAACGCGGTGTAGGCCTAATTGTTACCTTATGGTTTCTCTATTTAGGATACAATTTGATTAAAATCAGTTATAATCTAAAAAATCATTCTTAGTATTTTTCAAATTCGTACGACGAAAAAGATTAAATGACTCAATTAAAAAGTTATAGAAGTCTAATAATAATTATGTCGTACATTAATATATTCACTAAAAATTCGCAGATTCTATTAGTCTAGTTAGATATATCCGTTACAAAATATAATTTTATGTATAAATACTTTTGCTTCTTAGCACTATACGTCATCTGAATAGTGATTTTGATGCGCTAATTTCTTCGATTCTAATAAATGACAACGCACTGCGATTGAAAACTTTCAATGGCGGATATATAGCATTAACAGTGGATGATAATAACATTCTAATAACGGATGAACTCTGCAATCAATCGGAAATCATTCAGCCAGACCAAGAAGCTGAGAATGGCGTAGTTCATGGAATTTCTGAAGTGTTGATTCCCCAATAAATATTAAAAATCTTTTTTAAAAAAGGTTGAATAATATATTTTCTAATGGCTTTGTGCTGTTATACTTCGCGGAAGCTTATGATGCAATCATCGGTGAACATGCTTAAAGATCTATATAGAGCCGGCATAATTATCTTGAAAGGAATTGACCGATATTTCTATCTACTTTTTATAATAGCATTTTCGATAAAGCTATTTTAATAATGGAATTATATAGCTTTTGAAAAATTAAATTAGAGTTAAATTTGAAAAGTTATGAAACATCCAGATTCAAGCAATCCAAACGCCAAACACGTATTAGATTTTTTACAACTATATCTGCAAAATTGTTATACTGAAAACTTCCGAGTGCGGACAACAATAAGTTAATAGCTTCACAGAAGGATTCCGAATTTTCGCCTTCGCAAGTTAAAATTGTAGCTAAAGTGAGATACTATTAAAGATAAACTCATCTGTTCTTTTGGTGATGCAGAAAATGATCTTAACCTATTTGAAGTAGCAAACACTCCTATTGCTATGAAAAATGCTCAACCTAAACTAATTTCAAAATCTGATTATGCTAACACTCGCAACTATTATGAAGGTGTTGAAGGAAGATCTGAGTTATTTTTATCAAAAAATCCAATAAGCGAATTAAGCCTTTTACCTCTTTGCACATAATTTGGATGATATTGAATTTTCTAAATCCTTGAATTAATACAAATCTAACCTTTTTTAAGGATTCATAAAACTATGAATATCTGAGAGTGTTAATTTAGGGTTCGCTCCTTCGTTTTGAGCCACCAAAGCACCGACAGCACATGCAAAATTAATAGCGTCTTGTGGAGTACTTTTGTTTAATAATTGGCTAATAAGTGATCCCAAAAAGGAATCTCCAGCTCCAACTGTATCTATGACTTTTATTTGAAACCCACTATTGTAAAATAGTTTATCATTGTAGAATAATACAGCTCCGTGCGGTCCTTTAGTAACACAAATATGTTTTGTATTCGTCTTATCACTTATGTATTTTAAATTTTGTTCTAAAGAGTTATATTTAGAACCCAAATACTTGCTTACCTCAAAAAGCTCATCATCATTAAACTTTATGAAATCTGCTTTTTTCATAAGATGAAACAATACTTCTTTCGTATAATAAGGTGCTCTTAAATTAAGGTCGAAAATTTTATAATTAGCAAGCTCAATAAGCTCATACAATGTTTTTTTGGAAGTGTCATCTCTAGCAACCAAACTTCCGAATACAAATGCATCTGCCTTTTTTACAGCAGTTTTAGAAGCTTCTGTTACGATTATTTTATCCCATGCACGAGGATATTTAATGTTATAAGATGCTGAACCTTTATCATTTAACATCACTTTTACTTTCCCGGTTTTATATTTGCTAAGTACTTGAATACAACTCATATTTATACCATAATCTTTAAGGTATTGGATAATTTTAGCTCCACTTTCACCTTTCCCAATAGCGCTAATCATTGCTACATCATGATCAAATGATTGTAATCTGCTTGCTACATTTAAAGGCGCACCTCCTATTTTTTTATGGGTTGGAAACACATCCCATAACACTTCTCCAAAACATACTATTCTAGCCATAATATTTCTTTTTAAAAAAATCCCAGAAGTAGTTAAATTTAACTTCTTCTGGGAAAAATTCAACTAAAATAAACACTAACTCAAATATTTATTTTTTTCTATTTTATAATTTAATAACTCTTTAGTATTTTCATCCAAAGTTTTAAAATATAATTTTAACAATGGCAGTGTATTCTAATACACTGCTATTAAAAATTTTATTAGTTTGAAAGACCTAAATCTGCTAAATGATTTAAAATATTTTTAGTAATAATCTTCATGTTATCGCCATTTGGCACACCACCTACTTCCCAGTCCCAAGTTCCACCTATAGCACAAACTACAGTACCAGTTATTCCATCTGATGGCCATTCAACACCCCAAACTTCGTTACCTCCACAGTTACCCCAAAGAATGTTACCACCTACAGCAGCTTCAAAATTTGACCGCGCTTCATCCAATGACGCAGCTGCCCATGGACCAAAATCCATATTATATTGAGCAACTCTATTCTTTTTTAAAGTACCAGCAGCTAAAGTCTCAAAATCTGCTCCAATACAACCACCTGCATTAGAAGATACCCCTGTAAAATAAGGGCTAGAAGTATCCGCTGTCCAACTACCACCCCAAGCATCACCTGTTGCCCAATCCTCATATCCTGTACCTCCCCAAGCTTGATTTGGAACTCCATTACCATCAACTACACCAATATCATCTAAAATAAATGCCGCGAAATTACTTACAAGTATATTTCCACCTGCTTCATAATATGTTGTAACTCTATTAATTAAATTCTCGGCTAAATCTGAACATGCTGGTCCATCCGCAGGGCCTTCACCAATAATGCAGTTAGCACCATTATTAGGGAATTGGGCTACCCTATCTCCCCACCAGCCACCATCAAACTGAATCCAAATAGCATGATATACACTTAAATCTACCTCGCCATTGGCTACATCGGTAAACGAATGATATGTAACTTCTGTAAAAGGTCCTGCAATATTTGGAAACCACTGGGCGGCGGTTTCATCATCATCTACAGTAAAATCCCCTCCGTTGCAGGCGTCCCATGCCACAGGTGTGTTTTCAGCAGCAGCACCTAAAAATGCTATTTTTCTAATATCAAAACTTACAAGAAATTCAATAATTCTAGAAGGTGAAATAACATTCGCGGCATTAAAAGTGTTGATTTTAAAAGTATAATCTCCTTCAGGAAGATCGCTTATAGTATAAGATGTAGCATCTCCAGATAAATTGACTATATCATTATTGATTTGCAACCTTATACTTTGCAAACCAGATTCTATTAAGTCCCATGTAAGGATTACGTCGTTTACATCTTGAGTTGCTGCAAAGTTTCTAACTGCCTCAGGGCCTTCTCTGTTTAGGTACACTGTTTCACCTAATGATAAATTACCATCTGCATCTTTAGTTTTAACCGTGAAAAAATAATCCTTATTTACGTCTATTATACCATAGCTCCAAGTTGTAGCAGGTCCTTCAACTGAACCAGTACCATCTGTATGCAACACAAAAACACTACTGACATTTGCCGGATTCGTCCAAGTTAAAACGGCATCATCTCCATTTAAATCAACACTCAATCCGCTTACTTTTTGAGCAATGGTTGGCGTAATTGGGTCCAATTCTAAATCTTCACAGGATGAAGTTAGCGTTAATAAGAAGCCGAACACTAAAAACATCGATATTCTTTTAATTTTAATCATGATTTTCTTATTTTATTTGTTATTTTGAAATAATACATCCTTTACAGGAGTAAATTTACTTATGGTTTAGTTACTTTTATTGTTTTAAAAGACACTGAACTATTATCTGCAAATACACCCCAAGATGTATTTGGTGCTTTATAAACTCTTGATGTAAGTGCAACTTGGTTATTTACATAGATTACAACAATGGAATTTTCTACAACCATCTTAACATCATAATCTACATTTGGTTCTAATGTGAAAGAAGTCTCATTATCCGAAATTGTTGAACTTGATAAAGATGACCTAGTTGTTTTATCTAATCTTATTTTATTCTCACTCGGTACAAAACGTAAACTTATTACGTCGTCATTCTCGTCACAAGCACCAAGAAAAAACCCAAAGTCCCTATTTGATTGGGAATATGATACAGTAGTTGATATTAAATACCTTGGTGCGTCAATAGGTTCATAAAAAACCGCCGAAACATTATTATTAGTAGAACTACTAAGATCATAAGACTCTTCGTTTGCATCTGTTTTTACAAAAGTGCCAATTTCTCTATTTAGTTCTAAAGCAATTTCTGTTTGCATACCACTGCTAACGGCATCTGGTATAGACAACATCAAATCACCATTAGAGTCTTGTGTTAATTTGTGTGCCACTAAATTTCCGCCCCAAGTTTTAACACCAGAATCTAAATTATTCTCAGTTCTTGCAGTCCACCCCATTATAAAAGCATCTGTTCCGTTACTTACTGCTTTTGCAGCATAAAAATCATTCCCATCTAGAAATTCTGAACCAGTCGGTTGTTCCCATGGCCCAATTGCTGAACTACTTTTTCTATATATAACTTTACGTGAATCAATATCAGAAAAGATTAAATAATACATACTTCCCATTTTGAAAACTTGAGCTGTTTCCATCATAAAGTAAGTACTGTTATCTCCATCATAAAAAATATCATCGTATGTCCAAGACAATAAATCTGTCGATGTATAAGAAGCAATTACACCTTTAAAAACTCCACCAATATTTGCTCTGGCACTAACAAGCATATAGTAAGTTCCCGCATCTTCAAAAACATATGGGTCTCTAAAATTATCTTGTTCATCAAACTGCATTCCTGTTGGCGCATAAATAGTTGTAAATGATTCATTTTTTGTAAAACCAGCTGCAGGATTGTTTGAAGTTGCCAACATAACGCCTTCTTTTTTAGTTACGCAGCTTGATGGGAAATTAGGATTATGCCCTGTATAAAAACCATAATATATGTTGTCTTCAATAAAAACCGATCCTGAACCAATAGCAAAGTCTTGGTCACATCCTGCAGAACTTGAATTTATTATTTCTGAACTAATCTCATCATACGATGAAAAATCAGTCGTAGATAGTGTATACCATGGATGTCTTTGATTTGAGTCATCATTCCAAATATCTTTCAAATAATATATATAAAATTTATTTGAAGCATCATCGTAAATAGGCATTAAATCACCTATACGTCTTCCATTTGATCCTATTTTATAAATTGAATAATCAGATTGTTCTATCTGCGGTGTACATTGCAAATTTTCAAACACAGGGTCGGTATCTGGATCATCATCTGGATTAGTCAAATCAGGTCCCTGAATCGTATCTACTGAATCATCTGTGACTTGGCAACTATTAGCCAAAATAAAAAGACTTAACAGAAGTACTGTGGTAAAAAGTTTAATTTCATTTTTCGATTTCATAACTTCTTTTGTTTATTATATGATTATCAGTAATCTTTTGATATCCAGAAGAAACCATTTATAATTAATTTCTTCTGGAATTACCAAACTAACTCAAAAACTATCCTTTTAATTAATATCCTGGATTTTGTATATATATTCCTCCTGTTATATCAATTTCTCTTTGTGGTATTGGATAGTATTCATCTCTACCAGCGGTAAATTGTGCATTTGCCAAAAAATCTCTTTTTGTTTTCTCAACATCTACATAACCATTTAAAACCTCTGCTGCTTCACCCCATCTTACTAAATCAAAAAATCTGGCACCTTCCATAGCAAACTCTAAACGACGTTCAAACTTTAACGCTTTAAGCGCTTCTTCACTTGAAAGTGTTAATGGATAAGTTCCAATACCATAAACATCAGTAGCACCAGCATTAATTGGTCTGTTAGTACTATTAGCTGCACGGTCTCTAATTTGATTTATTATTGCTATACCTTGAGACACTTGATTGAGTTGGATCATAGCTTCTGCTTTCCATAATAAAACATCTGCATATCTAATAAAATCGACATTTTTTGATGTTCCAATAAACGGCCCCTCTTTTACATAACAAGAACAGTCTGGAGCTTGTTGTTCTTTCATGTTTCCAAAATACCCATAAACACCAGGGTCTCTAGCCCAACTAAAGTTATAAATCATATCCCCAGCATTGTTAACCATGTTTCTGTACTTAAACGGTCTTCCAGGAATACCAACGGTATGGTCTATTCTTGGATCTAACGTAACTCCACCAGCAAGTGATGTTTGACCATTACCATCTACTGAGTCAAAAATATCTGTATCATTAAATGTATCCAAAAGCGGTAAGCCATTAGTATCCGTTTTAAAGGCATTCACCATATTTTGACTTGCTAAGTGAAAACCACAACAGCCATATAAAACTGAACCATGAGGAGAATTAAGCCCTGTAACAAAACTTACCCTGCTAACCAAAGTACCATCATTTATTGAAAATTGAGCTGCCCAAATTGATTCTGGTCCATTATCAAATCCATCTAAAAAGTTATTTCCAAAATCTGGTTCTAAAGCTCCCGTAACATCATCAGCGTAATCAATAACTTCTTGCAACCTAGCAGGGTTTATGCTAGTTACTTGATGAGTGTCATTTTGCTCGTAAGCTTGATATAAACGTAGTTTTGCTAAATAAGCTGCAGCTGCATTTTTATCGGCTCTTCCAACTTCATCTTGAACTTGTGGTAAATTATTATAAGCAAATAAGAAATCTTCTGCTATCATATTCCACAACTCATCATTGGTCATATCATTAGTGGCATTAGCTTTTTCTTCAGCCGTCATAGTTTCAACTATATAAGGCACCTTTTTAAATAACAATTTCAACATAAAGTGACTATGGGCTCTTAAAAAGCGAAGTTCAGCTTGTCTTAGCGTTTTTGTAGTAAAATCTGCTTCAGATGTTTCATTTATCAATTCTAAGGCAAAATTAGCTCGACTTATAGCCTTATAATGGTTCACCCAAGTTTTAGGTGTCATCCAATCTCCATAATCTGGAATGGTTAGATTATACATTTCATAACGATGAATTACATCTACATCACCGATACCGCCTCCTCCTTTGTAAGCGTCATCAGCACGCACACTGCCGTATACCCATTGATTCGTTATTGGCCCAACCATTTCATCATTTGCTATACCTGCATAGGCAGCTATAACCAACCCTTCTAAATTCTCATTGGTACTCACATCATCTTGTGATAATAATCCTTCTGGTTTATAATCTAGAACGTCTTCACTACAAGCCGTCAGAAAAGCTATCGCTAACAGCCAAATTAAAAATGTTTTATTGTTTTTCATGATCAATTTTTTTTTAAAAGTTTAAGTTAAATCCTAAAGAAAGGACTGTTGGCACTGGTATTCTATTTACATCTGTACGCTCTGGATCTGGACCTATATAGTCTTTATGTGTAATCCAGAATAAATTCTCTCCTTGTAAATAAAACCTAGCACTTGTCATTCCTCCAAGTCCACTAATTATATCTTGTGGTAAAGAATAACCTATTTGTAGGTTTCTTAATTTGAAATAAGAATTTTTTCTAAAGGTGTAGTCTGATGTTCTAGTATCATTAAATGCTAAAGTTGCTGAGGGCACATCAGTATTTGTATTCTCTGGCGTCCAAGCGTTTAAAAGCCCAACACCCCCATTTTCTCTGCCCGAAGCAAAATTGTTATAAAATACGTAAGGGTCTTGACCAATACGGTTTGTTACACCTGATCCAAATAACGATAAATCAAAATTCTTATAAGCTAAGTTTATTGTAACGCCATACTCTAATTCGGGAAGCGTTGTTCCTATCCAATCTCTATCATCTACATCTATAATCCCATCTCCGTTAATATCAACATATTTAATACTACCTGGTCTTGCCAAATCTTGAGTTGGGCTATTATTCACGTCTTCTTGACTTTGAAAAAGTCCATCTGTTCTATAACCAAAAATGGAGAACACTGAACGTCCAATAATTGAATTATCAACGGTACCTCCAAAATCTGTTTCTCCACCTTCGTTAAGCTTTGTTATTTTATCTGCAAAATGAGATATATTGGTTGTAATCCCAAACGTAAAACCGCTATCAAAAGTTTTGTTATAACCTATTGCAAACTCCCAACCTTGTCCTTCAGTATTAGCAATGTTTAATACGGTATTAGCACCTTCACCCTGTGTTGCAATTGTTCTGGGAGCACGCAAAATGCCTTTAGTTTCTCTGGTATAATAATCAAATGACCCTGTAATATTATTATTGAATAAAGAAAAATCGATACCATAATTATATTCAGCCGTTTCTTCCCAACTTAAATTATTGTTCTCTGATTGAATTCTTACAAATCCTGATGGCAATGTTCCAGTATTATTACCATTAATATCATAAGCCGTTCCCACATTATAATATATATTGAAGAAGTCAGGTGAATAAAGGTTTTGATTAGGTCCATATCTTGTTTCGTATAAACCGAAACGCGCACCATCACCAATTTCTTGATTACCAACAACCCCATATCCAGCTCTTAACTTTAAATTAGAAACAACATCGTTTTCTGGAAAGAAGTTCTCATTGCTTATTCTCCAACCAACAGTCGCTGCAGGAAAAATACCATATCGAGTATTGGGACCAAAACGGGAAGACCCATCACGACGCAAAGTAAAGGATGCCAAATACCTATCTGAGAAAGCGTAACTAATTTTTCCGAATTGGGAAACGGTTGTATTTGCCGTAGATGTACCTCTAGAAGTTCTTGCTCCCGTGGCTGCATTCAAGACAAAGAAGTCTTCTGTCTCAAACGGAAAATCGTCGGCTTGAGCTACGACTGTATCAAAATCATTTCTTATATACTCATAACCTAATAAAGCCGAAAATCGGTGATTTTCCCCCAATTCTAAATCATAATTTAATGTATTTGTAAATACAAAACTTGAAAACTTATTAGTATCAATTATTAAACGGTTATTATCCCTAACAATGAATCCATTGTTTACTTTACGTTCAATGTCTTTTCTTTTAAAATCGCTAAAATCTAAACCTGCACTTGTCCTAAACGTTAAACCCTTTAAAAGATCAATTTCTGCAAAGACATTACCAAAAAAACTATTTTTATCAGAATTGTCCCAACGGTTTAAATATTGCATTAATAAAGGATTATTTCTATCTGAATAACCTGATCCAATAGGACCAGCAAACTCTCCATTAATATCATAAACAGGAATTGTTGGTGCCAAAGTAATTGCTAAACCTGTAGTTGGAGCACTACCAACATCTGGAGAAACTAACGTTTCATTGGAAGTAAAAAACTGTGTATTTACCCCAACCCTAACTTTATCATTAAATAACTTAGTGTTAGCGTTTATTTTTGCAGAATACCTATCATAATTTGTGTATTTAAGCATTCCTGTGTTTTTTAAGTAACCAAAGTTCAACATAACGGATGATTTTTCTGAACTTGCAGAAATAGTTACTTCATTATTAAATACAAAACCAGTGTCATACATTTCGTCTTGCCAATCCGTATCACCAACAGGAACAGATGTATCACCTCCCACAAATGGCTGAACACTTACATTATTGAGTACTGGATTGTTAAAATCTTCATTCCAATCAAAATTATAAATTGAGCCGTAGCCTGCGTTTGGATCTGCATTATCATTAACAGAAGCTTGCCACAGTACCTGTCCTCTTTCAAGTGCATTCATCATTTCATAACGTTGTTGTTTTTCAGATTGCATGGATAAATTTGAATTAAAGCTTACAGTAACGCGCTCTCCCTTAGCTCCACTTTTGGTAGAAACTACTATAACACCATTTCCTGCTCTTGACCCATAAAGAGATGAAGCTGATGCATCTTTTAGTACTTGGATAGACTCTATTGATTCAGGATTTAGACTTGCAAAAACCTCAGGTCTCTTGGTAGGAACTCCATCAATCACATAAAGAGGGCTATTATCTCCTAGCGTGGTAATGCCACGTATTAAAATATTACTTGCTGCCCCAGTTGGGTCTCCAGACTTTTCAATAAAAAGCCCTGGAACACGCCCTTGTAGAGCCTGCATAGCATTTCCAGAACTTCTACTCTGTCCTTCAATGGCACCAACGTCTACAACACTTATGGCTCCTGTAACATCTACTTTACGTTCTTTAGAATACCCCGTCAACACAACTTCATCTAGTGCAGCCTCATCCATGACCAATATAACGTCTATTACTGAACGTCCATTGATTTGAATTTCTTGAGATTTGAAGCCTATGTAACTGAAAACCAAAATCGCATTGGCATCAATATTTTCCAATACATAATTACCATCAAAATCTGTTGCGGTACCTTGCGTTGTGCCAGATACAATTACAGATACGCCAGGTATAGGCATCCCGTCCTCTTGTGAGGTAACAGTACCTTTTACCTGAGCTTGCGCCAGAATGCTTATAAGAGCAAATACAGGCAGACATAAAAGTTGCTTTAATTTCATTTTAAATTATTTTAGTTAATATTTAGTTGGTTAATTTCTATGTTGCCAAGAGTAAATTCTTGGTCTTTGGGTTCAATACTTAGTTTGCTGAATGGTGCGTTCGGAAAAAATATTTCAGTCATTACTGTTTCTCCATTATCAAAAAACAGTTCTATAGACGTTTTATCAAGAATAATTGTACCAAGAAAATCTTTATTTGTTGATGTTCTTTTAGCAATGGAAACACGATCGGCAAACTTTTCTGAAAATTCTGTTTTACCAGATTTTCTTCTATCTACAAAAAAGTTTTTATCACTATGTTTATATCCAAAAGCTAAAGTATCTCCCTGTTTATTGGTTAGTTTGAAGGCGAAACCACTGTTGTTTAAATCTGAAATTTTAAAATTAATTTCTGTACTTGATAAATCTATTTCTTTTGAATCTATAATTTTTTCAGCTCTTTTTATTGCTATTGATTCTTTTTTAAATTTGGTACTTCTATAATTAGATAATTCTTTTACAGGTTGAAATAATAATCTATAACTAGCACCTGCTTTTTGAAGTTCAATTTCTCTTGCTACTGTCATAGAACTTCTCCATACTTCAGTTGGTACTACTTGCCCATAATCCCAATTAGACATCCATCCCATAAATAATTTCCGTCCATTGGTATCTGGGATATTAGCCCATGTTACTCCTGCATAATTATCTCTTCCATAATCAATCCAAATAGATTTATGCTCCGTATTACTTAAGTCTTTCTCAAACGATGGGTCTATTTTAAATTGTTTACCGTCAAAATCGCCCACAAAGTACTGAGTAGCACTTCCACCATTTGGACCGCCTGGGTTAATACTAACAAACAAAACCCATTTTACCTCATCCGTTCCTTGAACTACCATTGGAAAAAAATCTGGACATTCCCATACACCACCATGTCCTCCTATACTATCGCCAAAATCAGATTCCAGTTTCCAATCTTTTAAATTTGAAGAGCTATAAAACATAATTTTTTGTCCAGCAGCTAAAACCATTAACCATTTTTCATGTATAGAATCCCAAACCATTTTTGGGTCTCTAAAATCTTTGATATCTGGATTTTTAATTACAGGATTTCCGGAATATTTAATAAACGTTTTACCTTCGTCTAAAGAATATGCAATGGCCTGTGATTGGTAATTTGTTTTACCAGCTTTTTCACCATCCATATCATGGTATGTAAACATGGCTACTACAGGCTCAATACCATCTTTGGAAAACCCTGAGCTATTATTAACATCTACAACCGCACTTCCTGAAAAGATATATCCTTTATCATCAGGGTATATGGCTATGGGCATTTCTTTCCATGTTACCATATCTGTACTAATAGCATGCCCCCAATGCATGGGTCCCCAAGTGTTTCCATCTGGATAATGCTGAAAATATAAATGGAAATATCCGTCTTTGTAGAACATCCCATTTGGGTCATTCATCCAACCTTTTTTAGGAGTAAAATGAAAATTAGGTCTACTAAGCTCTTCTTCTGAGTATGTTATTTTATCTGACTTGTTTTCTGTAATTAGACTTTCTTCTGTCTTATTTTTGCAACTAACAAATAATGATAACAACAAAATAATTATGACAAAGTTTGAATTATTAATACGTTTCATACACTTATTTATTTCGTTCCTTAATTAGTTTATCACTTAATTCTTCTAGAGATATTCCTTTAGTTTCTGGCATCATAAAAATCACAAACAGTAACTGTAACACCATCATAACAGTAAAAATCAAGAATACCGTTCCCGCTCCTATTGTTGAAAACAATATAGGAACCAATGAGGGCACAACTGCGGCTAATACCCAGTGTACAGAGCTTCCAAATGATTGTCCAGAACCTCTTAAATGGTTGGGGAATATTTCTGAAATAAATACCCATATCACTGTTCCTTGACCTATTGCGTGTGCAGCAATGAACATGAATAGTAATATGGGTACTATACTGCCTCCCCAATTAAAAAAGAAAGCAGCAGAAACTAAACTCAATGAAATTATGTAACCAATTGAACCTATATACATTAACTGCTTCCTACCTAATCTATCTATTAGAATAATACCTAATAGTGTAAAAAGCATATTGGTAACACCTATCCCTATGCTGCTTAATAAAGCAGTACTCTCGCCAAGACCAGCTTCTTCAAAAATTCTTGGGGCATAGTATAACAACGCATTAATACCTGATAGTTGATTGAAAAACGCAATCAAAAAAGCCAGAATTAAAGGGAATCGGTATTTTTTAAGGAATATATTTTCATTAGGTACTGTATTTTCCATCTCATCCTTTATCTCTAGCATGAGTTTTTCTGGGTCTTGATCTGGATTTATAATTTTAAGCACACCTATGGCCTCACTATTTTTAAATTTGGTAAGTAACCAACGTGGACTTTTTGGTATTGTTAATGCGAAAATGGTATAAATAGCAGCTGGAAATGCTTCAACACCTATCATCCAACGCCAAGCATTTTCTCCCACATTGTTTAATAAGTAGTTTGATAAGAAGGCGATTAGAATTCCAAACACAATATTGAATTGATATAAACCAACAAGTTTTCCCCTATCCTTTGCTGGGGCAATTTCAGATATATATGCCGGTGCAGCAATAGTTGAAGCTCCTACGCCTAAGCCTCCAATAAATCTAAATATAGAAAAGATCCATGGGTCATTTGCTAATCCAGAACCAATTGCAGATAAAGTGTATAATACTCCTATCAATATTAAGGTGTTTTTTCGTCCTAATTTATTAGTTGGAATGCCTCCAAAAAAAGCTCCTACTACAGTTCCCCAAAGTGCCATTCCAATAATAACGATGCCATGGAACATATCGGAAGAACCCCATAATAATTGTAATTTTTTTTCAGCTCCCGATATAACTACGGTATCAAATCCAAATAAGAAACCTGCTAAAGCTGCAGTAATAGACCAGATTAATATCTTTCTGTTCATGTAATGGTATTATTAGTTTAGTGTTCACAAGATATATTGAAAGAATGTTTATGTGTTTTAGATTTGTATCAGATGATAACAAAATTGTTAAGATGGCGTTAATTAATTACCAACTATTTGTTTTTCATGTACTTATGCTGTCTTTTAGATTAAAACAAAAACAGATGTTTCAAAATTGTTACATTATTGTTTCAAAATTGTTACACGCAAGACGCAATACCATTTAGCAATTTCGTAAAAAGAAGACTATTAAATTACTTAAATGAAATTTTTAAAGGGGAAGAATTATAACTACATAAATAAAACGGCTAATATTTACGAAAATGACAATGTATTAGATGTCTTTCAGGATCGCATTTAGTCCTCTCTGAACGCTTTTGGTGATTTATTAAACTTATTTTTAAAGCTTGTAGAAAAATAATTTGGTGATGAGAAACCAGTTGCATACGCTATTTCTGAAATTGTTAACTGTGTTTTATTTAATAATGTTTTAGCTTTTTCAAGCCTAATATTCTGAATATAGTCGCTTACATTAACTCCTATAATCGCTTTCATTTTTCTATATAACTGAATACGGGAAATATTAAGATTACTTGCTAAGTTTTCTACTGAAAATTTAGAATTATCAATATTTTCATCTATTATTTTATTCACTTTTGACATAAACTCTTGCTCCAAAGATCCGAAATTGTTGATAGATTCCATATTATGAACGTTATTCACAAAATAATAACGAAGTTTTTCTCTATTATAAATAAGAGTTTTTATGGATTGGGATAAAATTGCGAAACTAAACGGTTTCGTTAAGAATAAATCTGCTCCCACCTCAAGACTTTTAATATAAGATTCTTTATTATTTAATGCCGTTAGAATAATGGTTGGAATGTGAGAAGTTCTTAAATCTTTCTTCAATATTTCACATATTTCAAAGCCACTTTTATCGGGCAAACTAATGTCACATAAAATAATATCAGGGATTATCTCTATAGCCTTATCAGTACCATCAGTCCCATCTGAAATATGAACATTATATTCTGAAGATAATTTCCCCTTCAAATACTTTACTAAATCGGGATTATCTTCAATGATTAAAACGGAATAATGTTCATCATCATTTAGAACGAACTGTTCATCAAAATCATCGTCTTCAAAAGCTGAATTGGAATTTATAATAGCACTATCAACAACATCTGGTTCATAAACTATTTCATCAGAATTTAGATGAGCATTATCCTTGTAGAGCGTAATGATAAATTCAGTACCATGTTTAGAGTTAACTTCAATAGTGCCTTTATGCATTTCTATAAATTCTTTGGACAGATGCAACCCGATTCCTGAACTTGCTTTATTATTATTTGATCCTTGAAAAAATGCCTGAAATACATTATTCATTTCTTTTTTTGGGATACCTATGCCAGAATCTTTGAAATGAATTTTTACAAAATTATTATCAAAATCATCTACAATATCTATGCTAATAACACCATTATTTGGGGTGAATTTAAAAGCATTAGATAACAAGTTAAAATATACCTTATCCATTAAGTTTCTATCTAAAAAAACCGATAAATCTTCGTTATTGGTACTTAATGTAAAATTAATGTCCCGCTTTTGTGCTTCGCGCTCAAAATCTTTAAAGATCAAATTAGAAAATTGATATAAATTAGTTTTTGAAGCTTTTAAGACAAACTTACGGTCTTCTATTTTTCTGAAATCTAGTAGTTGGTTAATTAATCGAAGTAATCTCTTCGAATTATTAAAAATTAGTCCAATTTCATTCAATAATTTATTGTCGTGTATTACCTTATTTTCGTTTAAAGATTCTATTGAAGAAAGAATAAGTGTAATTGGTGTTTTAAACTCATGTGACAAGCCTGTGAAAAAGTTAACTTTAGCTTCATTACTGATTTTCACTTCTTCTGCTATCTTTTTGATTTGATTTCGCTGAATAGTGATTTTTTGATTTCGTAGTTCAAGCTCTCGTTTTCTCTTTTTTATGTTGTATGCTGAATATATACTATAGGCAGCCAAGAGTAAACTTGTGATTAACAACCCTAAAAGAATTTTAAGTATGTTACTTTGGGTTGAATAGGTTTGTTCCTGTTTCTTTATTTTTTCTTGTTGGATTTCTATGTCATTTTGGTGTTTTTTAATTTTATCATACTGATTTTTCATAATTTCAGCATTTCTATAATCAATTACAGTAGTGTTTAATACATTGTTTTTTGGAACATTTTCATTTCGCAAAATTTTCATTGCAATTTTTATCGCTTCATCTCCACCTGTTGGGTATAATATGGTTGCTGACAATATCCCGTTTTGTACCAATTGGATACCATTATTATCACCATTTAAACCATCTACACCAATAAATTTGATAGCTTTTTCAACCCCTTTAGATTTTGCAATCTTCCAAGTATTATAAGCAATTTCATCATTAAATGCGTAGACATAATCAATCTGTTTCATATTTAAAGAATCAAGGATTTGAGGTATTCTTTGATTAACATATTCATCTCTAATACTATATACAACATTAATATTAGGCTCCTTGTCTATTATTTGATGAAAACCCAAATGCCTTTCTATAACGGGCGAAGAATCATCGCCTCCTTTTATTTCTAAAACATTGATTTTTTTTTCATTTTGTGACGCAATATAATTTGCCGCATTGCGGCCAACGTCAATGTTATTGGCTCCAATATATGCGGTGAATTTTTGAGATTTAATTTTACGATCTACAATAATAACTGGAATCCCTTTATCATAAGCTTTTTCAATTATTGGAACTAATGGTTCTGATCTTAGCGGAGAAACTATAATTATATCAAAACCATTACTTAACATGAATTCAATTTGTGAATTTTGAAGTTCTATGTCTCCATTAGCTTGAAAAATAGTTAAATCTATTTCTGCATTTAGTGAAGCTTCAACTGTCATTTCATGATCCATTGATTTTCTCCAATCATCAGTACTGATACATTGGGAAAAGCCAACCTTAAATTTTTTATCATCTTTGAGCTTATTGCATGAAAATAAATTCAATACAATGAACACTATTAATAGTAATCTTAACATCGTTAATAATTGGAATTTTTATAAATATATCAAAATCATCCCCAAATATTTAGAATGCCACAAATATAAAAAGCATTTTTTAAGGAATATTAATTTTGAGTTTTATAGTGTAATAGAAATCAAAAGAGAATTTATTAAAGTGACAGTTCTTACTCTTGAATACCCATATTAAAATTTTTTTGCATTCAAATAAATAATAACTATTGGAATACAAAAAAAATTTCAAAGGAGAAATTTGGTGTACCTACGTTGCACCCAAGCCATAAAAAAAGCCCTTCAATTTATTGAAAGGCTTGATGTTTCTAGTAGCGGGAACTGGACTCGAACCAGTGACCTTCGGGTTATGAGTTTGAAGATTAAAATTTCTACCCCCTGTTTATGCGGCTTTCCAGCTGTTTATTTTACAAAAACGTATGCACTTTCGTATGCAAATCGTATGCAGTTTGATGTTGTGGTTAAACATTACTTCTTGTTATTCAAAATTAATGATATTTTGTCTATTTTGACATGTAATCTTGCCATTTTATAAGAACAAATTTCTCTATGTCGTGTTCCATTCGTTTCAGAAACCCATATTCATAAACGAAAAGATAGACATCACCCTTTTTGTTCTTCCAATAATGAGTAAAAAAATTTGGATCAAACCCCTCTTTAACCAAGATCGTTTCTCTAACAATAGCTTTTCCAGCTTTATTGTACTCTTTTAATATTCTGCGATTCAGTCTTAATTGGTTGTCCACCTTGTTGTAAAAACGCTCTGGTTGTTCTTTGGTTTTTTGATATTGGTGCGAACTTTTACAAAGCGGATCGCAGTACTTTTTATCTGTTCTGCCTGTCAGTTTGTTGCCACAACTTAGGCAATTATGATGTAATCTATGCATTTTTTCAAATTAAGTGTATATTATTCGAAAGTTATTCGAATAAGGTACGTTTAAGTTTTTATAATTATATAATTTGATAAAAAAAAGATGGAACTTAATAAAAATATAACCCTTAAACATATTCTGATAGAAAAGAAGAAATGTATTGGTCTCCAATTCAATTCCGATAAGGTCCTTCAGGCCCTCGTAGAAGGTCTTCCGAATATTTCATGGTGTGGTGAGTTAGGTATGTACTATCTTCCTAATATTAAGACAAACCTTGATCTAATATTCAAAACCTTTCACGGTGTAGCCTGGGTGAATGGCAACTATTTCTTTCATGATAAAGTCGTCAACGAGGGTAATCCCGTTATTAAGCTTGACAAGTACAGAAAACGAAATCATGAAGAAGGGTTTAGAGCCTGTCCTGAGTCGTACCTACTAAAGCTAGAACTGAAAAGATATTCGGCTAATACTGTTAAAAACTATGTATCTAGCTTTGAGTCATTCATAAACTATTTCAAGGGTAAACAACTTGAAGAAATTAACGAACTGGATATTAGGAAATACCTTCAACTTCTCATTCAAGACAATTTTTCAAACTCACAGGTCAACCTTTCCATAAACAGTATAAAGTTTTATTATGAAATTGTACTTGGGATGCCAAATCGTTTCTACTCTATTGAGAGACCGATAAAAAAGAAAATGCTTCCCGACATCTTATCTAAAGAAGAGGTCTTACGCATAATAGATTGTGCCAACAATATAAAACACAAATGTATCATAGGACTTCTATACTCCTCTGGGCTTCGACGCAGTGAACTCTTAAATCTAGAGGCTAAGGATATTGATAGTAAGCGCATGGTGATTACCGTAAAAGGTGCCAAAGGCAATAAGGATAGGATTACGGTCTTGAGTCCGAATCTTTTGAAAGACCTGAGGATTTATTATAAGGCATATAGACCTAAAAGCTATCTTTTTGATGGCCTAAAGGGAGGAAAGTATAGTGCTTCAAGTGTTTTGAATATCGTGAAATCTTCAGCTAGAAAAGCGGGAATCCATAAAAAAGTGACACCACATATGCTCAGGCACAGTTTCGCCACACATCTTCTGGAAAACGGAACTGATCTTAGGCATATTCAATTGCTTATGGGGCACAGTTCTACTAAAACAACGGAAATCTATACCCATGTTGCCAACAGTACTTTTTCGGATATAAAAGATTTGTTATCTTAGTCCACATATAATGTGGATATAGTTAATACGTATATCCAATTGTTGTACATAATGCTGGGCCATCGCAAATCCACCGCGAAAACAGCACATTTATTTTTGCCAATCGCACCATCCAAGCTGAAAAAATAAAAGAGCTGTTTCTGCCTTTGCGCTCAAGCAACTTTATCTACAAAAGAATGTGAACAAAAAAGCGAACAAACCGAACAGACTACACAAAACTTTTTTAACTTGTGAAGTTGAATTCCCATTGGTATGATAAAAGAAAGAATTAACATAGAAAACATTGACGGACAGCTATTTGAAATAAAAGTAGTTGAGCCAGAGAATTCTAAACCAGCTTCTTTTACTCACTACTTACATAATCATAAAAACGGAGTTTCGCAGTTTTACAAGAAAGATGCACTTGCTTTTGTGAAAGAAAGATTAGTTAAGGAATACCCTAACGAACAAATTACAAACAAAGTCGCAGAAGATGCACTTCAATATCTGATTTTTGACCTCAATAAATCTGTTTCTTTCCCAGCACCTCAGAAACCAAAATTCAAATTTATCGACCTTTTTGCGGGAATTGGCGGATTTAGAATGGCATTGCAAAATCTCGATGGGAAATGCGTGTTTACAAGCGAATGGGATAAATACTCAAAGCAAACGTACAAAGTAAACTTTGGCGAAATTCCATTTGGCGACATCACAAAACCGAAAACTAAAAGTTACATTCCAAATAATTTCGATGTTCTTTGTGCGGGTTTTCCTTGTCAAGCATTTTCGATTGCGGGAAGACGTGGCGGATTTGAGGACACAAGAGGAACATTATTCTTTGATGTTGCCGAAATCATAAAGGAAAAACAACCAAAAGCAATTTTCCTTGAAAACGTAAAAGGACTTCGAAATCACGATAAAGGAAAAACCTTAAAAACGATTTTAAACGTTTTGAGAGAAGACTTAAATTATTACGTTCCCGAACCACAAATACTAAACGCTAAAGAGTTTGGAGTTCCGCAAAATCGAGAACGTATTTTTATAGTTGGTTTCCGCAAAGATTTAGGAATAAAAGACTTTCGATATCCCGAACCAACAAACAAAGATGCTGTTTTAGATGATATTTTAGAGCAAGAAGAAGTTTCGGTAAAATATTATTTATCGACCACATACGTTCAAACCTTGAAAAACCACAGAGCAAGGCACGAAAGTAAAGGGAACGGATTTGGTTACGAAATAATTCCGAATGATGGCACAGCCAACGCAGTTGTGTGTGGCGGAATGGGCAGAGAAAGAAATTTAGTTTTGGACGACCGATTGACAAACTTCGTTCCCGTAACGAATATTAGTGGCGAGGTAAATCGTGAGGGAATTCGAAAAATGACACCTCGTGAATGGGCAAGACTTCAAGGCTTTCCAGACGACTTTAAAATTGTAGTTTCAGATGCACAAGCGTATAAGCAATTTGGTAATTCAGTTGCAGTTCCAGCAATTCAAGCAACAGCGGAAAAAATTATAGAGAAACTAAACTGCAAATGATTACAGGTAACAAAGGCGAATGGAGCGAAATTTACGCTCTTTTTAAACTATTAGGCGACAAACAACTTTTTCTTGGAGATAAAGACATTGAGAAACTTGAGGGATTAGTTTATCCAATTATTAAAGTTCTGCGCTCAGAGAATAATGGCGATTTTGAATATTCTATTCAAGATGAGATAATTCTTATTTCTGGAAACGAACAAATATTAAAAATCCCAATAGAAGAATTCAAAACCAAAGCTCTTTTTCTTTTAAATGCAATTAAAGAAAATCGAGAGCGGACTTTTTCCGTTCCAGAGATTGAGGAATTTATGCAATCAATAAATTGTATGTCTTTGAAAGCAAGTTCGTCAGCGAAAACGGACATTACAATTGTTGTTCACGACCAAAGAACAAATCAACAACCAACTCTTGGATTTAGCATTAAATCACAGCTTGGTAGTCCTTCTACTCTATTAAACGCTGGAAAAACTACAAACTTTATTTACGAAATTGGTTTTGTAAATCTATCAAAAAATGAAGTTGAGGAAATCAATTCTATTTCTTCACGAAGTAAAATAATGGATAGAATTACACAAATTCTAAAAAAAGGCGGAACATTCGAGTTTGTGAAAACTGAAAGGCAGGTTTTCTCGAATAATCTTGTTTTAATCGACAGTTTATTACCTCAGATTCTGTCGGAAATTGTGTTTGACTTTTATTCAAGTGATAACTCTCATTTGAAAGATTTAGTTAACTCAACAGCCAAGAAAAATCCTTTGGAATTTGATATTGAGAACGAACACAAATTTTACGAATACAAGATAAAGCGATTTCTAACTGATGTTGCACTTGGAATGATGCCATCAAAGGTATGGAGCGGAAAATACGATGCAACAGGTGGCTATCTTATAGTTAAAGAAAATGGCGATGTTCTTTGTTACCATATTTACAACAGAAACGAGTTTGAGGATTACTTGCTTAATAATACCAAACTTGATACAGCAAGTTCTTCTCGACACGGATTTGGCGAAATTTATGAAGAAAAAGGACATCTTTATTTCAATTTGAATTTACAAATTAGATTCACAAAATAACCAACGCTAAGAGCCATACACATTTCCAGTCGCTACAGCCAAAGCATCACCAAAACTGTAAAAGAGTATGTCTCTGCCAACGCTACAAGCAGAACGAAAAAGCACTATGTACAACAAAGTATAAAAATAATAGGGCGATTTTAGCTTAATCAAAAGGTCGTTTTGTCTCTACAAAGTCGCCCGTTTTTTGTTTTAGCTTTTAATTAATGTAAATTGTAAAACCAATAAAACAAAAAACGGGCTTGTGGCTCAACCGAATGGTTTGCGGATGTTTTCTGCCCTACTATTCTTATACCAGACCGTTGTGGTGCATTAGAAAAAACTATGAAATGTATTTTTTGCAAACAAGAAGCTTCTAACTCTAAGAGTGTAGAACACATTGTTCCTGAATCGCTTGGCAACAAAACCAATGTCTTGCCAAAAGGAATAGTTTGTGATAAATGTAATAGTTATTTCGCCTTAAAAATTGAAAAAAAAGTTTTAGAAACTGACTACTTTAAAAGTTTAAGACATCGAAACGGAATCGAATCTAAGAAAAGAAAAATCCCGAAAGGAACCGCAATAATTCCAAAGACTAAATATAAAGCTGACGTAATTCGAGATAAGGATGATAAAAAACCAACTGAAATTATCTTAGATACAGAATCATTTGAACTTATAAAAAATGGAGAAATAAAGCATCTAATACTTCCTTTCAACACCGATTTTCCGAAAAACGACCAAACCGTATCAAGGTTCTTAGCAAAAATAGGACTAGAAATGATGGCCTTAAGAATGCTAGAAAACAGCAAAATTGACCAAGATTTTTTTGCAGAAGAACTAGCATTAGACCCAATAAGAAACTATGTTCGTTTCAATCAACAAAATGAAAATTGGATTTACAGCTCTAGGAAGATTTATGAAGAAAATGAAAAATTTTTTCTTAAAAATGGAGAATCTGTAGATATGGTATTTGAATGTGATTTTCTCGGAACAAAAGATAGAGAAATGTATTTTGTAATAGCCTTCAAAGGTGTTGAATTTGTTATAAATATGGCAGGTTCATCAATTGAGGGTTATGAAAAATGGTTAAAAGAAAATGACAATATTAGTCCTTTATATTCTAAAGGAAAACATTTTGGATATAATCTGACACCTAACTTTATGAAAGAAAAAAAATAACGCACCACAACAACGTGTATAATTCATTGCTTGGTCTGTGTTTTCTTGGAAAATCCTAGCGGATTTTCTTTTCGGTTTTTATTTGCTAACTTTCGTGCTTAACCAACGCAACAACTCATACACAGAGACGTTGTGCTTCAGCTAAAACAAACAGATGAGTACAGAAGAAAAAACAGAAATTAAATTAGAGAATTTAGTAAAACTTGACCCTAACCAAAGAGATTTTTACAAACTTGCAGAAGGCAGATTAGTTTATGTAGAACATCCTGAAAAAGGAATAGTTTACGCTGATAATATGAATGTATTTATAAATACAATAGAACTAACACAAGAAGAAAAATCAAGACTCGGATAACCCCTTTTCGATAGAGTTGTTTAAATCATTTAGATATAGTTTAAAGTTTGGATTATCTGAATAAAGTGGATAAACTATGTCACTATTAAAACCATAATATTTTAAAAAGGCAGTGGTGTTTATTTTAAGGTGGTGTGAAGACACATCTGACTTATTACTCAGATCATAATCTTTGAAAAATTCACGAACAGTTTCAATCATAAAAGCTTTATGTTTTTCAAAATCAGCCTCAATAGCTAAATGAATATCATCGACTAAAAACTTATTTAAGTAGCCTGTAATCGGATGAAACCTTTCGCCATTATACGTTAGATTTATCTTATTTACGTGAGAAGGCCTTAAAGAATCAATATTATCGGAAAGCGTTTTAGCCAATTCTAAATCTGACTTTTGTTTTTCGGAAAGAGTTTCTAAGTTATGAGTAATTGACATAAAAATATTTTTGACTAAATTAACAAACAAAATCTGACTGACAAGCAGAACGTTGAAATAAAAGCCGAAAGCACAACAATGTGTATAAGCAATAAAGGCTAAAGGTTTTCGCCCGAAAGTAAAACCAATTAATAAACACAACGACAGCTCGAAAAGTCAGTAAATATAACACTTTACTGCCCATACACGAGACCGTTGGCAACAATAATGGAAAAATCGTGCTGCATTCAAGAATTTAGCTCAAAACATTAAAAAAGACGTTTTTCAAGTTTGGTAACAGAAACTCATAATTTACCTTTGTTTTTAATCCAAAAAAGAACTTATGAATTATTCAGAAGAATTAAAGAAAGTTGCTGAATCAAATGCTTTTATTGGAAAAGGAAATCCAAATAGTGATATTTTAATAGTTGGTAAAGAGGTTGCCACTAATGCTGAATCTTCAAATTCTATTGAAGAGCAAAACACAATTAGTTTTGAAAATAATGCAAGTGATTGGATAAAAAACATTCAAAAAAATGTAAAACAAGAGGATATCAATCCTTGGATTTTTAATGAAAATTTAGAATTAGAGAATGTCGATAATAACCCTCTATTTGCATTCAAAGGAAGTATTAAAAAACACACTTCAGACACTTGGAAAAAATATCAAAAACTGTATGATCTAATTTTTAAAGGACAAATAGAAAAAAATAATGAAATAGAGCTTGATTTTCAAAAAGGATTTTTCATAACAGAAATGAGTGAGATTCCTTCAAAAACTACGAACAGTGCACAAAAAAAAGTTAATTTCAAAAATAGATTGCAAAACAGAAAAAACACTTTCTTTAAATCTGTTTTTATACAAAACTTCCCTGTAGTTGTACTTGCCTGTTCCGATTATATAGTTAATAATGATAAAATCCGAGACATTGATAATATTTTTAACGTAGAATTCACTGAAGAAAAAGGAACTGAAAAGCTAAAATTTTGGGTGCATAAAAACAAATCAGGAAAACCAAAATTAGTAATCCATACGAGACAATTGAGTAATGCAGTAGAAGATAATTTACTATTAAAAATTGCAGAAGAAATAAAAGAGTTTGTGAAATGATTACAGTTGCCAACAACGTGTATAATTCATTGCTTTGTCTGTGTGTGCTTGGAAAATCCTCGCGGATTTTCTATTCGGTTTTTATTTGCTAAATTACGTGCTAAACCAACGCAACAACTCATACACAGAGAAGTTGTAAGTAATGCCGAAAAACCCAGAAACCGAATGAAAAAGACAATATTTGAAATTACCAAAATGGACTGTCCTTCAGAGGAAAATCTAATCCGAATGAAATTAGATGGAATTTCAAGCATTGCGAATTTGGACTTTGATATTCCGAATCGAAAATTGACCGTTTTTCACAGCGGAGAAATTGACCAAATCGAAAAGTCAGTTATCGAACTAAATTTAGGTGGAAAGAAAATCTCGACTAAACAAACCGACCAAACGGAATTTAAAGAAAACAAAAACCAAAAAAAGCTACTTTGGTCTGTACTCGTTATAAATTTTGCGTTTTTTATAATCGAAATGACAACAGGAATTATCTCAAAATCTATGGGACTTGTTGCCGATAGTTTAGATATGCTTGCGGACAGTTTTGTTTACGGAATTAGTTTGTTTGCGGTTGGCGGAACAGTAATAAAGAAAAAACGGATTGCCAAACTTGCTGGATATTTTCAAATAATACTTGCGATTATTGGATTTGTAGAAGTTTTAAGAAGATTTTTCGGAGACGAGAAACTTCCCAATTTTTCGACAATGATTATCGTTTCGATTTTCGCACTTATCGCAAACGGAATTTGTCTTTATATTTTGCAAAAGTCAAAAAGTAAAGAAGAAGCACATATGAAAGCGAGTATGATTTTCACCTCGAATGACGTGATTATAAATTTAGGAGTAATAATTGCAGGAATTTTAGTGCATTATTTGAGTTCTAATAAACCTGATTTGATTATTGGAACAATCGTTTTTATATTGGTAATTCAAGGAGCGTTTAGGATTTTGAAATTAAGTAAGTGAATGAAAAAAGCACTACTTACAACACCGTATATAGCTCATAGCTGGGCAGTTGCTTAATCGAAGTTTAGGCATATTTGCGAAGTCCGCCAAATTTTTTAATTTGACTTATTGAGAAAAAAAGGTAATAAGAAAATTAAAAAATCCGGCTAGTGCTTAACCGAAAAAAATATTGATAATTTGCACGCTACGAGCCATATACAAGACCGTTACCACACATTTGAAAAAAATACTCAACATAATAATTTTGACTTTTATTTTGACCTCTTGTCAAAATGAAAAAAAACTGAATGGAACTTGGATATCTGCTTATAAGTTTGCTGATAATGACACAATTAAAGATTATGTTGTCGGAGATTTTCCTTTCAACGAATTAATTACATTCGACAACGGAACTTTTAATTACAAGGAATTTAATTATGGAAACGAAAGAACTGAAAAATTTGAACTAAAAGGGAAAAATTTAGTGGATTTTGGAAATGACTACTTTGTTATTGCTGGAAATGAATACTATGAATCTGAAATGATTGACCCATTAACAAAAGACAGTATTGTATTCAAGAATTATAATCAGAATAGAGTTTATAAGAGGTTGGTAGATTCATTAAAGAATAGGACACCCAAAATAAAATTTACTGGAAAAAAATTCATCAGAAATTTCAGAAAGTGGACGGATACAATCCAATTTATAAATGACTCAGTTTATATCAGCAATTCGTGGAAATTCGGAGATTCCGACCATTTTATGTGGGAACGAGTAAATCATAATGGGTTTGATATTTTATTTACCGAAAATTACGCACCTTTCATTCTAAAAAAACAAATCGGAAATGAAATTTTCATATCAACATTTGGCAATTCAAAAGAAGATTATATTTTAAAAGAAATTGAATAAAAACGTGTGGTAACACCGTGTATAATTAATTGCTTTTTTCTTCTCTACTTGCGAAAATTCCGCAGGAATTTTCACGGGTTCGTAAAAGTTTGCTAAATTAGTTGCTAAACCACGCAACTAATCATACACAAAACCGTTGGCAATAATATAAAAATGACGCTCGAAACGATATACGAAAAAGCAAGTGGAATAATTGGAATTGACGGAATGACTGTCAACGAAAGACTTTATGTTTCCGGATTAATGGATATTTTTGACCAAGCAAAAAAAAATGATAAAGATTTAGCGAAAACAATTCTCAAAGCACTAAAAGTTGACTTAAAGTCCATCGAAAAAATAGATTGATAATGGAATATAGTATTCAAGACAAAAGAGAATTAAATCAAGCTGAAATTGAGTTTCTGACTTATCTATTTGAAAAAGAAAAAACAGAATGGACTGACTTAATCAAAAATCTGAAAGTAATTGCGAGATGTGGTTGCGGAAATTGTCCAACCATAATGTTTGGGAAAAATTTTGAATCTAAAGTTCAGGAAAACGAAAATTTAAAAATTGACTATACTGGAAAAGGTATAAACGGAGAATTAATTGGAATATCTATATTCGGAACTGACCAAATGCCGACTGAATTAGAATTTTACTCAATAGATGGAGAATCTGATATTATAGAAATTCCGAAAATTGACACTCTGAAATCTGTAAAGGAAAAACAAACTGAATAAAAAATACTATTGCCAACAACGTATATAATCCATTGCTAGTACTAGCCTACTTACGAAAATCCTCGCGGATTTTCTATTTGGTTTGTATTTGCTAAATTACGTGCTAAACCACGCAACGTATCATATACAAGACCGTTGTAACCAATACGAGAAAAACCCAACCAATGATATTAGAAACAGTAAAAATCAAAAATTTTAGAGGTTATCAAACCGAAACGATTGTTCCAATTTCAAACTTAACTGCATTTATCGGAAAAAATGATGCTGGAAAATCTACAATACTTGAAGCTCTTGAAATATTTTTCAACAACTCTTTAGTGAATTGCGAAAAAGACGATTTAAATATTACTGCTGACAATAACAAAATTGAAATAACTTGTGTTTTTTCGGATTTTCCAGCACAATTAATAATCGATGCTGCAAACCCTACAACTTTACAAACTGAACATTTATTAAACACACAGAACAAACTCGAAATAAAAAAGGTTTTTGCAGCAACAGCAGCAAAACCAAAAGAGAAAGTTTTTATTATTTGTAATCATCCAAGCATAGCAAATGGAAATGATTTACTTACTCTAAAAAAAGCTGAATTAAAACAGAGAGCTACTGCATTAGGTATCCCAACTGCAAATTACAATGGAAACGTCAATTCATCAATTCGAGAAGCAATAAGAGATTCATTTGGTAATCTAGAACTTCAAGAAACCGAATTGTTAGTAGATAAAGAAGATACTAAAAAAGTTTATGACACTTTAAAATCATATTTACCTCTTTATGCACTTTTCCAATCAGACAGACAAAGTAAAGATGATGATAAAGAAGTAACAGACCCAATGAAAATTGCGGTACAACAAGCTTTATCGGAATTGACTGTTGAACTTGAACATATAAAAGAACAAGTTAGAATTAAAGCTATTGATACAGCGAATAGAACTTTAGCAAAACTTAAAGAAATGTCGCCAGATTTAGCAAACGAATTAATCCCAGAATTTAAAACAGAACCTAAATTTGACTCACAGTTCAAACTAACAATAAAATCAGAAGAAGATATTCCAATCAATAAAAGAGGAAGTGGAATAAGACGACTAATTCTACTGAACTTCTTTAGAGCAGAAGCAGAAAGATTAAGAGCACAAAATCAAGGAAGTCAAATAATATTTGCGTTTGAAGAACCTGAAACCTCTCAACATCCTGACCATCAAGAAATGCTAATTCAAGCATTTATGGAATTATCGAATACGGGAAATTCACAAATTATTTTGACAACACACACACCTGCGCTAGGCGGTTTACTTCCATTAGACAGTTTACGTTTCATTCAAAAAACTGGAAATGATAGAACAGTTGAATTAGGAACAGAAGATGTTTTTGAAAAGATTGCAGATACATTAGGCATTTTAGCCGACCCAATTCCAAAAAATGCAAATGCAATTTTGCTTTTAGAAGGCAAAAGTGATGTGACATTTGTTAATCACACAGCTACCCAATTAAAAAACGGAGGATATATTAACCATACATTTGAAGACAAAAGAATTGCTTTAGTTCCTATTGGTGGTTGTGGTAATTTAAAGCATTGGACTACTCTTCGGTTAATTGACCAATTCGCAATTCCTTATTGCGTAATGCTTGATTCTGACAAAGGAACAAATGAAGAACAGCAAAACATAGATAAAATTCAAGAATTGCGTAATAATGGAATAAAAGCATATTTAACTTTAAAGCGTGAACCTGAAAATTATGTTCATATCGATGTATTAAATTTGCCAGCAGGAAATACTTTTAGTTTTACTGATACTTGTGATGCTAAAGTGTTAATCGCAGCAGAAAAAACTTCAAGAAAACAAAACGTGCTTGAGAACTATTGGACACTAATGTCAACTGAACAAATTAGAGAAGTTGAAATGTATAATGACAACGGAACAGACAGATATGAATTTACAGAAATGTTTGCAGATTTATTAAATATTGTGCCATAAGTACTGGTTACAACACCGTATATAATTTATTGCTAGTCCTAGCCTACTTACGAAAATTCTCGCGAATTTTCTATTCGGTTTTTATTTGCTAAATTACGTGCTAAACCACGCAACAAACCATATACAAACACGTTGTGCGCAATTAAAGAAAAATCCGTAACGAAAATAACATTTGGAAAAAAATAAACTCATAGACAGATACGATTTTGAAAAGCAAGTTTCTTTATCAATAGATGCAATCAAATCTCTAAAAAAAGAGAAAGCATACAAGACTCATCTGCCAAATTTCCCAATTCACGAATCCATAGCTACGAGTTCAAAAAAAAACAAAGGCGATTTCAAAGTGAAATTTTTTGTTGATGGCATATTTGATTATAAATATATGCGAGATTTCAAAAAATTTGGAATTAATGAGAAAATCACTTTTAATAATGACGGTCGTATTAGTTGCATAAATGCTAACTCAACTACGAAAACAAGTGTAACTTTAAGCAGTCCGAAAGTTATTAGTATAACTGTAGATAATTTCCAACAATTAAATGATGAGGACTATAATGATAAAATTCTTCGTCTAGTAGTTCCAACAGAATTAGAAGCTCAATTTGGCGTTTTTACTTGTAAAAGTATTCATATTTCAGGATGCACAACTTTTTGTGGACTTTTAGAGATAGTTGTAAATAATAAAAATTATCATTTATTCAAACATAAAAATGATGATACGAAAGAAAGTTTTTTAATAATAGACAGTCTTGAAAACAATAGTTTCGAAGAATTTAAAACCAATACTTCTGCCATATTATTGGCTTTTGGTTTTGTAACTGGAAATTTGTTTCAAGATGATTATTACTATCAAATCATAAAGGAAGATAATGTAACTATTGCAGAAGCTACTGCTTACTATAAAAACGAGCCTTCAATAATTACACACGCAAGTCTTTTCAATCCTATGGACTTTAGGGATTATTTGAAACATTTTGGACAAGAAAAGGCATTAGATAAAATGTCCCTTCAACTTAAACCAGAAGTATTTTCCCGTATGTGTGAGTTAATTATTGAGAATGTTACTCTTGCAAGGAGTATTAAATTAATTCTTGAGGGTAATCAAACAAAATTATTACTTTTAAAAGCCGGAATTTACTCAATCGCCTTAGAAACAATTACAGGATTTATATCTAAAGAAAATAAAGAAAAGTTAAAACCTATACCTGACAAAAAATTATCGGATTTAATGATTGATAAATTCAATAAAATCTTATCAGAGTATGAGGAATTTATATCCGATTATGGGAATGATATTTTGAAAGCTAAGATTGAAAATATAAACAGTCCAACTAATTCAAAAAAACTATCTAAACCTTTTGAGATTCTTAATCTAAAGCTAACAAAATCTGAATTATTAGTTCTAAATCATAGAAATAAATTTTTACACGGTACTTCACCATTTAAGGAGACAGATTTAGAAAATAAAGAAAATGATATTGCCTACATCTCTAAAAAATTATTGACACTATGTAATTCACTAATTTTAAAATATTGCGGATATAGTGGACATCTTACTGATTATGGTGGATTTCATCAGTTGAATTGGGAAGATAAAGTTACAGAACATTTATTTAAAGTGATATAATAACTGCGCACAACAACGTGTATAATTAATGGCTAGTACTCGCCTACTTACGAAAATCCTCGCGGATTTTCTATTCGGGTTTTATTTACTAACTTAGTTGCTTAAACACGCCACTAACCATACACAAACACGTTACCTGTAAGCCAAGAACAATAATTAGAATCAAAATAAATGATAGAAAAAAACATAGGATTTATTAAACAAATAATTGAAGAAGGTATTCCAGTTCATAAATTTTTAGGACTAAAATTATTGGAACTTGAAAAAGGGTTTGTAAAAGTTAAAGTTCCCTTTAGAGATGAAATTGTTGGAGATATGAGAACAAACAGGTGGCACGGAGGAATTATTGCTACAATAATGGACTCTGTTGGTGGTATTGCAGGAAGCACTCACTTTACGTCATTGGAAGATAAATTAGTAACTATTGATTTAAGAATAGATTATTTAAAAGGTGCTGAAGCATCTGAAATAATTGTGGAAGGTAAAATAGTTAGGTTAGGTAATAGAATACTTGTAACGAAAATGAAAGCCTTTCAGAATGATGAATTAATTGCAGAAGGAAAAGGCGTATATAATTTCATACGAATTAACAAATCAACGGAAAAATAGGAACTGAAACAAAATAGCCTACAGGTAACAAAGTGTAAAAATAATAAGGGTTTTAGTGCTTATCCCAAAGTGAAGTGCATTTTACAAAGTCCGCAAAATTTACAATTTTGCATGTCTATTAATTAAAGAAAAAATTGCAAATTTGGCTAAGTGATAAATTGAAAGTTCAGTCCTTCGAAATCCCTTACTATTCTTACACAAACCGTTGCCATTCATTTTGAAAACCGAACTATATGACAAACAATCGAAATAGAGTTTTTATATCATACAATCATAATGATAGTGATATGGCTCATCGAATTTCTGATTCTTTGCAAAGAGAAAACATAGATGTCATTTTTGATTATAAAGACATTAGCATAGGAGAAAATGTATTTAATCAAATTAGATATATGTACGAATCAAGCGAAACAGTTATTGTTTTACTTTCAAGGTCATTATTCTCATCTGATTATTTTCAACACGAATTTCCGCAATATTTTTTCGAAGAAGCTAGAAAAAGAAAGATTAATATTATTCCCATTTTAATAGAAAAATGCCAAGTTCCAAGTGATTTTTTAGAATTTGAAATTGTTAATTTGACTAACGATTTTAATAAAGGGCTTCAAAGAATAATACAAAAGCTAAAAATTATTCCAGAAATAACTTTTGACCATTTTAGTCCAAGAGAGTTTGAAGAATTCACTTTTGACCTTTTAAAAGCCTTTCGATTTAAAAACATACAAAGAGAACAAACATTCAATGATAGAGGAATTGATTTTATTGCTGAATCATACTCTAACGATGTTTTCGGTTTTCCAACCAAAGAAGTTTGGATGGTAGAGGCAAAATTTTATCGTGAACAAAGGTTTAGTATTAGTTCTTTAAATCAGATTATTGACCTATACAGATACATAAATAGAGAAGACACAAAAATACTTCTAATAACAAATAGTGTTCTAACTTCAGTAGCAGAAGAGTTTATAGAAGAAACGCAAAGAGAAAGAAATATTGAAATTAAAATTCTTGATGGAATTAAACTTAAGAAAGTAGTTACCAAGAGAAAACGTCTCTTAAATAAATACTTTTTGAGATGAGCCAAGTAAACGATTTTATACAGAGGTTGGATGCTTGTCCAATGGGAACAGCAGGTTGGTCTAGATTTGAAAATTTATGCACAGAAATTCTTGCATTCCTTTTTGTTCCACCATTAAATCAACCAACTAGACAAGGACGAACTTATTCAGGAGTAAATAGACGAGATGCTATAATCCCAAATAGAAATATAACTGCAAATGCGACCGAAAATTCGAAAAATTGGCATCATCTCTATTTAGAATTAGAAGCAAGAATGATACTTTTTGAGTTTAAAAACTATGATGCAACAGAAATAGGACACGAAGAAGTCAATCAAACTAGAAATTATATGACAGCTGCAATGGGCAGACTATCAATAATGATTTGCAGTAAAATTCCAAACGATTCGGCACATAGACAAAGAAATACAGTTTATAATCAAGACAATAAAGTCATCATTTTTATTACAAAAGAACAACTGAAAGAAATGCTATTGATAAAAGACCGAAATGAAGACCCATCTGATTTAATAATGGACTTAATTGAAAGATTTTATATCCAACACGAATAAAAAACGAAATGGCAACAACGTATATAACTCATAGCTAAGTAGTTGATTAATCAAAGTTAAGGCATATTTGGAAAGTCGCCAAATTTTTAAATTTGACGATTTAAAATAAAAAAGATAAATAGTAAAATTTAAAAATCTGGCTTGTGCTTAATCAGAAAATAATTTTCTAATTTACACGCTACGAGCCATATACAAAACCGTTAGCAGCAATGACCTTCCTGCATTTTTGCCTAGTTTGTTTTTCGGAGATTTTTTTTGACTTTTAAGCCAGATAAATCAGAAAAAGTGAACCTCTAAAACTCAAACTCTAAAAACCAACTTTGACATCGGACTCGTTTCTCGTCCGCCAAATTTTGTGCCGTTGCGATCTGCGTCGCTCGCCTACTCTACTACGTCGGACTGACAAACAGAACGTTCATTTCTGTAGTTAAAAAATCAAATCATAAAGTCGGACTAACAAGCTCAGCGCACAATTCTGACTCTAATAAATTAAAACACTGCTGCTAACACCGCCTATAATTTATTGCTAGGTCACTGCCGACTTACGAACATTCCTTCGGAATATTCTATCTGTGATTTTTTGCTATCTTAGTGCCGAGACACGCAACAAACCATAGCCCAACCGTTGTATGCAATGCCCGAAAAACAAACTAAATGGAAGATAAAGAACTAAATCATCACAAAAATATATTTCAAGATTGTAACATCAACTTTCTAATTGGTTCAGGATTATCAAATCCATTTTTTGGTACACTCGGAAATATAGAAACTTGGTTGGAAGGTCTTGAAGATTTAAAATCAAAAAAAACCGTAAGTGATGAAAACTATCTTTTAGCAAAATCAACGTTATATAAGACATACTTTGATATTGCAATGAGAGGGAACATTGATATTCACAGTTCAATAATAACTAAAGATGAATTTGAACCAGCAGAAACAACCCCTCAAGAAAAATTAAATAATACTTATAAGGCGTATAAAGACTTTTTCAAAACTCTAAATCATATTTTATACGAAAGAAGAAGTAACACTGTAAACAAACAAATCAATCTGTTCACAACTAACATAGATATTTTTAATGAAAAGCTACTTGAGGATTTAGATTTACAGTTTAATGACGGATTTAATGGAATTTTTAATAAAAAATTCAGTTTAAGTAATTTCAAAAAATCATTTTATCAAAAAAGTCTTCACTATGATAATATTTCTGAAATACCTGTCTTCAATTTATTGAAAATTCACGGTTCAGTTACTTGGGAAATGAAAAATGGGAATATCAACTTTTCAAACCTTGGGATTGTAGAAGAAGTTGACAACGAAATATCAAAGTTATCATTATTAGATATTAAAAAAATGAATGATGACAAGTGGGATTCAGATGACAGAAATCTTACTATAGAGGAAATTGTAGAGGAAGTTGACAAAATAGACCCAAAACCAGATGTCGGCGATTTCATAAGTTCATATGAAAAATTGCAGATTGTAAATCCAACTAAAGACAAATTTAAAGATACTACGTTTAATAAAAACTATTACGAGCTATTAAGATTATATGCTAATGAGTTAGAGAAAGAAAATACCGTGTTATATGTTATGGGTTTCTCAATGGCAGATGAACATATCAGAGAAATTACAATTCGTGCAATTAAGTCAAATCCAACGCTTAAAATTTTTATCGTTTCTTATACTGAGACTGCTGATGATATAATTTCAAATTTCCTTGATGATTTAATCGATATTAAAAGTTTTCCAAATGTAGAGTTCATTTGTCCTGAGAATGGTTTTAATCTAAGGAAATTTAATGATTATCTGTTATTTCCTTTAAGAGATTCTATAATAGAGTATAATAAAACTAATAGCTGATTTATGAATGAAATTCTACAAAAGGATTCAATTTTTAAGGTCGGTAAAGTCATATCTGTAGAAGGTAGGACTATTAAAATTGAAGTTGATAAGGCTAAAAATTCTGCTCACCTCTTATATCAAGGGAAATTACTGCGTAATATTTCTGTAAATGGTTTTGTGAAAATTACAAAAGGTTTTACTAGAATTATTGGAAAAGTTGAAGGAGAATTTATCATTGAAGATAAGCAGTTCAGCAATAAAAAATATACAAACGAAAAGCAAAAAATCAAACGCATATTACAAGTTTCTCTGCTTGGTTTTTTCAGCCCTAAAGGTTTTGAAAGAGGAATAAAAGAGCTTCCTTTGATTAACAATGAATGTTTTCTTTTGGACTTGCCAGAATTTGAAGACGTACACAATTTTGTAAAGAAAAAAGACGACCCATTAATATTAGGAACTTTAACTCACGAGAACAATCAAGAGATTAAGGTAGGAGTCAATGATTTATTTGCTAGTCATATTGGGATTTTTGGGAATACAGGAAGTGGAAAGTCTTATACTCTTGCGAAAATTTATCGGGAACTTTTTCTAAAATACATAGAGAATAATAAGTTTCGAGACAACGCAAAATTCTTCTTCATTGACTTTAACGGAGAATACGTAAACGATAATGTAATTATAAATAAAGACTATAAAAATATTTATTCGCTAAACACAAGAACTGAAAAAGATAAATTTCCGATTTCTGAAGAACAAATCTCAGATTATAATTTTTGGTCATTAGTTCTTGAAGCAACAGAAAAAACTCAAAAGCCTTTTCTTAAAAGAGCCATAGAAAATGATTTTCTTACTCAAAAGATACAAGATGGAGATAGCTTAATCGAGTTTGTAAAATCATTGATATTAAAGATTATCGATAAAAATGATGATAATGTTAATATCGCCCAAATAATAGATTTACTATCACAATTGGGAGATTGTCTTACTAATAGTAATATTTCGCAAACCGTACTAGATTTAAGACAAAACTTACATTATAATTCCACAACACACGGTTTTTACATTGGAACAAACAATTATGATGGAGTTATTCCATATGTAGAAGAATTATTTGGTAACATCGAGTTTGATGAAATTGAGGATGATTATTTGTCAAAGGTTAGAATTAGAATTATTCTACAGTTTCACCACGAAATAATAAATGGATATTCGAATATTGAACATTTGTCACCTTTACTGAAAAGAACGCCACCGAGATTAAATGATTTAAGGAAAGTTATTGTTATTAACGAAGAGGATAGCGATAAAAACATCACTGTTATCTCGCTACGAGACGTTAGTATTCAAATGAGAAAAATGCTTCCTCTTTTAATATGCAAGCAACTTTACGAAAAGAAAAAAGAGGTCAATGAAAAAGAAAAATATCTAAATATAATTATTGACGAAGCTCACAATATTTTATCATCTATATCTCAAAGAGAAAGCGAGACTTGGAAAGATTATAGACTAGAGACATTTGAAGAAATAATAAAGGAAGGTAGAAAGTTTGGAACATTTTTGACAATTGCAAGTCAAAGACCTTCGGATATATCTGCTACAATCATATCTCAATTACATAACTTCTTTCTACATAGATTAATTAACAACAACGATATTAAAGCTGTAGAAAGAACTGTGTCGTATTTAGATAAGCTTTCATTTGAATCTTTACCAATTTTACCAACTGGTACTTGTATTTTGGCTGGACTTTCAGCTCAAGTGCCAGTTATGATTGACATTGGTAAAATCAAACCAGAATCTGAACCTGACAATAAAACTATGTTGCTTATAGAAAATTGGAAAGATGAATTGGATTAAAATTTTAAAAGCTTACCATCAAGGTAAATTTAACAGATATTATTACGGACTTACACCAAGAATGATAATTGGAGCTAGTCAGCATCCTATCGGAACGGCTTTTGAAAATGAACAAGTTGCCTATGATACGGCTTATGGAATATTCGAAGAAATGGTTGAATATAATGAAGATGGGCTTATCGTTACATCAAACTATTGTGGAATTCACAAAGGACCTGTTTTGTCATTCACAGAAGGCAATTTGACTGCTGACTCTATTGGAACAAGTTTTAAAAGTATTTGGGATAGATATGGAGATGAAATTATTTCTGGAGAATTTGGAATCTCAGACTATGATAAAAAAACATTGAATGAAATTGACTAACTAATAATTTTAGTAAAAGCACTGCATACAACAACGTATATAGCTCATAGCTAGTCAGTTGCTTAATCGAAGTTAAGGCATATTTGGAAAGTCGCCAAATTTTTTAATTTGGCTTATTGAGAAAATATAATAAGAAAAATTAAAAAATTCGGCTCGTGCTTCATCCGAAAATAATTTCATAATTTGCAAGCTACGAGCCATATACAGAGACGTTGTGTACAATTAAAATGAACGAAATCTTAAAGAAATTATCGCAAGAACTTTTAAGCGGAAAAGAAGTCGCAGAACTCTTTGATAATCCAAAAGATTTTCCAATCAAATTAGTTGAAGATCTATCAATCGAAACAGCTCTGAATTATTGGAATGAAAAAACTGACTTTGAAAATGGAGATTGCATAATGAACAATCTTCAAACATTTTGGGTCACAAATTAACATTATTGTAAAAATTTTGAATTCGGAAAAATTTCATGGGAATGTTACGAAGCTTTTGATGCTGGAGAATATATTAGATCAACTGATAGCATTGAAATTGATCCAGCGGAAAAGTATTCAAAACCATTGATTGAAAAATTATTAAAACGATTAAACCTAATTGAATAAATTAATGCCGACGTATCCACCAAGAAATACAGCAACAAAGAAAAATCAAATTCTGAATTATAAAATTTTTGAGTTTCTGTCATTACTTGATTTAGAATCAACAGATGAGAAAAAGAATAAAAAAGCTGAAGAAGTTAGAATTGCGATGCTTAATCTAATTAAGGCGAGAATAACATTGACTAAATCTTATAAATCAGATGATGAGAATAAATCTTCTATTCAGTCGCGAGAAAAATTAAATATTGACAAAACTAATTGGGAATCCTACACATACAATGATATAAAGGATTATTGCGAGAAAAACAGAAAAGTATAGTTTAAAAATAACTGTACACAACACCGTGTATAATTAATTGCTTTGGTCGTTGCTTATTTGGAAAATTCCTTCGGAATTTTCTCGCGTTCGTTTTTGTTTACTAAATTAGTTGCTGAAACACGCAACTAACCATACACAAGCACGTTGTAAATAATGCGATGAACGAAATGGAAAACAGAACATTAGAAGAATTTCTGACTGCTTATTCAGAAGGAAAAAGACATTTTCTCAATTGGGATTTTGACGAAGAACTTTCTGTAAGCGGAATAGATTTAACTGACGTCTACTTTGAAAAGTGTTTCCTTTTTTTAGATTTCAGAAAGACTAAATTAACCAACTCGAAATTTATAGGTTGTAATATAAAAACTGCCGATTTTAGAGATTCTGATTTAACAAATGCAATTATTAAAAATTGTTCTGTAGAATCAACAATGTTCAAAGGAGCAAAAACTGAAAACCTGATTTTTGAGGAAAATTATTGCTATGGAAATACAGTCAATAAAAAAGATTTTGAAAAAATTTTCAAAGAATCCGATGAGAATTATACGAGAATTAAACTAACAAACGGATTTCCAAATGCTCACGGAATTGGAAATATTCTGACTGGAGAAATAATTGAAGGAGATATAAATGTCAATGATTTACTAATTTTAAACAACGGAACTGAAATACCAATTGTTGAAGTGGAATTCCATAAAATTATTCCAAAACAAAGGAATTTTGCAATTACAATTCCAAGAGAATTTGACAATGCAGAAACTTGGCACAAATTATATGGAACTGAATTAAAAATAAAAAAACACTACTTACAACACCGTGTATAATTAATTGCTTGGTCACTGCCGACTTACGAACATTCCTGCGGAATATTCTATCTGTGATTTATTTACTAAATTAGTTGCTTAACCACGCAACTAACCATACACAACAACGTTGTAAGCAATTGCTCAGCTTCACCTTAAGACTTTTAATTCGAATGTTTTTGCGCTAAATAAAGGACTGTTAGAGTCTGGTAAATCTAAGTGTATGATAATGGATCATTCGCTGGACAAGTTTTCGGCGGGAAAAGCCGTGAAAATGAATTTTCAAACGAGCGTTGTCGTTATAAAACTTGATAGCCAAGGTACATGTTTAAAATTAGAAAGTCAAGTCCCAGTGCATTTTAATCATGTACCTTAAGTGATTTACCATACTCTTTTTGAGCAGTTTAAGAACAAATGCGCCTAAATTAAACGATCCATACACGCTATGTATAGCTCATGGAATTTATAAAAACAACCTGGATTTCTTAAATCGGACTGAAGCCGAGCAACTGACATTTATATCATTTCATTTTTTGCAGTAATTTAATGAAATGAGACTCTTAAACCACTTAAAAAAGCAGAGCGCAGATATAGTCGTGGTTTAAAATATAAAGCTCACAACACTGTATATAAACAATAAGGGATGCTGTGCCTAACCTAAAGACTCTAAGAGTAGCACAGCCGCCAATTTAGAAGAAAATATTTAGAGCATTTTAAACATTTTTGCTAAATTGGCTTATACAAAAATCTTACAGTAGTTGATTTTTTAATCCCTTACTGTTTATATACTTTACGTTGTATGCAATTTGAGAAATGAATCGAAAAACAATAATATTTAGTGGAATAATATTCATTCTAATCGGAATTGGATTGTGGAATTTCGGTATTTTTAATCGATTTAATTACTTAACCGCTAAATCTGACATCAAGAATAATTCACCTCAAAAAATAATAGTTGGAGAATTAATGATTTCACCAATGGAAATGGACAAAATAAGTGAGAAATACGGATTTACTAACGTCGGATTTGGATGTATTGTGAGCGGAACTGAATTAAATGGAATTGAAATTTACAACGCAGAAATTGATAAGTATTTGACCAACAAAAACGGAACTGACTGGAAAATAAAATATCTAAAAGAAATCGACTCATTGACTGAATTAAAACAGAAAGAGTGGAAAAAACAGTTTGAATAAAAATTAGATGAATAAGGAGCAAAAGCAAAAATATTTTGAAAAAGTTTATCGAAATATCGAGCAATATGGATTTCATATGACTTGTGTAATGGAAGAAACTGAATTTACACCTTTTGGATATTCAACTGGAATCTTTCATAGTTTTGAGATTCCAGAATTATTCATTTCTGGTCTTCCAAGTGGACTAACATCTGAATTGATTGAAAATTATGTTGAGAAATACAAATTCAAAACAGTTCCTATTAATCGAAAAATAAATGATTTAATTGACCGATTTCCTGTTTATTTTATTGAGGTTAAAAACGAATTACTGACGGAATACACCTTGAGTTCTTTTAAATTTTATGAAAATTCAGAATTTAAATATTTACAATTAATTTTCCCTGACTTAAATGGTCATTTTCCAAACGAATCAGAATATGATTATGACCAAGAAATATTAGGAGAATAAAAAACTGCATACAACAATGTGTATAATTCATTGCTAGTTATAGCCTACTTACGAAAGTCCTCGCGGACTTTCTATCTGTGATTTATTTGCTAACTTTAGTGCTTAAACACGCAACGAAATCATACACAAAACCGTTGCCAACAAGCTAAAAACAACGCCCTGAATTGAAAACCAAACAACCATATCTGAAAGGAAAATCCGTCTTTATAGTTTCATTACTCGTAATCGGAATTACTATTCTGACCGTTTATCTGACTGGAATAAATTACAATCGGAGTTTGACTTCCAATCTCTATTTGTCGCTCGGAATTATAGCAACAGCTTTATTTCTTTTTATGACTTACGGACTTTATACTGGAATTGGATTGATTGACAATTTTCCAAAATTTCGGAATTTTAAAAGTGGTGATTTCCTTGCTCATAGCGGAACTGGACCCACAATGGAAATTCCATCAGTCGGAGATGGAATTGGCGGATTTATTATGTCGATTGTATTATGGATTGCGATGTCGATATTGTTTGTGGTTTTATTAATAGTCTTGGAAGCCGTTTTTTGGTTTTCGTTATTCATAATTTTAGCAATGCTTTACTGGATTTTCTTTAGAGCAATGAAACTTGTTTTTAATAAATCAAAAGATACGAAAGGAGATATTGGAATTTCAGCAGTTTACTCGCTGACTTATACTCTACTCTATGTTGGTTGGATTTTCGGAATCGTTTATCTGACTGAAATAATAAAATAAAGCCAGTTGGCAACACCGTGTATAATTAATTGCTCGGTCACTGCCGACTTACGAACATTCCTGCGGAATATTCTATCTGTGATTTATTTGCTAAATTAGTTGCTTAACCACGCAACTAACCATACACAAAACCGTTAGCAGCCATATAATAAAAAACGTTATAAAAAATGAAAGAAATAGTATTAAACGACGGAAATAAGTTACCAATTATAGGTTTTGGAACATACAAATCTACCGAGGAAGAAGGTATTCAATCTATAAAAAATGCTTTAAATCTAGGTTACAGAATGTTTGATACAGCCGCCAAATATGATAATGAAAAAGAAGTTGGAAAAGCAATAAATGAAAGTGGAATCGATAGAAGAGAAATTATCGTAACCACAAAATTATGGCGTGAAAATTTAGGTTATGAAGAAGCTAAAAAAGCTTTTGACAAATCACTTAAAAAACTTGGATTGGATTACATTGACTTGTATTTAATCCATTGGCCTGCGAATGCAAAAAACTATAAAGATTGGCAAAAAGCAAATGCAGATAGTTGGCGTGCAATGGAGGAACTTCAAGCGGAAGGGAAAATAAAGTCCATTGGAGTAAGTAATTTTTGGCAAGAACATTTAGAGGCACTTTTTCAAACTGCAAACGTAATCCCTGCTATCAATCAGATTGAATTTCACCCTGGTTATTGGCAATCAGAATTGACGGAATTTTGTAAAAAAAATAATATTGTAGTTGAATCTTGGTCACCTTTGGCAAGAGGAAAAGTGTTTGGAAATGAAATAATCCAAACTATCGCTAAACAACACAATAAATCTATAGCTCAAATCTGTTTGAGATGGATAACTCAACACGAAACCATCGTTATTCCGAAATCAAATACACCAAAAAGAATTGAGGAAAATATTAATATTTTTGACTTTAAATTATCAAAGGAGGAAATGAAGCAAATAAATGAACTTCCAGAAATGGGGTTTAGCGGAGAATTGCCTAACATTTGGCCAGATGTATTAAATGTTAAAAACTAAAAATACGGATGCTAACACCATGTATAAACCATTGCTGGAGTCTGTGCCCATCTGGAAAATTCCTGCGGAATTTTCACGTAGATTTGTCCTTGGAATGGTTCGGGCAATCACACGCAACGGTCCATACACCAAACGTTACCACACATTTAAAAAAAAACCGTCACGAATTGAAAATCCTGAAAAAAATATTATCAGTAATCGGAATTTTAGCCATAATCGGATTTCTAATAATTTGGGATATAGCTGACAGAGGACAATTTTATTCCAAACACATTCCGACTGACGAACTGAACGAATTTTATATGCACAAAACGTCTGAACAACAAGAAAAGGCGTTTGAAAAGAATTTCGGATTTGGAAAATATAAATTCCCAAGAGAACACGTTGCGAAAATAAAGTTGTTTAAGAATAACTTTCTAACGAGTCGTTTGACTTCCAAAACTGTGTCGGAATTGAATAAGGCTGATTTGATTACATTTTTCAATAATCCGAGTAATTTCAATTGGTCAGAGACTACTTGGAGTTTATCTGAATCTGAATATATTTTAAGATTTTATAACAAAGAAAATAAGGAAATAGGAAAAGTTTGGTTGTGTTTGGAAGGTTGTGGAATGACAGAATCGGAACCATTTTCACCGAATATGAAATATGGCGGATTAAGCAAAGTTGGAAAAGAAAACTTGAATTTTATATTAAACGAAATATTAACTGAATAAAAAAAACGTGTGGTAACACCGTGTATAATTAATGGCTAGTTCTCGCCTACTTACGAAAATCCTTTCGGATTTTCTATCTGGTGTTTATTTGCCAAATTAGGTGCTTAAACACGCCACTAATCATACACAATTCCGTTGTGCAACATAATGAAACAAACTTTTAGCATATTACTAATCTTAGTTACTAGCCTATCATTTTCGCAAGAATACTATGATACGGATATGACTCGCGAAAAGCCAAAACTGAAAAATTACTATCTTGAAACCAAGACACTAATTGACTCAACTGGAGCTAACCCATATCTTTCTTTAATTCAAATTTTTGACGAAAAAGGGAGACACAAAATCGATTATGAATTTGACAGAAATGGAGACACAATTGCGAGAATCAAAACCACATATCCTGATAAATTGACTGAGATAGAAATTCACAGTTACAAAGCGGAAAAAAGTGATACTGCTATTTTTAAATACAATAAACGAAATCAACAAACGATTGAAATTTGGAAATGGGGAGAAGACAAAGCAATCGACACTACTAGATTTTTTTATGACCATAAAAACAGATTAATTGCAAATTTTGACATTTATGATTTTGGAACAAATCAAGATTCGTTGTTCTATGAAAATGGACGGTTAATAAAATCAATTAGTTATGATCCTGAAATCACCGATTCTGTAACTTACGATTACAAAAAAGAGAGAATCGTTAAAATTAAAAAATTCAATAATCAAAGTGAATTAGTTTCGGAATATGATATTGAATACGGAAGAATAAAAAAACCTAAAAGAATAATAAACATTTACAAAAGTTATAATTCTAAAATGTTTGACAAAAAAAGTATAACTGATTTTGAATATCACAACAAAAATCAAATCAAGTCTAAAATCATTAGGAATTATAATAACGGAAAATTGGAAGAAACAACAGAATTCTACTATTCTAAATATGGGTTTTTAAAGGAAAGTAAAACAAAAGATAGCAAAGGAAAAATTATAAGACAACATAAAATTACGTTGCACAACACCGTATAAAAATAATGCTTAGTTTAGTGCTTAATCAAGAGTCCGTGCACTTTTGTTACGTCTGATTTTTCTGCGGAAAATCCTCGCACACAAAACCGCACTATTCTTATACATAAACGTTGTGTACAATTTAAGAAACAGCCGAAAATACATTGAATAATTTGAAAAAAATATTAGGAATAGCATTTTTACTGATTTTACAATCTTGCTATTTCGGAGCTGGATTAGTAGAAAAAGAAATTACGGACGACTATTGGTTATTCGCAAATAATACACTTGACGAAATGAGTATTTGGTTTAACGCTGAAAAATATTCTAATCGACTAATTGTTCCTGAAACAGTTTTTGCATTTGGAGAAAATGGAGATTTTATTATTGCAAAAAGTCACCCGAAAAATCTTGAAAGCGGAATTGATAAAAGCGTGACCTATTATTATATTATAGAAGTGGACAAAAAAAGTCCTGAACAAAGTCCGAATTTGACTTTGGAACAATTTGAGAATAAAAGAAAAGAGCTGAATATTCCGAATGATTTGGACTTTGACATTGTTTACGAAGAATTACAATAAAAACACTAAATGGGGAAAACTCTGAAAATAATATCTCTGACATCATATTCTCTCATATTTCTTATGGGACAAATGATTGGACTTCCATTTATTTTTTGGCTGATATTTACAAGTTTTGAGTTTGGGAATAGTGACCAAATATTTGCCATTTTTGGACTAATAGGAGTAATTCTGAATTTTACCAAACATAGTAAGTCCAGACTTGGAAAAATATTAAGTTTTGTTCTTATGCTTACACCAATCGCAAGACGAATTACTGAAATACCAATCGAGAAATTTAATTATTTAGCTTTTCAAATTCCCCTTTTGATTTTTGTAATTACTTATCTGATTTACATATTAAAACAGAATGAAAATAAAAAAACTGTACACAACACCGTGTATAATTAATTGCTAGGTTCTTCCCTACTTGCGAATATTCCTGCGGAATATTCACGGGTTCGTGAAAGTTTACTAAATTAGTTGCTTAACCACGCAACTAACCATACACAATCACGTTACCTACAATTATGAAAAACATTCCGTTACTGATTTTAACATTGATTTTAATTGCAAGTTGTAATTCAAAACAAACTTCATCGGAATTGGAAAAACTGACTGAAAAACTGACCGAAAAAGAAAAACAGATTTCGGATTTACAGACACAAATTGAGAATTTAGAAAACAAACAAACTTCGGATTATTATCGCTTCGTGGAAACTTCAGACTCTGAAATAAATGTTGCGGAAAAATTAAAAAGCGGAGAATGGAAATTAATTGATAAAAAGGATTTTAAAGACACTTTAGATATATCAGACAATTTTTTCGTTTATAAACATACATCTGAAATCACTCAAACGTCTGAATCGGAATTTGAATCAGTCCTTCGTGATTTTGACCAAGTCAAATCGGAATATGGAAATGACTTTTTTGTAATAGTAATGACATTTTATAATGGACAAAGTTTGCCTCTGGAAACCGGAAATTCTAAAACCGATATTCATATTTTAATCCAACCGACTGAATTGGGTTATGAAAATAAAACGTTCGTGATTTCGGACTTTTATGATGTTGACATAAAAACGCTCGAAAAGAAAGCGAATAGTGTCGAACTGACTTTTGAACACGGAAAATTTCCGAGAAAAAGTGAATTAATAATAATAAAACCTGAATTAGTAAAATTTGGAAATAAATAACTGTAGGTAACAACGTGTATAATTAATTGCTTGGTTCTAGACTACTTACGAAAATCCTCGCGGATTTTGAACTGCACCCAAAAAGTTAGACACTATTCAAATGTGTTTTTATGGGAAGAAAAGCTAAGTATAGTTATGAATTTAAACTTCGTTGCGTAAAGCAAGTTTTAAATCATCATCAAACAGTGGAAGCTGTTTCAGAATTAAATGGTTGTCATCACACAACACTTCATGATTGGATTCGTTTTTATGAGAAATATGGCAAAAAAGCGTTGTTACCAAGAAAAAACAAAGTCTACAGTTTACCTTTCAAGATCAAAGTTTTAGAAGCTATTGAAGAAGATTCGCTATCTTTTAGTCAAGCTTGTTTGGAGTTTAATATTCCTACTAAATCTGTAATTATGAATTGGCAGAAGACCTACAAAAAGTCAGGTATCAAAGGCTTAAACAATAAATCTAGGGGGAAACCAAAATCTATGCAGTTTAAGAGAGCAAAAAAGAAATCCAGCAAACCGTTAACTAGAGAGGAAGAACTTCTATTGGAAAATGAATCCTTACGGGCAGAACTGGACTTGCTTAAAAAGTTACAAGCCTAATTAAAGAAGAGCAAAGCAAAAAACGCAAGCCATAACAGAATTAAGGCATAAGTATGATTTGGAACTATTACTAAAACATACCAATATGGCAAGAAGCAGTTATTATTATCATCGAAAAAGAAATAATCTAGAAGATAAATATAAAGAGATAAAGCAACTAATCAGCAAGGTTTATCATCGTCATAAAGGCAGGTACGGTTATAGAAGAATAACTCTAGAGATCAATAAGAGAGGTTTTGTGATCAATCACAAGACCATACTCAAGCTAATGGGAGAACTAGGTTTAAAAAGCCGTATAAGAGCTAAAAGATATAAATCTTATAAGGGGCAAATTGGTGAAACGGCACCCAATATATTACAACGTAATTTCAAAACCATTATGCCCAATCAAAAATGGGCAACTGATATTACTGAATTTAAAGTCTTTAAAGATAAGCTATACCTGTCGCCAATAATTGATCTGTACAATGGAGAAATAATAAGTTATGAACTCTCTGAAAAACCTAATTTTAAACAGGTAGTGTCAATGCTCAAAAAGGCTTTTAAAGAGACTCCTGGCCAGACCGAATTAATATTACATTCAGATCAAGGTTGGCAATATCAAATGAAGCAATACCAAAGATTATTACAAGAAAAAGGGATCACCCAAAGTATGTCTCGTAAAGGAAATTGCTTAGACAATGCAGTAATAGAAAATTTCTTTGGAATTATAAAATCTGAATTGTTTTACTTGAATAAATACAAATCCATATCCCAGTTAAAAACTGATATAAAGGAGTATATAGATTATTATAACAGGGACAGGATTAAACTAAATTTAAAAGGAATGAGCCCGATAGAGTATCGAACTCATCATTATCAAAATAAATTATAAATTTGTCTAAGCTTTTGGGTTCACTCTATTTTCTATTCGGTTTGTATTTGCTAAATTAGTTGCTGAAACACGCAACGAAATCATACACAAACACGTTGCCATTAATTTAAAAAACATCCATAACTAAATGAAAATCAAAGTTCTGAATTACATATTTTGCGGAATATTCACTCTGAATTTAGCAAGTTGTGGAAATAAAAACGAATCGAATTCAGACAACGGAATAAGCTCTAAAACAGAATATCAGTCGGACAAAAAAACTGAAACCCAATTGGGATTTGTTTACTCAAACACGAACAAAAAAGTAGAAATTGTTTTAGAAAATGATGCGGAATTTTTAGTTGTTGGAGAACCGACGAGAGCCAATTTTGAAACGGAAAATATAAATAATCAAAGATTTATGATTGTTGGACCAGGAATTATGGTAAATCAAGCGGATAAAGATGGTTTCCGATTTACGATTACGCCGATTGAAAATACTCTTGTGGATGGAAAATTAGAAATACGAGTAACTGAAAGAGTGGAAAATGGAGAGGATTTTACTCATAAATTTTTAATACCTGTTAAATCAAAAGCAAATTAATTTAATGAATTCGGACACAATCGACATAAAAGCAAAACTAACACTGTATCCAACTGAAAAAGGTGGACGAAAAACTGGAATCAAAACTGATTACCGACCAAATCACGTTTTTGAATACAAAGAAAACTCGTCTGATTTTGTTACGACTTATATTGGACAAATTGAGTTTGAAAAGGAATTGATTTTCCCAAGTGAAACAGAGAATGTAAAAGTCCGATTTCTAAAACACCAAAACATTGCTGATTTAATTGAAAAGGGAAGAATTTGGTGGATTCACGAAGGACCTAATAAAATCGGAGAAGCGGAAATAACTGAAATATTAACCGATTAAAAAAACTAATGGCAACAACGTGTATAATTAATTGCTTTGGCAAGTGCTTATTTGGAAAATTCCTTCGGAATTTTCTCGCGTTCGTTTTTGTTTACTAAATTAGTTGCTGAAACACGCAACTAACCATACACAAAACCGTTGTGAGCAATATGAGAAAAACGTTATCGATATCAATTTTACTTCTGCTTTTCTCTTGTGCGCAAAGAGAATATAAGACAATTGACTTCGGACAATTTGAAATAACTGTACCTGAAAATTGGAACAAATACGAAGCCAAAGGGATTGATAGTTACGTTGGCGGAATAGTAACTGAAACAAACGATACTTTGGACTTTGATTTTGGAATGTATTCTGGCGATTTAAGCAAAAGTGATTTTCCAATGGTTTATGATTCAATTGGACTTGCTGAACTGACAAAAAAGGAACTTAAATTATTGCCTAAAACTAAACATCTAATTATAGAGGATTTATTTTATGCAGATGTTGATTTTAAAGAATATTTGCAATACCAATTTGTATATGATTCAATCGACTGTTTTAAAGCTAAAATAATAACACCGAGAAATAAAGGCTATGGCGGAACAGGAGTTTATATTGACAGTTTAACTGGAACTAAACAGAATTATAACAAAATTAGATTCAATTTCTATGGCTGGTATTTAAATGATAAAGCACAAGCGGAATTCATAAAGGCTCTGAAAACATTAAAATTTAATAAATACTGTGAATAAAATACTGCTCACAACACCGGCTATAATTTATTGCTAGGTACTTGCGACTCACGAATATTCCTGCGGAATATTCTGTCTGTGATTTTTTGTTATCTTAGTGCCGACCCACGCAACAAACCATAGCCCAACCGTTGGGCGTAATGTAAAAATCCTCCTCCGAATATGACAGAATTACTAACACGAAATATATTAAACCATATTACCCTTTCTAAAAAAGAGTTAGATAACTTTTGTAATTTATTCTATCAAAAAGAAGTTCAAAAAAAGCACTTTCTTATGCATGAAGGTGAAATTTGCAAGTTTGAAGGTTTTGTTACAAAAGGACTTTTTAGAGTATATCACATAGACAGTAATGGCTTTGAACAAGTACTCTATTTTGCACAGGAAAATTGGTGGATAACCGATATCGACAGTTTTACCAATGAGACACCATCACAACTTTATATACAAGCGTTAGAGGATAGTGAAGTATTGCTCATCTCAAAAAAGGATAAAGAGTTTGCCTATATCAATATCCCTAAGATAGAAAAACTGTTTAGAGTCATGACTCAAAAAACGCATATTGCTTTACAACGAAGAATCATAGATAATTTAAGTAAAACAGCAGACCAACGTTATATAGACTTTATTGAAAAATATCCTAACCTCTTTCAACGATTAACCAACGTGCAGATTGCCGCTTACTTGGGCATAAGCCACGAGTTTTTGAGTAAAATAAGACGAAAAATAGCAAGTAAATAATAGTAGAAAATTCATTTATTGAACTTGTTCAATGTTTTGAAGTGGGTAATCATTGCATCTTTGTACCATCATTAAAAACAGGACAAAAATGAAATCGATTATTTCAACAGTATTATTCACAATTTTAATTTTATTCAAAATGAACGCACAAGAACAAAGTTTTAAAACAATAGAAACAAGTAAATTTAAACTTCAAGTTTACAACGCATCCGAAAATAGTTTTGGTGTGGCATCTGTAATTATCTCAGGTAAAAAAGATGCGGTATTAATAGATGCACAATTTACGTTGGCAGATGCCGAAAAAGTAGCACAGGAAATCAAAAACTCAGGAAAGAACTTAACTACAATATATGTTTCGCATGGCGACCCTGATTTTTATTTCGGATTAGAAGTCTTCAAAAAATATTTCCCAGAGGTAACAGCCTATGCATCCCCTGCAACAGTAGATCATATTAAGGCAACAGCTCAAAAGAAATTGGAAGTTTGGGGCGAAAAATTAGGCAATAACATCACATCTAACGTTGTCTTACCTCAAGTTCTAAAAGGAAATTCGATTGAGTTAGAAGGCGAAAAACTTAAAATCATTGGATTAGACGAATTCCCAAAAAGAACCTTTGTATGGATACCATCAATTAAAACAGCTTTAGGCGGAATTAATGTTTTTGGCACAACATTTAATGTGTGGATGGCAGATGCACAAACAACAGAAGTTCGTAACAACTGGATCTCGATCTTAAATACTATCAGCGAATTAAAACCTGAAATAGTAATCCCTGCACACGCAAATACCAATTCAGATTTCACTATTGATGCTGTAAACCACACGAAGAATTATATTCAATTTTATGAAGAAGCTTTGAGTAACAATAAAACTTCTGAAGCGTTAATAGCAATGATAAAATCAAAATATCCAAATTTAACTTTTGAAACAGCCTTAATGTTAGGAGCAAAAGTGAACACAGGAGAAATGAAATGGTAAGAACTATATAATAATCATCAACTTGACAATGCTTTTAGTATTGTCAAGTTGTTCATTTAAACAAGAAATTATGACAAATCTCGACATAATAAAAAGTACCTATGATGGTGAAACATCAGAAGAAAACGGCAAAAAATTAGCCAAATATGTAGTTGAAGATATCAGTTGGACAGAAGCTAAAGGCTTTCCATATGCAGGAACTTATTTTGGTTTAGAAAGTGTTACTGAAAATGTTTTTAAACGCTTAGGTAGCGAGTGGATTGATTATAAATTCTCACCCGAAGATTATATTGCAAATGAAGACAAAGTAGTTGCTTATGGCACCTATTCGGGTACATATAAAAAAACGAACAAGTATTTTGAAGCAAGAGTTGCCCATATATGGAAACTGAACAATGGCAAGATTATCAGTTTTGAGCAGTTTGTAGATAGTAAATCGGTTGACGAAGCAATACGTTAAAACACTACGCCCAACACCGTGTATAATTAATTGCTAGGTCACTGCCGACTTACGAAAATTCCGCTGGAATTTTCTATCTGTGATTTGTTTGCTAACTTAGTTGCTTAACCACGCAACTAACCATACACAAACACGTTGTAAGCAAGCTAAAAAAACATCATAACACAAAAGAAAAATATTTAAAATGAGAAAATTAAAACTTCAAATTCAACTTTCCATTGACGGATTCATTTCTGGACCTAATGGAGAAATGGACTGGATGATTTGGAATTGGGATGATAAACTAAAAGATTTTGTAACAAAAATAACGGAATCAACTGACACAATTGTTTTGGGGCGAAAACTAGCAGAAGGATTCATTCCACATTGGAAATCTAACAAAGATTTGGAAGGTGCTGAAAAAATCAATAATTCAAAGAAAATAGTTTTTACAAAAACACTTGCAAACTCAGAATGGGAAAATACCATTTTGGAAAAGGGAGATTTGACAGAAAAGATAAGAGAATTAAAATCCTCAACAGGAAATGACATTATAGCTTATGGTGGTGGCGAATTTGTTTCATCATTAATAAAATAAAAGTTAATTGACGAATATTATTTTTTCATTAACCCTTCGATATTAGGTAACGGAATGCCAATATTTGAAAAAACTGATTATAAAAGTGAATTGAAATTGAAAAATGTTAAAGCTTATGAGTGCGGAATAACAGTCTTAAATTATACGAATTGAAAAAAGCCCGATAGAGTATCGAACTCATCATTATCAAAATAAATTATAAATTTGTCTAAGCTTTTGGGTTCACTCTATTTTCTATTTGGTTTGTATTTGCTAAATTAGGTGTTTAAAACACGCAACTAATCTTACACAAACACGTTGTACAACATTTACCAAAAAATGAAATTAGGAAGTTTAATCATATTATTTTTAGTTTGTTTGAGTTGTAAAAACGAGAATGAAAACAAATCAAATTCAACGAATTCAGAAAGGTTTGAATTAGTTCCAGAACCTGATAAAGATGAAAGAGAAAAATATGAGAAAAAACTGAATCTGACCTCTTTTCTTGAAAACCCGATTGACCTACAAGAATTTAAAAATAAAACGAAAAGAGATGTCACAACGACTGTTACCAACGGTATGGAATATCACTTTCACCCGAACATAAATGATTCTATTTTTTATAGTTATAATTTCATCTCTACAGTAAATAGAGAATTAGAAATTAATGAAATAGTTGTCTTTAAGCACGGAAAAAACCAACACAACTATGAAGATAAAACTGAAATATTGATTGAATTAAAGATTAACAATAAGGATTCTGATTTGGGAAAAGCTAATTTAATCGGACTTTCAAAAACGGAATTGGAATCGGAATATGGAAATGATTATCTGACTTTCGACAATGGAATTGCTTACTCGAATAAAAATAAAGTTCTGATAATTAAACTTGACGACTCAAAAGTAAAGTCTTTTAGATATATAAAATTAAGCACCGAAAAAATCGACAAAGAATTAATCGGACAAATAACGAAATAAAAAACGTTGTACAACACCGTGTATAAGCTATGGCTTGTCCTCGCTCATCTGGAAAATCCTGCGGATTTTCCTCTAGCAAGTATCGGTTTGGAATGTTCCGTAACGAACCCACGCCACAGCTCATACACAAAACGTTAGCAGCCATATAATAAAAAACGTTATAAAAAATGAAAGAAATAGTATTAAACGACGGAAATAAGTTACCAATTATAGGTTTTGGAACATACAAATCTACCGAGGAAGAAGGTATTCAATCTATAAAAAATGCTTTAAATCTAGGTTACAGAATGTTTGATACAGCCGCCAAATATGATAATGAAAAAGAAGTTGGAAAAGCAATAAATGAAAGTGGAATCGATAGAAGAGAAATTATCGTAACCACAAAATTATGGCGTGAAAATTTAGGTTATGAAGAAGCTAAAAAAGCTTTTGACAAATCACTTAAAAAACTTGGATTGGATTACATTGACTTGTATTTAATCCATTGGCCTGCGAATGCAAAAAACTATAAAGATTGGCAAAAAGCAAATGCAGATAGTTGGCGTGCAATGGAGGAACTTCAAGCGGAAGGGAAAATAAAGTCCATTGGAGTAAGTAATTTTTGGCAAGAACATTTAGAGGCACTTTTTCAAACTGCAAACGTAATCCCTGCTATCAATCAGATTGAATTTCACCCTGGTTATTGGCAATCAGAATTGACGGAATTTTGTAAAAAAAATAATATTGTAGTTGAATCTTGGTCACCTTTGGCAAGAGGAAAAGTGTTTGGAAATGAAATAATCCAAACTATCGCTAAACAACACAATAAATCTATAGCTCAAATCTGTTTGAGATGGATAACTCAACACGAAACCATCGTTATTCCGAAATCAAATACACCAAAAAGAATTGAGGAAAATATTAATATTTTTGACTTTAAATTATCAAAGGAGGAAATGAAGCAAATAAATGAACTTCCAGAAATGGGGTTTAGCGGAGAATTGCCTAACATTTGGCCAGATGTATTAAATGTTAAAAACTAAAAATACGGATGCTAACACCATGTATAAACCATTGCTGGAGTCTGTGCCCATCTGGAAAATTCCTGCGGAATTTTCACGTAGATTTGTCCTTGGAATGGTTCGGGCAATCACACGCAACGGTCCATACACCAAACGTTACCAAAAACAACTCGGAAATTCGTATTCCAAAACAAACGGATAACTAAACATTGAATATTTCCGGATTTTCTCACTCAACTCTGAATTAAATAAATCGGAATTTCTTCTTACTCAAACTCTGAATTTTTAATAACTCAAACTCGGATTATCACTCAAACGGAATTTAGTATATTTGCGGAATTTACCACTCAAACTCTGAATAGCATTACAGCGAAAAAAAGTTTGGTTTTTTTTCACGATTTTTTTTGAATTTTAAGAAAGATAAATCGTAAAAACTATACTGAACTTCTCAAATTTTTAATAACGGATTTTTTACTCAAACTTCCTACTCAACTCTGTCGTTGCATTTGGTAACAATGCATATATTTTATTGCTAGTTTCTAGCCTGCTTACGAATATTCCTGCGGAATATTCTATTCGGTTTTTATTTGCTAACTTAGTGACTTAATCACGCAACAAACCATATACTAAACCGTTGTACACCATTTGAGAAAATGTAATTGAATAATGAAAAGAGGATTAAATATTTTACATTTCTGCCTTTATCTCATTGCGAAAAAAATACATTTTCTATTTAACAAAATAAATCCTGCTCTGTTATTATACAGAATACCAGCTGTTAAAAGAAGAATGAAAACAAAATATGGTATAGATAACACAAAAGAATATTTGGATGATTTTTGGACCAATCAAAAAAACGGATTGAGCTTACATTATATCGGAGGCTGGCTTGTTGGGCTAATTTTTATAATGCTTATCAGTTTAACCATTATTCTGATGAAAAATTCTGACTTAATTTTACCTAAATACTTATTCATTGCTTTTGGTATAATAGCTTATTTAATTTGCTATTTCGCTGTATTTAAAAATGACACGTATTTAAAATATTTTAAGGAATTCAACACTTGGTCGATAACAAAAAAAAGGCTTAGCGTTTTAATAAGTATTGGGTTTATATTATTTGTTATTTCTTTGTTTTTTTCAAGTTTATTGTGGTTTTAAACAATTAAAAAACAGGTTACAACACCGGTTATTTTTAATTGCTTGGGTCGTTGCATATTTGGAAAATTCTTTCAAAATTTTATCGAGTTCATTTTTGTTTACTAAATTAGTTGCTTAAACACCTAATTAACCATATATAACAACTTTGTAGCACAAGACAGCTGAATAAAACCAATAAAACAACCATATGAATTTTAAAACACTCATTCTTCTTCTTTTACTATTACCTTCCCTAATCTTTTCCCAAGAAGAAACAGAAGGCTCTATTATTGCTGATTCATTAAACGAATGTATGGATTCTATAATTCCATTTGATATTAAAAAAGCGTTTGTATGTATAGAAGAAGCTAATAAAAAATCAGAGTTAGAGATGATTTCTACTTATGAGAAATTATTAAAACTCACAGATAATAACCAAACGGTAATACATTCTCAAGAAAAATGGATTGAGTATAGAAATGCGCAGTCTAAAATGATTATGGATGTTTTAGATTTCATGTCTAAAGATTACCCAGTAGAGAGAAGATTAGTGAAATTTTCCCTAAACCAAGAAAGGACAGACCATTTGAAGAGTTTAATTGATGCTATTACAAACTAAAGCCTATGTACAACACGGTACATAAGCTATGACTTGGTCAGTCCACACTTGGAATCCCGACGCCTTGGGACTGCGATACGAGCGAAGCGAACTGGCGAAACAATTTCCCAAAATCAATTTTTATCAGGAAAGGTCTGTGCCGAGACACGTCACATCTCATATCAAATACAAAATCGTTGCCAACAATTTAAAACCAAAATATTGAAAACAGGAAAAATACGCTTATCCAATAAAACTCAAATCGCAAAAATCCTGAATAGGAATAACTATCTTCTAATAATTGTTGGAATAATTTTCCTGATAATTAATTATGATTTATTTAGTTCGCAACCAAAATTTTTGATTACAGAAGGTTTCTTTTGGAAAGGAATTGCTATAGTATTTCAAATAATTTTTATCGGAACACTAATACAATGGGAATATAAAAAACAACGGATTATTGACATTCTCTCAAACGGAACAATTACTCATGGCAAACTTCAAATGAGTGAAAAAGTTAAACCGAATCAAGAGTCGTCTTTTTATGTTCATCTTTTTGAATATGAAGTTGACAACAAAAAATATGAAGTGACATTAAAAAACAAAAGGAATAGTGTAAAATCCGACTTCATAATATATCAATCAAATAATCCAAAAAATGGGATTGTTTATGAGGATTTGAAAAACGGATTGAAAGAAATGGTAAAGAAATAAATTCTGTAACCAACACCATGTATAATTAATTGCCAGTTGTAGCTCACTTGCGAAATTCCTTCGGAATTTCGCCGTTGGTGCTTTATTTAGTAAATTAGTTATTTAAAAACATCCAACTAATCATTCACAAAACCCTTGTACACCATTTGAGAAAAATAATCTACATAGTAATAATATTTGGAATTCTAGCTTCTTGCAAACAGAAAACCGAACCACAACAATCGGAAAATAAACCGACTGAAATTCCTGCTTGGAAAATTGACTTGGATACAATTGTGGAAAGAAATAATCCACAAAGTCTTGACCTTTCAAAACATCAGCTTTTTATTGATACCACAAGAAACTCTGAATTCTATACAAAATTAATTTCTTGGGAACCTCAAAATGAGAAAAATGATGTTATGTACTTTTATCGTAATACTTTATCAAAAAACAAAACCTTAAACGAGATTGACCTACAAAATTTTCCTACTCTTTGGACAACAATAAGGAAACTAAACGGTGAATTTATATTATATCAAAGATGTGATGGAATCGACAAAAGAATAGAAATCACAAATAATGCAATCTATTTTTACGGTCCACTGGAATCTCATGCTGATGCAATAAATCAAATAATAAAATTATCAGATGAGGGCATAAAAATTGAATTAAAAGCTAAAAGGGAAAATGGCGAAATAAATGCAATGTTTTCAATTACCAATACAGAACATGAGAACATCTATTATTTACAATATGACAGCGAAAACGGTTTGTTTCAAGAGTTAATTATTCCAACAAATAAAGCGTCCGAATTTGATTTAATAGTTAATAATTGTGTTCAAATGAAAAGAACAGAATTTAACGGATTCGATAAAATTGATTACAATGAATAAAAAACGGTGTACAACAAAGTACTGTGGCAAAAAACAAGTAAAAACTCATTAATTTTTCACTAAAGTACTTTTATAATTTCCATCATATATTAATCCTGATTTAGCGATTGCAAAGGCCTGTTTTAGCAGCTTATTACAAACGGCAATTAACGCTAGTTTTTTGCTCTTTCCTTTGGCCACAATTCGCTCGTAAAGATCTCGGCAAGCCTTGTTGTATTTACATGCATTAAAACTGCACATAAACAATAAATTTCTCAGTTTCTGGTTTCCTATTTTACTTATTCTCGGTCGGCCTTTTACACTACTTCCGCTTTGCCTAATTACTGGAGTCAGACCTGCGTAACTGCACAGCTCACTTGCGCTTGTAAAACGATCAAAACCTCCTGTTAAAACCACCAACATAATAGCTGTTTTTGGACCAATACCTGGAATGGTCTTTAAACGTGTAAACAGATCCTGATGCGATTGTTTTACTAAAACCAAAAGCATTTCCTCTAAGGTTTTTATCTCTTTTGTCAGTTGCCTTAAGCTACGTTTTAAAGACGTTACAACAATCTTACTTGGATTGCCCAAAACAGCTTCACCGTGTATTTTGTTTTTTAGCATAGTACTTTGTTTTGTATACACAGAAAGGGTTCTGACGATTTGGAGGCATTCTATCTCATTCTTGGAATTGCCTTTCCAAAGCTTTAATTCTACTTGCTCAGCATAAGCACATATAAGTTTGGAATCGCTCTTATCGGTCTTTACTTTTGATAGTCCCATTTGTATGAAACGTTTCACTGACAATGGATTTTCCACCGATACTTTTATACCAGATTCCAGTAAATGATAAGCCAACTGATAATGGTAATAACCTGTGGCTTCCATGACGCAATGACTCTTATTATTTAAAAGTTTCGTAAACTTTTTAAAGCCAAATTCATTGTTTTTAAACTGATAATAATTACCATCAGAATCGGTGACATCGAAAACTAAATGACTAATGTCAATTCCAAAATATTTAATATCTTTATTCATAAGAAAATGTTTTTTTTGAAAGGACGATCTACGCGAGTTTCAACGACTTAAAATCGAGGTCTAAAAGCCTCACACCTGCCCGTCCGTTCAGGCGGGGAACTGTACGAAATCTGTGTAGAAAAGAGAGGGGATTTACAATGTTGACGAAGTCTTAAGCTTCTGCGTATATATTAACCTTATTCCTCTCTTTTGTCTTTTCTGATTTATGCTCTAATTTAATGAATTGTAAACTTAAGCCGTATATAATTCATTGCTTGGTCACTGCTGACTTACGAACATTCTTGAGGAATAATCTGTCTGTGATTTTTTGCTATCTTAGTGCTGAGACATGCAACAAACCATAGCCCAACCATTGTGCTTCATGTTGCAAAATGAGATAAAATTTTATTATGGAGGTTAATATGGCATATTATCGTAAAAAAGATTGGAAAAAATTTTTAAAAATAATTGACGACAGAAATGGCATGCATGAGTTTTGGGAAGATTGGCACAAATCATATTTAGACGCAAAACGTAGTTTGACTTCCAAAGGCATTATTGTCAATGATTATGTGGTCGATTTGGATAAGTTAAAAACATACTGTAAAACTAGAAACCTAAAAATTGACGGAAAAGCCCGTTCACAATTCGTATCTAAAATAAAATGAACAAAGAACATATAGCTAAGGTAAAAGTTTTATTAACTCAATGGAACCCACTCGGAAACAATTCCGTTCAAATAAGCGATTTGAATAATTATGAAACTGAAGCAACTGATATTCTCTGGCATCTAAAAAAGAAAAATACGGTAGATCAGATAAGTAAAATGATAGATTCTGTATTAAACCAAGCTTTTGGAATTCATGTCGATCCAGTTAAATGCAAAATTATTGCCGAACAAATCCACATAATGCTTAATGAAAAATAAAAGCACGAAAGCACAACACTATATTTAGCAAATTGGGCGATTAGTGCTTAACCAAAGGTCGTTGTCTATTTACAAAGTCGCCAAATCTTTTGATTTGGCATTAAAGAGAAAAATTAAAACAAAATAAAAAGATTTGGCTTGTGGCTTAAATTAATCGTTTATTTATTGCCCATCATGTCATATATTTAACGTTGTGTCATTCAAATCAAACAATATGAAAAGAATAATTTTCGGAGTTTTTATTACCTTTTTTAGCATAAATGCATCCGCTCAGTTCGTAGCTAAAATGGAAGTAAAAGAAGCGATTGAAGGAATGTGCAGTGAAAAAGACGTATATGCTTTACTTCCATTTGATGGACAAGAAAAGGCGATTTGTCCAGTATCTGAAAATGATATACTAAAACGATTAAATTCTGAAATACAATTTTTAAAGGACAATCCTAAATTCAAGGATAAAGGAATGATTGGACTTATAATTAATTGTAAAGGGAAAATCGTTCAATGTAAGATGGACAATAAAACAAAGAGTGCTGAACTTGATAAGCAAATCGAAGAATTATTTAACTCATTAGGTGAATGGAAAGCTGGAAAGCTAAAAGGAAAAAAAGTAGACAGTTCTGTATTGTATAGTTTCAAAATCAAGAAAGGAAAAATAACTTTTGACTAAAAAAACGAACACACAACAATGGCTATAAGCAAATGCTTGTTCTCGCCTGCTTTGGAAATTCCTGCGGAATTTCCAACTCGGTGTGTACTTGCAAAAAAAACCGCTAAACCACGCAACTACTCATAGCCGAAACCGTTGGCAAACATTTGAAATGAGAAACTACACATTAACCTTTATCTTTTTATATATCTCTCTGACTGGAAATTGTCAAGATGCAAAACTGGAAGAAATAAGAGCAAGTTATAGTCTTGGTGAAAAAACAAAAAAAGTAATTAAACAAAATAAATTATCACAACTAAAATATGATCTTGGACAAACTGATAAAACAAATATACTGATTTCATTAATCCAAAGCGAAAAAGCAAAGAGTGGAGAATATAAGTTAAGTTCCGATATATATTTTAATCCTGTCATAAATAAATATGTCTATACGATTTACAGCTATAAATAGATTAAAACTGAATCTGATTGGGGACTGATTGACTACTTTAATATTGTTGAATTAATGATCGAGCATGACAATTCGAATAATGAACCTAGAGTAACTCGGAGAAGAATATTAAACCAAAATTCAGATTTAAAAAAATGGTGGCAATCATTAAAGGACAGTTATAATAAACCAAAGTTTCAACGGAAAAAGTGGGCAGACGAATACAAACTCGTACCACCACCTCCTTCTCCACAAACAACAGAATGGTTTGAAAAATAAAAACAATTTGCCAAGACGTGTATAGCTCATTGCAGTAAAATTCCTAATCGAAGTTCAAAACAAGAATAAAAAAAACAATTCTACTAAATTTGAGTATAGCATCGCAAATGAAATTACGATAGAATCATCTATCAATGAGTAATCGTCTCTCCATAAATAAGATAATAAAACATCCTATATTTTTTATTGTGGTTTTATTGCAACTTTCAATATCATAATAATCACTTAAATTTCAAGGCATACAACCATTTTGACAATAGAATACATCAACATTTAAATGATGTAATATTTTTTTATCACATTTTTGTTACAACATTTATTACGTCTCAATTTCTATTTTACCTAATTGTCATTTCTATATATTTCGTAAAATCATGACCTATAAAAAAATATTCCAGCTTGTCATAGTCTAATCGTATATCATCACTATAACTGTCAGGAAATTGATAATACTCCTTATCGCTACCATAAGCAGATTTTATTCTTATGAGGTCAAATAATACCTTGTCCAGTTCCTGCACTATTTCAACTGGTAAAGATTCTCCTAATCGTTTTATCAGTTTTATATAGCCATCAATATCATCGCTCTCTTCTCTAATTTTGTCGCGTTTTTTTTTATAAATCCAAAATATAAACTGAAAGAATTCTTTTGAAAAAAGGATGTCCTTATTTCTACTTATGGATTCTTCCAAAACTATTTTATCATTGTGAATTTCTTCTAGGACATCTCTAAGGTATTTAGACAACGTCATGTTCTTTCCTGACGCTTTACTAAGTAGTTTTGCCTTTAATGGCTTTGCTATCCTAAAGTTAACAGAAACATCTTCATTTATAATCTTATCCCTTTTCATGATTTATGGTTGTCGTTACAGTTTTACCTTATATTAAAGATTTTATCTAAAATCAATTTATCCGCGTAGCCTTTGGTAAATTTCTTCAATTCCAACAGTTTATTCTTTTTGGTTTTTTTTACTTCTTGTTTTCCATGTTTTGGCACAACAAACTTTTCAATAACTCCAAAATCCTCGAGAAGCTCTATTTTTTGGAATCCATTAATACCTAATCGCTCTTTCAATTTATCATCAAGACGCTCAAGCTCTTCCTTAAAATGTTTACCGATCTCCTTTCTATGGTTTGATAATACCCTTCTTTGAAAGGCAAAGGAACGCTCCAAGTCTTGGTCTACGCTTTTGATATACGTCTTTAAATTCTTGTCTAACCATTCACCCAACCACAGATACACTATCAAATATTCGCAGTACTTTTCAAAAATATAATCGAAAGTTGTAGGAAGATAGTCTTCTCTTTTCCTTAAAAGCAAAAATAAGTTGTCATCTAAAAGCAAGTTCTTGGTAGTCACATATTTCATACTATCCTGCTTATCAGGAATTATATTATACCCCTCACTATCCAATACAAAAACCTTATCAGCATACTGGAATAAATCCATGTCATTAAACTCGTTCTGTAGTTTCACAAATTCTTCGACTAAAGTATTTGGTAAATAAACTATTGATGAACACATAAAATTATTGCCTATGTTCATATAAAAATCACTGATGCTATCCATTATTATCTGTGTTAGGGTCTAACATGCTAGAGTAATCCTTTGGAAGCTCCGCATCTATATCTCGGAGATAGTTCTCTAATGCCTTCATGGAGGTATGCCCAGTGATGTGCATCAATCTGCTCTTCGCCTCGAAAGGAGCATAACCTTTTCTTAGCGCTCTGTAAAGTTTGGTAATAAACGTATGTCTAAAGCTTTACATGGTGTGCTCAAGGCCTAACGCAAAGCGCTCTTTTGTGATTTTGTTAAACCTTGCTGTAAAATAGCTTCTACGATTCTCAAGCTTCGTCTCTGTGAACTTGCCAATACCTTCAGCAGTAAATAAATAAGCCTGCTTATTCATTTTTGAAAGGTCAGGAATTTCTTTGAGTAAGATATCAGGGATAATTTTAGTCTTCAATGAACCATTTTTAGGCATAAAGCTCACAATCTTTTTCTCCTTATCAATATCTCCTATCTTTAAACGACATACCTCCAATGGTCTCATAAAACTATAAGCAATGAACTTTATATAAAGTAGTATCAGTGGGTCTTCTTTCTTAAGAAAACTAAATATAGCTTGTTGTTGCTCTTCGGAATATCTTATATGTCGTGTGGGCTTAGTCTTGAGCTTCTTTATCTGTTTGACAATGTTCAACGGCACTATTTCATTATCATAAAGACTTTCAAAAGCACTGCTTAAAGTCGCCCTGTAGTTGTTCCTGTTCCGTGCTGATGTTTCAACCTGTATGGTATTAAGGAACGAATTGACACTTGACCTATCTATTTCATGAACGTGGATTATTTCAGGACATTCATTTTTTAGCCACTCTCTAAAGATTTTCAAATGGCTTTTAAAAGATCTAAGACTACTTACCCTAAGCTCTCTTTGCTTAATTTTTAATACGGACTCAAACGCATTTTCCACTTTTATTAGGTTTTGTGAATCCTCATCGGTATTCGGTACAGTTTCCGTGGGCTTGACCGCTTCCAGACCTTCTAGCCTTAACGAGCTATCTTGGCTTTCTTCTACATCCTTAAATTTTATTTCGGAATTATCCTTATATGGACCGTACCCTTCATTGAGATATTTATAAATGATGTTGCGATAAATTGTGAGTACTGCGAAGCGTTCCTCCTTGGTCTTGTAAGTATTAGCATTACCGTAAAAGGGAGTCTGTCTTGTTAGTTTTCCTGACTTTGGGTCGCGATAAGAGAAATAGACATACCACCGTTTAGTGAGGTCGCCTTTTGCATTGTATATTTTTGGTTTGGAAAACTGTCGTTTCAAAGATAAATCGTATGCATTTCCGTATGCACTTTCGTATTCATTTTGGATTATAGTGTTAAAATTAAGCATAAAAAAACGGTTTGGCAACACCAAACCGTTATTATACTTGATTTTGTAATTAGTAGCGGGAACTGGACTCGAACCAGTGACCTTCGGGTTATGAGCCCGACGAGCTACCTACTGCTCTATCCCGCGATGTAATCTTAAAATGATTTTCTTAGCTTCTAACTTTCGGTTCATAATGCCGACTAAATCATTTTAGGACTGCAAAGATAACACTTTTTTTAGAATACAAAAGACTAAACAAAAAAATAACGCTCAAAATAAATTTAAGCGTTATTCCTAAATAATTATGGCAAGAAATTAATCTTCTTCACTATCTAAAGTTACCAAGGCGCCCTTCAAATTTGCTTCGTCTAAATCGAAATCAACGATATTAGGAAGATTTTCTTTTAAAACCGCATAGTTTCCTTTAAACTGATTATTGCTTAATAGTAATGTTTTCAGACTTTTTAATTCGACAAGCACACCTGGTAAATTTCCATAAAAGGCATTATTTGATAGAACCAATTCTTCTAATTGTGTTAATTCGCCTATTGACGACGGAATTGCACCGATTAAATTATTATCAAAAACACTTAATACCTTTAATACCTTTAAATTAGATAAACTGGATGGTAATTTTCCCATCAATTGATTACTGCTTAATATTAAATTTTCTAGTTTAGTTAGGTTTCCTATTGACGAAGGAATCTGACCAAAAAAATCATTATTAAATAATTCTAAAGATTTCAGATTGGTTAAATTCCCAATATCTGTAGGTATTGCTCCACTAAAGCTATTAGAAAATAATTTTAAAACCTCTAAGTTAGATAAGTTGACTACAGTACTTGGCAACTCTCCTTCCAAATTATTGAAAGATAAATTAAGAACTTTTAAATGTGTGAAATTTGAAATGGATTCCGAAAGACTCCCTTTTAAGCCATTAAAACTTAAATTTATGGCAACCACGTTCTCATCTTCTAAGGTGATTCCATACCAATTTGAAACCGGTTGCTCTAAATCCCAACGATGATTCCAAGTTTCCCCATTAGTAGCATTGTATAAATCCGTAAGTGCTGCTTTTTGTTCAGGCGAAACTTCTGCAAATGAGAGTACTGAGATTAAACAGAATAGTAGTGTTATTTTTAGTGTCTTCATAACTAGTAGATTTTTGTGGAGGGACAATAACACAACGAATATAATCACATTGACTACCAACTGCAACTTTTTTCGATGAAATACATGGTGAAAAAATACAAAATTCTAATATTCAGAATTTTAAAGCGTTTTACTGTTCTATGTTTTCTGCTTGAAAATTGACAATTTCTTGATGTTCTACCGCAATAGAAACTTGAATAGGATTACAGCAAATTTCACAATCTTCAATATAGTTTTGATGATTTTGGGAAACATCTACGAGCATTGAAATCTGCTCCCAGCAGTATGGACATTGAAAGAAGTATTCTTCCATGATAATTATCTTTTATAGTTCAACATTTAATAACTCACCACTTATTTGAAGAAGTGTCAATTCTGCCAATTTAGCATCGTACTTCGCCTGATTCCTACTTAATTCTGCATTCAACAGATTGAGTTGTGCTTGCCTAAATTCTATAGAAGTTACTTGTCCTATTTTGAATTTTTCTTCCGTGCGCTCAAAATTATTCTGTGCTGTTTTTATATTATCTTCCTGTACCTGAAAAATCAAAAGCTTATTCTGATAATCATCCCAAGAATTATTGAAATTACGCTCAATATCAAGTATTAATTGCTCTCGCTGTAACTGTTGATTTTCGAGAGCTATTTTGGAGTTTTTCACCTGTGTAATGGTACTACCGCCATCAAACAGATTCCATGTAAGATTCAAACCTCCAGAGATTCCTGAAGTGGTACTCTGTACGGTAAAAGCCAATGGATTGTCCGTTGAAGATTCGTTCCAACCATAAGATCCAACTAAGCCTATGGCAGGTAAATATTGCGCTCTATTTGTTTTTATATTAAATTGGCTAATGGCTATATTTCTTTCTGCTTGAAGTAATGATACATTGTTAGCCTTTGTTTTTTCTAAAAGCTCAGCTTTATTGGGTTGTATCAAAAATGACACTTCAGTATCCACGTCAAAGGTTTCTAAATAAGAATTACCCATAACAACATTTAAATCCCGTTTGGTATTTTTGAGCTGTTGTCTAATGTTAATGATATTTATACTATCGTTATTGATATCTACCTCAGCATTTAGAACTTCCAACTTGGTACTTTGACCGTAATCAAACTGATAACCCGCTCTGATAAGTCGATCTTTTGAAATAGCAATAGTTTCTTCTAAAGCCTCTGAATTTTCTGAGAGCTGTGCAATGCTATAATAGATTGAAAACAGCTGAATCATTGTGTTCTCAATGGTTTCACGAGCTTCTAATTCTGAGAGTTGATATTGCTCTTTCAAGCGTCTGTAATTATACAATCGTCCCAAACCATCAAATAAGGTGTAGTTAAGATTGATGGATGCGTTGTAACGACGGGTTTCAACACCTTCAGCAATCACTGGGTTTCCTTCAGCACGTTGCCCTTCAGAATCTTGGAGGTCGATGGTCCCGCCAGCAAGACCAGTTAGTGACGGAAGATATCCCGAATTTAAAATATCCTTGTTATTTTCAGCTACCTCAACTGTATTATCCGCTATTTTAATTCCATAATTATGTTCTAAGGCAAGGGTTATAGCTTCATCAGTTGATAATACCTTTTGCGCATTAACAACTATACCCAAGGTTATGAAAACATATGTAATAAAAATTCTAATGCTCATCTGCTTCTTTTTGTTCTTTTATAGCGCGCTCTACTTCTTCTTTAGTAACCTTATTTCCTGTTGCTAACCATTTACTGTTCATTTTGATACTATTGCTAAATGATAAGAATAGAGGTAAAACCAATAAGGTTAAAATGGTAGCATAAGCAATTCCGAAGGAAATAGAAATGGCCATAGGTTTTAAAAATTGAGCTTGTCTGCTTTTTTCCAATAACAAAGGCGCTAAACCTGCAATTGTTGTTAATGACGTTAAGAAAATAGCTCTAAATCTTGATTTTCCGGCTTCAGAAAGTGCCAAGTCAAAATTCATCCCTTCTTTCAGGTTACTGTTAAACTTTCCTATTAATACCAATCCATCGTTGACCATAATTCCTATTAAAGCGATAATACCTAAAAGTGATAAAATGTTAACCTGAAAATCAAGTAACCAATGTCCCCAAGCTACAGCTGTTAAACTAAATGGGATTAAAAGTATCAATAAAAATGGCTGTGAATAACTTCTAAAGGTAAACGCTATAGTAATATATATTAACAATAAGATTATAGGACCAGCAACTCTCAATGAACTTGTTAATTTTCCAGCTTCACGGTTCTGACCTTCAAAAGAGGCATTAATGGTAGGATACTTAGATTGTAACTCTGGAATAAAAACAGTTCTTATATCATCTATAATATCTGTATTACTAGTACTAGGATCTTTTAAATCCGCATAAACCTGAATTTCCCGCTTACCTTCCAAATGATTGATGGCCACATCGCCTCTTGCAATACTGTAAGTGGCAATATCCTTTAGCGTAACACGTTCGCCTGTTGGTGTAACGATACGCATGGCATCTAAATCGTTGATTGAGCTTCTATTGTTCTTGTCATAACGCACCCAAACTTTAATTTCGTCTTGACCTCTTTGAAAACGTTGAGCTTGAGCTCCAAAAAATCCTGAGCGCACTTGGGTCATTACGGTTCTTAAATCCAATCCTAATAAGTAGGCACTTTCCTTAAGCTCTAGCTTAATTTCCTTTATACCTGCAGGATCATTATCTCCAATATCCTTAAGCAATGGATTGGATTCCATATACTTTTTCAATTCTAATTTAGACGCCTTTAGTTCTTCAATATTATTACTCAATAAGGAAACTGAAACAGGACTTCCTCCAAAATTTCCTCCCGAACCATAAATCAACCGTTCCGTACCAATTACTGGACCAACCAATTCCTCTAAACGGTTGGTTACCAAATCTGCTTTTATTTCATCTGGTCGTTCTTCACCTGGCAATAAATTAATTCTTAATCGAGCACTAGAGCTGCTGCTAATATCAACAATAGTATTTTCGAAGAGTTGTTTTCCTGTTCCCTTAAGATATTTATCGGTCAGTTCTTTATTAACAATGAATGCTTTTTCTTCAATTAAGGAAATGATAGAATCTGTTATTTTCACATTCGTTCCAGCTGGCATAACCAATTCTATGTTGGCAGTATCACTTGCAATTCTTGGGAATAAGGTGACACCAATAATGCCACCACCAAGTGAACCAAATGTTAATACCAACAAGGTTATAAAGACGCCTAACGAAAATATCTTATACTTTAAAACACGGTTTAAAACTGGTGTATATGCTTTGTCCCTTAAAAAAGTCATGAAACGGTCTCCAGACTTATTTAGACCTCTCATAAATGAGAAAAACTTATTTGAAGATTTATTATTATGTAAATCCTCTTTTTTTATTCGCAATGCTTTTGAATGTGCTAAATGGGCAGGCAAAATAATGAGTGCTTCAATTAACGAAACAGCCAAAGTCAATATCACTATAACAGCTACTTCACTAAAAAACTCACCAATTCTACTGTCTAAAAAGAAGAATAAAGAAAAAGCTAAAAGCGTAGTTATAATAGCTGAGACAACTGGTGGAATAACTTCCATTGTTCCATCAATAGCAGCTTGAATCGGTTTTTTCCCTTTTTCGTAATGCTGATAAATATTCTCGGCAATAACAATACCATCATCGACCAAAATACCGATAACGATAATCATCCCAAATAGGGATAACACATTAATGGTTACATCAAACTGACCCGCAAATATAAACATCCCTAAAAAGGAAATTGGCAACCCGAAAGCTACCCACAAGGCTAGTCTCGTGTTTAAAAAAATGGACAAAAACAACAATACCAAAAACATCCCAACAATGGCATTTTCGGTTAATAATTGGGTCCGTTGTTTTAAGGTTACCGACCTATCATTCACCACATCCAGTCGCACATTATCATACTTTTGATTGTATTCTTCTATATATTCATTGACCTTATCTGCAGAGGAAATTAAATCTTCATTGTTTGTACTTGTAATTGTAATATTGACAGCTAAATCCTTGTTAAAATAAGTCGCATTCGGTGTTTCAGAAAACCGATCTCTTACGTTTGCGATGTCTTTTAAGCGAATCACTTTTCCATCAGAAGATGCCCTTACTATAATATTTAGTAGCTCTTTGCCATAATATTCCCGGTTATTGGCTCTTATTAAATATTCTTCAGCATTGGTTTTTACGTTACCTCCTGTGACTAAAATATTGGCACTACTTACTGCGTCAGCAACTTCTGCAAAGGTTAAATTGTAAGCTAATAAATCCAATTCATTTACGGCAATTTCAATTTCTTCTTCAGGAAAACCGGAAATTTCAATTTGAGAAATGCCTTCCATAGCTCTTAAATCCGTTTCAACTTGACGTGCTAATTGTTTAAGGGTAACCAGTGGAATGTTTTTACCACTCACAGCGAATGAAATCGTTTCACGCACAGCTTCTTGTTTAGACACCACCAAAGGCTCCATACCTGTAGGAAACGATGGCACTCTATCTACTGCATTTTTTACTTCTAGCAGCATGAAGTCTATATTTTCCCCTTTTTCAATTTCGACTGTAATAGAACCACTATTTTCCTGAGATATAGAGGTTACCCTATCAACACCTTTTAAACCTTTAAGATTATCCTCGATTTGAAGCACAATCCCTTCTTCTATCTCTTGAGGCGATGCGCCAGGATAGGTAATATTTACATTGATAATCTTGGATTCTGTTAGCGGAAAGAAAGATGACTTTAAAGATAAAGCACCGATAATACCAAAGACAAAAAAGCCAATGATAATTACATTTACAGCAACATGATATCTGATAAAATATTCAATTATTTTTCTCATTATTGAATAGAATCATTAGTTGTTGTATTATTTTTAGCTGCTCTCACATGCATGCCAGCATAAGCACCTGGAACTGGTTTTCTTAGAATGATTGTACCGTTTGGTACATCTTTTAAAACTACTTTATCACTAGAGAAATGCGCTGGTTTTACAGCTATGACATCGAGCAAGCTATCATTTACCACATATATCTCCTCACCATCCAATAATAAGTTCCGGTCTATTTCTATGGCATTTTCTACTTTCTCTGCATTTAGATTCGCTTCAAGGTACATGCCTTCTTTAAGATCGGAATGTTTAACTTCAATGAAAGCTGTAATGGTCTGTGTTGTGGCATCAATACTTCCATTGACACGAGACACCTTGCCTTCATAGGTTTTAGTATGATCTAAGTTTGTTAGGCTGACTCGTTCACCTTCCTTTAGGACATCAGCAAACGATTTACTGATAGCGACTTCCATTTCGTAAATGGAGAGATTAATAAACTCTCCCAATTTTTGTCCATTTCTTACTAAAGTCCCTTCTGTAACCAATGCCTCAGTTAAAATTCCTGTAAATGGTGCAATGATTCTGTATTTTGTTAAGCGCTGTTCTAAGTTCTTCACATTGTAATAGGCACTAACGATTCCACGACCAGTAATAAAGTAATTCTCTTTTTCGTTTGATACTTCTGGAAGCACTGGTGTGGATTTGTTTAAATCGAAACCATTTAAATAATTTTGCCATTTTTGAAACACATCTGGAAAATCCAATCTCAAATCTGGCATTATGGCTGCAATATTGTTATACAAACTACTTTTGGCAGATTGTACACTAGCATAATACTCGGAAGCATCTAAACGAATCAAGGTTTCGCCTCTATTGAATTTTTGCCCAGGTTTAAAAAGTTTTGAACCGGTTTTAAAAATTCCTTGAACTTCAGAATATAATTCTACGCGCTGTTTGGCCGTAAGATTTCCATTGGCAGCAATGACAATTGGTATGGTTGTGTTCTGTACAGTATCTACCAATACTGTTTTTACCACTTTGGGAACAACAGGTTTTGGCTTATTCTTATTGGCGATAAGATAATTTGCAAATAAGAAAGCGCCCACAATTAGCGCGACGCCTAAAACAGATAGAATAATTTTTCTCAACATAATGGGATGGTCAGTAAATTGCAAATTTACCTATATCCTTATGCTAAGGCGTTAAAATAATCTTAATTGTTAATCGAATCTAATTGCCCTTGAACATCTTCCCAGTCTTCCATGAGTTTTCCTAAAGATTTTTTCTTTTTCTGATAGCCATCAAAAAATTTAGGATCGGAAGCTGTTTTATCATAATCGGTTGCCAACTTTACATCATCTGACTTAATGTCTTTTTCAAGTTGATTAATTTTGGATTCGATATTACTCAATTTGTTGTTTAATGATTTCAACTTTTTCTGGTCTTCATAGCTCTGCTTATTGCTTTCTTTCGGCTTTTCCGCTACAATCGTTCGTTTTTCTGCTTCCCTTAGGTTTTCGATATTTCGTTGCTCTAGGAAAAAATCGATATCACCCAAATATTCTTTGATATTCTGGTCTTTAAATTCGTAAACCGTATCGGTTAATCCTTGAAGAAAATCCCTATCGTGAGAAACCAAAATCAAGGTACCTTCAAACTTTTTCAACGCCTCTTTTAGCACATTTTTAGACTTGATATCCAAATGGTTTGTAGGCTCATCCATAATAAGCACATTTAAGGGTTGTAGTAATAATTTCGCCAAAGCCAAACGGTTACGCTCGCCACCAGATAATACTCTAACATACTTTTCAACCTCTTCGCCTCTAAACAAAAATGAACCTAATATATCTCGGACCTTACTTCTATTAGTTTCATTAGCCGCATCGATCATTGTGTCCAAAACGGTTTTGCTTCCGTCTAAATATTCGGCTTGGTTTTGTGCAAAATATCCTATTTGAACATTGTGTCCTAAATTTAATTTCCCTTCGTGTTTGATTTCACCAACGATAATTTTAGCCAATGTTGATTTTCCTTGTCCATTCTGACCAACAAAAGCCGTTTTTATATCTCTTGGAACAGATAAATTCACGTCGTGCAATACTTGTAGGTCACCATAAGATTTAGAGACATTCTCAAGTTCAATAACCACTTTACCTGGAGTAACAGAAACGGGAAAATTAAGATTCATCACGCTATTATCATCTTCATCAACTTCAATTCTGTCAATCTTATCTAATTTTTTAATTAGCGATTGTGCCATTGTTGCCTTAGAAGCTTTGGCCCTAAACTTTTCTATAAGTTTTTCAGTTTGTTCAATCTTCTTCTCCTGATTTTTTTGAGCGGCCAGTTGTTGCACTTTCATTTCCTTTCGCAAGGCTAAAAACTGAGTGTAAGGCTTGTTGTAATCATAAATCCTTCCTAATGAAATTTCAATAGTTCGGTTAGTGACGTTGTCCAAAAACATCTTATCGTGCGATACAATGACTACGGCGCCACTGTAGCTTTTCAAGAAATTTTCTAACCAAATAATAGATTCAATATCCAAGTGGTTCGTTGGCTCATCCAAAAGTAATAAATCGTTATTCTGAAGTAGGAGTTTTGCTAATTCTATACGCATTCTCCAACCACCAGAAAACGTATCGGTCAATTTATCAAAATCCTCACGTTTAAATCCTAGACCTTGAAGGATTTTCTCGGTTTCGCCTTGATAATTGTAACCTCCTAAGATTTCGTATTGATGCTGCACATCATTCAAATCAACCATTAACTGATGGTACGCTTCACTTTCGTAATCCGTCCGTTCTGCTAATTGTGTGTTTATATGTTCTAGTTTGGCTTCACAATCTTTAATGTCCTTAAACGCTTCGTAGGATTCCTCTAAAACTGTTTTACCAAAATCGAAATCGATATCCTGTTTTAAAAACCCAATTTTTAAATCTTTGTCTGCCGCAATTTGCCCAGTATCTGCTTCTTGTTCTTTCGACAAAATTCGAAGCATCGTGGATTTCCCAGCGCCATTTTTGCCAATTAAACCGATTCTGTCACCAAGACCTAGTTTAAAGGTAATTTCCTCAAACAGATATTCTCCTTGAAACGAAATAGAAAGATTATGTATATTAAGCATATATGTGACATAAGTTACAGAACATCAAACCTAAAAAGCTATCTTTGTTCTTGATTTTAAAAGTGCAAAAGTAAGCTATTAAATATGATTAGAAAAGGAATGAAATTGTACAGTATTCTGTTTGGTGTTTGTCCAAAATGCCACCAGGAATCGATGTATGTGAATAAAAACCCTTATGTGCTTTCCAAAGTTATCAAAATGCACGACACATGTTCTCACTGCAAAACGAAATATCAAATAGAACCTTCTTTTTTCTATGGTTCTATGTACGTGAGTTATGGTGTTGGTATTGCTTTTGCAGTAGCTGCTTTTATCATTAGTTATAATATATTGGAATCTTCTTTAATTGTTGCTTTTGTTGCTATCATTGCTACCTTGATTGGGTTTATGCCTGTAATAATGCGGTTGTCCCGTAATATTTGGATTAATCTTTTTATGAGTTATGATAAAGAACTTGCTCGCAAGGGCGCAGTGAAACAAAGTTAAACTTTCAACCCTACATTCAACTATAGACTTTAGATTCTAGATTCTAGATTCTAGATTCTAGATTCTAGATTCTAGATTCTAGATTCTAGATAAAAAAAACCTATTTACATCAATTTCAGAACCTAAAGCTTCATTATTTTCTATAAAATTGTAGAGTTTCTTAGCGACATAAGGTGCAATCATAACACCTCGTGTGCCCAAACCATTTAAAACATATACATTTTTCTGTTTTGGATGTCGGCCAATTAAAGGTCGTCTATCTTTTACCGTTGGTCTTATTCCTGCGACATGATTAACGACTTCGAAATCACATTTTATGAACGATTTTACTTTTGAAAGTAATTCTTCCTTCGCGTTGTCTGTAGGTTGATTGGATTTATCCACGTTATCGTAAGTCGCGCCTACATTATACAAATCGCTTCCAAGTGGAATAACAAATACTGAAGATTTTATGGCGTAATCAATTTTTAAATTTGGTGCTTTAATAGTTAATATTTCGCCTTTAGAGCCTGTAAGTGGAATATCATTAAAATACGGATTTTGTTTGACACCAAAGCCCTCGGCAAAAATAATCTGCTTGGCTTTTATATTTTCATACTGAATTGATTCTGTTTGAAATTGAATCTCGCCGTACTCAAAACTTCGTTCTTCAAAACAATCAATTTCCTTTAAAAAAGTTTTATAATTTGAAATTAAAGTTTCAGTATCTATACGACCTGCATGCAATACCTCTCCAAAGCCATAAGGTGCATCAATTGCTGAATTCGTGTTTTTAACTAATTGTGTTGAAAGAAAGGGTTCAAGATTTGGTTTGTCTGATGACGTAAACCATTTATTTTGCTCTTGAATGGAAGTAAAGCGTCTTAAAATTCGAAGTTTATGGTCGATTTTAATGTTTAATTCGTTTTCAATTTTAGCATAAACGGGAAGTGCTATTTCGAGTTGTTCTTTGGCTTTCCAAACTTCTGAGAAACGTTTTAGAATGACAGGATTGTAAAGTCCTGCCGCAACAATTGACGATTTCTGTGAATTGTTATCGAATACCACAAATGTTTTGTTCTTCGCACGCAATTCCTCACAAAATGAAATACTTGCCAATCCACAACCTACAATAATGTAATCTACTTGTTTCATTGTGGCAAAAGTAAATAAAACTTTGATTCAAAGGATTCTGAAATGTTAATCACGTACGAAAATAATTTGAAGAGATTCCTGGCTCTGTAAAAATGCAAAACGCCCACTTAATAAGTGAGCGTTTCTATTATTATTTATGTAAAGTTAATTAGTAACTCCACATATCTTGTTCAAAGTTTCTGATTTTGTCTTTGATACGTTCTGATTCTAAAAGCTGCATTAATGCATTTTCAGCTACATATTCCTTCACTTCTCTATCACCATAAACATTTTCTTCTTTGTAGATAATTCCACTAAAGCGTCTGCTGTTTAATAAATGATCGAAAGACAATGGTACAGCACTGTTCTTATTGTTAAATGCTTTAGCCTCATGCATGATATCTCTTATTTCTGGAAAAAACACCCAAAATAAACCGATTGGCTCTTTGTTAGCCTCATCATCAGAGTCAATAAAGTTTACATCTGGAGCTGCTGGTGCAATACCCAAGATCCGATACTTTAATTCTCCTTGGCGCTTATCAAAATACCAAAGGCCCTTAACTAAATAAGAATTGATATCAGCTGGTCCAATCTCTCTACGGATGACGTACTCCTCAGGAACTAAAGACGTATCAGAAACACCTTCTGCGTTCATCCAATCAATTCCTACATCTGTAATCTCTTCCTTCCTTAATGAAGGAGCCAAGTCTTCCATGGTACGTTCTTCCGTAAAATAGGAATCTGCATATACCTTCGGAATTATTCCATTATTAACATTTTCCATTAAGACCATATACAATGACTTTCTGTCGTCACCTAAATTATCTTCAATTGGAAAATATAAAGGGAAGTTTGCACGTTCGTCCAAAACAATCTTTTCCCAAGTCATTTTAGAAAATAAGATATCTCGATCTCCAACATATCCATATTCTAAAGGCTTGTCGTTATCTAGAAGTAACTGTGCTTCAGTTTTCATACCAATTTCTTCTGGTATTTTAGCATTTAGGATATTAGCTTGGGCAAACATAGTATTTGCTGCTAAAACTCCTATTCCTATACATAAAAAGCTTTTTAAATTCATCTTATAATTTGTTATAATTTGGGATTTTCTTTTTTTGATACTGTCGTAGTAATCAACAATTAGTTGGTGACTTCAACAGCTACAGGCGAAACTCCTTTTAATCGATATTTCGCATTACCTTGTATTTTAGCTTCAATATCAAATATCGTAACTACATCTCCACTACGTGCTCTACCAATAGCTGATCTTGCTTGGCTGTTCATTTTAGTGCCAGCAACAGCAACTGTAGGTTGTCCAGGTACTTTTATTTTAAAAGATGTCACGTTTATTGGTAAATCAAATACAAAATCTTCTAATTTAGCACCAATGGTACCAATTTCTAAATTACGCTTAGGTAACTTTACAATACCATCTTGGCCTGCAATTGTACCAGTCGGTTTTGGAATATCCTTAATTCTAAAGGTTTGTTGGTCACTTGCTTTTGTACCATCGTCTAAAGTAGCAGATACATTAATAGTAACTTCTCTACCTGTTCCAGGATTCATTACATATTTTCCTGTACCTGAAGCTTTAGATAAACCTGCACCACTAGCACTAACTTTATTATCTGGCACACCAGCAAAAGATATAGTCATTGGGTTAGCCACACCACGATAAACAACGTTCATCTTATCTGCAGAAATTGTTGCAGAGTTTGGTCTTGGAACCACCACATAGTTTCCTACGATAGGAATATCCAATGGTTTACCATCCTCAAGAAATGTAAATTTACCTTCAATTTTTTGTTCACCGACATTACCGACCTTAAAATCTAAACGTGCTGCTCCTGTAGAGTCTATAGCATTGGACAAATCCATCTCTTGACCTTCTACAACCAATTTTGTAGGTGTCACATTCGCATACTTCCCTAGAACAACGCGTCCCTGAAATTTTTCACCTGCAAAAAATGCCGATTTATCAGCTAATACGATTGCTTGATAGTTCTTCAAAGATGTAGCATCACTTACAAGATTTCCAAGAAAACCATTGTAAATATTAGTTTCAGTAGCTTTAACATCGTTTTGCATTGCCGTTAACTTGGTGTAAGATGCGATAGCCGGAAAGCCTTGAAAATGATAATCTAACCATTTCTTTTTAGCACCTTCACTATCTACGACTGGATCTAAACTAAAGCGTCTTTCGAAACTTTCTATGACTGGCTGCCATTTACCCTCATTCGGTAAAACAGCTTTGATATCAGCCTTGTATTTCTCAATTGCCTCTACAATTTCGTCACCTCTTTTAGTATAACGGTCTCCTGTAAACCAAAGCTCATCAAGTTTATCACCTTTATCCATCTCTTCGTAAGGTAATTCTCCGTTCTCTTCTCTTTCGTAACCTCCGTTTTTAACGATATCCTTTGCTTTAACAGTTTCTAAAAATTTATAGAATTCATCAGAAATAATACTGATCTGTTTTGCTTTCTGATTCGCTGCTGCAAAATTTTCTGGCTTTTCTTCTGCCTGAGATTCCAATTGATTCAAAATCCCTGTATTGGATGATGTTGCCAATTCATTTGCGTTAACGAATTTTGTGTTCATTAAGCCAAATGCAGATAATACTTCTTTTGACATGGTCATTGCGATCATGGCAATGAATACCAAATACATTAGGTTAATCATTTTTTGCCTTGCGGACTGTTTTCCTCCTGCCATTTCTAATTAGTTTTTAATGTTAATTAATTTGATTTTAAAAACCAATTAGTTTTTGTTCATTGCAGATAACATACCACCATATACACCGTTTAATGATGATAGATTAGACGCTAAGGATTGCATTTGTTCTTTTAATTTAGTAGCATTTTCAACTGCTTCTTCGTTAATAGCTGCTTGACGGTTGGCACTTTCCATTTGTACCTTATAAAGGCTATTTAAAGATTCCATCTGAGCTGCTGCTAAAGACATTTCTTCGCTATATTTCTTTTGAGCTTGGATACCATCAACTGTCGGAGAAATGCCTTTGGCAGCACCTTCAAAGTTCTTGATACTATCTCCTAAGCTTGCCATAAGTGCTCCATCAATTTTAGCTTCCTTTAATAGGTTGTCTAATTTTTTGGATAATAAACCTTCTGCATCTTTAGGTGCCTCAACTTTTTTCTTACCTAAAGTTTGACCTCCAGCTAATTCAGGATACACTAATGACCAATCTAAGTCATCGCCTTGTTTTTCGAATGCTGATATCGTAAATACAATAGCTTCAACAATCATACCTATGGTAAGAATTAATGATCCATAAGGCCAGTGTTGAATTTTGAATAATGCTCCAATAATTACAATTGCAGCTCCTAGTCCATAGACCATATTCATTGATGATAATTTCTTTTTTGCCATGATTTTAATTTTTTTGTTTTCAAATGAGCTTTTGGTTAAGTTATGCTCATTTAGGATTAATATTTAGTTTAAGTTAAGTTTAATTTTTAGTTAGTTGCCGAATTTGGTCTAGTAACTTCAGTTCCCATATAATCTTGAACTGTTCTAAAACCAATGTAGCTTCTTGCAGAATCCGCATATTCATAATCCCTAGAACTCACTTGCAAGAAATAGGCAACATCTTTCCAAGACCCTCCTCTTACCACTTTACGTGTATTGTTAGGATCATTTACATTTGGATTAATGCTGGACATATATTCATAAGATGCAGGATCGTAAGAACCGTTTACCCATTCCGAAACGTTACCTGCCATATTATATAAGTTGAAATCATTTGGGTCATAAGCATCTGCTTCCACAGTATACAACGCTTGATCTGCGGCATAATCACCTCTTAATGGTTTAAAGTTAGCCATAAAACAACCTCTGTCATTTTTTGTATAAGGACCTCCCCAAGGATATGATGCACCTTGCAGACCGCCTCTTGCTGCATATTCCCATTCTGCTTCAGAAGGTAATCTGTATGAGTTTACTGCATGTCTTCCTCTTTTCTTTCTGTCAGCATTGTGATATAAAGTTCTCCATTGACAGAAGGCTTGCGCTTGTTTCCACGATACACCAACTACTGGATATGCACCATAAGCATCATGCCAAAAATAATCGTTATGCATTGGTTCATTATAAGAATAAGCAAAATCCCTAATCCAAGCGGTTGTATCTGGATATACTTCAACTTCTTGCTGAATAATAACTTCAGAACGCTTTAAACCTCTGTTTTTAGCAGCCTTTGCGATGTCCATATAGGTATATTGGAATTTGAATTGCTTCACATCCCAAGTACGCTGTCCATTATAGGATTCTTCTAATGGTAAATACATACCATCCATAACTTCAGCATACAATTCATCTGGATAATCATCGGTGTCAAAGTACAAATCAACATCACGATTAATTTTTCTTTGCTCGTTACCATAGGTATTTACCATGTAACTCTCATAAGCATTGAGATTATTTGGATCTGAATCTACATAAGCAAATTCTCCAATATCTCCACTGCCTGCTGTTTTTCCTTCTAAGTCAGCCATTTCAGCCAACTTTAGTCTTAGCGTGGAATCTCTTACCCATTCAACAAATTGACGATACTCGCTATTTGTAATTTCTGTTTCGTCCATATAGAACGCACGAACTGTTGCTGTCTTTGTGGGTGCATCTTGTACACCAGCTAAATCATCATCGGATTTACCCATAATAAAAGCTCCGCCAGGCACTAATGTCATCCCATAGGGCTTTTCTGGATGCCATTTCTTACCCTTAACACCTACCAATTGTCCCCGATCTCCGGAATTACAACTGGCGACCATAACTAGTACTGCGGTTAGTAAAATAAACTTCTTAATATTCATAGTAACTCTAGGTTAAATTAGTCCTTATTAATTTTGAGGACGTAAACATATTTATATATTTCCGAATAAACAACTTTTTTTATCTTTTTTTTACACTTTACCCTAATAAAGTGCATTTCATCGATAAAAAAAACGTTAAAATCCGATTAAGCGCACATTTTAGAAGCTGTTCTTCCTATAGGCTTTATACCAGCGTTCTGGTATTTCACCTTGGGTTGCATGCACATAATCGGAATGCATGCATGGTAATAACGTATGCTTTTTTAATTTATTATTAACGTTTGGCAAAAAAGGAATTTCAATCCACCAACGTCCTGTCTTCAAACTCTTATAAAAAATTAACTCGTCATCTTCAACCAATACATTATACTTTTGGTATTGTTTTTCGTTATTAAACTCATCATCTTTAACACGGCAATTAACGCCTTCAACAAAATACCATATCATTTGTGCCACCAACATTGAAGTTGCACTATCGTTTTTCGAAACGTTATATTCATAGATACCAAAAGACGATACCTTATTACTTATACCTGCATATCTACTTATGGCACAAATCTCTTTTCCCGAAAAACCATTTGGAGAATACTTTTGAGCATCGCTTACCTCAGCCGCTCTTACCGATTTTAAATCTACCGATACCACATGTGCATCTCGCATTAATGGTTCTACCTTATTAATGTCTCCAGAAATCTCTCCTAAACGATAGGCCTCAAAATACAACTTTTCAATGAGATCTATTTCTTCTTGAGAGTTAAAATACGTTTGGTAACCAATTGTAGAATAATTAAATAGGTTATAAGGTTCCTCTACAATCACTTTTCCTACGTAACTATTGTTCTTTATAGGAAGATTGGCATCGCCTAAATCAAAATTGGTATCTACACTTACAATATTTACCATAGGTAAAAGAGAATCGTAAGCACGATAATTAGCATAAGTTAAATCTTGACTGCCACCTAATATAATAGGAATGATATTTTTTTCAACTAAAACCGTTATGGCTGTACGAATAGCAAAATAAGTATCTTCTACAGTTTCTCCTTGTTCAATATCACCAAGATCTGCTAAAGTAGTATGCCAATTACCAGGAAATAATGTATAAAGGGTTTTACGGATGGTATCGAAATTAATTTTTGCTCCTATATAATTAACGTCATTTCTATTTTCTTGAACGCCGATAATTGCCATTTGGACGTCTTCCAAATCTGGAATTCCATTTTGACGCGAATGAATTTTAATCTTTTTCCCTAACGATTGTTGCGCCGTTAGTTCATTATGAGCCAAGACCGCATCTGATACAGGCGTGAGAAAATTAAAATTCATAGGATACTATTTCTTTTTAGTTGTAGTTTTCTTTTTGGCCGTCGTTTTTTTCTTAGTGGCTTTCTTTTTTGTTGCCTTTTTCTTAGGCGCATTTTTTTCGAGCAAGTCGAGTGCTTTTTCCAAGGTCATTTTACTAACATCTACTGTTTTGGCTAACTCCACTTTTTGTTTGCCTTTGATAATATTGTGCCTTCCCCATCTTGCCTTCTCTACTCTTACGCCTTCGTCCTCCCAATTATGGATAACTTTGTCAATTTCCTTCTGAATCTTCTCTTCGATCAAAGTAACAATGTCTTCTTCAGACAAATTATCCCAATCGTACTTTTTATTAACGTTTATAAACATATTGTTCCATTTAATAAATGGTCCAAAACGCCCTTTTCCTTTTGTAACTTCTAAATCTTTATACATATATATAGGAGCATCTGCTTTTTCCTTCTCCTTAATATATACTAATGCTTCATCCATCTCTACACTTAAGGGATCCACACCCTTCGGAAGTGAGACAAACTTTTTACCAAATCGTACATAGGGTCCAAAACGTCCATTATTAACTTCTACCTCTTCATCTTTGTAATGCCCTAAAGCTTTTGGAAGTTTAAATAAATCCATCGCTTCTTCATAAGTAATGGAATTAAGCTGTTGGTCTGGAGACAAGCTGGCAAACTTTGGCTTCTCTTCATCTTCCATGGTTCCTACTTGTACCATTGGTCCAAATTTCCCTAGACGCACACTCACTTGGCGACCCGATTTTGGATCTGTGCCCAAAACTCGCTCTCCAGATTCGCGTTCTGCATTCTCTTGAACATCTTCGACCTGCGGATGAAACCCTTTATAGAAATCTTTCATCATTTCTCGCCAATCTTCCTTGCCTTCAGCAATATCATCGAACTTATCCTCTACTTTAGCTGTAAAGTTGTAATCTAAAATACTTTCAAAATGATTGACCAAAAAATCAGTAACAATCATCCCTATATCTGTAGGTACTAATTTTCCTTTATTTGAACCTGTTTGTTCAGAAAGTGTATTATCCTTTATCTTCTGATCATCAAAAACGAGTTGCTTATATTTTCTTTCGTCTCCTTCATGTGTGCCTTTTTCCACATAATTCCGATTCTGAATCGTAGAAATTGTTGGTGCATACGTTGACGGACGACCAATACCTAATTCTTCTAACTGCTTCACCAAAGACGCTTCCGTAAATCTTGCTGGTGGACGCGTAAAACGCTCGGTTGCCGTGATGTACTTATTCTGAAGTGCTTCACCTATTTTCAAATCTGGTAAAATTCCTTCCTGTTCTGCATCTTCATCATCAGTTCCTTCTAAATAAACCTTAAGAAAACCTTCAAAAGTGATGATTTCACCATTGGCTGTAAATTGCTCACTAATCTTATTTTTAGAATTAATCTGAATTTTAAGATTGGTACGTTCTAATTTGGCATCACTCATTTGAGACGCAATGGCACGTTTCCATATTAAATCGTATAACCTAGCTTGGTCACGTTCCGCGTTCACTGTATGATTTGAAAAATCTGTAGGTCTTATCGCTTCGTGAGCTTCCTGAGCACCTTTCGATTTTCCTTTATAATTCTTTGGATTACTAAATTTTGAACCATAAGCAGAAATAATTTCATTCTCTGCACCTTTTTTAGCCTCATCAGATAAGTTGACGCTATCTGTTCTCATATAAGTAATAAGACCAGCCTCATACAAACGCTGCGCATTGGTCATGGTTCTGCTCACTGAAAACCCTAGTTTACGTGACGCTTCTTGTTGAAGTGTTGATGTGGTAAATGGTGCAGCAGGCGATTTTTTTGCCGGTTTTTTCTGTAAGTCCGAAACTTCGTAAGATGCGCCAATATTATCGTTTAGAAATTTTAACGCTTCTTTTTCAGAATCAAAATTCTTTGGCAGTTTCGCTTTGAATGAATTTCCATCTTCATTAGTAAATTCTGCATCAACTCTGTAAGACGCCGTTGCTTCAAATGCGTGTACATGGCGTTCGCGCTCAACAATTAAACGCACGGAAACGGATTGTACACGCCCAGCAGATAGACCACCTTTTACTTTTCGCCATAAAACAGGAGACAATTCATAACCCACAATACGGTCTAGAACACGTCTTGCTTGTTGTGCATCTACCAAATTATAATCGATACTTCTTGGGTTTTCGATCGCTTTGTTTATGGCAGATTTTGTAATCTCGTGGAATACAATACGCTTTGTTTTATTCTTATCTAATTTTAATGTCTCGGCTAAATGCCAAGCTATCGCTTCTCCTTCTCGATCTTCATCACTCGCCAACCAAACAATGTCTGCCTTCTTTGCTAAATCCCTCAGCTTTTTAACGACATCTTTCTTATCTTTCGACACTTGATACTTTGGCTCAAAATCTCCCTCAACATCTACACCTAATTCCTTAGATGGCAGATCGGCAATGTGCCCAAAACTGGACTCCACCTTATAATCCTTTCCTAAAAATTTCTCAATGGTTTTAGCCTTTGCAGGTGACTCAACAATTACTAGATTCTTCGACATTCTTAATTTTTTGCGTTTACAAATGTATATGAAAATTAAGATACAATCCTAATTTGGTCGTAAATACGACGCGTTTTATCGTGATTTATTCACTATATATAATGGAAAAAGCCCTACGAATTGTAAGGCTTCTACTGTTTATAAAAATTTATAAGTCTAATTAATATGCATATAGTATAGGTTCTTCAAATCCCTCAATATTCAACAAAACCTCATTTGTACCGTCAACTCTAAGTGGTGTCAAATCAAAAGATTCTTCCCTGGAAAACACCGCTAAACAAGCTTCATTATTAAAAAGCGACAGTTTCAAATAACGCTGTGGAGGCATGGATTCTGCTATATTTCCAGAATCAATTAAGGTAAATTCCCATGTATTTCCATCACATCCGCTTGCTGATAGGTCTAAGGTGAGGCAATCTCCGTTGAAAACAATATTTACCACACTATAATAATCCGATTCGGCTGTTTCATAAGCATTATTATCAATTATTACTTCCGAACAGTCGGTTAATATCGTAACATCGTCGTCACTGCATTGTGTATTCATTAAAATTATACACAAGAATGACAGCATTAAATTTTTTTTGAGTTTCATAAAATTACTATTTACTTAATAGATGAAAAAATCTCAAAAAGGTTGCACTAAATTGCAGATAATTTTTCTAATCGGTCCATTTGATCGCTTTCCTCATCGAAACCAATGATTTCCTTATAAATAAAATATGGAGGCAAATAACTAAATGAAGCCGTAACATAAATACCAACAAAACACATTAACATACCAACTATTCCAGCTAATAATCCTGAAACAAACAGCAATCCAAATGAAATGAGCCATTTCTTATTACCTAAATCAAAAGACAATTTAATGATTTCCGAAATTGACAAATCTGGATTAAACGCATATACAACCACCATAAATGATAATGGAACTACAGCATAGATTATAGGCAAAACACACAACAAAGTTGCCAAAACGGAAATACCTGAATATGCAAGTCCTAACTTAACTGTCTTACCTAAATACGGCTTTTTAAAGAAATAAAAATAATCTTCCTTACCCATTTGCTCTAAATCCTTCAACTTACAAATTCTATAAAAAGCGGCTTTAAGACCAAGTCCAATTGTGCTCATTGCTACAATCATAAAAATATAGACCACAGCCATTACGATAAAGAAAACAGGACTAACATCTGACTGGACATAAGGTTCGTATGGATCATAAGATCCTGAATTGAGATCCATAAAACCAGTAAAAATAAGAGGTATGTAAATAATCATAATAAATGGTATCGCCAATACCATGTTGAGCAGTAATGTTACCAGTCCTTGTACCCATACTTTCTTGAACAATTCTATGGATTGATTAAAAATTGTTCCAAAGTCTAGATCTTTCGCATTCTGAATTCGATTTTGTATTTCTGTAATGTCCATTTTTAATTAATTTGGTTGGTTAGTATCTATCAAATTAAATCTATTTTTTAGAAATATTCAAGTAAAAACCCGCTGTAAATAGAAAATTCTTTTTCAATTTCAATGCTATCGACATATTTTGAACACAAAATCTTAACGAAATTATAACTGCCACTTTGTCACAGTCTCTAAAATAATAGTATCTTTGCATCCTTATTGAAAATTACGAATTATTATAGAAAGCTAACTTTCTATACAATTATGAAATTCCCGCATTTGTGGGAAATGTTATGGAAAAAATTATAGACGAAAATAAACAAGGGGAAACTTTGGTCTTAGATAAAAGAGAGGGCAACCAACGCAAACTTTTTATAGAAAGTTATGGCTGCGCTATGAATTTCAGCGACAGTGAAATCGTAGCTTCCATACTTTCCGAACAAGGTTTTAATACAACGCAGACCCTTGAAGAAGCTGACCTAGTTTTAGTTAACACTTGTTCTATTAGAGACAAAGCAGAGCAGACCGTAAGAAAACGTCTGCAACAATATAATGCCGTAAAAAAGACGAATCCAAAAATGAAAGTGGGTGTCTTGGGTTGTATGGCAGAACGTTTAAAAACTAAATTTCTCGAAGAAGAAAAAATTGTAGATTTAGTTGTAGGACCCGATGCCTACAAAGATTTACCAAACCTTCTTGCAGAAGTTGATGAAGGAAGAGATGCCATCAATGTTATCCTTTCTAAAGAAGAAACTTACGGAGATATTTCCCCTGTTCGTCTTAATACTAATGGCGTTACAGCCTTTGTATCCATAACTCGTGGTTGTGATAATATGTGCACATTTTGCGTGGTTCCTTTTACAAGAGGTCGAGAACGCAGTAGAGATCCGCAAAGTATTATTGAAGAAGTAAACGATCTATGGTCTAAAGGGTTTAAAGAAATTACCCTTTTAGGACAGAATGTTGATAGTTATTTATGGTATGGTGGTGGATTAAAGAAAGATTTCAACAATGCTTCAGAATTCCAAAAAGCAACTGCCGTTAATTTTGCCAAACTTTTAGAATTATGTGCCAAAGCACAACCAAAAATGCGTATTCGGTTTTCAACATCCAATCCGCAAGATTTCACAATGGATGTTATTGAAACTATGGCGAAGTACGATAATATCTGTAAACACATTCATTTACCTGTACAAAGTGGAAGTGATCGTATTCTTAAAGAAATGAACCGTCTCCATACACGCGAAGAATATTTTGAGCTTGTCGACAATATTAAACGGATTATTCCAGAGTGTTCAATTAGTGTCGATTTAATCGCTGGTTTTCCAACCGAAACTGAAGAAGACCACCAAGACACTTTGAGTTTAATGGAATATGTAAAATACAACTTCGGTTATATGTTTACCTATTCTGAACGCCCTGGAACCTTAGCTGGAAGGAAAATGGAAGATGATGTACCCGAAGCAACGAAAAAACGTCGTTTAAGTGAAATAATAGCGATAGAAAGAAAATACAGTGCCATAAAAACACACCAACATTTAAACAAAACAGTAGAAGTATTAATAGAAAAAGCCTCTAAAAAATCTGATTTAGATTGGTCAGGAAGAACTTCGGACAACACCGTTGCTGTTTTTCCAAAAGAAGATTATAAAGTTGGGGATTTTGTGGATGTTCATATTACGGATTGTACAAGTGCAACGCTCATTGGAAAAGCCGTTGGCTATTCAAAAAATAATTAAGGTATTAACTTAAAAAGATTGTCCCATTAAAAGGGAAATTACTATGGAATCTATTCAAGCCATAAAACAACGTTTCGGGATTATAGGAAACGACCCAAAACTTAATCGCTCTATAGAAAAGGCGATACAGGTTGCTCCTACTGATATTTCAGTCTTAGTTACTGGAGAAAGTGGTGTTGGTAAAGAGAGCATTCCAAAAATCATACATCAATTATCTCACAGAAAACATAACAAATATATTGCCGTCAACTGTGGTGCCATACCAGAAGGCACGATTGACAGTGAATTATTCGGCCATGAAAAAGGGGCATTTACAGGGGCAACTTCCACGCGTTCCGGCTATTTTGAAGTCGCAGATGGTGGAACTATTTTTTTAGATGAAGTTGGCGAACTACCTTTAACCACTCAAGTACGTTTACTGCGTGTTTTGGAGAATGGCGAATTTATTAAGGTCGGTTCCAGTAAGGTGCAAAAAACAGATGTTCGGATTGTAGCCGCTACAAATGTCAATATGTTTGAAGCCATTAAAAAAGAAAAATTCAGGGAAGATTTATATTATAGATTGAGCACTATTGAAATTCATTTGCCTCCACTCAGAGAGCGCAAAGAAGACATCCATTTATTGTTTAGAAAATTTGCGAGTGATTTTGCTTTAAAATATAAAATGCCAACGGTTAAGTTAACGGACGATGCGGTTAACTTACTCGTAAAATTCAGATGGAACGGTAATATTCGTCAGTTACGAAATGTGGCAGAACAACTTTCTGTTTTAGAACAGAATAGAACCATAAGCGGTGCAGCGCTTCAAAATTACCTACCAAACACTGGCAGTAATTTGCCTGCAGTGGTCAACAGTTCTAAATCTGAAAGTGATTTTAGTAGCGAGCGAGAGATTTTATATAAGGTTTTATTTGACATGAAAAGTGATCTGAACGACCTGAAAAAATTGACTATGAAGCTCATGGAAACCGGAAATGTTTCTGATGTTCAAAAAGATAACGAGAATTTAATCCAAAAAATCTACGGTGACGATAAGGACGAAGAATTTGAAGCAGCTGTAGAAGATCTTGAAGTTTTATCGATACCCGAACATTCAGAAAAAAATGAATCTGAGAGATCAGATGCAGATGATAAATATCATTTTGCTGAAGAAATAGAAGAAGAGGAAACCCTATCTTTACATGATAAAGAACTAGAGTTGATTAAAAAATCGCTGGAACGGCACAACGGAAAACGTAAATTAGCAGCTGCCGAACTTGGTATCAGTGAACGTACCTTATATAGAAAAATCAAACAATTCGATCTTTAAGATAAGATTAGGATTGTACGTATAACAAAATTCAAATTTGAAGGTTTTAATTAAATTAAAGCCTCAATAAAACATTATAGCAACAACTGATGAAGGCTGTAGAAATATTTATGATAAGAAAGTCGTTTACCAGAAACAGTTCTGAAGCTATAAGACAAGAAGCTGAGGAAATGATAAACGAAAAACACTATAAAGGTTACCGCCTAATAAATGTAGATTTTGACGTTGCTGATAATGCAGGCTACATTTATGCTTTCATAACCATGAAAAAACCAAATTCCTATTAATTGAAAACTTTTAAATACATCTTAATTGGCTTTATTTGCATTTCAAGTTTTGCTTGTAAAGTGAATTATTCGTTTACAGGCATCACTGAAACACCAGATACGTTTCAAGTCAATTTCTTTGAGAATAATGCAGATTTGGTAGAACCAGGATTGGATCGTTTATTCACCAACGCACTTCAAGACCGTATAGTCAACCAAACCAGTGCACAATTGGTCAACTCAGGAGGCGAAGTAATTTATGAAGGTGAAATCGTAGAATATCGTATTTCCCCAATGACTGCAACGGCAGAAAATACAGCCGCTGAAAACAGGTTAACCATGAGTGTCAATGTGCGCTATATCAATACTAAAGATGAAGAAAAGGATATGGAACAACGCTTTTCATTTTTTTATGATTATCCTGCAAACGCCCAACTTAATGGGACTATAAAAGATACGGCGTTTGAAGAAATTTTAGAGCGACTCACACAAGATATTCTGAACGCTACACTAGCCGATTGGTAAATTATGCAACTGCAAGAACTCACATATTTGTTAGAGCATCCAGAAGCCGTTACAGCTTCGCAAACCGAAGTACTATCTTCTGCGATTAAGGAATATCCTTATTTTCAATCGTTGAGAGCTTTATATCTTAAAGGACTAAAACAAAAGGAAAGCTACAAATATAATAATGCTTTAAAAATTACAGCGGCACATACGGCAGATCGCAGTGTGTTGTTTGATTATATCACATCAGATGTGTTTAATCAAAATGAAATATCTGAACAGATAAAGCAAAATATAGAACATATAAAATCTATTGAAGTCAATGAGGTTGACGATATTTCCGTTAACAAAAGTGTGACCATAGACGACGCTTTAAAAGAGCATATTAAAGCCACTGAAGGTGTTTTAGATCCAGGTTTGTTTGAGGTAAAACCAATGCCAAAACCAAAATTAGAACTTCGAGATCCAAAAATAGAAGATTCAATTATAGCTGTTGATGTTAAAAACATTACCGCCGAAAAACAATTAAAAATTGGCGAACCTCTAGAGTTTGATAAAACAGAAAACCACTCATTTACAGAATGGTTAAAGATCACAAGTTTTAAACCTATTGTGCGCGATGAGGCTGAATTCGAAGTTGAATCTGAAATCGAAAATAGAGTTCAAACAGAATCGAAACCTGAAATTTCAGAAAGTGAAACTACTAGCCCATTCCAAAGCAAACTCGATATTATAGATAAATTTATAAGTGAAAATCCAAAAATCAAACCTATATCCAATAATGCTCCTAAACCAAAGCTGGTAAATAATGATGATGGAATTTCTGACAGTTTAATGACCGAAACTTTGGCGCGAATTTATTTGGAACAAAAAAACTATGATAAAGCAATTCAATCTTACAAAATTTTAAGTTTGAAATATCCAGAAAAAAGTAGTTTCTTTGCACACCAAATAAAATTGGTCAAAGAATTAAAAGCTAATAATACAATATAATAATGAGTGCATTTACAATATTTTTGATACTAATCGTAATCGTTGCCTTTTTACTAGTCGTAGTTGTTATGGTTCAAAATCCTAAAGGTGGAGGATTATCATCATCTTTTGGTGGTGGTGGTACACAACAAATGGGTGGCGTTAAGAAAACAGGAGACTTTTTAGATAGGAGTACTTGGTTTTTAGCAACAGCATTGATCGTTTTAATCTTAGCATCCAACTTAACCATTAGTTCTGGTGGAAGCATTGATTCAAAAGCATTGGATACTGACGAACCAACTGAAATGCCAGCTCCAGTAGCGCCAGCAACTGACGATTCTGCAACAACGGACGGTACATCTGAATAATATCAAATTGATATTTTTCAAAAGACATTAAGCCAGCTTTTTAAGTTGGCTTTTTTATTTACTCTCATTTTACCTGTACTGAACCTGTTTCAATATTTCAGAGTCCTTTAATTTACAGGTGCTGGACTTGTTTCGATATTTCTGAGTACCTAAATACACTCGCACGTCATCTGTTTCGACAGACCAAGGGCTGACTATAAATGATTTTGTCTGAAACTTTGTCAGACTTTCTGACTTGGCATAATTTTCGAACTACGCTAAAGCGTAATTTAATTAAACAACTAAAAAACATATAACAAATGGGCTTAAACATTAAACCATTAGCAGACCGTGTTCTTGTAGAACCAAAGGAAGCTGAAACTAAAACTGCATCTGGTATTATCATTCCAGATAATGCAAAAGAAAAACCACAAAGAGGAACGGTAGTTGCCGCAGGAAAAGGTACTAAAGACGAACCTATTACTGTAAAAGTTGGTGACACCGTACTTTATGGAAAATACGGTGGAACTGAACTTAAACTAGAGGGTAAAGATTATCTGATGATGCGTGAGAGCGATATTCTGGCGATTATTTAATCCAATTCCTGCTTTCGCAGGAATCTCATGAATCTGACCAAAACATTTCAAACTTAAATAAAATAGATTGCTGCCTTCGCAGAGGGAAGGAACTATCAATCAAAATTAAAACTTGTATTTCAACTGTCTCATTGAGTGTAGTCGAAATGCAATTGAAAAAAATATTAACAAACAGATTCCCGTTTTCACGGGAATACTAAAATTAAAATTTAACAATGGCAAAAGATATAAAATTCGATATTGAAGCACGCGACGGCCTTAAACGTGGTGTTGATGCTTTAGCAAACGCAGTAAAAGTAACATTGGGACCAAAAGGTCGTAATGTCATTATAGGAAAATCATTTGGTGCACCTCAAGTCACTAAAGATGGTGTCTCTGTAGCAAAAGAAATTGAGCTTGAAAACGAGCTTGAAAATATGGGAGCGCAAATGGTAAAAGAAGTCGCTTCCAAAACTAACGATTTAGCTGGTGACGGTACAACAACCGCTACAGTTTTAGCACAGGCAATCGTAAAAGAAGGCTTAAAAAACGTAGCTGCTGGTGCAAATCCTATGGATTTAAAACGTGGTATTGACAAGGCTGTTGAAGCAATTGTAAAAGATTTAGACAAACAATCTAAAAAAGTAGGAAGCGATTCTGATCAGATTAAACAAGTAGCTGCAATTTCAGCAAATAACGATGATACAATTGGCGAATTAATCGCTCAAGCATTCGGCAAAGTTGGTAAAGAAGGCGTGATTACTGTTGAAGAAGCTAAAGGCATGGAAACGTATGTTGACGTGGTGGAAGGTATGCAGTTTGATAGAGGTTATTTGTCACCTTATTTCGTTACCGATTCTGATAAAATGATTGCTGATTTAGAAAATCCATATATTTTATTGTTCGATAAGAAAATTTCTAACTTACAGGAGATTCTTCCGATTTTAGAACCAGTTGCACAATCCGGTCGTCCGTTATTAATCATCGCTGAAGATGTAGAAGGACAAGCTTTAGCAACTTTAGTAGTGAACAAATTACGAGGAGGCCTTAAAATTGCGGCTGTAAAAGCACCTGGATTTGGAGACAGACGTAAAGCTATGTTAGAAGACATCGCTATTTTAACAGGTGGTGTTGTTATTTCTGAAGAAAGAGGGTTCTCTCTTGAGAATGCTGATCTATCTATGTTAGGAACTGCCGAAACGGTAACAATTGACAAAGACAACACAACCATTGTAAATGGTGCCGGAAAAGCTTCAGACATTAAGGCTAGAGTGAACCAAATTAAAGCTCAGATAGAAACGACTACTTCTGATTATGACAAAGAAAAACTTCAAGAGCGTTTGGCAAAATTAGCTGGAGGTGTTGCTGTACTTTATGTTGGTGCTGCTTCTGAAGTAGAAATGAAAGAAAAGAAGGACCGTGTTGATGATGCTTTACATGCAACTAGAGCTGCAGTAGAGGAAGGAATTGTTGCTGGTGGAGGCGTTGCTTTTGTAAGAGCTAAAAAGGTTTTAGAAAAATTGACTACCGAAAACCTTGATGAGACTACTGGTGTACAAATTGTGAATAAAGCGATTGAATCTCCATTAAGAACTATCGTAGAAAATGCAGGAGGCGAAGGCTCAGTGGTGATTAACAAAGTACTGGAAGGTAAAAAAGACTTCGGTTATGATGCCAAAACTGAAACTTATGTAGATATGCTAAAAGCTGGTATTATCGACCCTAAGAAAGTAACACGTATCGCATTAGAAAATGCCGCTTCGGTAGCTGGTATGATCTTAACAACTGAATGTGCTTTAGTTGATATTAAAGAGGATGCTCCAGCCATGCCAATGGGTGGCGGTGGAATGCCAGGAATGATGTAGTCCGTAGCACGGACAGGCAATTAACTCACTGTTATGGATAATATTAGTGAGAAAAATTATTTTAAAATTGAAAAGCCTTTGATGAGAATCAGAGGCTTTCGCTTTTTAAAATTATAATACTTTCTATATAGAATACGCCCCTCGAGTGTCGACAACTATCAGGATTAGGGTTGTTTTCCATGACAAACCAAAATTTTTTCTTATTAATTAAAACTATAAAAAAGTGGTTTATTTAGATAAACCTGCCACAAATTACTTCTTCTTTGGAGAAGCCTGTGGCGTCTTTTTCGCTGCTGGTTTAGCCGCTTTAGACGCACTTTTTGACTTTGTCTGTCCCATAATTTTATATGTATTAAAAAGAACATATTAAAAGTAGATTATAATATAGGTTTAAGATACTTTCATTGGCTAAAATTTAACTAAAATATTCAATCGTTTAATTTACCTGTAAGACTAAATCTTTTGAGCCTGACTTTTATTACAATAATTTTCTTAGCTTTAGTCAATTAACCAAACTAATGAAAAAGAAACTCATATACGCCTTTGGTGAAATACTTATAGTTATTGTTGGTATCTCGATTGCCTTTAGTATGAATAAATGCGCTGACAATTCGAAAAATGCTGTTCAAAAAAAACAATACCTAGCTAATTTGGAACAAGATATTAATGAAGACAAAAAACAACTGGAAACTAATCTCGAACAAATCAACGAAAAGATTGCAATAAGCGCAAGTCTCATTCCCGTGTTAGGTTCTAACGACCCACAAAAACAAACTAAATTACGTGGTGTATACACGGTTGCCAGACTCACTAGTTTTACTCCAAAAGATTTTACATATCAAGCTTTAGTGAATTCTGGAGATTTAAAACTCATCGATAATTTTGAACTCAAAAAAGCTATTGAAAAACACTACGCGAAATATAAAGCTATAGCAAAGGCTTACGAAAGACAAGAAACTATCAACAAAGACTATTTAGGAAACTATTTTATTTATAATACTGATTATGATTTAATTCGTGAAGGTAAATCCCCTTTTAAAGATGAAAAACTTCTCAAAAACATTATGCAATCCATACGTGGTTCTTTTATCATTAAGAAAGAAGCTACTGAACTTGGGATTAAGAGTTGTGATAGTATTTTGGAGGTTTTGGAGTAAGTGAGTTGACTCTGTTGTCTTTAATGATACAAATCAGTTTCTATGATTTACATAAGTCATTCCTGAATCAAATTTAGCACTAATAAAGAAGTTTGGTTAAAATATTTAGAAAGTCAAATCAATTAAATAAGATTCTGAATAAAATTCAGAATGACAACTAAGCGTATAAAAAAGCCTGAATCTAAATTCAGGCTTCAAAACTTATTTCCTTTGTCCTTTTTCCTTTTTGTGATCGTTCTGAACCTCTTCATCACGATACTTGCAACAAGGATGCATGGAGTTATATTGTTCTTCTGTGGCTTTGATTTCTTTGGTATCGTGACCAACTGAGGCTATCTTTTTAGAAATGGTGGTCAGGTCCGTTTTACGCTCATCAAAAATGAGTTTAAGCTCATGCGTATCCACATTCCAAACCGCAGATTTTACGCCTTTGGTTCTAATGGCTGCTTTTTCTATGCGCTCTTTGCACATACCGCAAACACCATCAACTTCGATACTTGCTTTTGCATTTTTGTTTTGGGCGAATGTTGCTGTCGTTAGCAATACGGTTAATATTATAATTATACGTTTCATATTTTATTGTTTTTTATTAAGACACTTCGACTGCCTGCCTGTTCGTAAGACAGGCGCTCAGTGTTACAGTTTTATTGATTTTTTTTCAATTATAAGGATTGATTCGTCATTCTTCCTCGCAATGACGTTACAACTATTATTTCAGTTTATATCGTAATCCTGCGTAATACATACTTCCAAAAATGGGGCCGTAGACAAAATTACTATCAAAATTTGAACCAAATGGGTTTTCCGCACTTACAATTGGATTGCCTTGTCTTACGTTGGTCACGTTTTCTCCACCTAAATATACTTCAAATTTAGGAGAAAATACTTTCGTGACTTGTAAATTCAATGTTCCAACGGTTGGCGAATAATCATCTAGCTGAAATTCTACAGGACTTAAATCCGTACTCGGAAAACGCTGCGAATCCAACCAATTATAAGTCGCATCAAATTTCCATTGAGCACCATTTTCTTTTTGATTTGTTTCATAAGAGGCATTGGCAAACAACCGATGTTTTGGAATTAACGGCTTTTCCAATTTGCCAGAATTATAATCCGTTTTAATATCGTAATATTTATAAGCAGTTCTAATATCAAAATGCTCAAAAACATTATAATTAAATTCAAACTGAAAGCTATTGGCATAACTATCGCCTTCCAAATTATAAAAATTAATTTCATAAGGATTTTCCCAATCGACAACTACTTGATTTTTAAAATCGGTTCTATAAAAATCAAAAGTGATATCTGCTTTTCTCTCGAATAAATTGAAGCCTTGTAAATAACTAATTCCATAATTCCATGCAATTTCAGGATCTAAACCATAAATTTTTCCACCTGAATTCAAAATATTGATTTGTCTAGAACTCGCAAACATATTTTGGTTTTCTGCAAAAATATTGGCACTTCGTTTCCCGCGACCGACAGAAAATCGCCACGCCGATTTCCCCCAAGGCGTATAACGCACGTGTAAACGTGGCGTTACAAAAAATCCAAGTCTGTTATGCTGATCGACGCGCACACCAGCTGTCATGGTCAGTTTATCTAAATTATCATAAGCATATTCAAAAAATCCTCCGACTGAATTTTCGGTACGTTCGTAGGTATCTGTATTTACCAACTCATCATAATGATCGTAGGTAAAACTCAATCCTGTTTTTACTTTATGCCGAGAATCTGAAATAATCGTGTTATACACCAAGTTGGAATAAAAACTATTATGTTGAATATCGTACAGGTTCAAACCGAAATACGAATCTTGTTTATGATGGCTAAACGCGGTCTGAAAACCAATACTTTGGTAGGGGATTTCAGGATTTACGTAACCGAGTTTAGTGGTCACTTCGAAACGTTCTGTATTGATTTCACTTCCCCAAAAATTAGTAGTTGCTCTATCTCTTTCTGGATCAAAATTGACTTGTCCTGCTTGTTTTTCGTCATTGAGATATCTAAAATTAATAAAACTAACCACCCCTTTTTCAGGATTGGTATATTGCCAACGGTTCATAACGTTGATTTGATTGTATAATGGCATATCTAAAAATCCGTCGTCATTGACATCATGTTTTTGCTGATGCGTGTTGCCATGCAAATACAAACCTGTACTCCACTTATCGGAAACTTTTGTATTTAGGTGCGTATTCAACTCCAAACGTTCACTTGATGCTCCATATAGATTTACGAATAAGCGATTGTCTGTGGAAGGTTTTACCAATTCAGCATTGATTTGGCCAGCAATACTTTCAAAACCATTGACCACACTTCCCGTGCCTTTGGTAATTTGAATACTTTCTACCCAAGTTCCAGGAATAAAACTCAATCCATATGCCTGTGAAGCACCACGAATTGCCGGAATATTCTCAGTCGCAATTAATATATAAGGTGAGTTTAAACCCAACATTTTTATCTGACGTGTTCCAGAAACCGCATCTGCGAAATTCACATCGATAGACGGGTTAGTTTCAAAACTTTCGGAAAGGTTGCAACAAGCCGCCTTTAACAGTTCGTCACTACTCACAAAAAGGGTGTTGGTCGCTTTTAAATATGATTTTGAAGTGGCTTGATTTCTCGATTTTACCACCACAGCATCTAGTTCATCCGAAGCCTCAAGTACATGTTTTATATACTTGTTTTCGTTAACCGTAATCGTATCCGTTTTAAAACCCACATAACTAATTACCAATTCATTATATGAGAATTTATAAGGTAGCGAAAATGTGCCATCATCTGCTGTGATGGCTCCAACTGAAGATCCTGACCAATACACATTTGCCCCAGGCAAAGGCATTTCTTTAGCACTACTCGCTTCTAAAACAATTCCTTTTAATTGGTCTTGCGAGAATAGATATATAGGGCAAAGTACTATTAAGATTATGAACTTTCTCATGCCGCAATGGTTTTAGATAACATTATGAAGGCCATTACAAGCATAATGGAATTTTCAATAAAAGTCGCTTTGGTCATTGGTAATTTTAAGGCGGTACCCAAACATGCACATTGAATGGTTGTTTTACTAAACAATGCTTTGGTTACTCCAACAGTTGTAATCCCTAAAACTATAAGTGTTACAATTAGCGCGATATTAATTTGAAAGCGCATTAAAAACATTAAGCCCAAGGTTAGCTCAATAAAAGGATAGATCCAACCATAAGCTGGAACTGCCTTTGCCAAAGGATCGTACATTCTAAAACTTTCTGGAAAGCCTTTTAAGTCCAATAATTTGAAAAAACTAAAAACAATGTAAAACAAGCCCATAAAATCGAGCATAAAGCTAGAGGAATCCCAAGGCCTATAATTTAATAAAATGGAAGCTATAATGATATAACCAAAGATTAGAAACAACGGAAACAGTTGTTTTAGCTCGCTCTTTTTTTCATTAGTTTCAGTAGAAACCGAATTAAATACGTTGGTCTCCTTTTGTTCTGAAATTTTATATTTATCGGATAATACATCTTGAAGGGTGTCCACTTCAACATGGGTTTTCATTTTTATAGTGGCTGTTTTGCTTTCTAAATCAACAGAAACAATATCAACATTTGGTAATGCTGAAAGTGATTCTTCAACTGAAGCTTTACAACCGTTACAAGTCATACCTGAAACTCTATAGGTGTGTGTCATTTTAAATTTAAATTTGAAATATTAATAATTGGCATCAAAAATTGCGATGCTTAAAATCATAGAATTTCAAATAAAATCAAATAAGGTAAGTTTCATCTAAAACCTGAAGATCCTTGATGAGTATTGGTGGAGAATAATCCTTATGCGGAACAATCGAGTTCGATAAGTCCTCAAAAAGGTTAATATAGGAATAACTGTAAGCAAATAATAGATATTGCTGAATAAGATCTAAGTCTTCAAACGAATTAAGGGTCACGTTAGACAAGCCTTCAATGACATCAATCTCATCTTTACAACAGCTCTTTTCCATGATACTATCATTGTCGCTATAAGAAATATCATCGGAACACTTTTCACTTTCAGAAAATATAGCCACATCTATCAACGTATCGCCACAAAAATGCTTCTCAATCGTTAATGACAATGTTGAAAACAATACCAAAAATGATAGTGCGATGGAAAAGATTTTATGTGTGTTTGAAATTTTCACGATGCAAAGTTACGAAATTCCTGATTTGTTGCGGAGGAATTGATAAACTATTAACACCAAAAATCCGTTAAAAATGTCAAAACACTAATTTCACTATTACACACTAATTGATAAATTAAGTTTATTTTAATTTAGGGTTAGCACTTTAAAAATGAGCCCATAAGCGTAAGAACATTAAAAAAATATCTTATCCTGATTAACCTATTTTTTTTAAATTGTAATTGCTTATGGTGAACCGAAAGGCACACTTTAACACAAGCATTGCAGGTTTTACCTATATAAAGTCCCTGACGAAACAAAAATTGAGGGCCCTTTTATTATGTACTAAATTCAACAATAAAAAAACATAGGTTCTGAAAATTTGTGCTAATTCGTGGAATTCGTGTCTAAAAAAAATCTCAACGATTCAGTTTATAGTAATAGAAAGCTGGCAACAGCAATATTAATCCAATGGGCTGGATTAAAAACCGTCTCACATTAAAAAACATATAATAATCTTCCTGCGTTGGATTGATTACAAAATATAAAAACGGAATAATCAACAGAATATAAGCAGTAACATAGATAATGGTAGAAAATTTTATGATATTCTTGTCGTTAAAAATAAGATATAATATGCCTAAGGAAATCGCGGAATTAAAAGCAAACCTTAATGTGGTATTGAAAACCAGCTTCGCTATTTCCCGTCTTGGACTATCCATGTATAAATAATCGTTTTCGAAAAACTGAAGGTAGGGATCGTAGAACAGTTCATCTTCAAAACCTCTAATCGCCACCAAAAGTAGAAACATAAAAACGACGCATATGTATCTGGTTAATTTAGGCATTAGACTTTATAGTTTTAGAAAACCGATTGACCCAGACCATCCAAAGTAAAAAAACCACACCATAAATGAGCATAGGGAAAATCACGGTATGCATAATTTCCTGTCGCCAAGGGTAATGGTATAATCCAACGGAAAGAATAACGATTCTAATCAGATTAAAAGCATAAATAAGAATGCTGCCCGCAAGACAGTAAAAGAGTGTTGACTTCCATCTACCAGCAAAGGCGACGATAAATGAAATAAATAAAATGATAATACTTATGGCATTGCAGCCTTCAATTACGCGAGCTACATATTTTCCGTTTATGACGATTTTCATAGAAGGCTCATTGGGATGTGGCAATACCTTCGTTTCATAACCAAAACCATTTAATAACGCCTTGGTTTGCTCGGCCACTAAATTGGTTAAGTAATCTGGATAAAATTTAGACCCATCAGAACCATTCAAATAAAAGTTATAACCAGTGGTCATCACTCCATATACTACCAGAAATGTGACTATAAAACGAATTACGGATTTGTATTTTACTAAAAGTGCTCTCAAGTCATCTGGAAACTAAGTTCGTGTTAAATTTATAAAAACAGTAATTCAAAATAGCGCATTTTAAATACTTTTACCAAAACTTATTTACACTTATGACATTTCAAGACTTAAAACCCAAAATAAAATCCATTATTTCGAATGATAATCTTACTGTTGACGAACGATTGCTCAAAATTTGTGAAACTCTCGAAACGACAATAGCGTATTACAATTGGGTTGGTTTTTATTTTAAAAATGGCGATAAAAACGAATTGAAACTAGGACCATACGTTGGTGAGCCAACCGACCATACTATAATCCCTTTTGGAAAAGGTATTTGTGGACAGGTGGCTATTAGCAATCAAAATTTCGTAGTTCCCGATGTGACCGCTCAGGATAACTATATTGCTTGTAGCATTACGGTAAAGGCAGAAATTGTGGTTCCGATTTTTGTGAATGAGGAAAACATTGGGCAAATCGATATTGATTCCAATACGCCTGATCCTTTTACAGCGGACGATGAACGGTTTTTGGAGTTTGTTTGTACTCAAGTCGCTTCGCTTATTTCATAAATTCCAATAATTAAAATTCCAAGTGGGTTCGGTTAAAATTTTTTCTTTTGAAATCCTCATTGCTTTATATTTAAGCTATAGCAAAAAGTTCCAAAATGACTAATAAAGGTCAAATGGAACTTTTCTATTTCAGACTTCTTACTTTACACTTTTCACTAAAAAGAGCTAGCTCTTAGGCAGGGAAAAGAGTTATTACAAGAATTTAAAATTTTAGACATGGAATTTCTTACTTACTCGGAGGCGTCGTTGGTCGCACTTCAATTTTACTTGGTAAGGTTCTTGGATTCATTTTCAAAAGGTCGATTACCAATTCGCCAATATCTTCAATCTGAATCTTCCATGCGCCTTTTTCATTGGGTTCGTTGCCATTGAAATGGGTGGAAACGGAACCAGGCATAATAGTGCTCACTTTTACACCGTATTGTCTTAAATCTAACATCACGGCTTGAGTAAAACCGGTAACCCCAAATTTACTCGCATTGTAGGCGGAACCTCCTGTGAAAAAGTTGGTGCCAGCTAAACTCGAAATGGTAATATAATAGCCTTTTGATATTTTGAGTGCGTCAACACTTGCTTTAATGGAATTAAAAACTCCTGTGAGATTGGTATCAATAACATCATTCCACTGGTCTTCGGTCAGATCTTCAATACTTGCAAAATGTCCCAAACCTGCATTGGCAATGACAATGTCCAATTTCCCAAAAGTACTTATGGCTTGGTTTACAGCTTCTTTCTGACTACTCAACTGTCTTACATCAGCCTTTACGCCAATCACGGAGCCTGTTGTATTGGTTTTGGAAGCTAGTGATTTTGCTGCTTCATTGGCCGCATTTAAATCACGACTGGTTATGACCACTTTTAGACCCTGACTAAGCAACGCTTCTGCAACACCATACCCAATGCCTTTAGTACCTCCAGTTATCAATGCTACTTTTCCTTTTAAATCATCCATATTGTTCTTTTTTTTTGGTTCCTACCAAATTTACAAAACATGAACTGAAAGTGGCATTTTAAACTGTTATGAAAATTATAAAATTACTTAGTGTTTTTCGGCGGATAGGCAGCAAAGACCTTTTCAATGATTTTAACAAATTGGGCTTCACGTTTTTCTGGTGTTGCATTAGCATTATAACTACTTTCAGCTACAGCTTGCCAAAATAATTTCTCACCTTTACTATCATCAACAAAATCAATAATGATTTCTCGTGTGTGACTGTTCTGACCAACAGGAATACCTACAGAAACACCACCAAAACCTCGGCCTCCTCCTCCACCTACGCCAATACCCACATTGCTGTTGTTTCGATTTTGAATATCTCGACTTTGAATATCAATGAAGAAATCTGGAGTATCCGATTTTGTTAAACCTATAGTTTTAAGTTTGGAATCCATGGTTCTGATTAAGCGTTTGGTATCCAATTGGCTTAAACCCGTTTTCATATCATCATAATAATTGTAGCTTTTGTAAGTTGAAAAATCAGTTGACTTTTCGTAATCGTAGTGGACTATTGTGCCGCAGGAAGTCATCAAAAATGCGACAACTAGAAATTTTAAATTTTTCATCTTTTTATTTTAAAGGTATAAAAAAATTGAAACCTAAAAGTGTATTTTAACTATTCCTCTTCCTCATTAGGTTCTACAGCCTTCGTCAAAGATGACGAAATAATACCTGTTGGAATGGCTACAACACCCAAACCTATCAACAACATAAAGAAAGTAAATATACGACCTCCAACCGTAATCGGATACACATCGCCATAACCAACCGTTGTTAACGTAACGATAGACCACCAAAGGCTAGAAAATATGGAAGAAAAATGTTCTGGTTGTGCTTCGTTTTCAAAATAATAAATGCCAACTGCTGTGAAGTAAATGAGCATTATGGTTATAATCATAAATAATATAATTTGTTCCTTCGCCATCATCATAGCATTCGCAAAATGGCGCATCGCTTTATTATAACGAACTAACTTGAATAACCTAAATAAGCGGAACATTCTAAGTAAACGTAAAGATCTTAAATCAATACCGAATGCTAAATAAAAAGGAAGAATTGCCAAAAAATCTACGATACCAAAAAAACTAAACATAAATTTCAGTTTGTGATCTGCCACATAGATTCGGGCTAAATATTCAAAGGTAAAAATGAACACACAAAATGCTTCAATAGCATTTAAAACCACCCTTGTTTTGGGTTTCAAGTCTGGTAAAGTTTCAATAGAAAAGGTAATGACCGAAAAAACAATGAGAAACTGAATAAAATAAGCAAATCGTCTGCTTCGCTTATTATCGTTGAGCTCCACGAGGTTTTTTAGGTATGCTTTCATATTAAGGATGAAAGATTAATCATTCAACAACTTCCAAAGTTTATCCTTCAATTCTGTCAGTCCTTGTTGCGCCACAGATGAAATAAACATATAATCAGCTTTTAAATCTTTGTCTAAAATTGTGGATATTTCAGATTTTAACTCTTCATCCAACATATCGGATTTTGAAACGACAACGAGTCGTTCTTTATCCAACATTTCAGGGTTGTAACGTCTTAGCTCGTCTTCTAAAATTTCGTATTGTTCAACAATATCCTTTGCATCTGCCGGAATCAAAAATAAGAGGATTGAATTCCGTTCTATATGCCTTAAAAAATAATAGCCTAAACCTTTGCCTTCGGCTGCACCTTCAATAATCCCGGGAATATCTGCCATAACGAACGATTGGAAATCGCGATATTCAACAATGCCTAAATTCGGTTTTAACGTGGTAAATTCGTAATCGGCAATTTTAGGTTTTGCAGACGTCAAAACAGATAATAACGTCGATTTTCCCGCATTAGGAAAACCAACCAATCCCACATCTGCCAAAACTTTAAGCTCTAAAGTAATATCTCTTTCTTCATGTGGAATACCTGGCTGTGCATAACGTGGCGTTTGATTTACTGAACTTTTAAAATGCCAGTTACCTCGTCCTCCCATACCACCTTCGACCACAATTTTTTCTTCGCCATCTTCTGTAATTTCAAAGAGGATATCATTGGTTTCAGAATCTCTAACTACAGTTCCTAAAGGGACATCAACATACATATCTTCACCGTCGGCTCCTGTACTTCTACCTGAACTACCATGTTCGCCATGGCCAGCTCTAACATGACGTTTAAACTTTAAGTGAATCAGTGTCCACAGGTTAGAATTTCCACGAAGAATTACGTGGCCACCTCGTCCACCATCGCCTCCATCTGGTCCGCCTTTAGCAATATATTTTTCACGATGTAAATGCGAAGAGCCTTTACCTCCATTTCCGGATGTCACGTGCATTTTTACGTAGTCTACAAAATTTCCTTCAGTCATGTTTACTTCCCTAAAAAGGGAATCCTTTTAATTAAAATCTAAGATTTATTCATTTGGATTATTGATTTGCCTCTCTGAACTCAGGCAGGTGAAGAATTAAAGCTTATCGATAACCTTACTTAATCGTACCGTAATTTCCTCAATACTCCCAACACCATCAACACCAAAGTATTTATCTTGTTTGTCGTAATAATCTTTCAGAATCGCTGTCTTATTGTAGTATTCCTTAATTCGATTTCTAATAATGCTTTCATCAGCATCATCTGCCCTTCCGCTGGTTTTTCCTCTTTCGAGTAAACGTTTTACAAGTACCTCATCATCAACTTCCAACGCTACCATGGCATTAATTTGGGAATCTTTGCTATCCATTAATTCATCTAACGCTTTGGCTTGTGCATTGGTTCTTGGGAAACCGTCAAAAATAAACCCATTCGCGCCTGCATTTTTCTCAACCTCTTTATTCAACATGTCAATAGTGACTTGGTCTGGCACTAATTCTCCTTTGTCCATATAAGATTTCGCTAACATTCCTAAAGCAGTTTCGTTTTTAATGTTAAATCTAAAAACATCGCCTGTAGAAATATGGATTAAATCGTATTTCTCCTTTAAGAAATTAGCTTGCGTTCCTTTACCTGCACCTGGAGGGCCAAATAACACTAAGTTTGTCATGTGTTGTGTGGTTTTTAATTGATATACATTTGGCAAATCCCGTCCTAATCCGTCGTAATCCAAGCCGTAGCCTACGATGAACTTATTTGGAATCTCCATGCCAACGTAATGAAGTTTAAAATCTTTATCATAAGCCTCAGGTTTATAAAACAAGGTTGCAATAAGCAATTGTTTTACATTTTCGTTTTCAAAAATACGATGTACTTCTTCTAATGTTTTTCCTGAATCTATGATGTCTTCTAAAATAACAACGGTTCTTCCCGTTAAATCTTGAGTCAAACCAATTAGTCGTTGTATATCATCGGTTGACTTTACACCTTCGTAGGAAGCCAATTTGATAAACGTAACTTCACACGATTTTGGGTATTTCTTTACAAAATCACTCACTAACATAAATGAACCGTTCAAAATACCGACAAAAACAGGAACTTCGTCTCCTAAATCTGCTGCAATATCATCTGCCATTTTTTGGACAGCAGTATCTATTTCTTTCTCTGAAATGAAGGGTTTGAAGTATAAATCGTGAAGCTTAATCAAAACGAAATTATTTTAGAATTGCGAAGATAATCAATTTGATTGACGATTGACGATTTTTTGAATTACGAATTTGAGTGGTTCTCTCATTTTTACCTTATTTTTGTGGTTGAAACGCTGAAATTTTAATCTTAAAAATAAGATTCCCTTTTCCAAGGGAACAACTAAAGTTGATGAACTATTTTTCTTCAAATTTTAAACTTGGTATTCTTGGTGGTGGCCAATTGGGCAAGATGATGCTTTATGATACACGTAAATTCGATATTTACACTTGCGTTTTAGATCCCAATAAAGATGCACCATCACGATTGGCTTGCGATGAATTTACCGTTGGCGATTTAATGGATTATGACACCGTTATCAACTTCGGAAAAGATGTTGATATCTTGACTTTTGAAATTGAAAACGTCAATGTCGATGCCTTGGAAGCGCTTGAAAAAAAAGGCGTAAAGGTATTTCCGACTTCTAAAACCTTACGAACGATTCAAAATAAAGCGACCCAAAAATTATTTTATCGCGATCATAATATTCCGACAGCGGAATTTTCAAGATTTGCGTATTCTTCGGAAATAGATGAAGCTGTTGACCATGGTGGATTGAGTTATCCTTTTGTATGGAAAAGCGCACGGTTTGGTTATGATGGCACAGGTGTGAAAGTCGTAAGAAAAGCAGAAGATTTAGCCGATTTACCAAATGTGGAATGCATAACCGAAAAATTGATTCCGTTTAAAAATGAATTGGCGGTCATCGTTGCCCGAAATGAAAAAGGCGATATAAAAACGTATCCTGTTGTTGAGATGGAATTTCATCCTGAAGCCAACCAAGTTGAATATGTGATTTGTCCTGCTAGAATCCCTAATGACATTGCCAAAAAAGCGAAATTTGTTGCTTTGAAAGTAGCAGATGCTTTTAAACATGTGGGTTTATTGGCTGTTGAAATGTTCCAGACTGAAACTGACGAGATTTTAGTAAATGAAGTAGCTCCAAGACCTCATAATTCTGGTCATTATAGTATTGAAGCCAGTTACACCTCACAATTTGAACAGCAATTAAGATGTATTCTGGGTTTACCATTAGGCAATACCGAGAGCAAAGTTGCTGGCGTAATGGTTAATCTTGTTGGTGCCGAAGGTCATTCAGGAAATGTGGTTTATAAAAATATCGAACACATATTGGCTATGGAAGGTGTAACGCCGCATATCTATGGTAAAAAACAAACGAGACCATTTCGGAAAATGGGACATGTTACTATTGTAAATAAAGATGTTGCTGTAGCTAGAGAAATTGCTGAAAAAGTGAAAGGTAGTATTGAGGTAATTAGTGAATAGTTTTTGAATATTAAATGTTTAATTTGAACTTGTGCAAAAAACGCACAGGTTCAGATTTTCTAATGTAGTTATTCAACTACCGAGTAATTCTGGATAGTTCAAAACTATTATGCAGGTATTAAAGATTATCGCTGAGTTAACTATTGAAAAAACATTGAATATATTTTGAATGAAATTCTTATATATTAAAATGACAATCAAATAGAGGTTGAAGTGACCTATGTAAATGAATCGTTATGGCTTAATCTCAATCAAATTGGAGAGTTATTTGAACGTCACAAATCTGTAATATCCAGACACATAAAAAATATTTACAAGGACAATGAACTTCCTGAAAAAGCAACTGTTGCAAAAAATGCAACAGTTCAATTAGAAAGAAGTAGAAAAGTATCGAGGAAAAAGCAGCTAATCTTCTCTATTTAGTAGTTAAAAATCATTCTTTTACAGATGGCAATAAATGTATTGCTGCTTGGTTATTTGTTTGTTACCTTAATGAAAACAATTATCTATATACTGTTAACGGAATCAAAAAAATTGGCAATGATACATTAGTTGCCTTAACTTTGATGAATGCAGAAAGTAATCCGAAGGAAAAAGAACTGCTAATCAATGTGATTATAAATTTAATTAACACCGATAATGAGTAAAGTAGCCATAATAATGGGAAGCAAAAGCGACATGCCAGTAATGCAAGACGCTATAGATATATTGCAAGGCTTTGATATTGAAATCGAGGTTGATATCGTTTCCGCACACCGAACGCCCGAAAAATTATTCGATTTCAGTAAAAATGCGCACAAGAGAGGCATTAAAGTTATTATTGCTGGTGCTGGAGGCGCTGCACATTTACCAGGAATGGTAGCATCATTATCGCCATTGCCTATTATTGGAGTGCCTGTAAAAAGCAGTAACTCCATTGACGGTTGGGACTCTGTACTGTCTATTTTACAAATGCCTGGAGGCGTTCCAGTTGCTACCGTTGCCCTTAATGGTGCTAAAAATGCAGGGATTTTAGCCGCCCAAATTTTAGGCAGTTCCGATAAATGTGTTTTGGATAAAATTATGGTTTATAAAGAAGGCTTAAAAGCAAAGGTTATAGATTCTGCAAAAGACCTATAAAGAAGCCTCAACTTTCGTTGAAGCTTCTAGCTATTAATCAACTCTACTTTTACATTATTTAATGTGCAAAGTAATACTTCCAAGATACAAAATATCAAACATTTGATTATCACAAAATAAGTTAAAATTCAGACAATCAACTATTTAAAAAAATTAACAACAAATGACAATTCTCAATAAACCATTCAATACACCATATAATACCGCACCTTTTTCAAATATAAAAACTGAAGATTTTATGCCTGCGATTAAAGCGGCCATTGAAAAAGCAAAAGCCGAAATTGAGGCCATTACAACAAATAACGAACCACCAACTTTTGAAAATACCATTGAAGCCTTGGATTATTCTGGCGAAGAATTAGACCGTGTTTCGAGTATTTTCTTCAATTTGAATTCTGCCGAAACCAACGATGAAATTCAGAAAATCGCCCAAGAAGTTTCACCAATACTTTCAGAATTCAGTAATGACATTACGTTGAATGAAGATTTATTTAGGCGTGTAAAAGCAGTTTATGATTCCAAATCAAATTTAGAGTTAACCACAGAACAAGAAACCCTTCTTGATAAAAAATATAAAGGCTTTTCTAGAAATGGTGCCAATCTTTCAGATGATAAAAAAGAAAAATTACGTGCTATTGACAAAGAATTAAGTCAATTAAAATTAAAATTTGGAGAACATGTTTTGGCCGAGACCAATAAATATGAAATGCACCTAACCGACGAAGCTGATGTGTCTGGTTTACCTGATGGTGCTAAAGAAGCCGCCAAACAACTAGCGGAAAGTAAAGATAAAGACGGTTGGTTGATTACTTTAGATTACCCGAGCTATATTCCATTTATGACCTATGCCGATAATCGTGAATTACGCGAAGAACTATCAAAGGCAGCAGGAAGTAAAGGGTTTCATAATGATGAATTGGACAATCAGGATATTGTGCTGAAAATTGCGAATTTGAGATTTGAACGTGCTCAGCTGTTAGGTTATAAAACGCATGCACATTTTGTTTTAGAAGAACGCATGGCAGAAACTCCAGAAAAAGTAAAGTCATTTTTAAACGAATTATTGGAAAAAGCAAAACCAGCCGCTGATGAAGAGTTTAAAAAACTAGCAGATTTTGCCAAAGATTTAGATGGCATTGATGAATTACAAAAATGGGATTCCGGTTATTATTCAGAAAAGTTAAAACAAAAGTTATTCGATTTGGATGATGAAAAATTGAAGCCTTATTTTAAACTGGAAAATGTCATTAATGGTGCCTTTACAATCGCCAATAAATTATTTGGGTTACAGTTTGAACAAATAGATTCCATAGATAAATATCATGAAGACGTTCTCACCTATAAAGTCATTGATGCTGACGGAGAGTTGGTTTCCATCTTTTATGCCGATTTCTTCCCAAGGGCTGGAAAACGAAATGGTGCTTGGATGACCTCTTATAAACCTCAAATGATAAAGAATGGGAATAACGAAAGACCGCATGTGTCGATAGTTTGCAACTTTACAAAACCCACAAAAAGTAAACCTTCGTTATTAACATTTAATGAAGTGACAACGCTGTTTCACGAATTTGGTCATGCTCTTCATGGTATGTTGGCCAACACCACGTATCCTAGTTTATCTGGTACAAGTGTGTATTGGGATTTTGTGGAATTACCAAGTCAGGTGTTAGAAAATTGGTGCTACGAAGAGGAGTCTTTAAAATTATTTGCTACGCATTATGAAACAGGCGAAGTCATCCCAATGGAACTTATTGAAAAAATAAAAGCCTCATCGACATTTCACGAAGGTATGCAAACGCTTCGTCAGTTGAGTTTTGGTTTGTTGGATATGAGCTGGCATGGTATTGACCCTTCAAAAATCGAGGATGTAAAAGCGCATGAAGCCCAAGCTTTTGGAGATACCAAATTGTTCCCTGAAGTGCCAGAGAATTGCATGAGCACATCGTTTGCACATATATTTCAAGGTGGTTATTCTTCGGGTTATTATAGTTATAAGTGGGCTGAAGTTTTGGATGCGGATGCCTTTGAATATTTTAAGGAGGAAGGCATTTTTAATAAAATGGTTGCGGATAAATTTAAGACTTTCGTTTTATCTCAAGGTGGCACCGAAAACCCAATGACGCTGTATAAATATTTTAGAGGCCAAGAGCCAAAACCCGAAGCTTTATTGCGACGTGCTGGGTTATTGAAATAAAATCAATACTTCAACATTTTAACAGTCCGTGTATGTAATCCATCATTGATTTTCACAAGATAAATACCACTATTTTGCAGTTGGAAATCGTGAGTTAAAGTTCCCGTAACATTAAATGTTGTATTTGTAATCTGTTTTCCTAAAATATCATAAACTGCTACATGATAATTTCCTTGATTTATAAAGGTTATTGTTCTATTAGTTAATATAATATTTTCGGTCTCGTTATAATTAGTAACAGAAAGTGTCGCTAAACCAAATCCATAATCGCTTCCTTTTAAGTCTGCAGATTGTCTAGACTGATCTTCTACTGTAATTAAAAAATACCAATCGTGTACTTCTATTCCGCTTGGTATAGTAACCGTATTCAATGAAGGTTCTTCTAGATATGTTCTGGTTGCAGGATTAATTGTAGCCACATAATACCCTAGATCTGTGTCATAAGTTAATGGAATAAGTGTGCTGTTATCCGTAAAATAATCATGATAATCCCAAGTTAATGGATCGGCATCGGTTTGTTAACCCGTATATAATAATAAGTTAGGATCACTCATTGGATCAAAAATCGAATAATCTCCAGAGGAACCATATGTTAAGGTCAATGTGCCAGAATTAATGTCAGATGGATTTGGATTCATGTGATCTGAGCATGGCTAATACCAATTACAAGTTGGACAAGGCAGAGTAGTTTTGTTTTCATATTATAAATTTAGTAAACTAAAATAAAAAAAATAATCGAAAATAAACTTTCAATAATTATTGAAAGTTTAAAATTTATGATATATTTGTACTATGGATTATCAAGAAGCAAAAGATAAGTTTATTAGTACTTGGGGAAGTTTGGGTTCACTTTGGGGAATAAACAAGGCCATGGCACAAATACAAGCTTTACTTTTCATATCCATCAAACCCTTGTCTATGGAAGATATCATGGAAGACCTTAAAATCTCTCGTGGTAATACCAGCATGAATTTGAGACAGCTCATGGATTGGGGAATTGTGACCAAAGTTTTAATTTCAGGTGAGCGTAAAGAGTTTTTTACCACGGAAAAAGATGTGCAAGAATTAGCTCGTATTATTGCCAAAGAACGCAGCAGAAGAGAAATAAAACCTGTTATTAAAGTTTTGGAAGACGTTTCTTCCATTAATGACGATGGCACAGAAAAATCTAAGGAACTCATTAAACAGACCAAAGCATTACATAGCTTAACACAAGATTTAGATGTATTAATGAATAAAATGGTGAATCAAAAACAAAACTGGTTGACTAAGTCTGTTTTAAAACTGATGAAGTAGCCCATATATTTTTTAAAGCATACTTTCAATTTTTTCTGAAAGTTTAAAATATAAGATAATTATGAAAACATTACAAAACCAAACCCTACTCTACGACAAAGATTGTCCATTGTGCAATGTTTACACAAGTGGATTTATAAAAACCAAAATGCTAGACAGCAACGGTCGTAAAGCCTATTGTAATTTAACTGCTGAAGAACAAAATTTTATAGACCTGCAAAGAGCAACAAATGAAATTGCACTTTTTGACACCAAAAACAAAACTGTTATTTATGGCATTGATAGCTTACTTAAAGTCATCGGAAACTCAATGCCTTGGGTAGAAAAAATCGGTAATTTAAAACCTGTAAAATTCGGACTTAAAAAATTATACTCCTTTATTTCTTACAACCGAAAAGTCATAATTCCGAGCAAGGAAGACAGAAGTCAAACGCTTCAATGTGTTCCGGATTTTAATTATAAATACAGAACTTTTTATATGCTGTTTGCAACGTTAATCTCAAGTCTCGTTCTATTCAACTTCAGCAAAATGATTGGTTTTATACCAGAATCTAGTTTTGTGAGAGAATGTGCGATCGTCTTAGGACAAATTGGATTTCAAGCTTTATTTATTTCAAAACTAAAATTTGAAAAACAAATTAACTATTTCGGAAATCTCATGACGGTTTCGTTAATGGGAAGTCTGATTTTAATTCCTGTTTTCATAATAAATTTATTCTTTGTATTACCAGAAATAGCATTATTCGCATGGTTCGGTCTAACCGTCATATATATGTTATACGAACACATTAGACGTGTTGGAATTTTGGAATTACCTAACTATTTATCGGCAACTTGGGTTCTATATCGCGTTTTTATATTAATTATTATTCTTTATATATAATATCATGAAAACCATAATCATAGCTGGTGGAACTGGGTTTTTAGGTCAGGTTTTAAAATCTTATTTTTCTGAAAAGGGATACAACATTAAAATTTTAACCCGAAAACCCTCAAAACCAAATCATATCTATTGGAACGCAAAAGAATTAGACCATTGGACTACATCTTTGGAAGGTGCGGATGTTTTAATCAACCTCACAGGAAAATCTGTAGATTGTAGATATACAGAAGCCAATAAAAAACTGATATACGATTCTCGAATAGATTCTACACACATTTTAGGTTTGGCAATGAATCTATGCGAAAACCCACCGAAAGTATGGTTCAATTCTTCTACTGCTGCCATCTACAGACATTCAACAGATAAAGAAATGACCGAAGAACACGGTGAGATTGGCAATGATTTTTCTATGAATATTGCTAAATCATGGGAAAAAGCGTTCTATTCCATAACCAATCCCAAAACTAGAAAAATAGCTTTAAGAACGTCCATTGTAATGGGCTCATATGGCGGTGCAACGCAACCTTTGAAAAATCTTGTTAGACTTGGTTTAGGTGGAAAACAAGCTTCTGGAAATCAAAAAGTAAGTTGGATTCATGAACAAGATTTTGCAAGAGCTATAGAGTTTCTTATTCAACATGAAAATCTAAAAGGAAGTTTCAATCTCACTGTACCCAAACCAACAGACAATAGAAACTTGATGAAAAATTTCAGGAAAGTTATGCATGTCCCATTCGGAATTCCACAACCAAAATGGCTTCTAAAACTCGGGGCAAAACTTCTGGGCACAGAACCCGAATTGGTATTAAAAAGCAGAAATGTCATACCTCAACGGTTAATGGAGAACGGTTTCTTATTTTTATACACAGATATTAAAATTGCTTTAGAAAATCTATTAAAAAAATAACTCATGACATTTTTAAAAGCCTATTGGAAAAACCTCATTCTCATTAATTACGAGATTGACCCGAACATCCTAAAACCATTTGTACCAAAAGGAACAGAACTCGATAGTTTTAATGGCAAATATTATGTTAGTGTCGTTGGATTTATGTTTATGGATACTAAAGTATTAGGTCTAAAACTTCCGTTCCATATCAACTTTGAAGAAGTGAATCTTCGATTTTATGTTCAACATAAAGGCAAAAGAGGAGTTGTTTTTATTAAAGAAATCGTACCAAAAGCATTAATAACATTAGTGGCGAATTCAATTTACCACGAGCATTACCAGACCTGTAAAATGAAACATAGCTGGATGGACCATAAAAATTATAATGCGTTTCAATACCAATGGAAATCAGACCAAAAATGGCAATCTATTTCTGTTAAAACGGAAAAAGACTTTTCTAATATTTTGGATAATTCAGAAGAACAATTTATTACCGAACATTATTTTGGTTACACAAAATACCATAACAACACCTATGAATATGAGGTTGTCCATCCTACTTGGCGACAATTAAAAGTGGTTGATTTTAATGTGGACATGAATTTTGAAGAAAACTATGGTAAACGTTTTAAAAGTCTTCAAACGTTAGAACCTACTTCCGTTATTCTTGCCGAAGGCTCTGAAGTTTCTGTTAAAAATAAAAGAACCATTCATTAAACTAAAAACAAATTTGTTCATTAAATTAATCAATTTTTTGAAAATGCAATAAACGTACTTCTGAAATAAAATTAATTATTCATTTATTCATTGCTCATTTTTTTGACACGAATTTCACGAATTTCCACAAATGATTAATCAAACATTTCAAAAAAATTCGTGCTAATTCGTGAAATTCGTGTCTTAAACCATAAATTATTTCTCAATTTTTTAAACTACATTTGAATCAGCAATGAAAAACGAAAATGCCTAAGCATCAAATAGACCCAAATAATTGGGTAAAGCTATATTCAGATTATCTCTTCAATTACACAATTACACGTGTAAATGATAGAGTTATTGCTCAGGATTTAATTTCTGAAACCTTTTTGGCTGGCTTAAAATCCATGAAAAATTTCAAAGGCGAAGCTAGTGAACGTACATGGTTGATTTCAATCTTAAAGCGAAAAATTATTGATTATTACCGAAAAATAAATTCTAAAAAAGGTAAGGCTGAAGTGCGCATGGGTTATATCAATAATGAAGAATCGGAAGGCGATTGGATGGAAGAACGCGTAGCTGACCCTTTTGACAAAACGGCTGAAGATACTTTAGTCAATTCTGAATTGGGTGATGCTATCTACGACTGTTTAGCAAAACTACCGGAAAAACAAGCTGATGTTTTCAAGATGAAAACAATTCTGGGTTACGATACCGAAACTATTTGTAATGAAATGGATATTACTGCGTCTAACCTATGGGTAATTATACATAGAGCTAGAACTGCATTGGCAGAATGCATGGAAGAAAATTGGTTCAAATAATAAAAATTCCCTTCCCTTTGGGAAGGCTAAGATAGGAATGAAGAAAAGATTTTTGTTTATAAGTTGTGATGAGGCAAAACATATTTGTGATAAAGCACAATATGATGAAGCGACTGCTTGGGAACGGATAAAATTAGGGTTGCGTATTTTTTGGTGTAACGTTACTAAATCGTATTCCAAAAACAATATCAAGCTAACAGAAAGCATAAAAAATGCTGAAGTTAAATGCTTAAAAACCGAAGAACGAATTAAACTTCAAAATCAATTTAACGAAGAATTAGCGAAGCAACAACAAAATTGATAACCAAACAATAGGTAAGCTTTCCACCCAAAACGCACTGTAATATTTCGATTGGTTTTTGTTTGAAAACAACAAAAACAGTAATGTAATTATAATAATTACCCATGTTGATATTAACGTTTCCTCTTTCAAAGAGTCCTTAAAACAATCTAATATTACAAATATTATTAACAATAAAACGCCAATAATTTTGGTTTTTTTTATGCCTATTTTTTGTGGAATGGTTGCCAGTTTAATGCTGTCATAATTCAAATCCCTTATTTCAAACGGTAACATTAAAACCAGCACAAAACAAAAGCGTTGCAAAGTTAGAATAATAACATCAGTATTTATGGATATCTCATTATTTACTGCAGGTAAAATAACAGAAGTGAATGTCCAGACCAAAGTAATGACATACACTTTTATACCTCCAATTTGCCTTAAATTTTTATGGTCATCAAACAAAAACTGTTTAGGAATCATGATAGGAATCGCATAAAAGAAAGTTATGGTTCCCAATATACCAATGAGAATCAGCGATTCTATTTCAAGATAGAAAGTAAAATAACACATCGCCAAAAATGCCATCAACGAAAACACTTGAATCAACTTCAGCCAGCCTGCCAAAATGCGATGATGAAATTTAGCCACACCAAAATACTTCACAAAATTGTAACCGGTAATACTAGCAAAAAAAACAAATAGCAAAAGATTTTTATCATATCCCAAATCCAATTCAATGAGTGTAACCCATGTCAATGCAGAAGCTGCCAAGGCCACATGAATACTACTATTCAAATAAAAATGAAAGATGTGTTTGAATGTGTGCATAAGCAAAAGTAAGCATTGAACTCATCTTGACTTTTAATTTTCAGTAGAAAAGTTGCGCTTTTGGACTGTAATGAAGGTGTTTTTTATCAACATAGCATCGCTACGTTGATAAAAAAGAACAAAATTAGAGTTCTAAATGGAAATTCCTGCCCGTCCGGCAGGTGGGTTGCAAACAAAAGAAAAAGTCGAGATGAGTTCATCGTGTTAATAACCTCTAGTTTCGGTTAAAAACTTTAGTTTTCCTTAACTAAAAAACAAGGGTAATTCCGTACTTTTGCAAAATAAAGTAAACAGATATTTTTTATATGGATACAACCTCATTTGCACTCAGACACATTGGCCCAAGTTCAGACGACCAAAAAGCCATGTTAGACACTATTGGTGTTTCAAGTATGGAACAGTTAATTACGGAAACCATTCCAGATAATATACGCTTAGAAAACGATTTGGATCTAGATGCTGCCATGAGTGAACAGGAGTATTTGAGTCACATATACAAATTATCACAGCTCAATAAAGTCTATAAATCTTATATCGGTTTAGGTTATCATCCTACTAATTTACCTGCCGTTATTCAACGTAATATTTTGGAAAACCCAGGATGGTACACAGCTTATACGCCTTACCAAGCTGAAATTGCCCAAGGTCGATTGGAAGCTTTATTAAATTTCCAGACCATGGTTATGGATTTAACAGGTATGGAGATTGCAAATGCATCACTTTTAGACGAAAGTACTGCTGCAGCAGAAGCCATGGCATTATTATTTGCCGTTAGGGAACGTAGCCAAAAAAAGGCTAATGTCAATAAATTTTTTGTTTCAGATTTGGTATTACCACAGACTATAGATTTATTAGAAACCAGAGCAATTCCTATCGGTATTGAATTGGTAATTGGTAACGAAGCCGAATACAATCTCTCTGATGAATACTTTGGCGCTTTATTACAATATCCAGGTAAGAATGGTCAGATTACAGATATAAAATCTTTTATAGAGCAAGCCAATACCAAAAATATCAAAGTAGCTGTTGCTGCAGATATCTTAAGTTTGGTGAAGCTTGAAGCACCAGGGAAATTTGGTGCAGATGTCGTGGTCGGAACGACGCAACGTTTTGGGATTCCGATGGGTTATGGTGGTCCTCATGCGGCCTATTTTGCCACTAAAGAAGCTTATAAACGTGATGTTCCTGGTCGTATTATTGGTGTTACAAAAGACACTAATGGCAACAGAGCCTTGCGAATGGCTCTGCAAACACGCGAGCAACACATTAAACGTGACAAAGCCACTTCAAATATCTGTACAGCACAAGTATTACTGGCGGTTATGGCTGGAATGTATGCGGTTTATCATGGGCCAAAAGGCTTGACTTTTATTGCAGATAAAGTTAAAAATTCTGCTTCTACGCTCGCCGATGCTCTAGTAAATTTAGGATTGGAACAATCAAATTCACACTACTTTGATACACTTCAGATAAAAGCTGATGCGGTAAAAGTGAAATATGAAGCTGAAAAAAGTGAAGTTAATTTTCACTATCCAGATACACATACTGTAACCATTTCTATAAATGAGACGACTACCATTTCAGATTTAAATGAAATTATTTCAATTTTTGAGGCTGTAACAGGAAATACCACAGATAAAATTGAAACCGTATCCCATATTGAAACCATTCCTGAGGACTTAAAACGTCAATCCGATTTTTTAACTCTGGAAATTTTCAACACTTATCATTCTGAAACCGAATTAATGCGATACGTAAAACGTTTAGAGCGCAAAGATTTAGCCTTAAACCATTCTATGATTTCGTTAGGTTCGTGCACCATGAAATTAAATGCTGCTTCAGAAATGTTACCACTGAGTTGGCCAAATTGGGGAAACTTGCATCCATTTGCACCAGTAAACCAACCCATTGGTTATAAATTGATGTTGAATGAACTTGAAAATCAATTGTCCGAAATTACCGGTTTTGCTGCCACTTCGCTTCAACCAAATTCTGGTGCACAAGGAGAATTTGCCGGATTGATGGTTATCAGAGCCTATCACGAATCTCGAGGTGACCATCATAGAAATATCTGTTTGATTCCATCGTCTGCGCATGGTACAAATCCGGCAAGTGCTGTAATGGCAGGAATGAAAGTGGTCGTGACCAAAGCGTCGGAAAATGGAAATATTGATGTTGATGATTTAAAGGAAAAAGCGGAACTGCACAAAGATAATTTGTCTGCACTAATGGTCACTTACCCTTCTACACATGGTGTTTATGAATCTGCAATTAAAGACATCACGCAGATTATTCACGACAATGGTGGGCAAGTATATATGGATGGTGCCAACATGAATGCCCAAGTAGGTTTAACTAATCCAGGGAATATTGGGGCAGATGTTTGTCATTTAAATTTACACAAAACCTTTGCGATTCCACATGGAGGTGGTGGACCAGGCGTTGGACCAATTTGTGTGGCCGAACAATTGGTACCTTTTTTACCAGGAAATCCCATAATTAAAACAGGAGGTCATCAAGCTATTTCAGCCATTTCTGGAGCACCATTTGGATCATCTTTAGTGTGTCTTATTTCTTATGGTTATATCAAAATGTTAGGTTATAGAGGTTTGAAAAAAGCAACCGAAGTAGCCATATTAAATGCCAACTATATTAAAGAACGATTAAAAGGGTCTTATCCAACTTTATATTCTGGCGAAAAGGGAAGAGCTGCTCACGAGATGATCATTGATTGTCGTGATTTTAAAGCCAATGGCATCGAAGTTACAGACATTGCCAAACGTTTAATGGATTATGGTTTTCACGCACCAACAGTTTCATTTCCAGTTGCAGGAACTATGATGATTGAACCTACCGAAAGCGAAAGTAAAGCAGAAATGGATCGTTTTTGCGATGCTATGATTTCAATTCGTAAAGAAATTGATACGGCCGATAAAGATGAACCAAATAATATGCTCAAAAACGCACCTCACACTTTAGATATGCTGACATCAGATGAATGGTTGTTACCATACTCCAGAGAAGCTGCGGCATTCCCATTAGATTTTGTCAGAGACAATAAATTCTGGCCAAGCGTTAGACGTGTGGATGATGCCTATGGAGATCGTAATCTAATTTGTAGCTGTGCGCCAATTGAAGATTATATGGAAGCCTAAAAACTGCTTGAAAAAACGTGCTGAAACGTGATGCTTTTTTGTGTTTTTCAAATTATAAATACGGATTTTTAAGAATTTATTAAAAATTACAGCTTTAAATCGACAAATTATAGAAAACTCTATAATATTAACTAGCTTCGTACTATTGAAATTAAAATAACTATGGCGATTAGAATTACCGGAACAGGAAGTTATATACCTAGCATTATAGAAAAGAACGAGAATTTTTACAATCATCAATTTCTTAATGCCGATGGCTCAACTATTAACAGCCCGAATGAAGTTATTGTAGAAAAATTCAAAGCCATAACTGGTATTCAGGAACGGCGTTACATTAAAGAGGACTTATTAAATTCTGACATTGCATTTTTCGCCTCACAAAAGGCCATTGAAGATGCTAAAATCGATAAGGAAACCATAGATTATATTATTGTTGCCCATAATTATGGTGACCTAAAACACAATAACCAACAAAGTGATACCGTACCTAGTATTGCTTCCCGTGTAAAGCATTTATTGAAAATCAAGAATCCAAAATGCGTAGGTTACGATTTACTTTTTGGTTGTCCTGGCTGGATAGAAGGTGTTATTCAAGCTAAAGCATTTATTGCCTCTGGTCTCGCTAAACGTTGTTTGGTTATTGGTTCTGAAACCCTTTCTAGGGTTGTAGATAAGCACGATAGGGATTCCATGATTTATAGTGATGGTGCTGGTGCGGTAATTATAGAAGAAAGCAAAGAAGACGGTGGAATTTTAGCACACGAATCAGCAACTTATGCTTTGGATGAAGCTCACTTTATCTATTTTGGGGAAACCAACAATCCAGAAATTACAGATCAACGCAGATATATAAAAATGTATGGTCGTAAGATTTATGAATTTGCGCTTTCCAATGTTCCTAAGGCCTTAAAGTCTTGTTTGGAAAAAAGTGGCAAATCCATTACTGATGTCAAAAAAATATTGATACATCAGGCGAATGAAAAAATGGATGAGGCGATTGTGCAACGATTTTACAAGCTATACAAGATGCAAATGCCAGAACACATCATGCCAATGACCATAACTATGCTTGGGAATTCCAGTGTGGCAACCGTGCCTACCTTGTATGATATGATTTTGAAAGGACAGCTTGAAGATCAAAGCATCAATAAAGGCGATGTCATTATGTTTGCAAGCGTTGGTGCTGGTATGAATATTAATGCTATTGTTTATCAGTATTAGAATTTACAGATTCACACTTCGATAGATGTACGAAAAAACATATCCAAACAAACGCTTTAAACTTACACTTCAATTCTTAAAACAACACGTTAATCTATCAGAATCCATTTTAGACTTAGGCGTAAAAAATCCTTTTTCTGAAATTATGATTGCCGAAGGGTATTCGGTTGAAAATAGCACAGGTGAAGATTTAGACGACAATCAATCAGCAATTGAGATTTCCAATGCTGAAGTTGTAACTGCTTTTGAAATTTTTGAACATTTATTATCGCCTTATGAAGTTTTGAAATCCATAAAAGCAGATAAAATTATCATTAGCGTACCTTTAAAATTATGGTTTGCTTCAGCTTATAGAAGTAAAACCGATATGCGAGATAGACATTACCACGAATTTGAAGATTGGCAACTGGATTGGCTATTAGAAAAAACTGGTTGGGTAATTAAAGACCGAAAAAAATGGACAAATCCTGTCAATAAAATAGGCATTAGACCTATCTTGAGACGTTTCACGCCTCGCTACTATATAGTTTATGCTGAAAAAGCATCAAATTCCAATTCTTAAATAACATAGTGCAATTGGGTTTACTTAGCCTTGGAATTTGGTAATTAAATTTAAGATTTTTAATGGACATTTACATTATTATTCCAGCACACAACGAAGCAGATTACATCGGTAAAACTTTGGAATCTTTGGTTGCTCAAACGGTATTACCAAAACAGATTGTTGTTGTTAATGATAATTCTAGCGATAACACCCAAAGCATTGTTGAAGAATTCGCATCAAACTATCCATGGATTTCTTTAGTAAATTCCGAATCTTCCGACACCCATTTACCTGGTTCAAAAATTATTCAAGCATTTAATAAAGGTTTAGAATCGCTAGATGGCAACTATGATATTATCTGTAAATTTGATGCCGATCTTATTTTTCCCAAAAATTATTTAGAGCAAATAGCTTATCATTTTAAAACAAACCTTAAGCTTGGTATGGCTTCTGGATTTTGCTATATTGAAAAAAACGGACAATGGACTTTAGAAAACCTAACCAACAAAGATCATATAAGAGGCGCGCTAAAAGCGTATAGAAAAGATTGTTTTAATCAAATAGGACAATTAAAACCGTCCATGGGATGGGACACCGTTGACGAGTTATTAGCAAAATATCATGGCTGGGAAATTTTAACTGATGAAACGCTTCATGTAAAACATTTAAAACCAACAGGCCAATCGTACAATAAAGCTTCTAAGTATTTACAAGGAGAAGCGATGTTTAAAATGCGTTATGGCTTTTGGATTACGTTGATTTCCGCGATGAAATTGGCTTATAAAAAGGGCAGTTTCCAGTTCTTTAGAGATTATATGTCTGGTTATTTTAAAGCTAAATCCAATGAAAAAGAGTTTTTGGTTTCTAAAGATGAAGGAGAGTTTATTCGGAATTTGCGTTGGAAAGGTATAATGAAAAAATTACAGAAATAAGATTCCAAATTTCTATTCCTTCACTTAGTTATTGCTATTTCGAATTAGAGATTCCTGCCTTCGCAGGAATTAGTTAAAAACTCCAACTCTTATAACTGCTAGACCCTTCCAACTGATCTTCAATGCTATCATCCAATTTTGGAAAGAAATCAATTCCTGTTAAAGTTTCAATAGAATCCACCGAAACCACAAATTTATATAATGGCAAATCCGAATCTTTGTGTTCCATTAAAAACCCCAACATCTTAATTTTACCATTAGTATTATCCAAAATAACTTTATAAAATTGATTGGGCACCGAAACAGCTTCGTCGCCAATAGATTTCAAATTAGCTGACAAAACACCACCAGTAACTACAAATACTCCATCATTCTTTTTTGCCCAATATCTTACTTTTTGCTCTAGTCGGTTCCAGACTCCAGCATTAAACCTGTGATCCTGAGGCGTAATATTACTGGTTAAAAAAGTTTCGTCATGGGCTTCTTTGGTAAATCGTCTATCACCAGCAGGACACAGATGTCCTTTATCGTAACCCGATTTTTTATAGTTTCGCCAGTGAGCTGCTCCAGTTTTTACAGCATCATCGATCTCAAAATAGGGCCTTTTGTGATTCGTAGAACTTAGATGAGATGCTTTTAATTCGTAAGCCACCCATTCAGCTTGTTCGTGAGGTTCGCTATATGAGAGAGAGTAATTTTGGTGGTGTATAATTTGATTCGTAGTGCTTTTGGGCAAATAATAGGCGTTGGTATTTTCTTTTATGGCCTTACCTTCCTTTACAATTTCAGCCTTTTCTTCCATGTTCAGAAAATGGTCGTAACTGTAAATACCAATGACTAAGATGATGGCGATAATTGTGAAAATTGGTTTTCGCTTCAAATCACCGTCTTAATCAATGACAAATTCCAACGGCTGACCAGTAGCAGAATTAGGAAAACTTATCCCTAAAAGCGCAGAAATAGTTGGCGCAATATCTGGAATTACCGTTTTTTCAAACGTTTCACCATGTTTGATACCTTTTCCAAAGAACAATAATGGCACATGTGTATCGTAATTTTGTCCGCTTCCGTGTGTAGAACCTGTTCTGCCATATGGAATAAACGAAGGGTCATTGACCAAAATAACATCACCTGAACGTTTTTGGTTAAAACCGTTTTGTAACAACTCCTCTAACCCTGTAGAAAAACCACTAGTACTCATAGTTGTTGCGGTATAAACTTTATAAACATTTTTGTAACCCAATTGCTCCATCGCAATGGTATTCTGAACATCAATAAGATTTAATCCTAAATCTTTCACTTTGTCCCTATCCAAAAAAATCTGGTCGTTGCTAATATTCTCAACAATACCTTCCGAGCCATAAGTCGTTTTTAAAAACGCATTAAATTTTTCTTTTCTGTCGTTCCTATCCACATAACCAGAAGGTACTTTAACCGAAGTTAAATAAGAAGGCACATCTACTGCACCATGATCTGCGGTTAAGAAAACCGTATATTCTCCTTTCCCAACTGTGGCATCTAAATATTGAAAGAAACGCTCCAAGTCTTTATCTAAACGAATGTAGGTATCTTCAATCTCTTTAGAATTTACGCCAAAATTATGACCTACATAATCGGTCGCTGAAAAACTTACTGCCAGCACATCCGTAATTTCATCTTCGCCCAGATTTTCTGCTTTAATGGCTTCCATAGCAAAATCTGCGGTTAAGCTGTTACCATAAGGTGTCGCTTTTAAAATATCAAATCCACGGTTGCCTTTGCTCAACGCCTTTAAATCATAAGGAAATGTAGCTTTTTCCTTACCTCTAAAACCGCCTTCAAACGTGTTTTCATCTGTTCCACTTTCTGTATAAGTGGAAATATCATAAAGTGTATTCCACTCTTTTAAATAAGATTCTGCTTTCTCAGTAGCATTAAAATCTTTTACCCATTGTGGCAAATCATTCATATAAAATGTACTCGAAATCCATAACCCTTCATCCATGCCATGAAACCAATAGGCAGCATTTGCCGTATGTCCAGCCGGTAAAATGGCGCCTCTGTCTTTTAAAGAAATCCCAATGGTTTTACCTTGCATTTGCGTAAACAATCTGTTCTCATCACCAAAGGTTGTGGTTTGCATTCTATGTGGCGACATTTTGCCTGCTTTATCCGTTGTTCCAACCGATTCTACATTCTCATCACCAGCACAATACACCATTTCCTTTTTCTCTTTATCATAAAAATTATTGCCTATAATCCCATGATATTTTGGGGTTGTACCCGTATAAATAGACGTATGACCAGGTCCGGTATAAGTTGGCACATAATTAAAATGGTTGTTTTTGCAGTTAAAGCCTTCACGCATCATACGTTTAAAACCGCCATCTCCAAACTTGGAGTCGAATCGTGTTAAATAATCGTAGCGCATTTGATCTACCACTATTCCAACCACTAATTTTGGTTTAGCATTGGACACTATTGAGGTATTTTTTTCTGTGGTAGGGCGTGAGGTATTTTGGGAGCCACAAGAGCAAAACAAAAACAAAATTGCTATTAAAGTGAAGATATTTTTCATTTGGATAAGACTTACAATTGAATCTCAAAAATACAATTTTTATGTTATCTTATTTTTAATTTAAGGTAATATCCTAATCATTTTTTATACTTTAGCATTAATGAAAAGACCCAGCACTTACCTATTTAATATAGGTACTTATTTTATAATGATTAAGGATATTTTTCGCAGACCTACTAAATGGTCAGTGATGAAACCTCTAATTCTAAAAGATATCGACGATCTTATTATTGGTTCATTAGGTATCGTTGCCTTTATATCATTTTTTGTTGGAGGCGTTGTTGCCATTCAAACCTCGTTAAATATGACGAGCCCAATTATGCCAAAATATTTGGTTGGATTTGCAACCAGACAATCCATAATCTTAGAATTTGCACCAACATTTATTTCTATTATCATGGCTGGTAAAGTAGGTTCTTTTATAACGTCAAGTATTGGGACGATGCGAGTTACAGAACAAATTGACGCGCTGGAAGTTATGGGCATCAATGGAATAAACTATCTTGTTTTTCCTAAGTTTATTGCGTTGTCGCTTTATCCTTTTGTGATTTCCATTGCCATGTTTTTAGGCGTTTTGGGCGGTCTAGCAGCTTCGGTTTATGGCGGCTATGTTAGTGTTGAAGATTTTATTGAGGGTGTGAAAACCGACTTTATCCCTTTTCACTTTATTTATGCTTTTGCAAAAACATTTGTATTCGCTTTTTTATTAGCAACCATTCCGTCGTATTATGGTTATTTTATGAAAGGTGGCGCTCTGGAAGTCGGTAAGGCAAGTACCACATCATTCGTTTGGACCAGTGTTATGATCATATTGACCAATTTTTTACTAACCAGTTTATTACTCGGCTAATTATGATAGAGGTTAAGGATTTACATAAATCGTTTGGAGATGCTCATATTCTAAAAGGCATCACGACTTCATTCGACAAAGGAAAAACCAACTTAGTCATTGGACAAAGTGGTTCGGGTAAAACGGTGTTCTTAAAATGTCTGTTGGGTTTATTTGAATATGAAGAAGGCTCTATTTCTTATGAAGGTAGAAATTTCAGTAAATTATCTCGAGATGAAAAAACCGACTTACGAGCCGAAATGGGGATGGTTTTTCAAGGCAGTGCCCTTTTTGACTCTATGACCATTGCCGAAAACGTCATGTTTCCTTTACGCATGTTTACCAAACAGAGTAAGAGCGAAATGGAAGATAGGGTTAACGAAGTTTTAAAACGGGTCAATTTAGACAATGCAAATAACAAAATGCCAAGTGAAGCCTCAGGAGGAATGCAAAAGCGAGTGGCAATTGCAAGGGCAATTGTAAACAGACCAAAATTTTTATTTTGTGATGAACCCAACTCTGGGTTAGATCCGAAAACAGCAATAGTTATTGATAATTTAATTCAAGAAATTACGGATGAATTTAATATCACTACAGTAATCAATACGCACGATATGAACTCTGTAATGGAAATAGGGGAAAAAATCGTTTTTCTTAAAGATGGTTTATTGGCGTGGGAAGGTTCTAAAGAAACTATCTTTAAAACAGAAAACGAAGCCGTTACCAACTTCGTTTATTCATCTGAATTATTTAGAAAAGTACGTAAAATGTACTTAGAAGAAGACCAATAATTTAATTTCGTTTAATAAATACCGTATCTACTTTTAGTTCATTTTTTAACCATTTTTGTAGATCCCGTTCCTTAATTAATACAAGACTGTCTGAAAGTTTAACCTTCCATCTTACATTAGCAACTGCTACTGTATCTATATTGATAAAATCCTTGGACTCTAACATTTTTGCGTATCCAAAATACTCTAGATCACTGAATCTCACCTTGGCGTCTCTTGATAGTGAACTAAACGATACCGCGTTCTCATTGGTGTTTTTAGACTCAATTACCTTATTGAGATTAGAGATATTGGTTTCTAATTCTGCGATTTGATTTTGAAGACCATCGATAACATTATCCTTGCGATCTAAATCAGCATAAGCTCTATCCAAAGACTCCGTTAAACGATCAGCACTTCTAGTTTTGTTGGCATTGATCACCAGTTCAAAGTCTTGAAGGTTTTCATAATTTTTTTTCTCATTCTGTAAATCGGAAATCATTTCATCACTGACGTCACCATTAAAGTAAAAGCTGATTTTCTTCGTGTCTTTATTTATGTCTTTTCGTTGCAACCACAAATTAGGATTAGTATCAATTTCATTTTCAACATAATTTTTGAAATCCATTTCGTACTTGCTTTCTTGCAACACAGTTAAAAACGTCCAAATTGCAGGAATCATTACTATAACAGCAACAATCGTAGCTATCCTGGAAATACGTTTACGCTTTGCAGAATTGGCGTATTTAAGCATTGGAAAACGCAAGATTTTCAAGACCAAGAATGTCGCCAAGGCTATAAATATGGTATTAATGGTAAACAAGTACATTGCTCCACCAAAATAAGCCCAATTCCCTTCAGCCAAACCATATCCTGCTGTACAGAGCGGTGGCATTAACGCTGTCGCAATGGCAACCCCAAAAATAACCGAGGCTATTGTTCCTCTTTTTGTTCGTGCTATAATTAAAGCTAAACCACCAAAGAAGGCAATTAAAACATCTCTAATGTCTGGTCTAGTCCTTCCTAAAAGTTCTGAGGTTTCTTCACTTAGCGGAAATAGCCAAAAGAATAAGAATGCCGTCAGTAAACTTAAGACAATCATGGTCACTAAGTTGATGAGAGACTTCCGTAACGTATCAATATCATTGATAGCTATTGACAAACCAACTCCTAAAATCGGCCCCATTAAAGGCGAAATTAACATGGCACCGATCACTACTGCGGTAGAATTGGCATTAAGACCAATAGAAGCTACAAAAATGGAACAGACCAAAATCCATGCGGTTGCGCCCTTAAACGGAATATCTGCTTTTATAGCTGTAATCGTGGCGTCTCTATCTGTATCTTCCCTAAAATCGAGCAGCTCACTTAAAAACGTTTTTATGCTTACAAACAAGCCTTGAGCATCTTTCTTTACGGCTTCTTTTTTTTCTTCAACAGCCGCCTCCTTGTTCATCTCGTTGGTGATCTGCGAGTTCTCTTCCTCAGAAAAGTTAAATTTATTTTCGTCGCTCATATTTAAAACCTGCTAATATTAGAAAATTAGTATTACATGATGGTTAATTCTAGTCATATAATATTCAAAGGATCTATCCATAGGATTCTCCAAATTTAGCTTTCACATTTTGAAGCACTTTCTTTATATCTTGTTCTTTTTCCTTAGGAAAGATAAGTAAAACTTCGTCTTTATCAACAATGATGTAATCTTTTAATCCATCAACTACGACGAGTTTATCTTTTTTAGAGCGTATCATGTTTCCGGTGGCATCCTCCAGCAAAGTTTTGGCATTGACAACTGCATTACTATTTTCGTCTTTATCTAATTTATCATAAAGACTGCCCCAAGTCCCCAGGTCATTCCAATCGAAAGTAGCAGGAATCACAAAAACATTATCGCTCTTTTCCATCAATGCATAATCCACAGATATGTTTTCTGCTTTTTTATAATGGTCTTTAATAAAATCAACTTCAGATTCAGTATTATAAACGCTATAGCCACTTTCAAACAATTCAAATAATTTTGGTTGATTATTTTTGAAGGCTGAAATAACCGATTTTGCACTCCACATAAATATACCTGCATTCCATAAGAAGTTTCCTTGATTGATAAAAGATTTCGCAGTTTCATAATCTGGTTTTTCCCTGAATTGATTCACCGATTTCACTTCGGCTACGCTCAGTGACCGCTCTTTATCATATTCGATATAACCATAACCTGTATTTGGAAACGTTGGCGTTATGCCCAAGGTCATCAAAGCATCATGGGATTCACAATAATCAAAAGCTGTCTTGACGTTATTAGAAAACGCTTGCTCATCTTCAATCCAATGGTCGCTTGGTGCAACAATCATTACCGCATCTTTGTTTTCTTTTTGGATTTTTAACGAGGCATACAAAATACAAGGTGCCGTATTTCGCATAGCAGGTTCTAAAAGCACTTGCCGTTTTGTAACACTTGGAAGTTGTTCAAAAACTAGATCGTTGTAGCGTTCATTAGTTAGGATGAAAATATTTTCCTCAGGAATCAGTTGAGCTAAACGCTTAAACGTCTTCTGAATTAGCGTATCTCCTGTTCCTAGCATATCATGAAACTGCTTAGGAAAATCCTGTGTACTTACTGGCCAAAATCTTGAACCTACTCCACCTGCCATTAGTATGGCGTAATAATTTTTATTCTTCATAGAAAAATTTCAATATTTCTGTTCCCGTGAAAACCGGAATCTTTTTTTGTTTTTTAAATTCAACTCAATACCTACAAGGTTTTCAAAACCTTGCAGGTTATACTTTAACCATATTAGGTTTAACCCTTTATGAGATTCCCATTTTCACGGGAATACATTATTCTTCCAATAATTCGACCTCTGCATTTGGATTAAACAAATATAATTTACCTGACTTAACTTCGACACATTCATATCTCTTTCTTCGTTTATTTCCTTTTCTAAACACCTTACCATTGTAAAGCTTAAAGGTTTGATTCAAAGATAATTCAAATACAAATGTTTTATCATTGACTTCGTTGAATTGCTTCAAGGCGAAGGCGAGTTGCGTGTCTGTGTCGCTAGACGCTTTTGGATTCTTAAAATGATGGGCTAATAAAGGCAATAATTCCGAAGGGAAAATTTCGGGACGTAAAAAAGGCAACATCAAATGCTGAAAAGTGTATTTCCACTCTTTTCCGTGTGGTTTTATAAATCGACCATGTTTTTTATAAGCCTCGAAATGGGCGATTTCGTGAATTAAGGTAATTAAAAACCGATAGCAATTCAAATTAGAGTTAACTGTAATCTGATGTTTGCCGTTTGGCAATTCCCTGTAATCACCATGACGTGTTTTCCGTTCACTCTTTACTTTCACGACCAAATTATCGATAGCTAAAAGTTCGCTAATCATTGATTTTGCCGCAGCAGGAATATAATTTGAAAGGTTCGCTTGCATTGTGGCAAAAATAAATCTAATAATTCAACTTATCAATCCTTAACCACAATCATATTTGAATTCCCATTAATCTTTAACATATACAAACCAATTGCAGCTGTATTCAACTTTATTGATGTGGTATGAGATAGACTGTCATAACCTCTATCGTTAATTTCAATTTTACGTCCTCTTATGTCAAAAACTTCTATTGAATCTTCCAAAGTTGTGTGAGTTATAAAAAGGGTTCTATTGGTCGTTGGGTTTGGATAAATCACCATGTCTTCATCTAAATCATCAATATTTAAAGTTTCAGCTTCAAAATAAGGTACAGCAAAACTAAAAACATCTTCCGCTACTGCTTGACCAATAAATCGACCTGGAATATCATCGGCTGGTGGATGGATTCCACCCCAAATTCGGCTTAAACTCGTTTGATCGGAAGCATCTCTGTACGTTGCCCATTGCAAAACCACATCTACGGAAGGGCCTTCCTCGAATACTAAAAATTCATTTTGTTTAGCAACAAACTCACCCATACCTCCTGGAAAGAATTCACTACCTGTCATCATGGTCATTAATTCTGCTGCTGCTCTAGAAAAGGTGGAGTGTCCAGACACAAAGCCTGCAAAAGGCGGCGTTACAAATGTTGGTCTTTGATATGGATACCAATTTTCAGCCAAAATCCATCCTACGCCTGCTTGGTCTGTTTCTGTATCATTAATAAAATCATGACCTTTCCATGTGTATAGTTTTATCTTACCCACATGTTGATCTGCAAAACCAGCCAGTGGATCACCTTCTTCAACAACTTCTATATAATTTTCTATTAATCGAATACCACCAATATGATAATTATCTAATGACGGATTAGAACTCTGGCCACGTTCTGCCATAGAGCGAATTGCTGAAATTGGTCGTATATAATCATACCAACCTTTCACACTCCATGCAGAAATTGCAGAATCGTGCATACCACCTCCTAAGATAAAATAAGACTTTACCTCCCACTCTATAGGATCCAAAAGATCACCTTCACCTTGAAAACGTTTTTCAAATTGCGGATGATCGCTTACATAATTCAAAATTGTAAACCAGTGTCCTGGAGGCGTTTCGGAATGTGGTCCGTCTGCCCAAAATTCTGCCAGAACCCTGGCATAATCACCGCGAGGTACCATATTTAGGTCGTACGGACTACCTGTTACTGGATTTAAGGTATGCCCTGCACCTTGTCCTCCGCCTTCAATAAAATTATAAAAACTAGGATAATCCTCATAATTGGTCGGAAATGTATTGATATCTACATTTCCAATGGTATTAGGAGAAATATCCCACAGTACGCCATCACTAGGATCCAGATGGGACTGCCAGACAGACACCATTGAAAAGCCCCATTTGTAAGCTTCGCTAGAGATGTTTTCTTCCATTAGATTTATATATGGAGGATCTGAAGGATCGTGAAAGACATTGAAGAAATTCCCGTCACGCTCATAAGTTAATTTATCGTCATCTGATAATGCAAAAGAGAATACATTTCCCCATTCCGGACTTAAAAACGGAGGTACATTGCCATCGACTATATTGCCACCTTGATCTATAAACGTATCCAAACCTAACGGTTGCCATCGATTGGGATCACTGATGGGATCATTGGTACTGATATCTAAAGCATAAGGCGCATTTACAGGTTGGTAATAGGCATTATCATAGCCAGTTGCTTCCCTAGAACCATCCTGCAAGCCATAATCAATTATGGTTTGTGCTACGTAATTTCCTAATGCGGCTGCATTTCCAAATTCATATAACAAGGAAGAGTAGTTGGTATCGTAACCTAGTTTATCCATTATTAAATCGAATCTTGCCTGCGTCCCTTCTACACCAGGAGAATTTTGAAAACGATGTGTCAATAACCGATACATGGCATAACTGATAGCTCGTTTTTGCGATTCTTCAATACTTTCAATAGGTACAAAAGTTTCCAATTCAGTGCTAAACCCATTTACGGTATTACCCATTAAGTAAGGCCTTGCCGTTTGATCATAAATTGCCCAAGTATCGTACATCGCAACACTAGCATGAAATAAATTTCTGGCATGTACGGTTGGTCTTGCAAAATCGGTTCTTATAGATTCAAGTAATGCCTCGTTCCATAGTCTTGCTATGGACATATTTTCTGGAAGATTATCAGCACCTAATTCCACATCAAGCGTCACTGCCAGACTGGAACAACTATCATCTGATTCTAAAACAATGATTTGACCACTCTCTTCCAAATGCCATTTTACGGTTATTGTGTCGGTTCCTTGTCCGCTTAAAATCTCGCCACCACTAACCTGCCAGTTCGCACTTGAGCCTTCAGCTATATTATAACTATACGTTTCAGTGCTTAAAAACGAAGAGACATTATTCCCTTCAATCGCTTGCGATTCCAGGTAGGTACATGAACCATCTTCTAATGTAGCCGTAGGGTCATAAGTACAAGACATTGGGTCAGTACACCCATAAATTTTCTGACTTGGTAAAATATCCAAGACTTGATAACCTTGACCTTCGGTTGCCTTTATTGTCACATCTGCATCTAGATCATTGAAGGTTTCAATTAATCCAGATGGCCATTTTATTTGTAGCTCTGTTATTAATGTCTCATTATTCAATCCAAAATGAACTGCTTGTAAACTTTGGGATAAAAAACCAACACCTGAATAATAGCGTTTTAAAGTTCCAGTGGTAGTGGTCAGTGTTAAGATGGTACCTATAGCATCACGATTTGATGTTGTGCCTTCCAAATGAATTTTAAACCAATGCATGGAAGCATTTGTATCGTTGAAATTCAACGTTTTATTTTCATACAAAAACGAAGGGCCATCACTATTTGTCACAAATAAATCGATATCTCCATCATTATCATAATCCCAATCAATAGATTCAACACTAATGGTTTGTTCATTTAATCCTAATTCGGCTGAAGCATCTTCAAAAGTTACCTGTCCTTGTGCTGTAAAGTTTCTAAAATAGAAATTTGGCTGAGTACTTGTATCTAAAAAATCATAACCATTAACGATATACAGATCCTCATCACCATCTAAATCGAAGTCCGAAAAATTATTACCCCAAGCCCAATTGGTATAGCCAACATTCAATGAGTTAGCAATTTCTACAAAAGTATTATCGCCATTGTTATCCAAAAAGAAATTATCTTCTATAGCAGTAACAAAAACATCAAAGTCACCATCATTATTATAGTCAACAATTGAAATCCCCATATCATCTCCAGCTGTTCCCACACCATAAGCTAGTGCCTGTTCGGTAAAGGTATTCCCTGCATTGTTTATGAAAAGACTATTGGGTTTGCTTAAATCATTAGAAACCAATAAGTCCATAAAACCATCATCATTGAAATCAAAAGGCATAGCTGCGTAACTTGCTAAATCTATGGAAGCTTGAATACCCGTTGAGACTGTAACATCTGTAAATGTATTGTTACCATTATTTTTATAAAGTTGATTACTTCCACAAGCATCCCAATCGTTAACATAAATATCCAATAAGCCGTCATTATTATAATCAAACCAAGTAGCTCCAGTATTTCGGCATTCGTTCACAGTATCAAAACCGGCAATTTCGGAGATATTTGCAAATGAACCATTACCAAGATTTCTCCACAATTGTACTTTAAAGGAAAACGTTAAAAATAAATCTGGGAAACCATCATTGTTAAAATCACCCCAAGAAGCTCCATTCTTAAAACCATCTAATCCAAAATAATCTTCACCGCCTTCTTGTTGGTTTACTAAATCTTGAAAACCAGCTATTTCAGTTACATCTGTAAAAGAGCCATTATTTTCATTTCTAAATAAACGACTTAAAGTTTTTGGACTGTCGGTATCGTCCTTTGCTTTGGCAACCACAAAAATATCAAGATCATTATCACCATCGTAATCAGCGACAGCAACTCCATTATTTTCTTCAAGAATACCTAGACCTGCAGCAATTTCCGCACGTTCAAATGTTTGACTATAAACCTGATTATTAATAGCAAAACCTAAAAAAAAGACTGATAAAAAAAGTTTTAAATAGCGTAATTTTTTTGACATTATCTAATTTTTTTATAAATATAAAAAATCCATCAATATTCCAGTAGTTCTGGTAACATTAAAAAGCTATCAAAAGTTTTGGTCGCATACTCCCGTAACTCATTTCTGTAGTCGTGAGCAGTAAAACCAAACACATCAAAGCCGCCTTCAATGGCTGCACTAACGCCAACGAGGCTATCTTCGATCACCACACATTCCGAAGGCTGAAAGCCCATAGTGTCAGCTGCCCATAGAAAAACCGCCGGATCTGGTTTCCATTTTTGAACGCTATAACAACTAAAAACATGGGATTTGAAATAAGGCCATAAACCGGTTAATTGAAGATTGAGTTGTATTTTGTTTTCAGGGCCACTTGAAGCCACGCAAAATGGTATTTTAAGATTTTTCACTACATCTAAAACGCCTTCAACAGGTTTGATATGACTTTGAAATCTTTCGAAGGAACGCCTTCTGTATTCCGATTCGAAATTTGAAGGTAATTCCACAGCTATTAAATCTGAAATTTGATCGACACAATTATTTAAGGCATTTCCTTTAAAATGTTGGTATGCATAATCGAGATCGATATTAGCTCCCAATTCATTTGCCATATCAACAAGAACCTGATTTCCCAGTGGTTCGCTATCTACCAACACGCCATCACAGTCGAAAATAATACATTCATATTTCATTTGTTTTCTTACCTTTTTTATTAAACGCGTTCATTATATTTTTCTTAACAGCGATAATCTTGATATTGGCTTAAAAAACCACTAACTTAGCTAGACACTTTTTTTTAAAACTCAAATTACATTCAGATTCTAAAATTATGGCATTTATTGACTATTACAAAATACTTGGTCTTGATAAAAGTGCTTCCAAAAGCGATATCAAAAAAGCCTATAGAAAGTTGGCAAGAAAATACCATCCCGATTTAAACCCCAATGACAAGGAAGCTGAGTTACAGTTTAAGAAAGTCAATGAGGCTAACGAAGTATTGAGCAACGACGAGAACCGAAAAAAATACGACAAATACGGCGAAAATTGGCAACATGGCGAAGCTTACGAGCAGGCACACCAACAACAGCGTCAAGCAAATCAACAACGACAATATCAAAGTGGCTCTAGTTTTGAAGGTTTTGGTGATGGTGAGTATTCTGATTTTTTTGAATCGATGTTTGGAGGAGGATTTGCTGGCAGAGGTGGCAACACAAGATTTAGAGGTCAAGATTTCAATGCCCAACTCCAACTTAATTTAAGAGATGTTTACACCACTGAAAAACGGGTGTTGACCGTTAACGGAAAGAACATCCGACTAACCATTCCGGCCGGAGTAGCCAATGGACAAATTATTAAAATTAAAGGCAAAGGCGGACCTGGTGTTAATGGTGGACCTCATGGTGATTTACTCATTGAGTTTAATATCATCAATAATACAGAATTTAAACGTGATGAAGCCAACCTTTATAAAACGGTAAATCTGGATTTGTACAAAGCGGTTCTTGGAGGAGATGTTACCATTGACACCTTCGATGGTAAAGTAAAATTAAATCTAAAACCACTTACCCAAAACGGCACCCAAGTAAAGTTGAAAGGCAAAGGATTTCCTAAATACAAAAGAGATGGCCAATTCGGGGATTTATTTATTACCTATACTGTTGAATTACCCAAAAAACTATCTGACAAGGAAAAAGAACTTTTTGAAGAACTGGCAAAATTACAATAGACATGAAAGACACAAAACTCATCCCAATTCCAAGTTTATGTACACACTACCAAATAGAAATGTCTTTTTTTGATAGTTTAAGCGAGTATGGTCTTATTGAATACGTTTCAGTGGAAAAAACCTATTGCATCCATCAGGATCAAATTGCGGACATTGAAAAAATGATTCGACTGCATCAAGATCTCCATCTTAATTTTGAAGGTATCGACACGGTTTTTAATCTCTTGGAAAAAATTGATTATTTACAATCAGAATTAAGAACTACACAAAATAGATTGAGACGGTTTGAAGAGGAATAACATTCAAAATTAAGGCGTAGAATTGGAAACCTGCAACACTTTACCGTTGTAATATTTATTTCCAGTTAGCGCAAAATCTTGAATATATGTAGCCATTTCCTTTGCTGTCGTTGGTGCTTGATAGCCAGGAAAAGCTTCCTCTAACATTTCGGTTTGTACAGCTCCTAATGCCAAAACATTAAATTGCGGTCCGGTTTCTTTATATTCTTCGGCTAATAATTCTACCAATGTGATTACGGCTCCTTTACTAGAGCTATAAGCTGATAATCCAGGGAATTTCATACTCCCTTGAATCCCACCCATGGAACTAATAGTCACCACATGTCCATCACTTTTCATAAATGGTAACACCGTTCTTGTTAATTCTGAAACACCAAAAACGTTTGTTTGATATACTCTGGTAAAATCTTGAAATGTGGTTTCCGCAAAAGGTTTATTGATAATTGCTCCTGCATTATTGATTAAAATATCAACATGTTTCCATTCCGATTCAACAAAATCCACTACGTTTTGATAATCATCTTGGTTACAAAGATCAAAAGCAAAAGACGAAATATTATCAAAATGCAAATTACTTATTGGTTTTGCATTTCGGGACAATGCCAAAACATTATGACCTTGATTAGCGAAAAGTTGTACGAGTTCAAACCCAATTCCTCTGCTCGTTCCTGTTATAATTATATTCTTACTCATTATTTAATACGACTTCTTTAGTTGGTGCGTTCATCATGCCTTCAAATGCAGGAATCATCTTATTTAAAAATTTTTCCATATGTTGAAAATCCATTTTATCCACTTCATCATCCACATGGTGATAATAGTCATAATTTGTAAAATCAAATGTTGAAATGGCATGTGCTGGCATATTCAATGCTTTAAAAAACGGAAAATTATCGGACCTCATAAATAAACCAAATTCTTTTGCTTTAGGAAAAAAACCCACAACGGTATCTCCTGCATATCTATTTAAAGTTTCTGCAAAATTAGAACGTTCAAAGCCACTCATATAGGCCATGACTTCATTTTCTGCCCTTGGCACACCTATCATTTCAAAATTTATCATGGTGTAGGCATTGAAGCCTTCATTTTTTAAACGTTTCGCTAAATGTCCAGAACCTATTAATCCCAGCTCTTCAGCATCATATAAGGTAATCAAAATACTGCGTTTATTGGTTTTTGCTTTAGCGAAATACCTTCCTAACTCCATAGCAGCGATAGTTCCTGAAGCGTCATCATTTGCGCCATTGGCAATGGAATCACCTTCCACCACTTTCCCAATACCAATATGATCATAGTGACCTCCAAGTATAATAAACTCATTTTTGAGTTTAGGGTCGTTTCCTTCCACCACTCCAACGATATTATAACCATTCAAATCATTCACTTTGAATGAATCGCGATAGGTTTCAAAATAAGGTTTAATGTCATTAGACTTTAAGTAGTTTTCAATAAAAATTGCCGCATCTTCAATACCTTTACTTCCTGTAGCACGACCTTCCAAAACATCTGAAGCCAAATAATCCATACTTGCTTTTATACCAACTGCTGTAATTTCAGGTTTAATATTATTTGGTGTCTTTTTACTGGATGAACACGAGAAAACAAGTGTCATTGTCAGAATAAGTAGAAGATTTTTCATTGAAACGCGTATTACATTCTCCTAAAAACAGGAATCATTTTTTTATATGAGTTTAAAGATAAAAAAATCCTGCATCAAACTAATGATACAGGATTTTAATATTATAGATCTTCATCTCATTAAATTTCGAGATTCAGAATGACAAATTCTTATACCAACATAGTCACCGGATTTTCAATATATCCTTTTAAAGTTTGAAGGAATTGTGCTCCTGTGGCACCATCAACCGTTCTATGGTCGCAAGCCAAACATAGCTTCATGGTGTTACCCACTACGATTTGTCCATTTTTAACTACTGGTTTTTCAACAATGTTTCCAACGGATAGAATTGCCGAATTTGGTTGATTGATAATTGATGTAAAGCTATCAATGCCAAACATTCCCAAGTTAGAAATAGTAAAAGTACTACCTTCCATCTCGTCCAGTCCTAACTTTTTATTTCTTGCTTTTCCAGCGAATTCCCTAACGGCTGCTCCAATTTGAGTTAAACTCTGCTCATTGGCAAATTTAACGACTGGCACTAATAAGCCATCTGGCACTGCAACTGCGACACCAATATGCACATGGTTGTTCAATCGCATTCTATCATCAAACCATTGAGAGTTCACCTGTGGATGTTGTTTTAATGCTAATGCACAAGCTTTCACGACGATATCATTATAAGAGATTTTTGTATCTGGAATAGAATTATACTGTCCTCTAAATGCTATGGCATTATCCATATCAAACTCCACATTCAAATAATAATGTGGTGCCGTAAATTTAGATTTCGCTAAGTTTTTAGCAATAGCTTTACGCATATTTGAATTAGGCACTTCATCAAAATCTTCTTGTCCTGTTGGAACAAATTTGCCCACTGAAGCAGATTGCGATGATGGTGTAAAGTTTTCAATATCTTTCTTTACGATACGACCATTTTCTCCTGAGCCTTTAACTTGACCTAAATTAATTCCTTTTTCTTCAGCCATTTTCTTGGCTAAAGGTGATGCAAATATTCGCGATCCCTCTGAACTTGAACTAGAAGTTGAGACTTTTGGAGTTTCTTTATTCGGTTCCTCTTTTTTAGGTTCTTCCTTCGGAGTTTCTTTTTTAGCTTCAGCTTTAGGTGCTTCTTTCTTAGTTTCACCACCTTCAGCTTTAAAGTTTTTAGCAACGTCAGAAACATCAGTTCCTTTGGGGCCAATAATCGCTAATAATGAATCTACCTTAGCCGTTTCACCCTCCTCTAAACCTATATGCAATAAATTTCCAGATTGAAATGACTCAAATTCCATAGTCGCCTTGTCCGTTTCGATTTCGGCTAAAATATCGCCTTCCTCTACCTCATCACCTACTTTCTTTAACCAAGTGGCAACCGTACCTTCTTCCATAGTATCACTTAAACGCGGCATGGTAACCACTATAACACCTTCTGGCAATTCTTCATCATTATCTGAACCTGAATTCTCTGAAGTGTCTTCTGCTTTTTCATTTTTAGAATCTTTGGATTCTTTATCTCCAGATTCATCTTTATCATCAGCGTCATCTTTATCATCAGCCTCATCTTTTGACGCGCCATTTAAATAACTCGAAATATCCTCTCCTTCATCGCCAATAATAGCTAAAAGTGTATCCACCTTTGCGGTTTCACCTTCTTGGATACCAATATGAAGCAGTGTGCCTTCATTGAAGGACTCAAACTCCATCGTTGCTTTATCCGTTTCTATTTCTGCTAAAATATCGCCTTCTTCAACTTTATCACCAACTTGTTTTAACCAAGAGGCAACTGTTCCCTCTTCCATGGTGTCGCTCAAACGCGGCATATTTATTACTTCTGCCATAGCTTACTTAATTTTGTGGTCTATAAATGGGTAATCTTCTTGCTCATAAACAACATCGTACATCACATTTTTCTCAGGATAAGGCGATTCGTCTGCAAATTTCTCGCATTCCGCAACACGTTTTTTGACATCCTTATCAATCGCTTTCAAATCTGCTTCCGATGCATATTTTTTCTCAAGAATAATATCTTTTACTTGTGTAATCGGGTCAATTTTTTTGTATTCCGCAACCTCATCCTTTGTTCTATAATGTTGTGCATCAGACATTGAGTGACCTCTATATCGATACGTTTTTACTTCCAAAAATGAAGGCCCTCCACCTTTTCTTGCACGTTGGATGGCTTCATCAAACGCTTCTGCAACCTTAATAGGATTCATGCCATCCACTGGTCCAGAAGGCATATCGTAGCCCAAACCTAATTTCCAAATCTCTGTATGATTTGAGGTACGTGCCACTGAAGTTCCCATCGCATAGCCATTGTTTTCACAAACAAATACTACGGGCAAGTTCCACAACATTGCTAGGTTGAAAGTTTCGTGCAACGACCCTTGTCTTGCAGCACCATCACCAAAGCAACATAATGTTACAGCATCTTTATCGTGATATTTATCACCAAAAGCAATACCAGCGCCTAAGGGAATCTGACCACCAACAATTCCATGACCACCATAAAAACGGTGTTCTTTAGAAAAAATATGCATGGATCCACCAAGACCTTGAGACGTTCCTGTGGCTTTTCCAAACAATTCTGCCATTACACGTTTAGGATCTACGCCCATACCAATAGGCTGAACGTGATTTCGGTAAGCCGTAATCATTTTGTCCTTAGTTAAATCCATAGCATGCAAAGCACCTGCTAAAACAGCCTCTTGTCCATTATATAAATGAAGGAATCCTCTAACTTTTTGTTGAATATAAACTGCGGCAAGTTTGTCTTCAAACTTTCGCCAGAACAACATGTCCTCGTACCACTTTAGGTAAATTTCTTTGGTTATTTTTTGCATTTTTTGATGAGTTCTTTAAATAAAAATAGAATAACAAAAATAACACTTTAGAAAATAATGAAGAAACAGTATGTCGTAAAAAAAATGGAGATTACTGAATTTAATGCAACGAAAACGCTATAATACTGAATTTTCGAAAAGAAGTGGTAATAAATTGGCCAATGAATTTGATTTAACAACTTTACCTTTCGCTCCCATAAAATATATTTCTATGGGTTGGCTCTGTTTAATTTCATATTCTGCAATGGACTGTCGGCAAGCGCCACAGGGAGGAATTGGTTTATCGGTAACTTGGTTTTGAGATGAAGCCGTTATTGCCATTTTTAAAATTTTGGCTTTCGGATATTTGGCGCCTGCATAATAAATGGCTGTTCGCTCTGCACATAAACCTGAAGGGAAACAAGCATTTTCTTGATTGCTACCAATAACCTCTATACTATTGTCGAGTAAAACAGCTGCTCCAACATTAAATTTTGAATATGGTGCATAAGCATTTTCCCTTGCCTCAATTGCAGTATGCATTAAGTTTTGAATTGCTTTAGGAAGCTCATTAATATCGTCATAGACTTGTAATGTTGTTTCTATTTTGACTTCCTTCATATACTTAGTTTTTACTTTAGACAAAAAAACTATTGCTTTAAGAAACAATAGTTTTGATGAACTCTTTTAGACTTTTTTGCTAATAGAAAAAGTTTAAACGAGTTCAATATATAAATTTAGTAATAAATTCTAATACTCATCGTATTCGCCATCACCAAAATTAAATGTCAGAGAAAAACGTAATGTATTTTCTAAAGGACTCTGAATTTTGGAAGCAGAAAATAAATAAGATAAATCAAGACCAATTGTAGTGTATTTAAAACCTGCACCTAAAGCAAAAAACTTACGTGCACCTTTATCATCTGCTTCGTTGAAATAACCTGCTCTAAATGCAAAGTTGTCTTGGTAGGTATATTCTGCTCCTAATGCCCAAGTAAACTCTCTTAATTCTTCACTGAAACCACCTGGTGCATCACCAAACGATTGGAACACGCCACTTAAGAAACTCACGTTTGGATCTTGACCACTAAGTATAACATCTTGTTCAGAAGCCGCTAATTGAGCATCGTCCTGAAAATCTCCATCATCTGGATTAAATACGCCATCCGGTGTTCCGTCTGGTCCTCCAACGTCCGTAAAAACAATTCTATCTCCAATAATTGGAGGTGTAGGCACTAAATATTTAGAGACCTCGGCAGACACGCCCAATTTACTGTATTGATCGAAAATAAAATCAAATCCAGCACCTAATCTAAGATTGGTTGGCTGAAATACTTCTTGGCCTCCATCGTCGTACTTAAATCTTGGTCCTAAATTCTGGATGGCAAAGCCCAATCTCCAACGGCCATTAAAATCATTATAAGCTTCCTCTTCACTTTGATAATACCCAGTGATGTCTGCACCAAATGTACTACCTGGTTGTGCATTGGCATCTACTTGCCCTATTCTTAAGGCCGACCTCATGTAACGTAAAGCTACAGCCATAGCAAATTGATCACTTAATCGCAAGGAATAGGCGGCGTCAATAGCAAACTCATTTGGTTTTACAGCTACACCAGGATCATTAGCATCTTGGGTCAGCACTATTTCCCCTAAAGAAAAATACTTAAGACTTGCAGAAAATGCACTAAATTCATTCAATCGGTTAAAATAAGTAAGGTAACTCAAAGAGATATCATTTACCAATCTCGTTAAATAAGGGGTATAACTTAACCCCACACCTTGCTTGGCCTCAGAAAAAGCATATTTTGCAGGATTATATTGTTGCGAAAATCCATCAACAGAAGTTGCCACTCCCATATCACCCATGGAGGCAGATCTTGCATCTGGTGAAATAAGCATAAACGGTAAACCTGTTGTAATTACTCGACTATCAAAAGTGCTTGGGATTTCTTGAATGGTATTTTCTTGAGCAAATGATGAGCTAATTGTAGCAAAAGCCATTACGGCTAAGATGTGTTTTTTCATGTTTAATTATTGTGGTTTTAACACCAATTGGGTAGTTTAAAACGTTTGCAAATATAAATTATTATTTAAACTTTTTGTTTTTGCTTCAAATTCAATTTTATTTCATCTTGATTTTTCAAAATAAAAAAATATTTAAAGCATTTTATAGTATCACCAATTTTTGAATCTTTTCAACTTGTTTATTTAAACGGTTAGATTTTACTTTTAGTTTATAGACATACACTCCTTTTCCGATTTTATCACCAAAATCGTCTCTTCCGTCCCAAATAATGCTTCTAGATAATGATGAGGACCCGTTAGTACATAACTCATCTGCACCTGTTTGTCCGTTTATGGTTCTAACCAACTTGCCTGAAACTGTAAATATTTGAACTGAGATATCCAATGGCTCCGAACTGTTGTGATTAAACCAAAACTCAGTATAATTCACAAAAGGGTTTGGGTAATTTAGAACATTGTTGATTACCAATTCTTCATCTTCATCAAAGACCATAAATTGTATTTCTGCCGTTGAAGAATTATTATAAACATCCCAAGCTTTTAAGGTCAGTGTATGCAAACCTGGTTCTAAGTCTCTAAACGGGTAACTGACTACGCCATTGGTATAATCATCGACATTGGCTTGGTAATAACTATTCAACACGACTGGATTGGTTTCGTCACCATCTAAAATTGCGGTAATATCATGGCCAATTCCACTAGCCGTATTAATCCCATTCTCATCTTGAAGTTTAGCCAGAAAGGTTGGTGATTCGTTTGTTATACCGCCAGAAACGAAGTTTTCGTCGTTCATAAACAAATTAATGATTGGCCCAGTGTTATCTGCAGGTGCATCTTCGTTGATGCCTCCTACTTTGATATCAAAATTTGCTCCAGCCTGATCCGAAAGCGGATTTTCGGTTTGGGCATAAAAGCTGACCTTACCTGTACCTATTGGAATGCCAATATCCCTTGGCACCACAAAATCGAATTCAAACAAGCCATCAACAACACTCGCCTGTCCTTTGAAGATGACTTCTCCTAGAGTCGTAAAATCCATTATTATCGCATCGCCACTTGTGTTCGTTGCACCATCATTTCCTAAGGTTTGCCTATCGATCCGTTTATCAAAAACCGTCGCAGTTAATGTACCATTATAATTAGACAACAGATTACCGTTAGTATCGACGACTTCACCCGCCATTTTCGTGTAACTTAGAGCTTTGAGCGTGTCAATAGGCTGTGTAATTTGTACATCATTTACCTTGGTTAATCTAATATTTGGTTTTGCAAAAGCTAATTTCATAGCAGGGTCTCCAATAAAAAAGACCAATCGTTTTTGGAGTGAACCAGCAACACTATTGTCCGCTTTTGTCAGTCGCAACGCTTCAGAAATCGCTGTATTCTCATTAGAACCGAAATTAAATAAATAATCATCTAGCGCATTATTGAAATTTCTACCAACGCCAAGTTGTATTTGTCTGGTGGTAGTAATTAAACCAATAGATCCACCATTTTTATTCCAAAATGTAAATTCACCTGCCGTATCCCTGTTTGGATCATCGAACTTGGTGTATTCACAGGTTACCGTAACAAACAAATTGTACTTGCAAATATTGTTAACTTCCTGAGAATCGAACTTATCAAAAATTCTTTCTTGTGCAAGCCCATCTTCACCACCATGACCAAAATAATTAACCACCAGTGCGCCAACTTCAATAGCATCTTTGATCGCTTTATTAACCTTAGGGTAACGATTACCAGCTGCAGAGGATTCCTGTTCATAAGCATCAGAATGAATTTTAGCAACATTTAGGAACGTTTTTTCGACATCTAAAGTGGTTCCTAAATTGTCTGTAGTTTCCTGTAAGGCAGACTCATTGGCATCATCAACGTCATCAGAAACAAGCACAATATTGTTTCTCCAGCTTCCATAAGCTTCAGGTTGGTAATAGGATTTTATTTTATCTACCATTTCTGAGGCGCGCTGTGCATCTTCCGCCAAAATTCTACCGACTGCAACATCCATGCGATCACCATTTGTCATTCCACCTTCATTAGCATCTAACATGGCATAAAAATCATCGGACACAAAAGAACTGGAAAGACTAAAACTTGATTTGCTGTACCATGACGGCACTAAATTGGTATTGTTTCTTAATCTATTCTTATAATCGTAAGATCCATCACCAAACAAGCAAAGGTATTTCAACCTTTTGCTGGGTACACTGGCATTGTCATATACATATTTAATAAAGTTTCTAAGCGCAGCAATATCTTGACTTCCCGTACTAAATTCGGTATAAATGCTTTCCAGATCCACAACCTTTACAACCAAATTGTATTGATCCCTATTTACTTGAGCCAACCTCTCGGCTTGTGACAACAATTGTGAAGGAGACAAAATGATATAATCGATATCTTCAAATTGTCCTTGTGCATTGTTGAAAATAGTGCCCTTTAAATCTTGATTAGCAACAGAAGATCGCGCATCTTTTATCGGTTGTAAAAAACTGGAATTGGAAAATGCCAAATAGATTCTTTCCTCACCTGACTGCGCTTTAAAGTCTATGGTATTCGCATTAGCTGTATTTATAGTACTCCTTATATTAAAGCGATCTGTAATATCCCATATTTCAGAAACCGAAGAGGTATTTGCAATGTTGTATTCCGCAATACCTGGCGTTGTATTTACATCAGTATTTTTGAAAACCAACTGACCGCCATCGAAAATTAAGTTTCTTGTAGCATAAATATTGATATAATCCAAAAACGCATTTGCCGAAGGATTTCCACCATTGCTATAATCCAAGGTTACCGTAATTTCATCTGAGGTTATATTTTGTTGTCCTGGATAGGTTCGTTCAGTGGCCAAAACCGAACCTGGATTAATTGTGCCTAAATTCAAAGTAGAAACCTGATTACCATTTATTGTAATTCCCATGGTAGAACCAGGCGATTCCGAAATAGAACCCACCACAATTTTAAAATCCACAGGAACCGTAGTTACTAAGTTTGGAAAATCAAATTCGTAAGTACGTTGGTTTTCAACATCAAAATCGTCACCAAACCATTTACGACCTAATTTGGCGAGGTTGTATTCATCAACTTCATAAAACTGGTAATCTTGAAAGGTATTAATTTGAATATCCGCAGCTGCATTAATAGTAGGCATCGGCTGAATACGCTTTCCAATTCCCGAACTTATATTGACGTAGTAATATGTTTTATCGGTATATAAATTTATATTGGTTTCGCTTTCCTCATTATACGTTTTAGGACCTTCGCCATAGAACAGAATATAATCGTTATTGTCAAAACTTCCGTCCTCTTCACCAACAAATTTTACGGCATTTTCTACCACATCAAAAGGGTAATTGGCTGAATTTTCTAATGGTAACATTCGTCCACCATTACCATAAATTTTAATAGTTCTTGGATCTACCGCATTGGTATTAATGCCCAAACTGCCTAAAAAACTTTTAGATAACTGATAGACACCAGATTCTTCTATGTAAAAACGATACCATTGTCCTGTACTTAAAACAGAACTTGTAATTTCGTTCACTCCTCTGGCACTATTTGCAGATCTACCAGAAACGAAGCTATATTTTAAAATGAAATTCGTTATTTTTTTATAGGTGCCTTTATCTTTTATAATAGGACTTATTTCAAAATAAGTCGCTCGCTTACCTCTGGCGTTGGTGTTCTTTAACTTATACTTAGGAGAATTTGGGATCAATTCAGGATTTAAATCCTTTAATTCCGCACTAGACATAGTTTGGTAAGCAACATTGATTAATTGGACAGAACTCTCATCTATTGAACTCCCTTGGCTTTCCCATTGCGCAAAATACGTTAATCCACTACTATCATTATAACTAAAATGATCAGCATCAAAAGCAGGCACTTCAATTTTACTATACGTTGTTTCTAAAATCTTACTTCCGCTCCAATTGATGCTAAATTGTTTTTGTTGTCCAAAACAAAGCATTGTAAATAATAGAAGAGTGATTAAATAGTAATTTTTCATGTATTGATTTTCCCTTTTTAGTCTCAAATAACAGCTGAACCTTATCCTTATTTTTATAAAAACTAAATTTTACAGTAGAATAACGCCTATTACAGTACGATATTATGACCTCACAATTTTTATTTCAAAAATACAACAATAATTCATTTCTACCCTCGTTATTAAAGAGCGAAATACACCGACAAATTGAAAAATATCCGTTGTTATGTTCAAAAAAAAGGATGAAATGCACATTTTTTTGCATTTAGACGCAAAAAAAAGTTGTCAGTTTACCTTTAATTGTTATATTGCGGGTCTAAAATTAAACGAGCTTACTTAAACGTATGGATATGAAAAATGTCTCAAACCTAAAATTTCTAATAGCAATAACGCTTTGCGCTTCAATTGTAAGTTGCAATCGTTCTTCTAATTCTGGCAACGTAGATAGTGCCACAGGCTGGAAAATCAACGATAAAAATGGTGGTTTTCAGTACAACACTCAATTTAAAGAACAGGAGACACCTCCTGGAACCGCTTTCATAGAAGGTGGAACTTTTACAATGGGTAAAGTAGGTGATGATCCAATGCATGATTGGAATAACACGCCCAACCAGCAACACATCCAGTCATTTTACATGGATGAAACTGAGGTGACTAATATTAACTACACATTTTACTTAGATTATCTAAAAAATGTATATCCACCAGATGATCCTAATTTCGCCTTAATATATAAAGGTGCACTTCCAGATACCTTGGTATGGAGAAATCGCCTAGGATACAATGAAATGATGACGGAAAACTATTTACGTCATCCAGGTTATGCAAATTATCCTGTGGTAGGTGTGAGTTGGATACAAGCTGTTGAATATGCTAACTGGAGAACTGACCGTGTCGCTGAAATGGCTTTACAAGAAGCGGGTTACATTAAAAGAGATTCACATCTTACAGATGTAAGTGCGGAAAGCACGTTTAGCACTGACACCTATATTAACGCACCTTCGCAAACTTATGGTGGAAACACTGAAGTATTAGAAGGCGGAAAACGTAGACAACAGACAGATGCCGAAGGTAATCCAATAAACATTTATGCAAGTAGAGAAACTGGATTGATTCCTGTAAAATACAGACTACCAACCGAAGCTGAATGGGAATATGCTGCTTTAGGAATGAGTGAATTACGTCAGTATAATGTATATAGAGGGCGTAAAAAATATCCTTGGGATGGTCAATATACAAGATCTGGAAAGCGTGTAAATCGCGGAGATCAAATGGCTAACTTTAAGCAAGGTAAAGGGGATTACGGTGGAATTGCTGGTTGGTCTGACGACGGCGCTGATATAACAGCAGAGGTTAAAACTTATGCTCCTAATGATTACGGTTTGTATGATATGGCCGGAAATGTTTCTGAATGGGTTGCTGATGTTTACAGACCTATAGTAGATGACGAGTTTAATGACTTTAACTACTATAGAGGAAATGTATATACTAAAAATGCCATTAATGAAGATGGAACGGTAAAAATCGTAACCTCGGATGAAATTGTTTACGATACTTTGAGCAATGGTAAAATTATTGCTCGCGATTTACCTGGTGAAATTGCAAGAATACCTATCGACGAAGATGAAACCTACTTGAGAACCAACTTTAGCCAAAGTGACAACAGAAACTTTAGAGATGGAGATAAGCGTTCTTCTCGTTACTACAGAGAAAACTTTGAAGAAACCGAAGGTGAAAAGAAAAGTTCTACAGGAAAAATGTACAATTCTCCTAAGCATACTGTTGAGGTAGATTCTACTGAAGGCGAATTAATTAGAGAATATGACCAATCTAATAGCAGAACCTCATTGATCAATGACGAAGTAAGAGTTTACAAAGGTGGTTCTTGGAGAGATAGAGCATACTGGATTGATCCAGCTCAACGTCGTTATTTCCCACAAGATATGGCTACTGATGATATCGGTTTTAGATGTGCAGTATCTAGAGTCGGCTCTAAGACCAATAATGGAGGAAAAAGACGTAATTAATAATCGTTAAATAATATTTAGAAAAGTCCTGATAAATGTATCAGGACTTTTTTTATTTTTAAACCTATGAAAATAGAGGATATATATCAAAAATTTAAAATTTGTTCGGCAGTTTCAACAGACACAAGAAAACTGCAACAAGATTGCATGTATTTTGCTCTTAAAGGTGATAATTTTGATGGTAATAAATTTGCACAAAAAGCTTTTGATGGCGGAGCAAAATATTGTGTTATTGATGCTATAGAAGCTGCCATTAACCCTAATTGTATTTTAGTTGATGATGTATTGACCACACTTCAACAACTGGCGACTTTTCATAGAAATGCTATTAACATCCCAATTATTTCTTTAACAGGCAGTAATGGAAAAACGACCACAAAAGAACTTATTAATACGGTTTTAGCTTCAACTTACAATGTAAAATCTACCGTTGGCAACTTAAATAATCATATAGGTGTGCCATTGACCTTATTGAGCTTTAGTGAAAAATTAGACTTCGGTATTGTTGAAATGGGTGCTAACCACCAGAAAGAAATTGAATTTTTAAGTGGTATTGCACAACCAGATTACGGTCTAATTACCAATTTTGGAAAAGCGCATTTGGAAGGTTTTGGAAGTATTGAAGGTGTGGTAAAAGGAAAATCGGAATTATATGACTATTTAAAAGCACATCAAAAAACAGCTTTTATCAATACTGACGACGAAAAGCAAATGATCCAAATTGGAGATTACGCCAATGTCAATAAATTTGGAACGCATTTGGACAACGATTGTGTAGTAAAATTTGATAGTGCGAATCCGTATGTGACCATAATTTATGATGGTATTAAAATTGAAAGTCAGCTTATCGGTGACTACAACTATGGAAATATTGCCGTAGCAGTGGCTATTGGAACGTATTTTGATGTTACTTCTCAAAATATAAAAAAAGCCATTGAAAGCTATCAACCAGCTAATAACCGGTCTGAAATTATAGAAAAAGGCAGTACCAAGATTATTCTCGATGCTTACAATGCCAACCCAACAAGTATGTTGGCAGCACTCCAAAATCTTAAACAATTAAAAGCTGAAAACAAATATTTATTTCTTGGAGACATGTTTGAATTAGGTGCCGACGCTGAAAAAGAACATCAGGAGATCGTAGATGTTATACAACGTGATTTTGAAACTCATATTTATATCATCGGAAAGAATTTTTACAAAACCAACAGCAAAGAATCCACTCATAAGTTTTCTAGTTTTGAGGATTTAAAACCTATTTTAAAGGAGGTTAACCTTAATAATGCTACGGTTCTAATTAAAGGCTCGCGCGGCATGGCTTTGGAGCGTATTTTAGACTTTATTTAGAGCAATAAAATTGTTTTAAATATGTTATCAAACATAAAAAATCCGTTTATTATATAATAGACGGATTTTTAATAGCTCATTATCAGGTTGGATTCTTTATTGATTATAATTTACCATCCATCCAATGCCGTATTTATCTGTACAACGCCCAAAATAACCCCATTCTCTTTCTCTATAATTATGATGTATTTGGCCTCCTTTTGATAAGGATTCGAACAAATTTTTGCCTTCTGTATTATCAGTTACGGCAATACTCATATGGATTTGATTTCCGTTATTGAGAGGTGTATCTGGCGAAACATCATATGCCATAAAGTGCATATTTTTTCCTTTCAGTTCGGCATGTTGTAATTTATTTCTATAAGAGGAAGGAACATCTATTTTTTTATCTTCATAGGTTTGTCGATTTATTATTTCAGCATCAAACAATTCACTATAATAATCTAATGCTTCTTGACAGTTTCCTCTAAACGATAAATAGGCTTGTATTTTCATAATTTTAAATTTTTAATTCAATTATTTCTGAACTTCAATTTAAAATAATCAACCATTACACCTTAGCTGTTTTAAAACTTTTTATTGCTCATTTCCTTTTTGAAAAAAGGTTTTAAGAAATTAGACTGTAAAGCCAATCGTTTAGATTCTGTAAAAGTGTAAAAGTGAGACTCATATCTAAGTGTATTGTTAATTAGGGCTTAAACGCAAGTTTTTTTATAGCGTGTTTTGTAAACAAAAAAATCTACGCATATGCATAGATTTTTTTCTTGTTGTGGGTCATGCCAGATTCGAACTGGCGACTTCTACCCTGTCAAGGTAACACTCTGAACCAACTGAGTTAATGACCCTTTATTTTAACATTGTCTTCAAATTAGATTTATTGCACACCATTAATGAGCTTTTGAATCATATTACGACTTTTCCATTTTTTAATTTGCAACTCACTTTTTACAGCTTCTGATCGAGTATTGTAAGTCTCATAATATTTTATTTCCCAATCCTTGGCTTTGGCAGTATACCCCTTCTTACTCGATAAATGTCGTTCCAATCTACCATCTACTTCAATGGTTGACCCAACATAATATCTGTTTAGTTGCTCTGAAAATAAAATATATGTGTAAAATTTCATATCAAAACATGAAAGGCTTCCTTTTGAAGGAAGCCTTTGTGGGCGCAGAGAGATTCGAACTCCCGACCCCTTGGGTGTAAACCAAGTGCTCTGAACCAACTGAGCTATGCGCCCGATTTTTTTTATAAAACAGGTTTCGGTAAACCTGACCCTCCCGATGAAATCGGGATGCTCTGATCCAACTGAGCTACGCGCCCTCTAAATTGGATTGCAAATATAGACTAGTTTTTAATATCTCAAAAGGTTTTTTACAAAAAAAATAAAATTTTTATTCATGAATTTATCGTTTCAAAAATTAGACTACAAAAGGCATTATATTACAATCAAATTTCTACAATTTTGATATATTAGTATCAAACAGAATCCTATTGAAATATTACTCCTATATAGACAACCTTAATCTAACTATTGAAGAACTTATAAATTTATCTCCATATAAACTTAAAGAAATTATACATGAAGTAGACGCACTTGATTTAGAAAATAAAACCACAATACTAAGTGGTTTGCAAGATGCCGTTTCACGATCATATCATATAACAATAGAAGAAAATCCTTGGCTAAAGGACTTGTTTTTTAAGAAATTTCATCAATTAAAAAAATATAAAATTGAACTGTCTATTGAACATATTAACTATTTAAGTGGTTTTAAGCTTTTCATAGAACCCTATATAAAACATATACTTCCTGAACTAATTCACCATTTAATTGACAAAAATGAATTGAAGCTGCTATTTTATATTCTAGGTCAATCTGCTTTATTTTCTTATGCCTGTGAAAAGGATATTAAAAGTTTACTCACGAATAAAGTCAATTATGCCATAATCGATTTAGGCAAGAATCATATCGAAAATCCAGAACGAAACATTAATTACATAAAAAGCTATCATTTTTATGAAATTCTTAATTTATACGAACCTTACTTCAAAGGCGAACTTATAAAGCTTTACGACACCATTACCGAAGTATTTGAACAATTTGAAATAAATTCTAAAGATCCATTATTTAGGTTTGTCTCTCAAGCTCAAGTGGCTTTTCAAAAAAGCCAGATTGATGATGTTGCTACTAAACTATTCATTGACAATACTGCTGAAAATGCAAAAGAATATGCGTACAATTATTCTTCGGAAACAGAAATAGACACAGGCAAACATTCATTTCAAAGCAGTAGTTTGATACTTATTTTTGGAATTACCACTATTGCAGTTATTCTATCTATATTAACTTTTAATAAAATACAGCACTCAAATCAAGAATCCGAATTATCTCAAATAGAAAACTCGAGTACAAAAAAAGCAAGAACCACCTATGACAATCGCATCAGATTTTATTATTCCTTAAAACGAATAACCCATAGAACCCAAGAAATTGCCTCTATACCTGACAAAGCAGAAATTATACCTTTCTCTAACCCATATCCTAAAACCTTTAACATACTAAATAACGATACAATTATATCAAAAGGTTTAGATGTAAAAATTAAAAACAAAACAGGTTCTGATCTGATTGTATTTAAGTTGATTAATGGCAAAGATGAATCTATTTATATTCCGAAAGACAGAACTATTTTTGTATCGCTTAATCCATTAGATTCCATACTTTTCTATAGTGGCAATAGTTTTACAACATCTAAATTTTCACAATTTAGAGCACATACGCGTATTTCAGATATTTATAGGCTGCGCAAAATTGGTAGAGAAACGATTTCTGAAATAAGCGTAATGCCTACTGACACTATCACCAGTAGAAATGACAACACTATCCCAATGAAAAATATTGAAACCACTGATGACATTGAACTCACCAAATTGAGCCTTGACAATCTATACAGAGCTTATTACAGAAAATATGCTAATTAAATGACTTCTGCCACGACAAAAGTACTGCCTCCAACATAGATTAAATCGTTAAGCTTTGCATTGGATTTTGCTTGGGATAAAGCTTCAGAAACACTATAGAAAGATGCTCCTGATAATTGATGATTTTCGAATGCAAGCCTTAATGTTTCCGCCTCCAATCCACGTTGTACATTTGGTTTACAGAAATAATAAATAGCCTCTTTAGGAAGCATGGGAATTATTGAACCTAAATCCTTATCATTTACAACTCCAAAAACGATATGAAGCTGATTATAGGTTTCATTTTTAATTTGATTCAACACATAACTTAAGCCCTCCTTGTTATGCGCTGTATCGCAGATAATCTTAGGTTCGTTACTCAGAATCTGCCATCGTCCTTGTAAACCTGTATTTTTCACCACATTTAAAAGTCCAGTTTTTAAGGCTTTATTTGAAATTTTAAAGCCTTTAGTCCTTAAGATATTTACGGATTGCAAAACAGTTTTAATATTATGTATTTGATAAGCTCCTTTTAGGTCACTTTCCAATATGTCCTTTATCATTTCATCTGCAAAATAAATATCAGATTGTGTTTCTTGTGCTTTGTTTCGAAAGACCTTTTCAGTTTCAGGTTGTGTTTCCCCAATGACAACCGGAATATTCTTTTTAATGATTCCTGCTTTTTCTCCAGCAATCTTCTGAAGCGTATCGCCTAACATTTGAACGTGGTCGAAACCAATATTTGTAATAATTGATAACTCTGGTGTAATGATATTCGTAGAATCCAATCGTCCTCCCAAACCGACTTCAATCACAGCAACATCCACCTTTTGTTTTGCAAAATAATCGAATGCCATACCAACGGTCATTTCAAAAAACGACAATTGATTGGTTTCTAAAAACGTTTTATTTTGTTTGATGAAACCAATAACAGCTTGCTTAGTTATGACGTTTCCATTAATGCGAATGCGTTCCCTGAAATCTTTTAAGTGTGGTGAGGTATATAGCCCAATTTTATAACCTGCTTCTTGCAATACAGAAGCCAACATGTGGCTTGTAGAGCCTTTTCCATTGGTGCCAGCAACATGAATGGATTTGAATTTACCTTCAGGATGATTGAGGTGTTTCGCTAAATTTACGGTATTGGTTAAGTCCTTTTTAAAAGCGGAGTTGCCTTTATTCTGATACATTGGAAGCTGTTGAAACATCCAATTAACGGTATCTAAATAATTCATGGGTTATTGACCTACATCAAAATTAATACTCACAAAACCAACTTGGGTTGTTGGTGCATCAGGATCTGAAGGCCATTTATGGGACATGGCAATTTTTTTTGCTGGTTCTAATAAACATGGATGTTTATTGGTAGTACCTTTAATACCAGGTTCTGCACTTATAACTTTTCCTTGTCGGTTGACTTTAATCTGAACGACAACTAAACCATATTCATTACAATCCTGCTGAAATATTTGGCGTGATGGTTTACCACGACCACCTAAACCATAGCCAACACCACCTTTTCCCGGTCCAGAACCACCAAAATAACTTGGCGCATAGGGGTCGCCATCTAACTGGCCTTTATTGCCGCCTTGACTATCTGGTCCTTCGCCTCCATCTGTATTGCCTTCGGCATTTTTAACGCCTCCAATTAGATTGTCCAGTTTTTTCCTTTTCTCTGCTTCTTCTTGACGTTTCTTCTCTTCTGCTTCGCGTTTTTCGCGCTCTACTTTTTCTGCTGCAGCTTTAGCTTCGGCCTTGGCTTTGGCTTCTGCAGCTTTGGCTTTCGCCTCCGCTTCTTTTTGCTTTTTTATGGCGATGTCTTCAGCATTATCTTGTGTCATTACCTCTTCTGCTTTGGTAGCAGCTTCTGTTGGCGTGACTTGCGACTCTTCTGGTTGCACTTCTTCGACAGCACTTTCTTCAACAATTTTATCTTCAACGGCTTTTCGTGGTTCACTTAAGGGTTTGTTTCCACTACCAAAATCCGTAGTTCCAAAGTTTACGGCTACACCGTATTCTTCAGGTGGATCCATATAATTAGGACCAACTACAAATAACAATAACAGCAGGATCACAGTAATAAGTACTGTGATTCTTGCAGAGTTACGTTCGTGTTTGGTTTCTAAGTATTTCACTTTAATTTTTATTGATTTAGACCTGCTAGGTTTGAAAAACCTGATAGGTCATAGTACTTATTCAAAAATGATACCGCTTAATTCGGTTGAACAGCCAAAATCACTTTAAATTTATTTCGATTGGCAATATCCATGACCTTCACTACATTTTCTACAGGTACCGATTTTTCGGCTCGTAATACTATAGTTGGCGATTCTTGATTCGATAATATAGATAATAACTGTGTTTCTAAAACACTTTCACCAACTCGTTTCTGATCGATATAATAGGTCAAATCTTTTTTGATACTTACAGCTGTTGACTTTTTATTCTCGGTCTTACCACTTGCTTTTGGCAATATAATATCAATAGCATTTGTACTTACCAATGTTGACGCTATCATAAAAAAGATGAGTAACAAGAATACAATATCCGTCATTGACGCGAAGTTGAATTCTGGTGTTACTTTATTTCGTCCTCTAATATTCATAAAATTAGATTGGTTCGTTTAAGTGATCTAAAAATTCAATGGAATTCGCTTCCATTTGGTAAACGACTTTGTTAGTACGTCCGACAACATGGTTATAAGCCACATAAGCGATAATACCAACAATAAGTCCACCGACAGTTGTAGTCATGGCTGTATATAATCCACTTGCAAGCACATCCATCTGAATCGTTCCACCTGCATTTGCCAATTCGAAAATAGAAATAATCATCCCAACTACAGTTCCTAAGAAACCGATCATTGGTGCGACTCCAGAAATGGTCGCTAAAACGCTAACGTTTTTTTCAAGATTATAAATTTCCAATCGACCAGCATTTTCAATGGCTGTATTGATATCTTCTAGCGGTTTCCCTATTCTGGTAATGCCTTTGGCAATTAATCTTGACACAGGTGAGTTTTGCTGAGCACATAACATTTGAGCCGAATCTATTTTACCGTTACTCACATGATCCTTTATTTGATTCATAAAATTTGAATCGACCTTAGATGCCGCTTTTATGGCAAAAATACGCTCAAAATAAATGTAAATGGCTAAAATTAAGAGTAGGAATAAAATGAGAATAATCACAATTCCTGACGTTCCTCCACTTGTAATCAATTCAATTATAGACAAGGTTTTTTCAACCGATTCCCCATCGGTTAAAACGTCTACTTCATCTTGAATAGTACTTAATGCTATCATACTAAAATATTTAATTTTTAAGTTGCTGTTGTTATAACGTTAAGTTTTTGGCTTAAGTATATATGTTATTTCAATTTATTTTACTCCGATAAAAGACATAAGACCGCTTCGCTGTTAGACATTAGAACCAAGACTTGATTCTAACTAAGTGACAAGCACCTTTGTTTTAATTCAAAATTTTTCTTTTTTTATTTTTAAAAAACTTTTAAAACCAAATACTTAACTAAGGTTTCAGAAATTAAAACACTTTTAATCGAACACTTAATTCCTATTTCAAAAAATGGATCTTGTTACCATAAAGGCAGCTGCACCAGCTAAAAAACCAACTAATGCCAACCAAGATATTTTCTTTAAGTACCAAAAGAAATCAATTTTTTCCATGCCCATAGCTACAACACCTGCAGCAGAACCAATGATTAACATGCTTCCTCCTGTTCCTGCGGAATAAGCAATGAAATGCCAAAGCTCATTATCCATAGGTTCTGAGAACATTCCCAAACTTGCTGCGACCAAAGGTACATTATCAATAACAGCCGATCCAACACCTAGTAATAATACCACTAAATCCGATACACCTTCATGATGAAACTCTGTCCCTAACATTGGCATGGTTTCTTGCAGTGATCCTGCAAATCCGAATAAAATCCCTAAAGATTCCAAAGCAGCTACAGCCATTAATATTCCCAAGAAAAACAAGATACTTGGCAATTCGATTTTAGATAAAGAATGGTGTACAGGACTATGGCTAGCATGAGCTGCGTGCTCTTCTGAAACGACTTCTGAAATTGCAAATTTTGAATTACTGTAAATTTCGGCAAATATCGCCACAACGCCTAACGAAAGCATCATCCCAACATATGGAGGCAAATGTGTAATTACTTTAAATATGGGAACAAAAATAATAGCTCCAAGTCCTAAAAACAGCATAGTAGAACTAAATTTATTCTTGGGTTTACCGTCGGATTCTTGCAATTCTAAAGTTCCTTTAAAAGGTTTTAAAAGTGAAGCAATAAATGTTGGCACCACCATACATAACAATGATGGAATAAATAAGTAAACAAATAATTTACCCGTGGAGACTTTGTCGCCAATCCATAACATAGTCGTAGTCACATCACCAATCGGAGACCAAGCACCACCAGCGTTCGCCGCAATAATAATTAAACCTGCATACCAGATTCTTACATCTCTTTCTTTTACTATTTTTTGAAGGATTGAGATTAAAACAATGGTTGCAGTTAAGTTATCTATAATTGCAGATAGAATAAATGCTAGAATTGCAAACATCCATAGCAATTTCCTTCTACTGTTAAAATTTACAGCGTTTTTAATGGTAGAAAAGCCATCAAAATAATCAATTATTTCCACAATGGTCATGGCACCTAATAAGAATACCAGAATTTCCGCTGTTTTACCCAAATGGTGAAGTAAGGTTTCTTCCATAAGGTGCATTTTTTCTTCATGCCCAAGCAGCCCAAAATTTTCCATCAGGTTATGATTTCCAGAATCGAACCATTGGGTAAAACCATCAATTCCTAATGAAATTAATGCCCAACTTATGGCCATCATTACCAATGCTGGAATTAGTTTATCGATTTTAATATTATGCTCTAAAGTTATAGCCAAATAGCCAAAAACGAATACAAGAATTATTACTGTTTCCATGGTAAATTAAATTAGTTGTCTTAAGGCAATTTCAAAAGCGGTTTCGCTAATGCCTATTTTTGTTGGATTATTATTATGTACTTCTTTTAATGCTTTTCTGATAACTTTGGAGGTATCTTTAAATATAGCTTCGTCCGTCATCAATACTTTACGCTCCATAAAATATGCAAAAACTCTTGCCATACCACAGTTTGAAATAAAGTCTGGTATTAAGCTCACTTTCTGGTCTGTATACTCCATGATAGAACCAAAGAAAATTTCCTTATCTGCAAAAGGAACATTTGCACCACAGGTAATTACCTCCAAGCCTGTGGATATCATTTTATCTATTTGATCCTGGGTCACCAATCGTGATGCTGCGCAAGGTGCAAATACTTCGGTTTGTAAAGACCATATTTTTTGATTGATGTCTTCAAACGGGATTAAATTTTTCGCCACTAAAGTATTTCCGTTTTTATGAAGGTATAAATCCGTTATTTCTTCAAAAGAAAATCCATCCTTATTTATTAGCCCTCCAGCTTTATCAATAATACCAACAATATTAGCTCCCATTTGAGCAAAATAAAAAGCAGCTGCCGCACCTACATTTCCAAAACCTTGAACAACTACGCGTTTTCCTTTTACGGAACTCCCATTAATATCGTAAAAGTGTTTTGCTGCGGTTGCGACTCCAAATCCTGTAATCATATCTGCAACGGTATATTTTCTACTCACATCTGGAGAATAGTCTGGATTTTCAATGACCTTAATAACGCCCTGTCTTAATTGACCAATTCTATTGATTTTATCGGCTATAGTAGGTTTAAAATGGCCTTCGAAAACACCTTCTTGAGGATGCCAAACACCACTTTCCTCTGTGATTGGAATCACCTCATGAATTTCATCAACGTTTAAGTCACCTCCTGTTCCATAATAACTTTTCAACAAAGGAGAAACTGCTGCATACCAACGTTCTAAAACGCCTTTTTTTCGAGAATCTTGCGGATCAAAGTTGATTCCAGATTTTGCACCACCAATAGCTGGACCAGAAACTGTAAATTTCACTTCCATGGTTTTGGCAAGTGATAAAACTTCATTTTGATCTAACCCTTTGCGCATTCGTGTGCCACCTCCTGCGGCTCCACCTCGTAATGAATTAATTACTGTCCAACCCTCTGCATCAGTTTCTGGGTCGTTCCAATGAAATACGATTTCTGGAGATTTGTTTTCGTATTTCTGAAGTAAATCTTTTATCAATTCTTGTTGGTTTAAATTCTCGTAACAAATATAAAAAACTCTAAAGCCTAAAAAGTGAATTAATAATTAATTTTCGGAATTAATATTTTTCCAGAAGAATGATTTCGTTCTGCACCTGTTACGCTCTTTAAACAATTAATCTCATTTCTTGCTTTTAATACTCCCAAAAGTCCAAAAATTAAGGCTTCTTTAAATTCAACGATTTCATTATCAGGAATAATTACCTCAGAATTTGAAAAATGTTGAATGCGTTGCATTAAAAACTCATTAAAAACTCCACCACCTGTGACCAAAACTTTTGAATTCTCTTGCGATAATATTTCTGAAATTTGAATAGCAATATGTTCAAGATACGTTCTTAATACCTCTTTAATTTGAAGTTTATAGGAATCAATTAATGGGAATATATTCAGTTCTACCCACTCCAATCCTAAAGATTTTGGGGGTTGGTCTTTATAAAATTGCAGTTTGTTAAGTTGATCTAGTAAGTCGTGATTTACTTTTCCTGTTGAAGCCAGCTGACCTTTATTGTCATATTCCAAGTTTATTTTTGACACATAATGATTCAAGACAATATTAACCGGACAAATATCGAAAGCGATTCTTTCATCGTTCGACTCGAAAGAAATATTAGCAAAGCCGCCAAGATTGAGACAGTAATCATAGTTACTAAATAATAACCGGTCACCAATGGGTACCAAAGGTGCTCCTTGCCCACCAAAATTCACATCTTGAACTCTAAAATCACAGATAACTTTATGCTTTAATTTGTCCGATAAAATTTGTTGATTCCCGATTTGATAAGTTAAACCGTTTTCTGGTTGGTGCAATGCTGTGTGACCATGGGAAGCAATGAAATCAATTATTTTGATTGTGTTTTTATTTATAAAATCTAAAATTACGGTTGCCAAATATTCAGAATATTCCAAATCAACTTGTTTTAATTGATGCATTGGCATCTTTACCAATTGACTTAAAATCGATTGCCATTGCTTTGGATATTTTACGGTCTCAGCTTTATGAATTTTGAATTCCCATTGGCTGTCATAAGAAAAACTAACGTAAATGATATCTATGCCGTCCAACGATGTGCCAGACATTAAAGCAAGAATATTGTATTCAGGTTTTATCATATTAGTAAAAATAATATTACTTATTGAAAATACCACAAGAAACAGTTATCTTTGCATGAAATTTTTAAGAAATCAACAATATTATAGTATATGGACTTTAGTTTAACAGAAGAACATTTAATGATTCGTGATGCCGCGCGAGATTTTGCACAAAATGAATTACTTCCAGGTGTTATAGAACGTGATAATTCACAAACTTTCCCTGATGAATTAGTACGCAAGATGGGCGAATTAGGATTTATGGGTATCATGGTAGACCCAAAATATGGAGGAAGCGGTATGGATGCTATTTCATATGTGTTAATTATGGAAGAGCTATCGAAAATTGATGCTTCTGCTTCTGTCATGGTGTCTGTAAACAATTCCTTAGTTTGTTATGGTCTTGAAGCTTATGGAAATGACGAGCAAAAAGAAAAATATTTAACCAAACTAGCTACAGGTGAATGTATTGGTGCCTTTTGTTTAAGTGAGCCAGAAGCTGGTAGCGATGCTACTTCCCAAAGAACGACTGCCATTGACAAAGGCGATCATTATATTTTGAATGGTACAAAAAACTGGATTACCAATGGTGGACGTGCAGAAGTTTATTTGGTTATTGCCCAAACCGATAAACATAAAGGGTCTCATGGTATCAATGCCTTTATACTCGAAAAAGGAATGCCAGGTTTTGATATTGGACCTAAAGAAGATAAACTCGGCATTAGAGGAAGCGATACGCACACGCTTCAATTTAACGATGTAAAAGTGCCAAAAGCAAATAGAATTGGTGAAGATGGCTTTGGGTTTAGATTTGCCATGAAAACACTTTCTGGCGGACGGATTGGTATTGCTGCTCAAGCCCTAGGAATTGCCTCAGGTGCTTATGAACTGTCATTAAAATATTCTAAAGAACGAAAGGCATTTGGTACCGAGATTTGTAATCATCAAGCGATTGCCTTCAAATTAGCTGATATGCATACTGATATTGAAGCTGCTAGAATGTTAGTTATGAAAGCGGCTTGGGACAAAGATCAAGATAATAATTACGATATGTCTAGTGCCATGGCAAAACTATATGCAAGTAAAGTGGCTATGGAACATACTGTTGAAGCCGTACAGATCCATGGTGGCAATGGTTTTGTGAAAGAATACCACGTAGAACGTTTAATGCGTGATGCAAAAATTACCCAGATTTATGAAGGGACTTCAGAGATTCAGAAAATTGTAATTTCTAGAGGAGTGATAAAAGAATAAGACTAAGTCATTCAAGATTGTTAAAACCCATCAAAATAATTGATGGGTTTTTTTTATGAAATATCTCTATTTTCTGAGTTAAAACATCAAATTTTACTATATTTAGTAATAGCATTTAATAAATCTCCCCTTTTAAATAGAGTTTAAGAAACTATAAATTAGTTTATGGCTTCAGCACGTTACAACATATTAAGCTACTTACTTTTTATTTGTTTATCGATGTCTTCTCAGTTTTTTATAAAAGCACAAGAATCGGTAAACCAAAAGCCATTTGCATTTAATTCTCTTTCCATAAACGACGGTTTATCCCAAAATAGCGTTATTAGTATTGCTCAAGATAGTATTGGTTATTTATGGCTTGCTACTCAAGATGGTTTGAATAAATATAACGGTAGAAGTTTTGAGCATTACGACAAACAATTTGAAGATATCACCAGACCAACGTTTAGCAGACTTGGTAAGATTTATAATGATAAACAAAACCGGTTGTGGATTATTACCAATTCTGGAAAATTAGAGCTTTACAATTCAATAAAGGATGACTTTAAACCTATTACAACCTTAAAAAATATTAGTTCCATATTTCAAGATAAGAATTTAAACACCTATGTAGGCACTTATGGTGAAGGATTATTCAAAATTGATGCTATCACCAAAGACACGCTTCAAATTCTAAATGAAAAAGACAAGCAAAGAACTATTTATGATTTTACTGAAATTAATAACGCTTTAATTGTTGCCGCATCAGGTTCGGTCTATGAGTTTAAGGCTAATAATTCCTATAAAGAAATCATTATAGATACTCATAATAATGCTAACTTCAGCACACTTGAAACAGATAAAAACGGAAACCTATGGATAGGCACTTTTGGTCAAGGTTTATATTATAAAGACCACAAATCAACTTCATTTATAAAATATCAGCACCCTAAACTTCCGCACGACTTAAATATAGAAGACCTCCTTATCGATAAAGAAAATAGATTATGGATTGCTACTTATGGCAATGGTGCATACATATTAGACACACAAAATAACAATCTCACAAATTTTACGGCTAATAAGGACAACCCGTTTGCCATTCAATATAATGACATATTATGTTTATATGAGGATGTTACTAATATCATTTGGTTGGGTACCGACGGAGCAGGAGCCAATTATTATGACGCACATCTTATAAAGTTTAATGTGTTGACCAATAATCAAGTTCCTAAAACGGTAAATGTCGATGTTGTACGAAGTATTAGTACTGATAAAGATGATAATATATGGATTGGCACTTCTGGTAAAGGTCTGACCTACATTAACTTTGAAACAAAAGAACATAAAACCTTCACAACAAATAATTCGCCTTTAGCTAGTGATAGAATTATTAGCCTGCTTAATAATGACAATAAACTATGGATTGGACATCAAGGATTTGGTCTAAATATTAGAGATGACAATGGAAACTACACCTCATTTCCCCATATAGCCAACCACACCATTTGGCGAATCGTTAAAAAAAACAACGAACAAAGTTGGCTTTGCACTGAGCGCAATGGCATTATATTATTTGACATAAACAAAGGCATTTTAAAACAATTCAATACCAGTAATTCTTTATTAACTACCAACGATATTAAGACTGTAACCTATGGAGAAAATAATGAGTTGTGGATTGGAAGTGAAGATAATGGTCTGTACAAGTTGAATTCAAAAATAGATAGCATAATCAATATTAAAACCATAAACAGTAAGATAAAATCATTGTATTACGACAATGCTATTCTTTGGATAGGCACCAATGGTAAAGGGTTAAAAAAATACAATACAAAAACCGATTCATTAAAAACTTATACCAAAGCAGAGGGTTTACCCAACAATGTAATTTATGGCATTTTACCAGATAATAATGGAAATCTATGGCTAAGTACAAATTATGGGATAAGTAAATTCACTAACCAAGATGAAAACAAATTTGAAAATTATAGTAATTACGATGGCTTACAAGCGTTGGAATTTAATACAGGAGCCTATTACCGAGACAACAATGGGAACTTATATTTTGGTGGACTAGAAGGACTTAATTGGTTTCATCCCAATCAATTGACATTTAATACCATAAAGCCTAAAACAATTATCACAAATTTTGAAGTATTTACTGAAGAACAACCGTTAAAACAAAACGTTGCCTATAAATTCAATGAAAACACCATAACCTTTACATTTTCCAGCTTACATTTTTCGCAACCAGAGCGTAACTTATATAAATACCAGTTGGTAAATTACGACGACCATTGGATTAATGCCGAAAACAATAACACAGCCCATTATACCAATCTTCCACCAAACGACTATACCTTTAAAGTGATTTCTAGTAATTACGATGGTGTATGGAACCTTACACCTGCAACTTACGCCTTTACTATAAAACAACCTTGGTATGCGACCACTCTGGCAAGAATTATATATTTAATTCTTGGGTTATTATCTGCATTAGCTCTTTATTGGTATTTAAAATGGCGTTGGCAAATGAAACTCCAACTTCAATTTGAACACGAAGAAACCGAACGTCTTAAAAAGTTAGATCAATTCAAAACTAAATTATACACCAATATTTCGCATGAATTTAGAACACCTCTAACATTAATCTCTGGCCCAGTAGATAATCAATTGTCTAAACCAGAACTTTCTAAAAGCGATAAAAAAGAGCTTCAATTGATAAAAAGAAATGCTGACAGGCTGGTAATGTTGGTAGATCAAATGTTAGACCTGTCGATGCTTGATTCTGGTGAAATAAAACTGAAGGTTTCCAAAGGTAATATGTCAGTACTTTTAAAACAGATTGTTAGTGCATTTCAGTATAAGGCGAATCAGAAAAATATTAAAATAAAAACTAACATTCAAGATATACAGCAGGTATGGTTTGATAAGGATATTATTGAAAAAGTGACATCAAACTTATTATCTAATGCTGTAAAGTATGCACCGAATGAAAGCGACATCATTTTTGATGCCACTAAACAAGACCAAGTATTGGTGTTATCTATTGTGAATACTAGCGATCGGGTTGGAAAAAAAGATTTGAGTATGTTATTTCAGCGGTTCTATCAAGATAATGAACTATCTGATGGTGTTGGTGTTGGTTTGGCTTTAGTTCGGGATTTAGTAACGTTGTCCAAAGGCTCCGTAATTGCCAATAATATTGATGATACCAAGATTCAGTTTACAGTAACACTTCCAATTAATAAAGATGCCTTTAGTGATGAAGACATAGTTCAAAACACTATAAAAATTGAGAACGAAACAGAACAAAAGGACTTAGAAACCGATGCTTCTGATAAAACAACCTTATTGATTATTGAGGATGAACTGGATATTCGTGCTTTTATCATTTCCAATTTCAAAAACGATTATAAAATAATTGAGGCTAGCAATGGTAAATCTGGCATAGAAAAAGCATACAAACATATGCCAGACCTAATTATTAGTGATATTATGATGCCAAAAAAAGATGGTATTGAATTGTGCAATACCCTAAAATATGACGAAATCACAAGTCATATACCGATCATTTTGTTAACCGCAAAAGTGGGTAATGAAAATGAAATTGCAGGACTTAAAACTGGAGCTGATGCTTATGTAACCAAACCTTTTAATAGTGAAAATTTAAAGTTAAGAGTTGAGAAACTCATTGAAAACAGAAAGCAACTACAAAAACACTTTAGTAAAGATTTTAACATCACACCAGAATTTGCAATCACCTCTACTGAAAATAATTTTCTGAATAATGTAAAAGAGGTTTTAGACAAACACCTCACAGAATCTGATTTTACCAGTGAAAAATTTAGTGAACATTTACTGATCAGCAGAACACAACTCCATAGAAAACTGAAAGCTATTTTTGGCATGAGTACAACCGAACTTATACGTACGCAACGTTTAAAGCTTTCTACTGAATTATTAAAAAATTCAGACGCTACAGTTTCTGAAATTGCCTATCAAGTAGGCTTTAATTCTCCTTCCTATTTTATAAAATGCTTTAAGGAAAGCTATAATACGACACCTAGCGAATTTCATTCGTAAGTACTTCCAAAGTTTTAAAATACTGATTATCATTGATCAATATAAATAATGTAACACCTGTTACATGTTTTGAAACATAATTGATATGCAATTTAAAGTCATCCCTATAATTTTACTGACACATAAAACAACAGGTAGAATTTTGAGATGGAAAATCCCCTTAAAGACAAATCAAAAGACGATAAAATATATCTCAGTATAGACCACTTAAAAAAAGGAACCTATCAACTTGAAATTCTACTAAACAATAAAGTTATCAAATCTATCAAGATCACTAAATAATATTAAAGACGCTATTAATCAGTTGTGAGAAAGGGGAATAATACAAAAACGAGGAGTTAGTATTTTATTCCCTTTTCTTTTTTTAAGCCTGATATCCAAAATGTATGAATGATTTATTCCAAAATACTGACGCTATAAAAGCTCTAATTACAACGTTTCTATTTCAAGGAGCATTTGTCTTTATTGGTTTGTATATGCTATTGGTTTATATACAGGTGAAGAAAAAAGATTATTTACTTTATGGCATTTATTCGCTCTTATTCGCCATTTATTTTTTTATGAAAATAGACTTAATGCTAGAGCTTAGATTATTTACAGACAACGTTGATTTAGAGTTAAGTTTTTTATTGCCACTGTTGTTTTTGCTAACTGGTATCTATGTAAAATTTATCAATGTTTTTGCGGAAATTAAAACCTTTCACTTAAAGTTTTCTAAAGAAATCGACCTGTTCACTAAACTGATGTATGTCTTATCTGCAACTACATTTTTATATTTATTGATTACCAAGGATTCCGAAATATTAATAAAATATCAATCCTTAATTTTTATACCGCTGCATTTGTATTCTATCTATGCTGTGATTAGGGCCTTTATGGTTATTAAGTCTAAACTAAGGTATTACATTTTGATCAGTAATGTATTTCTCATTGTTTTAACCATTGTAGGTTTATACTCAGCTTCAGAAGCTGTTTATACTCAAGGTGTAGATGCCTATAATTTATTTGGATTTTATGGCTTCAATGCGTCGCAATTGGGCGTGTTTCTTGAGATGCTCTGTCTTTCACTTGGTCTAGGCTACAAGTTTAATTTAATTGAGATTGAAAAAGATAAAATCAAAAAATTAGATGAGTTCAAAACCAAGCTTTACAATAATATTTCGCACGAGTTCAAAACACCATTAACGCTCATTTCAGGTCCTATTGACACTCAACTGGCAAAACCAAACATTTCTGAAGATGACAAAAAGCAACTCAACCTTATTAAAAGAAACTCAAAGCGACTGATAAACCTAGTGAATCAATTATTAGACCTTTCCAAACTAGAATCTGGAAATTTAAAACTTACTGTGCCACAAGGAAACTTGTCGGTATTACTAAAACAATTGGTTACCGCTTTTGATTATAAAGCTCTTGAAAAAAACATCAATTTTACTTTTGATATTGATGTGATGAAAGATGTTTGGTTTGACTCTGATGTGGTTGAAAAAATAATTTCCAATTTACTTTCTAATGCCGTGAAATATACACCTCAAAATGGTTCCATTTCGTTTAATGCCAATTTGAATGAGGGATTTTTAACAATTTCCATTATTAACAATGGGAACCACTTAAAAGCTGAAGAGCTGCCAAAATTATTTCAACGCTACTATCAAAACAGCAAGTACAATGAAGGCGTTGGCATAGGACTATCATTAGTAAAAGAATTAGCTATTTTATCTCACGGTAATATTATTGCGCATACTATGAATACCGATGAAATTCAGTTTACAGTAACCTTGCCACTGGAACGCGCATACTTTAGGACTTCTGAAATTTCTGAGCAGCCAATTTTTGAAACTATACTTGAAGAACCCATCTACTCAGACAAAAATATAGAATTAACTGGTTTAGAGCATAACCAAAAACCAATATTACTAGTGGTTGAAGATGATAAAGATATAAGATCTTTTATCCATTCAATTTTTAAAGACGAATACCAAATTAGTGAAGCTTGTAATGGCAAGGAAGGCATGACTAAAGCTTTGAAGCTTATTCCAGATATTATCATCAGCGATATTATGATGCCTATATTAGACGGCATAGACATGTGCAATACATTAAAAAATGATGTAAAAACCAGCCATATTCCAATTATTTTATTAACTGCAAAATCTGGAGACAAAAATGAAATAAAAGGGCTAACATCTGGAGCAGATGCTTATGTTACAAAACCTTTTAATGTTGAAAAGCTTAAAATAAGAGTACAACAAATAATAGCCAACAGAAAAGCACTTCACAACTTTTACAGTAAAAACAATGCACTTGATTTTCATAATCTAACGGTTTCCAATACAGACGATCAATTTTTTCAAAACCTCAAAGAAGCTGTAAAAGAAAATATCCTTCAACCAGATTTTACATCACAACAATTAAGCGAGTTAATGTTGATGAGCAGAATGCAACTACACCGAAAATTAAAATCCCTTACAGGTTTATCTACCACAGAATTTATAAAAAAAGAACGCATGAAAGTCGCTGTGACCTTGTTAGAAAAAACGGATAATACAATTTCCGAAATTGCGTACCAAACAGGGTTTAATACATCTTCCTATTTTATTCGAACTTTTAAGTCAATTTACAATTGCACACCTACAGAATACACTTTAAAAGCCTCTAAACATGCCAGTTAACACCAGTGTTACATAAGTACAATACTTTGTTACATAATTGAAATCCCATTACAACGCAACTTTCTAATATTGTAGTATTAAGATTAACAAACAATCTATTTGTCGATTATAAAAAGTGCTAAATGTTATCAAAAAGTAACAAGCTTAATAAAAAACCAGAGAACATATTCATCAATTTAGATCACTTAAAATCTGGAGAATATTTTATAAAGATTATAATAAAAAACAGTGTTGTTAAATCTATTAAAATTAATAAAACGGCACCATGAAGCCATCAGTATTTTTAGGGTGATTCCATTCTGGGTCGGATAATCAACATCGTAGGGATTTTTATTTTGCGCTCTATGTGGATTATGGAAATTATAAACACTATCAATGAAAAAGAACCCGTGAAAATTGAAAAACTGAATTTATATGTATGAATATATTTTCTGCTCAAAATATATTCAAAAATTAAATGTACAATTTTAAAAAAAATCAAAATAGTATCAATTATTTATAAACTTAAAACCAATAAAAATGAAAACTAAAATTTCAAATTATGCATTAAAAACATTTGTATTAGTATTAATGTTTCCTATGGTATTAACGACCATAGGTTGCTCTACCGATGACAGTGGAAATCCTGATGTGTTTTGTAATCAGCTCGCAAGCGCTTCCACAGATTACTCTAATGCTCTCTCTGCTTTTCAAACAGATCCCAATGAGCAAACCTGTAATAATTTAAAAAATGTAGCACTAGATTTTATAGATGCTATTGATAATTGTGCTTTGGTGCCTTCGCAATATTCAGATTTACAAGATGCAGCCCAAGGCTGGACAGACTTAGATTGTTCTCAAGATTTTGATTGAAAACCTATTGATCATATCCCACAATTTGTTGGTCCACTAAATAAATTCTAACATTTTAAAACAAAAATAAAATGAAAACTTTATCAAAAATCAAAAGCATTTTCACATTACTCTTATGTGTATCATTATTTAATTGTAGTAGTGATGATAGCAATGGTGATAACGGAGATAATGGAGATACTATGGTGTCTTATGCAGAATTTAGTATTACAGGTCCAATTACAGAAGGCAATTATAATTATAGGGATAGCGATGATGAATTTGGCTCTCTTGGTTTTTACTATGATACAGATGATGACCCAGACCTTTCTGAAGATCAAATTCAAGTATATGTCGGCAAATCATTTTCAGAATCACACTTTATATTGGTAGCTCCACCAGAAATTGGCTCCTATAACTTTGTTCATCAAGTCGGTGTAAATAGTGATTTAGGTGTAAGCTTAGTATTATCAACTTTAGAAGACAATTTCTCTGAAAAAGATGTGACTGTAACTATTACAGAACTAGAAATAAATGGAAATACCGTAACTCATTGCAAAGGTACATTTTCTGGATCATTCTATAGATCTAATTTAGTTGAGGCTGATGTTCATCAAATCAGTGGTGAATTTGAGATCCACTAATAAAAGTCCTTTTCCATATAAAAACTTTTAATTCTGTACAGCTATAGCAAGGTTTATATTCATAGCTTTTAATAATTAAATAAACTTAAAATCATCATGAAAAAGTTAAAACACATATCACAGATAATTTTCGGACTATATATAGTCTGTAGTTTATGGACATGTAGTAGTAATGACAGTGAAGACCAAAATGATGAGCCACAATCACAAGGCAACTACATAACCTATAGCGTTACTGGAAGTGCCGTGAATGACACGTTTATCATTGCAGATTCAGAGCGTACATCAACCAATAACATCATAGTATTAGGTCATGTTTACGATCAAGATACACCAGAAGGAACCATGCAGGTTGCCAGTTTGGGGTTTTCAAGGCACGAAACAGAAGATAACTATTTTGAGGTTTATATAACAGCACCTAACTCTACAGGAGAATTTGCACTAGGTGAAATTGAAACAGGAACCACTGGAATAATTACAGATGAACCAATTTTTAATATGAAGTTATTATTTGGAAATGATTTCGCCTTCTACGATAGTGATGGTGACAGTGATAATGATTTGATCACTTCTTTGTATTCCAAAGCCATAGGAGTGACCATAACAGAGTATGAAGAAACCCTCAACAGTTTGGGTATAGTCACCATAGCAAATATTAAGGGGAGTTTTGAGGGACAAGCCTATTTTAAAGCATTTACTGATGGCATCTTAACGCCCGAGGTATTACTACATAACGTAACTGGTGAATTTGAATATAACGTACAAGCAGAATAACACAAGCATTTTTAATAATAAAACAAAACAATTATGAAGAAAATCAACTTAATACTAGTAATAGTAGCATTTTACATAGGATGCACATTTATTGCCACGGCACAAACAGAAACCAAAATAGGAGGCCTTTTGGCTTATGGTACTGAAATCAAAAATATAGGTATCGGTGCAAATGCTGAATTTCCAATAATGGAAAAACTTACCGTTTCGCCATCTTTTATATACTATTTACCAAAAGATGAAAGTGGTATAAAAATCAATTGGTTTGAAGTCAATGCAAACGCCAACTATTATTTTTTAAATGAAGAAAATATTGATGTCTATGGCATTGCTGGACTCAATTATTCGAGTGTAAAAGCCTCATACGACGGCAACAATTTCTTAGGCAATAATTATAGCTCAAGCGATGGAAGATTTGGACTTAACATTGGTGGTGGTGCTAACTTTAGCTTAGGCAGTAATTTTATACCATTTGCTGAATTAAAATATGTAATTATAGATGAAGGGCAACTTGTTATAGCAGCTGGAGTAAAGTTTAATATTTAGATGGTAAAATTTATCGATCACAAAGTATCACCTTAAATTTTGTCACAAAAGGAAATAATAACATAATATAACATTAAAAATCATGAAATATTTATTAAAAAAAATTTTATTTACCGCTTTGTACCTTACGGTAGTCTTGCAATTTGGTTGCAGCAAGGATGAAGACAGTAACGACGTAGATGATGTAGGAGGATGTTACTGGAACTTCTCAGGAGGTGATTATGACGTTCTTCCATCGTACAACAAAGGATATTACGAATTCGATGGAACATTTGGAACCGTTCCTCTACAAATTAACCTTTATGAATTAGCTGATGCAAATAGTGGAGAAGAACATATCACTATAGCCCTATCTGAAGGGTTTATTCCTGTGGAAGGCGAAACCATAACAGTAAATGGCTACTATGACCTTGATGCTATTCAAACCAACGAAAATTATGAAACAGAAATTGACATCCTCGGGACTAACTTTGACGAATACACGTATAGTTTTGCTGTTCCCACTACTTTTAATGTTGAGCTTACACTGACAGGAAACTATTTATATGGATCGATTACAGGAATCATCCATGAACTTTCCTCTGGAGATTTAGAAGCTTTTCCGTTTGACTTAAATTTTGGAGTTTACGAAAGAAATTCAGATCAACAATGCAGATAAAGAAAGTCAATTACAGTTTTAATTATAAAGTAATATTTAAACACTAAGTCTTCAACCTATATGAAAACGAGGAAATGATTCAAAAAAAGTTAATTTAACAATTGCTTCAATTTTGCTTTCTAATAAAATTTAAAATCAACGTTATATGAAAGTCATACATACACATAAATTAGATTCCATAAAAATACTTTGTACGCTTTTTATTTTATGCTTAGTAAACATAATCTTTGGCCAACCAGAAATAAGTTGGCAAAAATCTTTTGGCGGCACTGGCAATGATGTAGCAAGATCTATTCAACAAACAGTCGATGGTGGATATATTGTTGCAGGTGCTACCTTTTCATCAAACGGTGATGTAACTACACAAATAGGAGGTGGTGATATATGGATAATTAAAATTAATAGTTTGGGCAACCTCGAATGGGACAAAAGTATTGGAGGTAGTGGCACTGATGAAGCTTATGCTATTCGTCAAACTTCAGATGGAGGATACATTATTACAGGTATGTCTGATTCCAATGATTTTTTAGGCGAAAACTTGGGTAACGGCTACGACGACATAGTTATAATAAAAACAAATAGTACCGGAGATATGGAATGGGGTCATAAATTTGGATCTCCACCAGGAGAAAGAGGACATGATGTTAAGCAAACCCCTGATGGTGGTTACATAGTTACTGGGTTTATTGGAGGTGCTGGAGGAATAAGTGGAGGTTTATGGCTTGTTAAGTTAGATGCCAATGGTAATTTAGCCAGTAGTTGGTCTAATACAACTTTTGGAAGTGCTCAAGGATATTCTGTAGTAACAACTAGCGATGGTGGTGTTATTGTAACCGGATATACATCATTTCAAAATAATGATAATACTTATAATCAAGATGCAAGAGTGCTTAAATTAAATGCATTGTCTGAGGTAGAATGGGACTATAGTTTTGGTGGCACCCTTGCGGATTATGGTCGCTCTATTAAACAAACATCAGATGGTGGCTATATAGTTGCAGGAACTTCACAGTCATATGATGGGGATTTAACTAATAATCAAGGAGGACAAGATTTTTGGGTACTTAAGTTAGATGCTTTAGGTATTATGCAGTGGCAAAATACGTTTGGTGGAACTAGTGAGGATATTGGTATTGATATAGAAGAAACAGTAGATGGTGGTTATATTATGACTGGTCAAACCAATTCTAACGATGGTGACGTAAGTGGAAACGGATCTGGAAGTTTTTATGATTATTGGGTAATTAAACTCAATTCTACCGGTACGCTATTATGGCAAAAATGTATAGGGGGTAATAGTAATGATATGGGTACTGCCATAGGATTAACAGCAGATGGCGGTTATATTGTTGCTGGTCGATCTAATTCTAATGGTTCTGGAAACCATGGACTCTATGATTTTTTTGTAGTCAAACTAGAACCCGAAACATTAAGTATAGAGACCAATATAAACACTATTAGCTTTCATATTTACCCTAATCCAACATCGGATAGAGTTTTGATAAACTCAAACGCAAACATAGAATCTATAACTGTTTATTCAATTTTAGGAGAGCATATTACAACATCAACAAAGAAAGAAATGAACTTAAATGGTTATGCGTCTGGCATGTATTTATTTGAATTAAAAACTGATAAGGGAAATATTTTTAAGAAAGTAATAAAAAACTAAAAGTCTTAGAGGCTAGCCAAGAAAAAACTATTTTAGAAATCAAAAAATATACTATAAGAAAAAAATACAATCGCTAATACTGCAGACCTTTTAGGAAGAGAATGCGGATTAGATAAAATATCATGCCTACTAAATTGAAATTAACTAAAAATTGAAATATTAATAATATGAACTACAACTTTTAATCTTTTTGTCGTAAGAATCGTGATAAGTCAACACAATAATTAGAAACAACTAATTTTCTAATTCTTGCAATACTAATCTTATTTCACCGTAAGAGTATTTATCATCAATTTGATGCTTCAAATCTGAAAGGTTTTCAAAGGTTTTAGTCGGAATGATTTTCTTTAATTCATTATAATGATCTATAGACATCAAATCGGTAATTTCAACCTCATTTGTAGTAATAAAACTTGCTAGATGTCCAAAGATGGTATGAGTGTTTAATTCTCGCTCAAATGCTATCTGATCTATTGTTTTACCAGCTTTATATAACTTTAAAGAAATTTTCTTAGTGTCTTCCTTTTTCTTTTTAGGTTTGAATTCTTCAACAACTTGTTTTTGATTAGAAGGTTCAATATTGTTCTCGTCACAATAATCTAAAATTACCTTTAATATATCCGTACCGTATTTTTCAATTCGGGTTTTACCCATGCCATGTATCTGACTTAGCCCTGCTTTTGTTGTTGGTAGAGTTTCACAAATTGCATATAGCGATTTTTGCGTAAAAATTTGGTAATGTATTAAATCTTCACGTTTTGCTATGTCATTTCTGAGTTCTCTTAATAATTCGAATAGTTCAACGTTAGTTGTACCATCTACAACAGTTTTTCGTTGTTTTTTTGGTTTCTCCTTTCCTAAGAAAACAGATTGAGCTCTTAATTCTAAGTACTTATCAGTTTCAAAACCCTCTTTTAAACCTTCAAAATACGATAACTTAGTTTCTATCAATTCTTCCAAAGCGTCTAATTGTTTTTCAATATCTTGTTGTATAGCTTTATTGTCAGTTGCAAAACTGAGGTCATTTAATGGAGAAACTATTGTTGATTTTGTCTGTTCTTTAAAATAGGAAACGGCTTTTGTAAACCTCTCTTGGACTAAAGCATTATTTTTAGGAATTTCGTTTTCACCAACTAAAGTCTGCAATTGAGATTTGAAACTATTACTGATTTTTAGCAAATTAGCTATACTATCCTTAATTTTGTTAATTGGCTGCTCTATCGTTCCTTCAATACTACCTCTATTTTTATAATAGATATCCAAAATTCTTCCTGCTGGATATAGAAACTTATAAAAATGGAAGACCTCAGAAATTAAATTAAGTTGAAACTCACGTTTAGATTGTTGTAAAATAGCTTCATTCGGTTGATTAGCTTCACTATTTTTATTGAATTCAGAAACATTTTGATCACTAATTATCTGATGAGGTTCAATTCTATTCTTTAATACTAGTCCTTCTAAGGACTTACAACGACTTAGAGCGACATATGTTTGGCCGTGTGCAAAAGCACCTTGGGCATCAATTATAGCCTTTTCAAAAGTTAAACCTTGACTTTTATGTATAGTAATAGACCATGCTAAGCGCAAAGGGATTTGAGAATAGCTTCCAATTTTGTCTTCTGTTATAGCTTTTGTTTCAGAATCCACAGTATATTTTATGTTCTCCCAAGTTTCTAATTTAGTGACGATATTAAAATCGTCATCAGGACAATTCACAATGACTTCGTCCTTTTCTAATAAAATGACTTTACCAATTTTACCATTGAAATAACGCTTTTCAGGTGAACTATCATTTTTAATAAACATGACTTGCGCCCCAACTTTTAATTTTAGTTCATCTTTATTGGGATAGGAATGTTCAGGAAAATTACCTTCTATTTTAGCTCTATAGATGTATTCTTTACTATCTAATTTTTCTAATTCTTGTTTGTTTGATTGACGCGCTT